>JAAVYA010000031.1 GCA_022790855.1 Lachnospiraceae bacterium | reverse complement strand
TGGTAAAGCCTCCCGATCTTCTTTTGATGGCGGGACAGTAGAATTTTCCGATGTATCTGCTGGTTCGTCCTGTATTTCTGACGCAGCTTTTGGTTCGTCAGACGCACTAGGGGAGTCCTGCGTTTCATTGTCTGTATCTGGTTTGGCTTCTGTTACATCTGGTGTTTTTGTTTCTTCTCCGGTTTCATCGGAGGCTTCTGGTTCTTGTACAGTTTCGTCAGACGTATCCGGTTCTTGTACAGTATCATCAGATGTTTCTGGTTTTTCCGGGAGTTCGTCAGATATTTTTGGATCCTCAAGGAGCTCGTCATTGGTTTTCGGTGTTTCCGTAGTTTCATCGGTTGTTGGATCAAGAGGTTCCTCAGAAACCTTCGGATCAGCCGATGGTGTGTCAGAAGTGTTTGTATCCGTATCTGCCTCGGCAGTTTCATTTATTTCTTTTTCATTGGAATTTTTTTTGGTTGTATCATCGGAAGAAGAAAGTGATGTATCCTCAAGTTGTTCTTCCGTAGACGGTACGTCAAGTTCTGTCGGCTCTTCTGCCGTTGCCGCAAAAGCGGGTAATGTATTGCCTGTAATGAGGCTCACTGCCAGTGTAAGAGCATATATGCGAGCCATAACTTTCTTTCGTTTCATAAGTGTTTCCTTTCTACGTTTCATAACTAAAATTCATCTTTTGTTTCTTTTGAAAACGATTTGTATTTCATTTGTTTCTTCTCCTCTTTTTCTACCGCTTGTGCATATAATAATGCTTGCTGGATTGCCAAGATATACTTTTGATTTTGTTCGGACAGCTTACCAAATTTGACAGTAAAATCATCTGATTTAACAACATTCTCCAAAAAACTTCCCTCCCTTTTGCTTTTTATATGAGTATATTAGCATTTTTATATGAGTGCGTCAAGCGTGAGAAACATGGTAGATGATTGTAATGTGAGCAAAATTATGATATGATGGACACACATAGAAAGGAGAAAATTACATGTCCATCAACCAGCGCGTTAGAGAAGTGCGGCAGAAATTGAATATGTCACAGGCGAAGTTTGCAAAAGCCTTATCCATGTCCAATGGTTACATTGCAGGGATTGAATTGAAACATAATAAGGTAAATGACAGGATCATAAAATTAATCTGTTTTACTTTTCATGTGAGCGAGGAATGGCTTAGAACAGGAGAAGGTACTATGTTTGAAGAGAAACCTGACCCGCTTATAGAATTGGCCTCCTCAACATTCAGAGAATTAAAGCCTGTATATCAGGAATATATTTTAAAGCAGATAGATCAATTACTGGAGATTCAGAATAAAGAAAAAGGCGAAGAATGATTTTTAAGTCCAGGTAAATTTTTGATATATGACATATGTCCTACAGAAAAGAAAATTAGTTTGCTATACTTATTTTAAAGTAAAGGAATATTATAAATAAGGATAGGTGAAAAGATGAATATTTTAGGACTCTCATTTGGAAAAGTGAATGCAAATACGGATATTTTGGTAAAGCAGGCATTATTCGGGGCAAAGGCCGCCGCCCCGGATGCCAAGGTGCGCTTTATCAATACAACTAGATTAACCGTGGACAGGTGTATTGGCTGCGGCGCTTGTTCTACAAGTCTGGAAAAGGGCGGGGATAACGATTGCGTTATTAAAGATGATTTCCAGATGGTGGAGGAAGCTTTAAGGGAAGCGGACTGCCTGATTGTAGGCGCGCCTGTTTATGTGTTACAGCCTGTGGGACAGTTTAAGAATTTTGTAGATCGTTTTTCCTGCCGCCATGATGTGTCTGCCATCAATTGGGTGCTTGACAAACGCAAAAACGGGGAAGCTCCTGGGAACGCGGAGGATTATCCTATGGAACGGCTGAAAAAACGTTATGTTTCCTACATATCTGTAGGCGGCGCATCCACCAAGAATTGGGTATCTATGGGAACGGCTACCATGCATTTGTTCGGGTTTCCGGCCATGATGAAGGTGATCGGTAATTGTGATGCTCATAATATGGGAACGATTGGCCATCCGCTTTTGGATGAAGAGTTGATGAACCATGTGTATGAGATGGGGCGTCAAACGGCTCTTGCATATGGAAAGGATGATTCTGAAATTCAATGGTTCGGTCCCCAGGGTACTTGCCCCGTATGCCATCAGGATCTGTTAACCGTGAATGGTACTACCACAGTGGAATGTCCCATCTGCGGGATCGAAGGAAAAATCTCAATTGAAGGAGAGAAGCTTCATGTGACGTTTTCTGAGGAGCAGCAGGCCAGAGCAAGAGGGACCTTTGCAGGGCTTCGGGAACATACCACAGAGATCCAGGGCTTTGGAGCTATTTGCGGCCCGAAGATTATGGCAAATAAAGAAATGATTGACCGGGAAATGGTAAAATTTAAAAAGTTTGATGAGTATATCAATGCGTAACAGCGAGAATAGGAAGCTTTTTCAGCAGATTTACAATATGGTAGATTCTGTTGTAGTTGGAAAAGGAGCTCATATATATTTGGTGATTATGTTTTTGGGAACCCTGGCGAACTGTACGTATAATGGTATGTCTGCTGTGCTGCGGCATTGGGGGATTCTGTTTTTGGGGCTGGTGTTTGTGTTTCAGAATTTTCTTCGCAGCGCGGGGGACGTAACGCCTACGGTTTGGATGAGCATTATGGAGATTGCGGCCCGCAGTTTTTTGGCGTTTCTCTTTTCCTGGCTCTGGGGATATGGAGGGATTTGGTGGGCAACCCCGGTGGGCTGGCTTGGTTCTCTTTTGATCGGATATGTGAGGTATCGAACTGGTAAATGGAAAAGAAAGATAAAAATATAAAAAACGGCAAAAGAAATGAAAAACAGCTCCGAGAAAAATGACATCTCGGAGCTGCTGCTTTAGTCAAACAGTGCAAATTCGTATCCTGCCGCCCGGGCCTGGTCAATAAAGTCTCCCAGAATCTGGGTGTTGGTGGTGGATTCCGCATGGAGCAGGAAGATGCCTCCGGTGTGCAGCTTGGAAATTAATTTATTCAGAGATTCGGCGGGATCCGGTTGATTATTTACATCATAGTCCAGATAAGCGAAGCTCCAGAATACGCTTTTGTAGTTGCAGTTATTGACAACGGCCAGGGACTGGTCGCTGAATTTGCCTGCTGGATAACGGAACAGGTGCATTTCATAGCCGAAGTTTTCTTTGATATAAGCATGATTATCATTGACTTCCACTTGCTGCTGCTCGATGGATTTGGAGGGGAGGCCGTCTGCAGGGTGAGTGACACTATGGTTACCTACGGTATGTCCCTCATCAATCATTCGTTTCACCAAATCCGGCTGGTCCTTGGCATAAGATTTTGTCACAAAAAATACTGCTTTCACGTTCTTTTCTTTCAGTGTATCCAAGATTGAGGGAGTGCATCCGTATTCATATCCTTCATCAATGGTAAGATAAATAAGCTTCTGGTCCCCGGTATCCGGAACAATAAAATGTCCGTTGAGTTTTTCATATTTTTCCTGATAAGACAGAGCGGAGTAGGGGCGGTTCAATTCATCAGCATCAGAGCCGGGACCCCAGTCCTGGGTAGTATTGTCCAAAGAAGCCAGATCCTCGATGGGAGTGTTATTCAAAGTGTGAGAGGTGCTCTCTGGCTCCTCTGGTTCCTGTTGACCTTCTTCCCCTTCTTTGGGCTGTTCTTCTTTTGAGTTATCTTTGCTGGAAGCTTCTGTCTTCTCTCCCGGCAGCTTTCCGCCGGTAGTTCCTTTGTATTCATCGCAGGTAGCCAGAATAGCGTCACCAATGGCTTTGGCATACGCATCCATGTTTTTATCGAACAGCTCATTGTCGGTGTTGTCGTCAATAAAGCCCATTTCTACAATGCAGACGGGCATATTGGAATGGCTGTTCAAGTAGTAGTCCTTGGAAGAGCTTTCTTGCATACCGCGCTTTACGCCACGGTTCCGCTGCAGCTCAGTTTTTGCCAGATAATCCATAATATTTGTGGCAAGGCTTCCGGTCTCTTTGTCAGCTTTACTGTAAATCCAAGTCTCCACGCCCTCTCCGTTCCCTTTGTTTCGGTGGATGGACACAAAATACGCTGCATTTGCATTGTTGGCTATGTCACAACGTTGGGAGAGCTCCAGAAATGTATCGTCGGAGCGGGTAAGTACTACATCGATGCCCAGCTCTTTCAGATAAGAAGAAATCGCAAGGGTCAGCTTCAATGTGTCATCTTTCTCTAGGCGGGAGCCGTTTTCCGATCCCGCGTCTTTTCCGCCATGCCCGGCGTCCAAGCATATGGTCACAGGCTTGCCGGAGGCAGGAGCCGAAGCAGGGGTATCTGTTGCCTTTTTCATAATAGAAGAACCAGAAATATGGCTGTTGCTGGAATCATTTGCTTTGGGAGCTTCATCGGAGGTAGCTTGTCCAATGAAGGCTTTGGAGGCTAAGTGGATAAACCCAGCCAGCAGGGCAAGAGAAGCCAGGCAGAAAACGGCGCGGATACTTCCTCGGATCATCTTTTGTCGTTGTCGTCTTTTTTTTGATGTCATTATTTTCTACTCGCATTCATACTAGGATGAACTAATCATAATACCATTTCATGATGATGTCCACAGAAAAAAGGTAAAATAAAGTTTAAATTTTTATGAAAATTTTGCTGGTTGATCTGTTTTGGGAAGCTTGCGCCTACGATATCCTTATGATATGATTACAAATAACCTAACGGAGGCAGAAACAGGATGGAGCAGCAAGGATGAATGAGAAAGTTTTGATTGTAGACGATGAGAAAGAAATTGCGGACCTGGTGGAAGTATGCTTGAAAAATGAGGGATACCAGGTGTTTAAATTTTACAGTGCAAAAGAAGCGTTGGCCTGCACGAGGGAGCAGGAACTGGATATGGCCATATTGGATGTCATGCTTCCGGATATGGATGGTTTTTTACTATGTCAGCGCATACGGGAAGAGCATCTGTATCCGATTATCATGTTGACTGCAAAGGTGGAGGATATGGATAAAATAATGGGGCTTACCCTGGGAGCAGATGATTATGTGACGAAGCCTTTCAATCCTTTAGAGCTGATTGCCCGGGTAAAGACCCAATTACGACGTTATATGAGATATGACCGTCCGGAGACGTCTCCGAAGGAAACGGATACCGTTGAGATAAAGGGACTTCATATTTCCAAAAGCACCCACAAATGTACCCACAATGGCAGGGAGCTGGCATTGACTCCCATAGAATTTAATATTTTGTGGTATCTTTGCAGCCACAGAGGAACGGTGGTGTCATCGGAGGAGTTATTTGAAACGGTCTGGGGCGAAAAATATCTGGATAACAATAATACAGTCATGGCCCATATTGCCAGGCTGCGGGAGAAGCTGAAAGAGCCGCCCAGAAAACCGAAAATCATTAAAACGATCTGGGGGGTGGGTTACACCATTGAATAAGGAAAGCGAGAGATCTCAAAGAAGAAAAGGTTTCTATAAAAGCAGGCTGGCTATGGGCATTTTATTTCGGTATTTTCTGTCTGTCTTTAGCTTTTTTATGGGTTTTTTGGTATTTATGTGGATCAGCTGGCAAGTAGCTGCTTCCTTCTCCTGGAGTTGGGACAATCCGATTTACCAGATATTGCATTGGATAAGAGAATATATTTTATTGGTATGCGGCATTATTTCTATTGTTGGCTGGATCATAATTACTTATTATTATATGTCCAAACCGCTTAGGTATTTGGAAGCGATTGTGGAGGCGTCCCAGCGTCTGGCGGTTCCTGACGGACATCCGATTCTCTTGCCGGAGGGAATTAAAAGCGTACAGGATCAGATGAATCTAACCAGGGAGCAGGCGTTCCGCAATGCCGTGCTGGCCAAGGAAGCGGAACAGCGAAAGAATGATCTGATTGTTTATTTGGCTCATGACTTGAAAACACCATTGACCAGTGTGATTGGCTATTTGACGCTTCTTGTAGAAGAGCCTCAGATTTCACCCCAAATCCGGGCAAAGTATACGGGAATCGCCCTTCGGAAAGCGGAACGGCTGGAAGATTTGATCAATGAATTTTTTGATATTACACGGTTTAATCTGACGTCCTTGACATTGGAACCAGAGCGTACGAATCTAAGCAGAATGCTGGAACAAATGACCAGTGAATTTGAGCCGATTCTGGCGGAAAAGGATCTGACCTGGCGGCGTGAGATTGCTCCTGGTGTAGAATTTTTCTGCGACCGGGATAAAATGGAGAGGGTGTTTGACAACTTAATTCGGAATGCGGTCAATTATAGCTACAGCGGGACGGAGATTTTGGTTTCTATGCGTCCTTTAGAAGAGCAGGTGGAAATCTGTTTTCGGAATCATGGAAAAACAATTCCAAAGGAGAAGCTGGCCCGGATTTTTGAACAGTTTTTCCGGGTGGATGCTTCCAGGTCTTCTGCTACCGGAGGTGCCGGGCTGGGGCTTGCGATCTCTAAAGAGATTGTAGAACTTCATGGGGGCAGTATTCGGGCTCAAAGCGGGGATGAGCAGGTGGAGTTTCGGGTATTGCTTCCAGTGGATATTACTTTTAAAAGCTAGAAGGAATGAAAGATATGGGGATGTTTTTGAATAGCAGATACCCCTTTGAAGCATATCGGGCAGCAGCGTCTGAGAAATTTTTTGTGGATAAGACGGAATTGCTTGCCGAACTTATTCCGGCTTTGGGAAAGACAGACCGTTTTTTTGTATCACCAGGCCAAGACGTTTCGGCAAAAGTGTTATGGCTAATATGATTGGCGCATTTTTTGGCAGAGCTGTGAAGGCAGATGAGATTTTTCAGTTTCGCAAAATTGCTTCTCCAGAAATACCAGAGAAGGCTATTTCACAAATTAAGGAGAAACAGTATGCTTTACGGTTTCAAGGGAAACTGGGCGAGAAACAAAGGTATACGGGAAGAGTTTTAGCAGTGGGGATCAGCTATAATAAAAAAACAAAAGAGCATAGATGTAAGGTGGAAGAGATTTGAGCAGAGATAAAGTATGGTATCATAGATTGTAAGAAAATCGTATGATTTTCATGAGAAAAAGGTCAAAGAATCCATAGGGAAACCGCAAACATAAGTCACCTTGTTTTGGTACAGTAAATGTATCAAAGCAAGGTGATTTTTTATCTTATAGGAAAGACCATTTCTTTAGACAGGAGGAAAAGAGAAATGAAAAAATTAAATATCGCAATATTTTTCGGAGGATGTTCTTCCGAATATCATGTGTCCCTGGAATCAGCGGAAGCAGTCGTTCGCAGTCTGAATACAGAATTATACCAACCTGTTCTGGTAGGAATTTCGAAGACAGGAGAATGGTATTGTTTTCGGGGAGACCCGGAAAAAATCGGAAAAGATTGCTGGCTGAATGAGACGGATTGTGTTCCGGCAGTCTTATCCCCCAATTCCCATGGACGGGGGCTGCTTCTTCTGGAAAAAGGGGAAGTAAAGCGGATCCTGGTGGATGCAGCCCTTCCGGTCATGCACGGAAAGTTTGGAGAGGACGGAACGATACAAGGGATGATAGAAATGGCTGGAATTCCCTTGGTAGGATGCGGAGTTTTGGCTTCCGCTCTCTGTATGGATAAGGAGCGGGCTCACAAATTAGCCCGTGCCTTTGGCATTGCCGTGCCAGAGTCCATTGTGTTAAAAGCAGATGATAACAAAGACACATGGAGTCCTGCTGGGAGCAGAATGAAACAGGTATTGGAGTTTTGCAAAAAAGTGGGATATCCGGTATTTGTCAAGCCTTTGCGGGCAGGTTCTTCCTTTGGTATCACAAAGGTGACGGAGGAAGACAAGCTATGGGAGGCTCTTGCCCTTGCATTTCAATATGATGATCACGCGGTATTGGAGGAGGGTATTGAGGGCTTTGAAGTGGGGTGTGCTGTTTTAGGCTGTGATGACCTGACGGTGGGGGAAGTGGATGAAATTCAGTTATCCCAGGGGTTTTTTGATTTTAAAGAAAAATATTCTTTAGAAACCTCCTCGATCCATGTTCCGGCCCGGGTGGAACCGGAGGTATCCTGTCGTATCAAGGAAACGGCGAAGACATTATATCGGGCGCTTGGATGCGCTGTGTTTGCACGGGTGGACATGTTTCTTACACCGGAAGGAAACATTATTTTTAATGAAATCAACACAATTCCAGGGTTTACGGAGCATAGCCGTTATCCGGGAATGATGAGAGCGGCTGGAGTGGAGTTTCCGGAGCTTTTGGACCGGATGATTCGATTGGCGGTGAAAGAATGAAAAAAGTATATTTGAGTCAGGAAAACATTTATGGCGGAAATCTGATTTTAGTCAATGGGGAGCATAAGGTCTGCGGACCGGGAGAGGAAAAATTGATTTCTGTAGGAAAGACAGGTGTTTTATTGAAACGGCAGGCTGGGCTGCTTTTGTGGGAGTTACTGAAAAAAATTGGAGCTGCGGAACAAATTGTATTGGTCAGCGGCTGGCGTTCCCACAAGGAACAACAAAAGATTTGGGATGATTCGATTGCAGAAAACGGATTGGAGTTTACGAAGAAATTTGTTGCAGTTCCCGGACATAGTGAGCATGAGACAGGGCTTGCCATAGATTTGGGGCTGAAAAAAGAAGAAATTGACTTTATTTGCCCAGAATTTCCATATGAAGGAATCTGTGACAAGTTCCGAACATATGCTGCTGATTATGGATTTATAGAACGGTATCCCGCAGGGAAAGAGATGATAACCGGGATTGGCCATGAGCCATGGCATTTCCGGTATGTGGGAGTTCCCCATGCAATGATCTTAAAGGAAGAGGGACTGACCCTGGAAGAGTATGTGGATTTTTTGCAGGCGTATTCCTATGAGAAACCGTATCGTTATGAGGAAAACGGTCTGGAAGCCGTGGTCTTTTGGCAGGAAGCACGAAAAGGGAAGGAGACGCTGGTATCTTTGCCGGAGGAGTTCCCTTGTTGGATTTCCGGCGATAACGTGGAGGGATTTATTATCACAGAATGGAGGGGTGTGCATGGAAGCAAAAAAGAACTTCGGCGGGCTTGATTTATTCCGGGTTGTGGCGGCGTGTCTGGTAGTGGCCATTCATACATCACCCTTGGAGACTATTTCGCCGGAAGGAGACTTTTTTGTAACCCGGATTGTGGCCAGGGTGGCCGTGCCCTTCTTTTTCATGGTGACAGGGCAATTCGTGCTGTCCGATTATTTTCGGAAAGACGGTAAAAATACGGCCTCCCTTTGGCGTTATTTGCGGAAGGCGGCGTTACTGTACGGTATCGCTGTACTGCTCTATCTTCCCCTTGGGATATATGCAGGACATTACAAAGAAATGACGTTTGGGACCGTGCTTCGTATGCTGCTGGTTGACGGAACATTTTATCATCTCTGGTATTTTCCGGGGTTAATCCTGGGAATTTTGCTGTTGATGGCTTTGAGACGGTTTTGTTCTGTAAAAATGACAGGCGTCATTGTAAGCCTTTTGTATCTTCTTGGACTTTTGGGGGACAGCTATTGGGGATTGGCCAGTCAGATTCCGGGCGTATCCGCTGCTTATCAATGGTGTTTTCAAGTATTGTTTGGATATACTAGGAATGGGTTATTTTTTGCTCCATTGTTTCTATGGATGGGAGCGGTGGCTTACAGGGAGGATGACAGGACGAAAATGGCGCCGTCTTATCAGAAGATAACGGGAGATATGGCAGGGCTTGTGATTTCCCTGTTTTCTATGACGATTGAGGGATTTTTACTGCGTTATTTGGAGTGGCAGCGGCATGACAGCATGTATCTGGCGCTTCCGCTCTGTGCGTTCTTTTTGTATCAAATATTATTGAAAGTGACATGGGAAATACCTCCATTATACAGGACGGCAGCCACTTGGATGTATCTTTTGCATCCAGGGGTGATTGTAGTTGTACGGGGATTGCCTTTTGGCAAGGAAATCCTGAAAAACAGCCTGCTGTTTTATGGTATTGTGCTGCTGATATCCGGTGGGGGCGCATGGTTGGCTGCGTTTTTTATCCAGCGGTTCTTTGGGCATGGATATAAAAGGAAAAAAAGAAAAAGCCGCCAAGGAGACCTGTTCCCTAAGGCACGGGCGTGGATTGAGGTGGATAAAGCGGCCTTGAGGCAGAATGTGAAAGCTCTCAGCTCTCTGCTGCCTGAAAACTGCCAGCTGATGCCTGCCGTAAAAGCGGATGCCTACGGGCATGGCGCGGTTCTGGTAGCCAAAGAACTGAACCGCATGGGCATGGATGCATTTTGCGTAGCCTGTGTTGCAGAAGGAGTTTCGCTGCGGAAACATGGGGTTCAGGGAGAGATTTTGGTTCTTGGTTATACCCATCCCAAAGAATTTCCTCTGCTGCATCGGTACTGCCTGACCCAGACGGTGGTAGATTATGATTATGCGTTATTATTAAACCAGTATGGGAAGCGGGTATGCGTCCATGTGGGGATTGATACGGGAATGCGTCGTCTGGGAGAACGGAGCGACCATGAAGAACGGCTGATGGAGATTTGTCATTTGAAAAATCTTAATATCCGGGGAGCCTTTACCCATTTATGTGCAGATGATACCAATGAACCGAAGGATGTGGAGTTCACCCAAAAACAGGTAAATGAATTTTACCGGATTGTGAAAAAATGGGAAGAAGAAGGATTTTCTTGTCCCAAAGTACATCTTATGGCCAGCTATGGGGTACTGAATTACCCGCATCTGGCAGGTGATTATGCCAGAGTGGGAATTGCCTTGTATGGCCTCCACAGCGCCAGGGAAGATTATGACGGCTCCGGCATCCGTCTTACGCCGGTATTGTCGTTGAAGGCAAGGGTTGCTTCCGTAAGGGAGCTTGGATCTGGAGAAGCAGCAGGCTATGGCCTGGCTTTTGTCGCGAAACGTCCCATGCGTATTGCAGCTCTTACGATCGGTTATGGGGACGGGCTGCCCCGTGCGCTCTCCTGCGGAGGAGGCAGCGTTCTGATTCGAGGAAAACGGGCCCGGATTTTGGGAAGAATCTGCATGGACCAGACATTGGTAGATGTAACAGAGATTCCGGAAGCGGCGGCCGGGGACATCGCGGTACTGATCGGGATATCCGGGGACGAAGAAATTACGGCTTATGAACTGGCAGAGGCGGGAGGTACGATTACCAATGAAATAGTAAGCAGGCTGGGGCAAAGGCTTTGGCGCGTGGGCGTTGGAGGGAGATGATTCACAGAAAAATAAAAGGATTTGCCAACAGGGAAAGCATACGTTATAATTGACAAAGAAGAGGTAAGACAGGAGGAGATTTTCCATGAAGTATGCACAACGAATATCAGAAATGCTCAATGCATTTTCACCAGAGCCGCTGCATATGGACCAGATGGCGGAATTTTATTGCAGTGATACAATGGAATATCGTATGAGTGATCGATATAGTTCTCCGATTGAGGATATTTTAGATATTTGCAAAGAGACCTCCGGCGGCCATTCATTTTTGCTTCTGGGACATAAAGGCTGTGGAAAGAGTACGGAGCTGAACCGGATGTCCCAGCGGCTTATGGAAGATGGGTTCCAGGTGAGGACTGTGGCATGCAGCGTGGATTTGGATTTATTTAACCTTGTATATTCCGATCTTTTTATTTTGATGGGAGAGGCATTGCTGGAAATTGCAAGGGAACTGCAATGTCAGCTTCCGGGAATGCTTTTGACGGATATTCTGAGTTTTTGGAAAGAGGGGACGGAGACGGTGATATGCCAAGAGGTGGGAACGGTCTCAGTTCAGGGGGGAGCCTCCGCCAAGACGCCGGGGATTTTAAAAAATCTATTAGAGCTGTTTGTAAAAATGAAGGCGGATTTAAAATTTAATGAGGAGACAAGGAAGGAATACCGGAGAAAAATAAGTACAAGATCCAGCGAGTGGATGCTGTTAATGAAACGGTTATCAGAAGAAATAGCTAGGAAAACCGGGGGAAAGCAGCCGATTCTTATTTTTGAAGATTTGGATAAGTTAAATCCGGAGGACGCCTGGAGGGTGTTTTATCAATATGCGGCAGTCCTTTCTGGAATGCCTTTTCCGGTGATTTATACATTTCCCATTGGGCTTTCCTACGATGCAAGATTCTCCGCAATGGAAAGCTATTTTATTACAAAGACACTGCCTATGATTAAAATAGAAACCATAGAAGGCACACCTTTTTCGGAGGGAATTCAGGTGATACGGGAGATTGTGGAGAAACGTACCAGCCTGGATTTGTTTGAACCCGGCGTATTGGAAGAGCTGATTCACGATACAGGAGGCTCTTTGCGGGATTTGTTCCACGGAATCAATGCGTCGGCGAAGCGGGCGGAGCGAAGGAACAGTGAAACGATTTCCCGGGAGGATGCACAGCGGGCATTGGAAGAGCTAAAGACGTCTTTGACCAGAAGGATTGAGGAAAAGGAATACGATTTTTTGATTAATATCTATCGAGGGAATAAGGAGCGCATTGAAAATAAAGAAATGCTGCTGAAAATGCTTCAGGCTTCCGTGGTGCTGGAATATAACGGGAAGCGGTGGCATAATGTCCATCCGCTGGTGATTCGCTTTTTCAAAGATCAGAGGTTGATTCAAGATGTCGCAGAATAATCAGGAAGGGTATCTTACACTGGGGTGGATCATGAATCATTCCCACCAGGGCTTGTTTTTGGCGGTTGCCCCAGAGGAGCTGCAAAGAGAAATTGTGAGTGTGTATCAACGGGGAAATGTTGGGATTTATGATTATAGGCAGCATCCCGGAGGATATACTTTTTTGGATTTGCAGAAATGGGTGGAAAGCAAGCCGGAATGCAGGACTTTTTTGATTGCAAATTTTCAACTGGCATTTTTGGAGGAAGATGATTTCAGGCGTTTAAATTTCAGCAGAGATATGTTGGCCGGTTTAGAGAAAAATTTAATTTTTCTGATCACGCCATATGGAGACGACAGATTGTCAATGGAAGCATATGATTTTTACTCTTTTTTGAAGCTTCGTGTTCTCTTTTGTGAGGAAGAATCTAAAAAGGAAAGACGGGAGGAACTTTTTTTCCTGGACAAGGAGAAGGGGGAAACAAAGGAAGGAGCAAGAGAAAAAGTAAGGGAATCTTATGATATGGTGCGGCAAGCCAGGGAAGCGGCAAAGAACGGCTTTCTGGAAGAGAGTGAAGGGTTGCTATGGAAAGCCATGGGAATCCGTGAAAGCTATTTAGGGAAGGAGCATTTGGAACTGGCGGATGTATGCGATGAATTGGCCAGGGTATTTAAGTGGCAGGGAGAGTATGAAAGAGCTAAAGAACAGTATGAGAAAGCATTGTCCATAAGAGAAAGGGCATTGGAAGAGAATCATCCGGACATAGCAGACACCTATACGGATCTGGCAGATTTGCGCGACCGGCAAGGAAGATATCAAGAGGCAGGGGAGTTCTACCAAAAAGCATTGTCTATCAAAGAAAGAGCGCTGGGAGAGAATCATCCGGATACAGTGGGAAGTTATAACAATCTGGCCATTATATACAAAGAGCAAGGACGGTATCAGGAAGCAGAACAATTATACCAAAAAGCGCTCACAATAAGAGAGCGGTTACTGGGAGAGGATCATCGGGATACTGCCAGCAGTTATAATAATCTGGCGAATTTATACAGAGAACAGGGAAGATACCAGGAAGCGGAGGAATTGTTTCAAAAATCATTGTCTATTAAAGAAAATCTGCTGGGAGAGAATCATCTTGATACCGCCAGAAGCTATAACAATCTGGCTATTTTGTGCAGAGAACAGGGAAGATATCAAGAAGCAGAGGAATTATACCAGAAAGCATTGGTTATCAAAGAAAGAATGTTAGGAGAGAATCATCCAGATACCGCAAGCAGCTATAATAATCTGGCCAACCTGTATGAAGTACAGGGAAAATATGCGGAAGCAGAAAGGTTTTTAAAGAAAGCGCTGAGTATTGAGGAAAAAGTATTGGGAGAGAACCATCCTGTGACCGCAAGCAGCTATAATAACCTGGCAGTCTTATATAAGAAATGGAAGAGATATCAAGAAGCAGAGAAATTATACAAAAAGGCATTGTCTATCAGGGAAAGCATGTTGGGAGAAAATCATCCGGATACTGCAGGCATCTATAATAATCTGGCTAATTTGTACCTGGAGCAGGAACAATATCAGGATGCAGAGATGCTGTATCAAAAAGCATTGTCCATCAGTGAAAGAATATTGGGCAAAGAACATCCGGTTACGGCGGCTGTTACCGGTAATTTGCGGATGATCAGGGAAGTTCAGGCATCAGATGGGGAAGAGTAAGGAAGGATATGATACTATGCCAATGTTGGAAGGGGAAACTGGAAAAGAGGAAAAAATAAACGGAATGATATATGATATGTCACCATCCCCGGATTATCGCCATGGAATGGTGAATAACAATGTGAATACGATCATTGGGAATTTCCTCATATTAAAATGACATTAGGGGAAATGTTTGAGGGGTTGGAATAAAAGACATGCAACTATAATAAACAGATGTACAAACAGGAGGTAACAAAAATGGCAAGAATCCAATGTAACTTTTTCTCGTATTCCCTGGGATTTCCGGTAGATATCCAGGTTATACTTCCGAGCTTAAGTCCATGTGATATGGAACAGCCCCAGAAATTGACACATATAATCCAGTCTAAATACCCGGTGTTATATCTGCTCCACGGTCACGGAAATGATTATCTGTGTTGGAGCCGTTATACTTCTATGGAACGGTATGTGGAAGAACGCAGGATTGCGGCTGTCACCTGTTCCGTGGGAAATAAAGCTTATATGAACGCAGAATACGGAGAGAGGTATTTTGATTTCGTGGAGAAAGAGCTGCCGGAATTTATTTTGGCTAATTTCCCTGTTTCGGACAGACCGGAAGATACTTACCTGGCAGGGTTGTCCATGGGCGGTTACGGGACATTGGCTCACGGCTTGGCCCACCCAGAGTCTTATCGTGCTATCGGGGCGTTTTCTCCTGCAGTTGAGCTGTCCGGCTATGAGGAGGAGCGGCTGGGGCATACCCTTCCGCCTACTATGGATCTGCGCAAACTGCTGGAGGCTGACTTGGCGGAGGCGAAGGTCTTTCCAGAGATATTTTTATGTATTGGAAAAAAAGATTTCCTGTATGAGGCGGTATCCAGGTTTCATAAGTATCTGGATGAGAAAAACGTAATACACCGCTACGATGAAAAACCAGAGTATGAGCATGAGTGGGCCTTTTGGGATCTGGAGCTTCCTCTGTTTTTGGATTGGCTGCCCCGATCGGATGCTTATGCAGGAATGGAGCCTCACAAAATGTAATAGAAATATTCTGTAAATTAGATGGTAAATAAAAAATAATAAGAAAAATATAAGTTTTTGCCCCGGATGTGACGATATCTTTTATAAGAGTGATATGACAGAGAATGCAGCGAAAGGATTCGCGGAAGAATTTCAGGGAGTGGAAAAGCATGAAAGTAACAGGTTATCCAACATCCGGGGCGTCTTTTGACAGAAAGGCGTCGGATTATAAAACATCAAAAGTAACATCATATCAGAAGTTAAAGTCAAATTCTAATATGAGAAAAAAGAAATTGAATTATAATTCCAGGGAAATCCGTTCCGCCTTGATGCGGGCATCCAAGTCCCAAGGCGCCGGCATGGTGCTCAGTTCTGCAAAAAGCAAGCTGGTAAGCCTGTTAAAATGTAAGGGATGCGGGATGTACAATGAGAGCGAGCTGAACACAGCAATCGTTCATGCCAGAAGAATGGTACAGTGTGCCAAATTAAAGGTGCGGCATTTAAGCAAGGAGGAGCAGGAGCAGAGAAAAAATGAAAAGGCTGCCCAAGAAGAGGGCAAAGGGGGCATGGAACGTCTGCAAAAGGAAATGCGCTATCAACAGCGGAAGATGGCATTGGAGCGAAAACGGCGGATGCATCGTCAACTGGAGCGTATCAAGATGGATCAGGCAGATGAAGAATATAAGAATAAGAGTGCACAGAATCAGAAAGAACAGGGAACGGTTTCCAGTACCGGCGTTTGTGATTTGAGTGATCTGCAGCTGCAGAAGCTGGAATTGGAAATGAGCCAGGAAGAAGCGGCCCTTCAGATGGAAGCAGGTATGGAGGGAATGATAGGCGCTGCATTTGCCATGGGGATTGAACCGGGGGCATTGGAAGGCATAGAAACAGGCAGCAATGGAGCGGCGGTGATGCCGGGAGGAGCGGGTGATACGGCCGGAGGCGTGATTGATATTTGCCTGTAAAATACAGACAGATGAGAGTCTCTGGTAAAAATAGATAGCAAAAGGGTTTTCATATACAAAGTCTGGAGGGATGAGATATGAAGGTCAGAGAAATAGGAAGCATCTATTATCACGTGTATGGAAATAGCCGAACCTACAAACCGAGAGCCAAAGGCAGTAACAACTTTGCCGAAATACTGGATGAAAAGCTGACGGCCAATCGAAGTTCCGAAACGATACAGGAATCCCGGGGGCAAATCCCGGTGCTGATTGGCGGAGTGAGAATTGCGCGAGGTGCCTTAAGATGATATATACGGAATGGAAACCAAAAGCTGCCTCAGGAAAGGGCGAATATAAGAGACAGCAGGAGATATGTAATTTTGCTATATTCGATTCTTTCCTGAAGCAGCTTTTGGCTTGATCAAGTTACAATATGGCGTTTCTAGTTACGACAACGATCCTCATTTTACTTTTGCCAAAGGCAGGGTAAAAATAAATTCTGTACCCACGTCTTGGGTGCTAATCACATTAATATTTTCGTTATGGGCCTGAATGATTTCTTTTACGATGGATAGGCCCAGGCCGGTTCCGGTCTTATCTTTTCCTCTTGAAGAATCTGTTTTATAAAATCGTTCCCAGATTTTTTTCAGACTTTCCTTGGGGATGCCGCTGCCGGTATCTTTTACGGAGACAAAGACCTTATCGTTTCGTTCCGTTGTCTCTATGGTAATCGAGGAGTCCGCGTGGCTGAACTTGATAGCGTTATCAATCAAGTTGTACAACACTTGTTGGATTTTACTCATATCAGCAGTCACAAATAGTTCCTGTCCAGTTAGGATCAGGGCAAAAGAAATTTTTTTCCTGGTGCAGGTTCCTTCGAAGGATTGGACCGTCATTTTAATAATGTGATTAATGTCAAAATCGGAGACGTCCAGCATGGCGCCATGGGAGCCGTATTTATTCAGTTCCAGCATACTTTCGGTAAGCTTGTTCAGGCGTTCTGTCTCTACCAGGATGATGTTCAGGTAACGGTCTTGCATTTCGTGAGGAATTGTTCCATCCATAATGGCTTCGATATATCCCTTAATGGAAGTAAGAGGGGAGCGGAAATCATGGGAAATGTTCGCAACGAATTTTCGCTGATCTTCTTCCAGTGTATTTAATTCGGAAGCCATATAATTCAGGGAGGCGGCCATATAACCGATCTCATCGTTGGAGCGAAGGTTGATTCTGGTATCGAAATTTCCGGACGAATAAGCATCTGCAGCCTTTGTGATTTTTCGGATTGGAAGGTATACCGTCCATGTAAAAAGTCCCAGGACAACAAAAGCGCACAGAAAAATGATTGCCAGTGTTTTATAAGCGATATTCAAAAAACCATCTCCATACCGGGAAATATCCGTCAATGGTTTATGAATGAATACATAGCCCCGTACCTTGTAATTGATGATAATGGGGGCGTATACGGTCAGAGAATCCTGGGGCAGGGTATCAAAAAATCTACCCGTTTGATAATAGCGGGAGCCAAAGCTGCTGATGCCAAAGCCGTCTATCTGTGTTGATGCGTTATCCGGCGTTCCCTGGGAATCAATTAATATCGTTCCCTGGGGGCTGACGATCCAGATAGGAGTATCTAGGTAAGCGGACATAGAAGCAAGATGTCCCTGTACATCCTTTAAGGTCATAGTGCTTAGATAGTAATTGGAGGCGTAGTTAGAAGCAATGGACTTGGCCTCCCGGTAAAGGCTGTCTGCCTCCTGTTCCCGCATGTAGCGATAAGTGTGTCTGGTCGTAAAAGTGGTGATAGTCAAAAATCCTAAAATACCGAAGGCCACATAACCAGCCAGAAGTTTTAGGTAAAGTGTGCGTCTCACGATTTCACCTCAAATTTATACCCGATGCCCCATACGGTGGCCAGACTCCAGGATGCATGATCCTTGATTTTTTCCCGGAGCCGCTTTACATGGACGTCTACGGTCCGGGTATCTCCGATGTATTCATAGCCCCAGATATGGTCCAGAAGCTGTTCCCTGGTAAATACCTGGTTCGGAGAGGAGGCAAGAAAATATAAAAGCTCTAATTCCTTCGGAGGCATATCTATGGTGCGTCCCTGATAAATAACGGAATAATTCGTTTGGTTCACAATTAAATCCGGGTATTCCACACATTTGATGTTGGGGGAGACAGGCTCCTGTTTCACAGGCTGATAACGGCGCAGTACGGCTTTTACCCGGGCTACCAGCTCTTTGGAATCAAAGGGTTTCATAATATAATCATCGGCTCCCAGCTCCAGGCCCAGAACCTTGTCAAAAATCTCGCCTTTTGCGGATAGCATAATGATGGGCACATTGGATTTGGCCCGCAGCTCCCGGCATACCTGGTAGCCGTCGATGCCAGGAAGCATGAGGTCCAAAAGGAGCAGATTGGGATGATATTGCTCAAAGACCTGCAATGCCTCCTCACCGTCGTGTACCATTTTCGTGTCATAGCATTCCTTTGTCAGGTACAGGGAAATCAGTTCCGCTATATTTACATCATCGTCTACGATCAATATTTTTTGTTTTGCTGCCATAAAGAAGGGCCTCCTTTCCAGGGGATGGTTATTGTGCTGGAATTTTATTTGAATTCTACGATGGTAACGCCGGAATCTCCTTCACCAAATTCTCCCAACCGGAAGGATTTTACATATTTCAAGCGTTTCAGATGGCTGTGGACGGCTTTGCGCAGGGCGCCGGTGCCTTTGCCGTGTACCACCCGCACGGAAGGCATGTGAGCCAGATAGGCGTCGTCCAAATATTTGTCCAGCAGCGCCACGGCTTCGTCCGTTGTCTTGCCGATTAGGTTGATTTCAGTAGAAACGCTTAAGGATTTGGACATTTTCAGCTTGCCGGAGCCAGTTCCTTTTGATTTACTCTTAAAAGGCGACGGTTCTTCCAAAAGCACCAGATCTTTGATATTCACCAAAGAACGCAGAATACCCATTTGCACGTAAAGGTCGCCCTTTTCGTTGGGAAGGGTATGAACCGTTCCCTTCAGATTCAGGCTGAGTACCTTGACCGAGTCTCCAATCCGGAGCTTTTTGGGGATTTTGTGATTTTCGGGAGCGGCTTCCTGCTTCAGGGCCATACCTTTTTCTGCCTTGTTCATTTTGGCCCTGAGCCTGTCCCGCTCCTGTTCCATTTCCTTGGCGGAAATATTGCCCTTGCCGAATTTATGGAAATTTTTAATGGTTTCATCTGCCACTTCTTTTGCCTCCCGCAGGATGGCGTGGGCTTCTTCATTGGCCTGGCGCAATATTTTCTCTCTTTGGCTGTCCAGGCGGGCCTGTTTTTGTTCCAGTTTTTGCTTTAATGATTCAATTTCATCCTTGTACTGCTGGATCGTAAGTTTTTCCTGCTCCATGGCAATACGGTTCTCTTCCAGATTGGAAATCAAATCCTCAAAACTCTCGTCCTCTGCATCCATGCGGTTTCTGGCATCTGCGATAATATCCTGCCCAAGTCCCAGCTTCCCGGAGATGGCAAAGGCATTACTTTTGCCTGGAACGCCGATCAGCAGGCGGTAGGTAGGACTTAAGGATTCCACAGAAAATTCACAGCACGCATTTTCAACGCCGGGGGCAGACAAGGCGAATACCTTCAGTTCACTGTAATGGGTGGTGGCCATGGTGCGCACTCCCATTTCATGAAGTCTGGATAAAATGGAAATTGCCAATGCTGCTCCCTCCGTGGGATCCGTGCCGGCACAGAGTTCGTCGAAAAGCACCAGGGAATTGTAGGTTACATGTTCCAGAATGGAAACGATATTTGTCATATGGGAAGAGAAAGTACTTAAGCTCTGTTCAATGCTCTGTTCGTCTCCGATATCTGCAAATACATCGTCAAAAATTGCAAGCTGGGACCGGTCCGCCGCCGGGATATGAAGCCCTGCCTGACCCATCAGCGTAAAAAGTCCCACCGTCTTTAAGGAAACGGTCTTTCCGCCGGTGTTGGGTCCGGTAACGATCAGAAGATTGAAATCTTCGCCCAGACGGATATCGATAGGCACAACTTTTTTCGGATCCAAAAGAGGATGGCGGCCCTTGCGGATACGGATTATTCCATCCTGATTAAAAACGGGCGCGGTTCCATTGTAGCTTTTGGCCAAGGAGGCTTTTGCAAAAATAAAATCCAGTTGGGTAAGAAGTTCAAAATCTGCTCGAATAGCAGGAATATATTCTGCCGTCTGGCTGCTTAGGTCCGCCAATATAACTTCAATTTCGTCCTGCTCTTTTAAAAATAATTCTTTTAAGTCGTTGTTCAGCTTGACCACAGACATAGGTTCAATAAAAAGTGTGGAGCCTGTGGCGGACTGGTCGTGGATCATGCCGGGAACCTGGCTTTTGGATTCGGCTTTCACCGGCAGGCAGTAACGTCCGTTGCGCATGGTGATGACGGCATCCTGGAGGTGGTTCCGGGCGCTGTTTAACATGGTATTCATCTGGGTGCGTATTTTGTCGTTGACAGAGCGGATGGAGCGGCGAATGCTTTTCAGGTTTGAGCTGGCGTCATCCGCAATTTCATCTTCAGACAAAATGCATCTTTGGATCTCCTGGTGAAGAGGGGTCAAAGGCTCCAGTCCGGTAAAGAATTCCTCCAGGGAGTCTTTTGGTTCATCCTCACGTTCTCCCCGGGAATACTGCTTGACTCGTTTGGCGGTTTCCAACAGGGAACATAGGCGCAGGAATTCTTCAATATGAAAAGTTCCGCCGATTTCCAGACGTTTTAAGGAGGCGCCCATATCGTGGCAGCCTGCAAAGGAAGGGGCTCCTTTTCGGTAAATGCGGGTTAAGGCATCCGCCGTCTGACGCTGCGCCAGTTGGATGGCCGCAAGATCCATGCTGGGGATAAGGTGTCTGCACAATTCCTTTCCCGAAGAACTGGCAGCCTGTTCTGTGAGGAGCCCAATGATTTTGTTATATTCTAACGTTCGTAATGCTTTTTCGTTCATGATAGATTCCTTCTTTAAATGGTAAGCACGTGATTGCATGTTATGGGATTTTTAAATGGGGCGATTCATAGTTTCAAATGCGGTTTCCTATATGATAAGGAAAACAACCTCATTGTATCATGTGTACTCCTTAAGGTAAATAAAAATCTTGCAACACAGGAAAGAAAAACGTATAATGTCGTTAGGGCGTGTTTGGATCAGCATTAGAGCGTGTATGAAAACAAATGTCGGAGAGATACGGGAATGTTTCCGGAGATGCTCCAGGAGGAAGCCTATGGGAGAACATAATAATAACGAGGAATTTTCTTTTATTAAGGAACAGATCAAGGAGAGACCGGTCAATAAACGAAAGCTCTTACATAAGCTTTTGTGGATTGCGTTATGCGGGATTGTGTTTGGCGTAGCGTCCTGCGTTGCCTTTGTGGTGGCGAAGCCCAAGCTGGAGCTGCTGACAGAGCCGCAGCCGGATCAAACGGTGCGGATTCCGGAGAATCAGAAAAAATGGAATGGAGAGGGTATCGGTTTGGAGGACACGGATCCTAAGAAGGATGGCGATACTGGTCAAAATGAATCAGAACATGAAGAGGAGAATACGGGAGACGGAGGACAAGATCAGCCAAACTCCAATGGGAATGGAGGAGCTTCGGGGCAAGACGGAGCAGACGAAGCTGACCAACCGGAACCAGTTTATATAGAAAGGGATTTGAAAGCGGAAGATTATCAGGAAATTCAGAATAAGCTGTATGCCATTGGAAAGCGGGGAAACCGCTCCATTGTAACTGTGACCGGGGTGAAAAATAATACGGACTGGTTTGATTCTGCCTATGAAAGCGAAAATCAGGCGTCTGGAATTATCATTGCCGATACGGAAAAGGAGCTCTTGATTTTAACGGAACGAAAGGTCATTGATAATGCGGCGGCTATCAGCATTACATTTATAAATGATACAGAGGTTCCGGCATCTTTAAAGAAATATGACGGCAACACCGGGATTGCTATTATCAGCGTTGCGCTGGAGGATATTCCGGAAGAGACGTTGGGGAAAATAGATGTGGCGGTGACGGGTAATTCTGTCACGGTGAATCAGGGAACGGTAGTCATTGCAATCGGGAGCCCTCTGGGGGCTACTTATTCTATTTTGTGCGGAACCGTAACTTCTTCTGATAATACGGTTTCTGCCTGGGACAGTTCCTATACAATTTTTACGACGGACATTATGGGCAGCAGCAAGGGGAGCGGTGCGCTGATCAATCTGGACGGGGAAGTAGTGGGCCTCGTTATGCAGGGATACAGCAGCGAGGGCGACCAGAATACCATTACGGCGTTGTCTATTTCCCAGCTGAAGGGGATTATTGAAGACCTGTCAAACGGAAGAGCGATTCCCTACCTGGGGATAAAGGTAAGTACCGTTACAGATGAGATTGCAAAAGAATACGGCTTGCCGAAAGGAGTGTATATTAAAAGCGTAGAGACAGACGTGCCTTCTCCTGCCATGGACGCGGGGCTTCTGGAGGGTGATGTGATCATTGCCATGAACGGGGAGTCTGTTTTGACCGTAGAGGAATATACGAAACGGCTCCAGGCTTTGGAGCCAGAGCAGCAGATGATATTGACGGTTCTTCGGCAAAACGGGAAAGAATATGCAGAATTAGAATGCAGCGCAACAGTAGGGGTGAGGCAGTAAGGGGCAGAATTCTGATGTGTAAGAGGAATTTTTTTGGGAGGAAAACAGATGAAATATATTGAAACTTTGCGCGAAGGAGAGCGCGTAGCGGGAATTTATCTTTGCAAGCATAAACAAAACGCATTGACAAAAAATGGAAAGCCTTATGAATCCCTGATTCTGCAGGATAAGACAGGGACGTTGGACGCTAAGATTTGGGATCCCAATTCCCAGGGGATCGACGACTTTGAGACGTTGGATTATATAGAGCTTGTGGGAGATATCGTCAGCTTTCAAGGTGCGCTGCAGATGAATGTAAAGCGTGTACGTAGAGCCAGGGAGGGAGAATATGAGCCGAAAGACTATCTTCCGGTGAGTGGTAAAGACGTGGATGAGATGTACCAGGAATTGACGGGCTTTGTTGCCAGCATTAAAAATCCTTTTTTCCGGGAACTGGCGGAGAGCTTTTTTGTGAAGGATGCTGCTTTTGCAGAGCGCTTTAAATTCCACAGTGCGGCAAAAAGCGTACATCATGGCTTTGTGGGAGGATTGCTGGAGCATACGTTAAGCGTGACGAAACTTTGCAGCTATTTTGCAGAGACGTATGAGATTTTAAATCGTGATCTTTTGCTGATTGCGGCTATGTTTCACGACATTGGAAAGTTGGAGGAGCTTTCCTGCTTCCCAGCCAATGATTATACAGACGACGGCCAGCTTTTGGGGCATATTGTCATCGGCACGGAGATGATCAGTGAAAGAATTGCCCGAATAGACGGATTTCCCAGGAAAATGGCTGCGGAACTAAAGCATTGTATCTTGTCCCACCACGGAGAGCTGGAATTTGGCTCCCCCAAAAAGCCTGCCCTGGCAGAGGCTATGGCGTTGAGCTTTGCGGATAATCTGGATGCTAAAATGGAGACGATGAAAGAACTCTTTGCCTCCGCTCCCGAGGGAAGTACTGAATGGTTGGGATACAACCGTCTTCTGGAGACAAATATTAGAAAATCAAGCGTATAAGGGGAAGAGATGGAAGGTTTACATGATTTAAAAAAAGGCGATTTGCTTCAGGTAAAGATTTTGGATATGGGCGTTGACGGGGCCGGAATCGGAAAGGCTGCCGGAGTGACTCTTTTTGTAAAGGATGCAGTGATTGGGGACGAGGTTCTGGTAAAGGTCATGCGTATGAAAAAGCATTATGGCTATGCCAGACTGATGGAGATTTTGACGCCATCCCCTCACCGGACAAAGCCCCTCTGTGAGTGTTACAGGCAATGTGGAGGCTGCCAGCTCCAGGCACTGGATTATAAAGATCAACTGGAGTTTAAGGAGAAAAAGGTTCTGGATAATTTAAAACGTATTGGAGGTTTATCCGATGCAGAGCGTGTGATGGAGCCCATGATTGGCATGGAGGAGCCTTTTTTCTATCGAAATAAGGCGCAATTCCCCATTGGCAGGGATAAGGAGGGGAAGATTGTAGCCGGATTTTACGCAAGCCGCAGCCATACCATTATTCCCAACCGGAAGTGCTGTTTGGGAGCGGCGGTAAATGAGCAGATTTTGGATATCGTAGTCCGGTTTATGGAAAAGTACGGAATATCTCCTTACGAGGAAACTACGGGAGAGGGCCTGGTGCGGCATGTTTTGATCCGCACCGGATTTTTTTCCAAAGAGATTATGGTATGTTTGGTAATAAATGGAACGCGCCTTCCTTTTTCCGAGAAGCTTGTGGAGGCATTATGCCGGATAAAAGGAATGGTTAGTATTACATTGAACGTCAACCAGAAGAATACCAATGTGATTCTGGGTGAGGAACTGATTTTATTGTGGGGGCGGGAATATATTACGGATTCCATTGGGGACATCCGTTATCAGATTTCACCGCTCTCTTTTTATCAGGTGAATCCGGTACAGACGCAAAAGTTGTACCGTACCGCTTTAGAGTATGCGGGGCTGACCGGGCAGGAAACGGTATGGGATCTGTATTGCGGAATTGGGACGATCTCACTCTTTTTGGCCCGGGAAGCGAAAAAGGTTTATGGCGTGGAGGTTGTGGAGAAGGCCATTGAGAACGCCAGGCATAACGCATCATGGAATGGAATTGATAACGTGGAATTTTTCGCAGGCAGGGCCGAGGAGGTGCTGCCTGAATTCTATGGAAAGGCCGATGACGGTTCGGCGCAGAAGGATGGGGATGGGGCGGATATGCGGCATCCGGATGTGATTGTGGTAGATCCTCCCCGAAAAGGATGCGATGAGAGATGTCTGGAGACGATTGTAAGGATGCAGCCGGGACGTGTGGTTTATGTGAGCTGTGATTCGGCGACGCTGGCCCGGGATTTGAAGTATTTGTGTGGGAATGGGTATGAAGTGCAACGGGTGCAGCCGGTGGATATGTTTCCGCAGACGGTGGGGGTGGAGACGGTTGTAATGCTTTCCCACAAAAAACCCGATAGCGTAATCAACGTAAAGGTGGAGTTTGGCGAGGGTGAGGGCAAAGTGCCGCTTGATAATATTGCCAAAAGAGCTGAAGCGTATAAGCCGAAAGAGCGAGTTACATACAAGATGATTAATGGGTACATAGAAGCGAAGTATGGCTTCAAAGTACATACCGCATATATCGCAGAGGTAAAAAGGGAGTTAGGATTGCCGATGTATGATGCCTCTAATGCAGTAGAAGAATTGAAACAGCCGAGGAAACATCCGACAGCGGAGAAAGTGGAAGCGATAAAGGATGCGTTGAAGCATTTTGAAATTATTAAATGAAGCGATTACAAGAGAAGGTGAATTGATGGGAAGAATAGCGGATTCAACAATCAAAGGATTTATGTATCAATTTAATTTGTCATTGAATGAAATATTAAAATCAACAAATGAAATTGTAAGAATCGAAGGAATAATCGAAGATATTGATAGGATTAATGAGGAAAACATTACGGCTATCCAATGTAAGTATCATGAGGAAGTTGAAAAATTTCAATGGTCAAAGGTAAGTAAGCCTATATTGCAAATGTTAAAGACATACACAAATTCTGATGGAAATAAAATCTCATTTATTTTGTATGCGTTTTTCCCATCTGAGCAGTTAGGAGAGAAAACAGTTTCAAAAAATGAAATAAATGAGATGCTGAATACTAAAAATATAGAATATATATGTGATTACATTGCACATATAAAGAAAATAGAAAACCCAGAAATTAAGAATCTAGTAAGTAAAGAAAGAAAAACAAAAGAGGAAAAAGAAAAAATTAGGCAGTATCTCATTACCAATGAGTTGGAAGTTTTGTGTGATATTGATGATTTCCTTAATAATAGATTTCGCTTTGTTGTGGGGAGAGAATATTATGGATTAGAAGAAGAAAATAAAGTGTTATTATGCCAAAATGGTTTTTCTCAAGATGATGTAAATGACATTGTTTTTCCAAATGCAATACAGAAAATAGCATCATTAAGTATTTTGAAGGAAGACGAAGATAGAAACATAACAAAAAAAGAATTGTTAGAAGAGTTAAAAGGTATAAGAAAGACAGCTATTTCAAGATGGACAAGAGAGTTGTCAAATTATAAACAACTCTTAACTAGCAGAAGAAAACAATTAGGGAAAAGTTTGAATGTGAATTATAGAAAGCGATGTTTTGTTTTTGAGCCTACGCAAATTGAAAATTTTGAACAAGAAATAGTTCTGTTTATAAAAAATTATATCGATATATATTGTTGTAAGCTAAAGTTACATATTCCAGCAATTATTTGTATACTAGGGTACAACAAAGAAAAAATGGATGGATTAGTAAGCAGATTATATGAGAAAGGAATGGAAGCAGAAACAGGTTACCGAGGTAGTATTTTTTATCCAGAAGCGTTTATTAGAAAACCTGAAAGAAAGGTTGGTGAAAACTGGATACAGTTTAAAATTAGGATTTGTTCTGATAATGAAGAATGTATTGATGCTATCAATAGAAATAAACAGGATGACATTTTTCAAATAGCGGAGCATTTACCTGATGCATTTTCTACAAGAGATGTTAATCGGGAAATTTTAGATGTGAATAGCTTTAGTCAAATAGAATATTTGTTAAGAATAAAAGATGAGGTGGAGATATGATTGGTAAAGTATTAGAAAGTTCTGCATTAGAGATTACGACGCGCATGGAGTTTGACGATTTTGAAAAGAATAAAGATAATTTGAAAATAGGAAAATATCTTCAAATTTCTATTGGGAATCATGAATCTTTGATAGCTTCTATAAAAGGGATTAAAGCTATTGCAGACAATGACAATAAAGAAAAATATATAATGACAGCGGAACCAATAGGTATAATTGATGACAATGGCTTTGCGCCGGGTAGCACATTATTGCCATCACCAACAGAACCTGTTGATATTGCGGGACAAGATGTATTAGATAAAATATTTCAAGATAACAAAAAATACTCTTTTCCATTAGGTCATTTGGTTCAAAATAGGGAAGTTAAGTTGAATATTGATGGAAATACTTTTTTTAGTAAACATATAGGAATCGTTGGCTCGACAGGGTCTGGTAAGTCATGTACTGTCGCAAAAATTTTGCAGGAAGCAGTGGGAATACAAGAAGCAGGCAACATAAATATTTTGCAGCAGAAAAATGCACATATTATTATTTTTGATATTCATTCGGAATATAAATCCGCATTTACGTTAACAGACGAACAAAAATTTTCACTGAATTATCTAGATGTAGAAAAGTTGAAATTGCCATATTGGCTAATGAACAGTGAAGAGTTGGAGTCTATTTTTATTGAAAGCAATGAAGCAAATTCGCATAATCAAATTTCACAGTTTAGACGAGCCGTAATTTTGAATAAAGAAAAATATAATCCATCATTATCGAAAGTCACATATGATACTCCTGTCTATTTTAGCATAGAAGAAGTGTACAATTACATTAGCAATATGAATGATGAGGTTATTAGTAAGGTTGCCAATGAAGAACAGGTTCCGAAGATAATTAATGATAATGGAGAAATAGAGGTAATTAAAGATAAAAGGCTCTATTTTGAGAAAAAACAAAAATTTATTCCAGTATCACAAACAAAGGATACAAAGGCATCAGGCGGACCATTTAATGGGGAATTTAATAGATTTATATCCAGATTAGATAATAAAATTAATGACCGAAGATTAGAGTTTTTAATGAAACCGCAAAAAGAAAATGGAGATGATTATACATCCGATGATTTTGATGAAATATTAAAACAATTTTTAGGATATTTAAATAAAGCAAATGTTAGTATTATTGATTTGAGTGGGGTACCATTTGAGGTGTTATCAATTACAATTAGTTTGATTTCACGTATTATTTTTGATTTTTGTTTTCATTTTTCAAAACTGAAACATGAGAGAAGTGAAGTGAATGATGTTCCATTTATGATTGTATGTGAAGAAGCACATAATTACGTGCCTAGAAGTGGAAGTGTTGACTATGCTGCATCTAAAAAGTCTATTGAACGTATTGCTAAGGAAGGAAGAAAATACGGAATCAGTTTGATGGTGGTTAGTCAAAGACCTAGTGAAGTATCTGATACAATTTTTGCACAATGTAATAATTTTATAGCTTTACGACTTACCAATACATCAGATCAGTCTTATATAAAGAGTTTGTTGCCCAATAATACCAGTGCAGTTGCTGATATTCTACCTACATTACAACCAGGACAATGCCTTATGGTGGGAGATGCCAGCCCAATAC
>JAAVYA010000030.1 GCA_022790855.1 Lachnospiraceae bacterium | reverse complement strand
TCACGGCGCAGAACCGGCGCCTTTTATCAGAACTTGCTTCACAAGTTCCGATAAACTCTATTATAGGAACCCCTCCGGGAACCCTATAATCAGATTCACGGCGCAGAACCGGCGCCTTTTATCAGAACTTGCTTCACAAGCTCCCATAAGCTCTATAATAAGCAGTGACAGTATGATTAAAAAAAGTGATAAAAAAAGCTTCCATCCTGCTATTTTTTTAGACCGGGATGGGGTGCTTTGTACGGAAAAAGGTTATGTAACCAGTATAAAAGAACTGGAAATTTTCCCATATACAAGGAACTGTATTGAATTGCTGCATCAAAAAGGATTTTTGGCAATTTGCGTTACGAATCAGTCTGCAGTGGCCCGGGGATTTATGTCCGAAGCGGCGTTAAAGGAAATCAATGGGTATTTGGTCAGGGAAACAGGAATAGACGCGGCATATTATTGTCCCCATCATCCCCAGGGGATAGGGAAATATGGCGTTTTATGCAAATGCAGAAAACCTGGTACGGAGATGATTGAAAAAGCGATTGAAAGATTTCAGATCGACCGGATGTATTCTTATATGGTTGGGGACCGGGCGTCCGATCTATTGTGCGGTAAAGGGGCTGGGATGAAGACAGTACTTCTAGAGAGCGGTTATGGGACATCCCGCTTGGAGGAGATGGTTTATCCTGATTTTATTTACCGTGATCTGGAGGAATTTGTTAGAGAGATCGTTAAGTAATGAAACGGGATGTAATAGAATAAAGCTTCCCCAAGTACAATAAGGGTATCGGAGGAGGATGATAATGGGGGAAAGAAAGCAGAGCAATACGCCGTACGACGATGTATTCCGCACGTTATTGAACGACTGCAGCAGCCTGATCATTCCGGTTATTAATGAAGTTTTTGGAGAAACTTATACAGGGAAGGAGAAAATATTGTTTTCTGTAAATGAGCATTTCTTGAATCAGCAGGACGGGGATATGCAGGAGCGGATTACAGACACTTGTTTTCAAATACTTGGGAAGGAATCCAAGAAATATCATATGGAATGCCAGAGCAGTCCGGATCACAGTATGCTGATACGGTTTTTTGAGTATGATACGCAGATTGCTCTAGATGACGGGGAAATCAGTGGGAACGTCCTTACCGTAACATTTCCTCATTCGGCAGTATTATATTTAAGGAGTAAAAAACTTGCGCCGGAAAAATTGGAAGTGAAGATGAATACTCCTGGGGGAAGCATTAGATATGATATTCCGGTCATGAAGGCGAGAGCTTACACAGCAAAAGATCTGTTTGAGAAGAACCTGCTATTTTTAATTCCGTTCTATATCTTCTCTCATGAAGAGCAGTTTGAAAAATATGAGAGAGATCAGCAGGAATTGGAAATACTGAAAAAAGAGTACGCAGGGATACGGGCCGGTCTGGAGGATTTGATGGAGGCTGGGAAAATCAGTGAATATGCTAAATGTACGATTGTGGATATGTCCGGTAGAGTATTGGAGCATATAGCGAAGAAATATGAAACGGTTCGGGAAGGAGTGAAAGATGTTATGGGAGGCAAAGTTTTGGAGTATGAGGCAAAAACAATAAGAGAAGAAGGAAGAAAAGAAGGAAGAAAAGAAGGAAGGGAAGAAGGAAGGGAAGAAGGAATCAGAGGAACTGTTTCTGTTTTAAAAGGATTAGGAATCCCATATCAGATCATCCAGTCAAAAATCCGGGAACAATATCATCTTAGTGCGGAAGCTTCTGAGAAATATTTGTAATCAGTGAAGTAAAAATGTACTCTCGGAATCTGAGAGTACATGAAAAGAAAAAAGGGAGGAATGGCCATGTGGAAGAAAACAGTAGCAACAGCCGGACTATTGGCAGGGCTTTTATTGTTCATACTGGAGCTTGCAGTATTAAAATTAGACGGTCTGTCAGGATTTTTGATGGCTGCAGGAGGAGCTGTTTTATTCCTGGAAGGCGCCGTTGCTCTTTGTGTTTTAAATCGTAGAAAACAAGGTATTGCAGAGGCGGTGGATGTGGGATGCAGCATTGTGGAAGTGCTGTTGGATATCTTTTTTGACCGGTAAGTTTAGGCGTTCTGTCAAATGGGAGCAGTGATATAAATTTATAAAAATGCGGCGTTTTTGAAAGGAAGCTTTTGGAAACGTCGTTATTTTATAATATATGTGAAAATAAAAAAACTTACTTTGCCAGATCCTGCTCTTATGGTAAAATAGTGCTTACCGGGGTTCCAAAAGGGATCTATGATTGGAAAAATTGTAAAAGGAGAATCAAACATATGTTACGAATCGGGTGTCATTTATCTTCCTCCAAGGGCTTTATGGCGATGGGGAAGGAAGCAGTAAAAATAAAAGCCAATACCTTTCAGTTTTTTACCAGAAATCCCAGGGGAGGAAAAGCAAAGCCCTTGGATCTGGAAGATATGCAGAACTATATTACATTCAGTCAGGAGCACGGGATTGCCCATATTCTGGCCCATGCTCCTTATACCTTAAATGCCTGTGCCAAAGACCCGGGGCTTCGGGATTTTGCGAAAAACACCATGGCGGATGATCTTACAAGGCTGTCCCATCTACCGGAATCCATGTACAATTTTCATCCCGGGAGTCATGTACAGCAGGGTCCGGAGGCAGGAATCGCCTATATTGTCCAGCTTCTGAATGAGATTCTTACCCCCGACCAAAAGACCGTTGTGCTGTTGGAAACAATGTCCGGAAAAGGTACGGAAGTAGGGCGCAGCTTTGAAGAATTAAAAAGCATTTTGGATCAGGTAGAATTAGAAGAGAAAATGGGCGTCTGCCTGGATACCTGCCATGTTTATGATGCGGGATATAATATTGTGGACCAGTTGGACGACGTGCTGGAGGAATTTGACCGGGTAATCGGTCTGGAGAGATTGAAAGCCATCCATATGAATGACAGCAAAAATCCATTTGCCAGCCATAAGGACCGACATGAAAAGATAGGAGAAGGCAGTATTGGGCTGGAGGCGATGGTGCGCATCATCAATCATCCTGCTTTACGCAAGCTGCCGTTTTTTTTGGAAACTCCCAATGAGCTTGAAGGGTATGCGGCGGAAATTGCGCTGTTAAAGAGCCGATACCAGGAAGAAGTGGGGGAATAACGAAAAGAGGAAAATTTATGTACCGGATCATGATCGTGGAAGACGACAATGCCATTGCAGGAGAAATGGAAAAGCAGATGAAAGCCTGGGGATTTGACGTGTGCCTGGTCCAGGATTTCCAGAATGTTCTGAGAGAATTTACGGAATATGCGCCCCAGATGGTTCTTTTGGATATTTCGCTGCCCTTTTTTAACGGCTTTCATTGGTGCGGTGAGATACGGAGAATCTCTAAGGTGCCGATTATGTTTATTTCCTCCGCCTCAGATAATATGAATATTGTGATGGCCATGAATATGGGTGGAGACGATTTTATTGCCAAGCCTTTTGAATGGGCGATGCTGATCGCAAAAATACAGGCGATCCTGCGCAGAACGTATGATTTTGCAAAAGATGTGAAGCTGCTTTCTCATCGGGAAGCATTTTTGAATACGGCGGACGCTACGCTGATGTATCAGGGAGAACGGATCGATCTGACCAAAAATGAGTACCGGATTCTTTTGACCTTATTGGAAGCCAAAGGAAAAGTGGTGAGCCGGGAGACGCTGATGCAGCGGTTGTGGGAGACCGACAGCTTTGTGGATGAAAATACATTGACCGTAAATGTCACAAGGCTCAGAAAAAAGCTGGATAAGGCGGGGCTTGCGGATTTTATTGCTACAAAAAAAGGCATGGGATATTTGATTTCAGATATGTGCCAGGAAGAAAAGGGGAAATAGAAAGATGAAGATTTTTTTCAGTTACCTGTCCTGCCGTAAGCGGGGCGCAGGTATATTTTTTCTGTTTTCCGTGATTTTTTTTGTGGTATTTTATCTGTATGGCCTGCCGGCAGAAGCCGTGCTTTATGCCGCCTGGATCTGCAGCTTTTTGGGAGCGCTGCTGCTGATACCAGATTTTTTGCATTTCCGAAAAAAACAGATACAGCTTCAAAGAGTATGCCGGGAAGTAGGCATTACCTTAGAACATCTCCCCCAGGCAAGCAGGGGAACGGAAGAGTTGTATCAGGAACTTCTGGAGGAGCTGTTTTGGCAGAAACGCCAATGCATGGACGATTCCAGGAGCAGGTATCAGGAACTTTTGGAGTATTATACGATTTGGGTGCATCAGGTCAAGACGCCCATAGCGGCCATGGGACTGATCCTCCAGCGGGAGGATACGCCTTTTTCCAGGGATGTGCGCCAAGAATTATCCCGTATCCAGCAATATGTGGATATGGTTTTGGCGGTGCTGCGGTTAGACAGCGATTCTTCCGATTATGTCATCCGTGAATATGATCTGGACGATTTGATCCGCCAGGCAGTGCGAAAATATGCTTCCCAGTTTATTGCAAAAAAGCTGCGTTTGATTTACGAACCGGTGGGGATTCGGGTGGTCACCGATGAAAAATGGCTGGTGTTTGTGCTGGAGCAGATTCTTTCCAATGCTTTGAAATATACAAAGAGCGGTTCCATCCGGATTATGGCAGAGGAGCCAAGGACGCTTTGTATTCAGGATACGGGAATTGGAATTGCGCCGGAGGATCTGCCTCGGATTTTTGAAAAAGGATATACCGGTTATAATGGCCGCAGGGATAAGAAAGCCAGCGGCATTGGACTGTATTTGTGCCGCAGGATCTTAGACCGGCTGGGGCATGGGCTTTCGGCAGAATCAGAGGCAGGCAGGGGAACGACGATTCGGATTGATTTCTGGCAGCAGGAGTTGGAAGTGGAATGATAAGTGATGAGGGCTCTTCCATTGAAAGAATTGACAGTACCTGTATGATAATGGTAAAATGAAAAAAAACAGGAGGATACCTTTGTGCCAAAGAGAACAGACATTCATAAAATATTGATCATAGGATCCGGTCCGATCATCATCGGCCAAGCTTGTGAATTTGATTATTCCGGGACTCAGGCCTGCAAAGCATTGAAGAAGCTGGGCTATGAGATCGTATTGGTGAATTCCAATCCGGCCACCATTATGACCGATCCGGAGACGGCGGACGTTACCTATATTGAACCGCTGAACGTAGAACGTTTGGAACAGATCATTGCCAAGGAACGGCCGGATGCGCTGTTGCCCAATCTGGGAGGCCAGTCCGGTCTGAACCTTTGTGCGGAGCTGAATAAAGCGGGGGTTTTGGAAAAATACGCAGTCCAAGTCATTGGGGTCCAAGTGGACGCCATTGAACGAGGGGAAGATAGAATTGAATTCAAAAAGACCATGGACAAGTTGGGAATTGAAATGGCCCGCAGCGAAGTGGCCTATTCCGTAGAAGAGGCTCTGGCTATCGCGGATAAGTTGAGCTATCCTGTGGTGCTCCGTCCGGCTTATACCATGGGCGGCGCCGGGGGCGGCCTGGTATATAATAAGGAAGAACTAAAAACCGTTTGCGCAAGGGGGCTGCAGGCCAGTCTGGTGGGCCAGGTTTTGGTGGAAGAGTCCATACTGGGATGGGAAGAATTAGAACTGGAAGTGGTGAGGGATGCAGATAATCATATTATCACCGTATGCTTCATTGAAAATATCGATCCATTGGGCGTTCATACCGGAGATTCTTTTTGTTCCGCGCCTATGCTTACCATTTCCAAGGAGTGCCAGCAGAGGCTTCAGGAGCAGGCGTATAAGATTGTGGAGTCGGTTCAGGTAATTGGGGGAACCAACGTACAGTTTGCCCATGATCCCGTGAGCGACCGTATCATCGTCATTGAGATCAATCCAAGAACTTCCCGCTCTTCTGCATTGGCGTCCAAAGCCACAGGCTTCCCCATTGCGCTGGTATCCGCTATGCTGGCTGCCGGTCTGACACTGAAAGACATTCCCTGCGGAAAATATGGGACGTTAGACCGTTATGTACCGGACGGGGATTATGTGGTTATCAAATTTGCAAGATGGGCCTTTGAAAAATTCAAAGGAGTGGAAGATAAGCTGGGAACCCAGATGCGGGCCGTGGGAGAGGTCATGAGCATCGGAAAGACCTATAAAGAAGCATTCCAAAAAGCGATCCGTTCCCTGGAGACAGGACGTTATGGGCTGGGCCATGCGAAAGATTTTGATACCTTATCCAAGGAAGAGCTGCTGCGGAGACTCCAGACAGCTTCCAGCGAACGTCATTTTATGATGTATGAGGCGCTGCGAAAAGGAGCTACCACGGAGGAGATTCACGAAGCCACTAAAGTAAAAGCGTTTTTCATTGAGCAGATGAAGGAATTGGTGGAGGAAGAAGAAGCGCTGCTGCTGGAGAGGGGCCATTTGCCCTCGGATGATTTACTCATATCCGCCAAAAAGGATGGATTCTCAGATAAATATTTAAGCCAGCTTCTGGAGCTTCCCGAAAAAGAAATCCGCAGTCGCAGGATTGCTCTTGGGCTTACAGAGGCCTGGGAGGGCGTTCATGTCAGTGGAACCGAGGACAGCGCTTACTACTATTCCACCTATCATGTGCAGGATGAGAGCCCTGTAAATACGGATAAGCCTAAGATCATGATCCTGGGCGGCGGCCCCAACCGCATCGGTCAGGGCATTGAATTCGATTACTGCTGTGTCCACGCCTCTTTGGCTTTGAAAAAACTGGGATTTGAGACGATTATTGTAAACTGCAATCCTGAGACGGTGTCCACGGATTACGATACGTCGGACAAATTGTATTTTGAACCTCTGACCCTGGAGGATGTATTAAGCATTTATAAGAAAGAAAAGCCTCTGGGCGTGATCGCTCAGTTTGGAGGACAGACGCCATTAAATCTTGCTTCCGAGCTGGAAGAGAATGGGGTAAAGATTTTGGGAACGGCTCCCTCAGTCATTGATCTGGCGGAAGACCGTGATTTGTTCCGGGCAATGATGGAGAAGCTGGAAATTCCCATGCCGGAATCCGGCATGGCCACAACGGTAGAGGAGGCTGTGGAGATTGCGGGAAAGATTGGATATCCGGTTATGGTGCGCCCCTCTTATGTACTGGGAGGCCGGGGCATGGAGGTCGTCTATGATGATGAGAGCATGACCGGGTATATGCGGGCGGCGGTGGGCGTTACGCCGGACCGGCCCATTTTGATCGACCGTTTCCTGAACCATGCCCTAGAATGCGAGGCGGACGCCATCAGTGACGGCGCTCATGCCTTTGTTCCCGCAGTTATGGAGCATATTGAACTGGCGGGCGTCCATTCAGGAGATTCCGCCTGTATTATTCCTTCCATGCATATTTCGCCTGAGAACGTGGAGACGATCAAGGAATATACCAGAAAGATTGCGGAGGAGATGCATGTCAAGGGACTTATGAACATGCAGTACGCCATAGAAAACGGAAAAGTATACGTATTGGAGGCCAATCCCAGAGCTTCCCGGACCGTGCCTTTGGTGTCTAAGGTCTGCAATATCCGTATGGTGCCTTTGGCGACGGACATTATTACGGCGGAGCTGACCGGACGGCCTTCCCCGGTTCCGGAATTAAAAGAACAGGTGATTCCCAATTATGGAGTGAAAGAAGCCGTATTCCCCTTTAATATGTTTCCGGAAGTAGATCCTATCCTGGGACCGGAGATGCGTTCCACCGGAGAAGTGCTGGGCTTATCATCCTCCTATGGAGAAGCATTTTACAAGGCCCAGGAGGCGGTGCAGTCCAGGCTTCCTTTGGAAGGAACCGTGCTGCTTTCTGTGAATGATAAGGATAAAGGAGAAGTGGTGGAAGTGGCCAGAAGCCTTTGGGAAGACGGTTTTCGTCTGGTAGCTACCGGCGGCACCTACGATTTGATTACCTCTGCCGGAATAGAAGCCACCAAGGTGAAGAAGCTTTACGAAGGGCGGCCCAACATTGCAGATATGATTACCAACGGTGAGATTCAGTTAGTGCTGAATTCCCCCAGAGATAAGGATGATATCCACGACGACAGTTATCTGCGGAAAGCAACCATCAAAGCAAAAATCCCTTATATGACCACGATTGCTGCGGCCAGGGCCACGGCGGAGGGAATTCATTATATCAAATCTCATAATAGGGGAGAATTGAAGTCTTTGCAGGAGCTTCACAGTGAAATTCACGATAAATAGAATGCTGTATGCATATGCAGAATGAATGCCGCTGGAAAGGCTGCATTTAGGATAATACAAATAAGGAAAGTCGGAACATACAGGTACATGGGAATTCCATGTACCTTTTTCCAAGAATGGGTAAGGAAAGCGGACGGGATGGCCAGGGGGTTCATTTCGGGATCTTTGAAATATATAGAAGGGAGTACAAAGAGATGGCGGGACAAGCACAGATACAAAAGAAGGCCGGCATGATTTCCGGGAATCCGGTAAAGCCTTTGATCTTATTTGCGATTCCTATGATCGTGGGGAATCTGTTTCAGCAATTTTACAACATTATAGATTCTATTGTGGTAGGGAATGTGGTGGGAGAGGAAGCCTTAGCGGCCGTTGGAGCGTCCACTGCAATTACCATGCTGTTTGTAATGGTAGCTTTGGGCACCGGGATTGGATGTTCCGTGGTGATTTCCCAGTTGTTTGGGGCCAAACAGATGGAGCGGATGAAAACGGCCATTTCTACAGCCTTAATATCCATATTGGGATTCAGTGTAATTTTAAGCGTCCTTGGAATGATCATCCATAAAGGGCTGATGCATCTTATGGGAACGCCGGAGAATATTTTTCAGGATGCGGCGGCTTATCTGCAGATTTATTTTTTTGGTTTTGTATTTTTATTTTTGTACAATGCATTTTCGGCAATTTTTAATGCATTAGGAGATTCGGTGAAGCCCCTGCTGTTTTTGATTTTTTCATCTTTGTTGAATATCGGGCTTGATATCTACTTTGTGGCCAAGCTTCAGATGGGAGTTCCTGGAGTTGCTTGGGCTACGCTGATCGCCCAGGGGATCTCTGCAGTCCTTTCATTTACATTTTTAATGAAAAAGCTGAGGGGAATCCAAACGGAGCGTTTTTCCTATTTTGATCGGGAAATGTTAAAAAGCATGATCAAAGTAGCCATTCCTACCATCGTTCAGCAATCCATAGTTTCCATGGGAATGCTGTTGATACAGGCGGCTGTGAACCGATTTGGTTCAACGTTTCTGGCCGGATATACGGCGGCAGTAAAAATCGACGGAATTGCCATTGTTCCTATGGTTGCCGTGGGGAATGCCATGTCTACTTATGTGGCTCAGAATATGGGGGCCAATAAGCCGGAACGGATTCGGACAGGATACCGTATCTGCCTGGCTATGGCAGCTTCCATCGGACTGATCATTGCGGTGATCTTTTTCTTCTGTGGGGAGCAGTTTGTGGGACTGTTTCTGGATTCTGCCACGGGGGCTGACGCCATTGCCGTTGGGGCGGAATATTTGAGCATTATCTCATTGTTTTATTTTGTCATGGGACTGATGAATGTCAGCAATGGAGTCCTTCGGGGAGCAGCAGATATGAAATGGTTCTTGACCTGCAGTCTGGTAAACCTATGTGTCCGGGTGGGACTGACTTATGCACTTGCAGATGTGACGGAAGGAATGATCATTATGTGGGCCAGCCCCATAGGCTGGTTTGTAGGACTTGCGATAGCGGTAAGCCGGTATTTCCAGGGAGGATGGAAAACGAAACGGCTGGTATAGCAGGATTTTAGTTGTAATGCATGGGATACGGTATTTTGACATATGCTATCCAAAACTGGAAACGGAGGTTTCAAATGGAGTCAATTTGGATGGCAGAATCAGAAATCAGAAAAAGGGAGGCTCTTTCCGGAGATCTACAGAGTGAGGCTGCGGTAATAGGGGCAGGGATGGCAGGAATATTGACGGCATACTATCTGAAACAGGCAGGGCTGAATACGGTGGTGTTGGAAGCGGATCGGATTGGAAGCGGTCAGACGAAGAATACTACGGCAAAAATTACGTCTCAGCATGGGTTGATCTATGACCGCCTGATACGGGTATTTGGCAGGGAGATGGCATATCATTATGCCAGGGCAAATGAAGGTGCAATTGGGGAATATGAAAGGCTGATCCGAGAGAAGAAGATAGACTGTGATTTTGTCAGGTATTCGGCATACTTGTACTCTCAGGCCCAGGAGCTGCCTTTACAAAAAGAAGCCCAGGCAGCAAGAGCCCTTGGCATACCGGCAGCCTTTGAGACGGAAAGCGAGCTTCCCTTTCCGGTATCTGGGATAGTTCGGTTTGATGGGCAGGCAAGATTCCACCCATTGAAATTTTTGAGGGCTCTTGCAGAAGAAGTAACTGTATACGAGGAAACGAAAGTGCTAAAAGTAGATGGGCAGCAGATAGAGACAGACAGGGGAATTGTGACGGCAGAGCATGTGATATTTGCGTCTCATTTCCCCTTTCTTAATGTACCTGGGTACTATTTTGCCAGGATGTACCAGGAGAGGAGCTATGTGTTGGCCCTAGAGGGCGTTCCTGTGCCGGAGGGGATGTATCTGGGGGTTGACCCCAAAGGGATTTCCTTATGTCCCTGCGGGAATCATTTGCTGATGGGGGGAGGCAGCCACCGTACCGGGAAGAACCAAAAAGGCGGGGAATATGAGAGGCTTCGGAAGAAAGCGGGGGAATATTATCCCGGATATCATGAGAGCGCCCATTGGTCTGCCCAGGACTGTATGACCTTAGACGGCGTTCCTTATATCGGGCAATTTTCCAGGAGAAAACCCCGCTGGTATGTGGCTACAGGTTTTGGAAAGTGGGGCATGACCGGGGCTATGGCGGGGGCCCATATCCTGACGTCGTTGATTACCGGAAAGGATTGTCCCCAGGGGGATATTTTTTCTCCTCAAAGGCAGTTTACCATGCAGGCGGCACAGGAACTGTTATCCCATGGTGCCTATACGGCAAAAGGACTGGCAAAACATCTTCTGCCGGGAAAGACGCAAGATTTTATTCCCAATTGTCCCCATATGGGATGCCGGCTGGAATGGAATCCGGAGGAAGAAACATTTGACTGCCCCTGCCACGGTTCCCGGTTCGACAAGGATGGACGGCTCATAGACGGCCCTGCCCAGACTGATTGTAAAAAAAGATAAAAAAGTTTTTCACATGTTACCAGGTTCAGGCGTTATCTCTTATGAAAGCAGGCAAACAGAGGAAAGGAGAAAGGCATGAGAGAGGAACTGGCAGCGGACTGTAAAAGGTGGGAGCGGGAAAGAAGCATACGAAATGCAGGAGTCGAAAGCAAAACAGCAGAAGGGAAGCTAAAGGGCGATGATAGAGGAGTTATATACCGCATATTACGAAGAACTGCGAAAATATTTCGTGAAGCAGGCATATGGTTATGCAAATGCAGAAGATATCGTTCAGGAGACGTTTGTAAAGGCCATAGAGTATGAAAAGACACTGGGCAAACTGGATGATCATAAGCGCAGGGCCTGGCTTTACCGGACGGCGAAGAACCTTCTCATTGACCGTATCCGCCATAAGAAGCGGGAGCCGGAATGGGAGATGAAAACTGACGGAGAAGATATGAGCAGCATCGAGGTGGATATGATGCTTGGTCTTTTAAAGGATCAGGATAGAAGCATTTTTATTCTGCGGCATTACGAAGGTTACCGCGCTACGGAAATCGCAGATATTTTTCAAATGACTCCGGCGAATGTCCGCACACGGCTGTCCTTGGCCCGGAAGATTCTCAAAATGGAGCTGGAACGATAAAAGGAGCCTTCAGACAGGACAGCTTGTCGGAACGGTTACCGATGAAAGGAGAACATAAAAGCCTGCTGTTACAAGAGTGATATAGAGAGAATGGTATGCCGTGATTACAAGGCAAGGAGGAAAAGAAATGGAAAAGAAAAAATTAGTAGTAAATTGCGGTACTTGCGATATCCGAAAGATTCAGAAGGAAGTGCTGGACACTTATGAGACCATCACGATCCATGCGGGAACGGTAATTACAAATCCAAAGGCCCAAAGCTTGACGGCGCCTTACGATCTCCATATGGATTGCGGAAATGTGCTCCAACTGGAGGAGGATGTAGAGGCGATACAGGTAAACGGCGTCTATCGTATTAAGCGGGGAGACAAGATACCGGAAAAGAGATTATGCATTAGCATAAACGGGAAGCTGATCATAGAAGGAGGAACGGAGGACATTCTGAAAAAATTTGCTCTAATCAATGTAAATGGAAAGGTGATCTGTCCCAGCAGTATGCTTTCTGCACTCCCTATGCTGCAGATCAACGGAAAGACGGAAAGTTATCCGGACGATGCCGTTTTGGTGGACAGTACGTTTATTCTGGATCAGGTATTTGTCCTGCGGGCAAAACAGAAAAATTATTACGCGTCCAGCTTGGTAGTGCTTGCAGATGAAAAGCTGAATATGGAAAAACTCCTGGCTTCCGGAGCCCATTTCCTTACGCCCAGGGCGCTGGTTCTGGAATCCTTGCTGGAGCAGGCGGTGGGCCTGTTTGAAGAAGAGACGAAAATCGAGGTACTGCCCCAGGGGATGCACTATGTGGACGATGATATTACTTTGGGAAGAAAGGAAGTGCGAAAATTAGGAACTCGGCTGTATGTAGACGGGGATGTACATCTGAAGGAGCAGGAGGCCCTGGAGGCCTTAGAACAGTTGATCGTGAAAGGAAAGCTCTTTATTCCCCAGGAGCTGGAAGAAGCCGTGTGGGAGAAAGAGAACCAGATGGAATATGAGGAGTTGGTTGTCCAGAGAGGCGTCTGGCTCACAGATAAACTCTCTGTAACGGTGGATCAAAGGCTGTTGGATCAAAATTCGGGGGAAATTTTTATAAATGATGTCGTAGAAGTAAAAATTTCTCCGGAAGTTTCTGCCAAAGACATTCAGGAACGTTTGCATTTTTCCGATTGTGCCAAGATTGTCTGCGCGAAAGAGCAAATAAGCGCAGTAGAAACAGTTGCCCAGGATGTGGCTTACGTGGGAACGCATGCGGCGGATGAAATGGGATTCTGGGATGAGGTTTCAGGCAGAAAGGATACCAAGGTGATCCAGGCTGGGAGTTATGTGTTTTGATGATTTAAGTATCGGTAGGGAAAGAAAAGGTATTTGATCGATATGATAAAGGACATGTTTGGAGCATAATTGCTTCAGGTGTGTCCTTTTGTGTATCAGGTATAGTACGAAATTATAGTATTAAATGCAATGAAAATCATGAAGTACTGGAAGTGATGACATATGGGGATGGAGTTTGTGATGTGAATTTAAAAGAACTTTTGGAGCATCATAAAATATATGGAAAACTGGCTACATTAACAGCAGCACAGCCAGATGGAAGATTTGGCATTATGGATATGAATGGTGACTATATTGTTTCGTGAAAAGAGTAAGAAAGTTACAAAGGAAAAAAAGTATTGATTACAGGTCATACCGGATTTAGGAGTTCCTGGATGAGTATGAGATAAATGGCACAGAAATACCATTAGGATTTGGCGAAATTACCGATCATGTAATTTCGCTTCCTTATAGTACTTTTGATGTGCAAAAACTTTCTCATGACACCGGATTTATTGCCAACATTTCTTTTTACGATGGAATATATAGGACAGCTATGTGGATGAAAGAACAATCATATGGCAAGTGATTATTTCATTTGTCATGTTTCCTCGGTATCCCCTTTCAACAGACGGTAAATGAAACTATAAGCCCATATAAGGACGGGAACCATAATAGATGCCCCTACGGATGCCATCAACCAATGCATGAATTCTTTCCCCATAAATGCAAATACCAGGGTTGACAGATACAGCAGAATTAGAAGGACGGCTCCTGCCAGGGCCAGAATGCGTTTTGTTTTTTTCATATTGTGCTCTCCTTATTTTAGTGAAAAAATACAATAGGAACCTTTATGGGATGCAGATCGTATATGTTTTATCCGCCAGGTGCTGGAAAACTCACATATTTATCATTATACCATAGAATTAACGGAAAATGGGAAATAAAAAAAGATATTCCAGGTTCAGTGCTTTTTCCTTATGGATAAATTCCATGGCAAAAAGGGCATAATTCATGACAGATTCTACAGAAATGAATCTATCCTGACGAAACATATATAGACCAGGACGAGAAATGATACGGCATATGGGTATATGGAAAGCGGTGGAGAGAGTGACGATGGAAATTGCGGTCTGTGATGACGAAAAAAGAATCTGTGAAGATATCAAGGAGCGGATTTTAAAGAAGGAGCCGGAATGCCGGGTAACCTGCCTTTCTTCCGGGGAGGAGCTTCTGGCTCGGGCTTTGGAATGGGACATTGTGTTTTTGGACATTGGCTTAAAAGAGGCAAACGGCATAGAAATTGCTGAAAAGCTGCATGAATATCCGGGGCTTTTGGTAATCTTTGTTACGGCTCATCCAGAGCATGTGTTTGAGGCATTTGACGTAGGAGCGTTCCACTATTTGCTGAAGCCTTTGGACGATGAGAAATTCTGCCATGTGTTTGAACGGGCTATGAACCATGTAAAACAGAAAAAAGAACGTCAGCCGCTTCAGGTAAAGGAAGGGAATGCATATCGCTTTATTCCCCTGAGTGAGATCTATTATGCAGAGAGCAGCGGGAGAAAGATTCTTTTGCATACGCAAAGGGAGATTGTGGAATTTTACGGCAGGATGCAGGAACTGGAACGGCGCCTGGGGAATGATTTTTTTCGGTGCCACCGGGGATATCTTGTGCATTTACAATATGTCAGCGGTTACGATGCAGTGACTGTTTTTTTGAAAAACGGGGAATCGGTGTATTTGGCCAAACAGAAATGCGGAGAGTTTGCGGCGGCTTATGCCGCATACTTAAGAAGGGTGATTCCTTAAGATAAAAATAGATCTGTCCAGATTGCGGCAGGTGCGTCAGGAGGAGAGGATGAGCAAAGGACCGGAAGTATTTATGGATATCGTGTTTTTGACTGTCCAGGGCTGGCTGTTTTACCGTTTGGTGACACAGGTGCTGGGAATCCGAGGCGGGTATTGGGAAAAATGGCGGGCGTATGTGACGCTGGCGTTTCCCTTTGGAATTTACCGTCTGCTGCTTACGTATGCCAGGCCGCTTCGGGAGCTGGTCTATGGCCCGGAGACTTATATTATGAACAGCCGCGATACCATTGGAGGCGTTTTGCTGGGGGGGTTGATACTATTAATCAGCGGTTTGTGTTTCAATTGGAAAAAAAAGACGGAAGTGGTCTATCTGACATTGCTGTATACGGCAGTCTGCGAAATTCTGCGTTTTGGGGTGTTTTGTCTTACCAGTTGGTTTCCTAATTTATTTTTTACCGTGCTGAACCGCTTCTTGGAGCAGCAGAGGATTGGAGAAAAACAATATTTATTTTGGGCCAGGATGATACAAAACGGATGGCAATGGCTTTTTTTCGGCCTGTATTTGTTTTGTGTTTTTTTGACCCTCAGGGTATGTATCAAGTATCTGGTGCAGGCCGCAAGGCAGCCAAAGGGGGAAGAACTGTTCTACCTGATGATTCCTGTGGCAGTAAGTCTGGGACTTGGTATTTTGCTGCGGAGCATGTGGATGTTTGCTTTGGATGATCAGATGTATCTGATTTTTGATAACACCCCGTTCTTGTATGCGATCATTCCGGGCATTGCATGCTGCAGTGTGTTTCTGGTGATTTCCGGTATTCGGATGCGCTGCCGTTTGATCGAGGAAGAAGAGGAACGCATCCAGCATCAAGTGTATCAGAGCCAGTTGGAGGATATGGAGCGTTATCTGAGGGATTTGGAAAGTATGCAGGAAGGGCTTAAGGGTATGGGACATGATATGAAAAATTATGCGGCGGATATTCAAGCCCTGATTGGTCTGATGCAGACGAAACAGGTGAACAGGAATGAGGAAGATATCCAAAAAGAACCGCCTGGGGAAAGCCAGGAGGAGATTCACAAAGAGCTTCTTGGCTATCTTGAGAGCATGAAAAAAACTTTAGACCAGTTTCAGGTTCATGAACATACGGGAAATACCGTGACGGATGTGATGATCCATCGTTTCCGGCAGCAGGCCAAAAATGAAGGAATCCGGCTGGAATGCCGATTTTCTTTCCCCGGGGGTCTTGCCATCCATCCCTTTGACCTCAGCATCATGATCAACAATGCATGGAATAATGCCCTGGAAGCATGTAAAAAACTTCCTCCAGAGGAACGTGTCATTTCTTTAAAAGGAGTGCGGCGGGAAGACGTATTTTTTCTGGAAATGCGTAATTCTGTGAAGCGGGGAGACATAAAATGGGAGGGAAGCTTTCCCGTCTCCCAAAAGTCTCCCAAAGAAGAACACGGGCTGGGCTTAAAAAACATTGCCAGATGTGTAAAAAAATACGACGGCTACCTGGAATGCAAAGAAGAGGCAGGAATCTTTTTCTTAACTATATTGCTTCAAGCAGGCTAGATCATTTTTCAAACGCGCTCTGGGGCTTTGTGACAGAACAATCCCCTTTGATGACAAGTCCCTTTCTACCTGAACATGTGGTTCCGATATAATAAATAACAATAAGCGGTCCATCACAATTTTCCGCTATTAAAACCATATAGCGCAAATTTAGATAATAATAAGGAACGGGAGTTCGATACACAGACAATTTCTGGAAAGCTTCCTCTAAGCAAACATATGAGGGCGTTCTTAACGGAGGTGAAATCCATTGCTTACGCAGACTTAGGAATGAAAGCTTTCCTGAATTCCTTAGTCGGAGTTAGCAATTAGTTCACCGCAGTGTTGCCCGGGTTCGCGTGAGGAAGCTTTCCAGAAATTGTCGTCCGTATCCCCCCCCTTCTCCCTTTTTTATCAACCGCTTATTCTACAACAGAAAGAACAGAACCAACCACTAGGAGGGATTCAAATGAGGATTTCAGGAATATCAGGCATGTATGGAATGACAGGCATATCCCCAGTATCAAGAAGTAATGGGTTCGGAGTTCCCCGGACAGGGAGCAGCAGGGTGGCAAGCACATCCAGGATGGGCCGCACCTATGGAGTGAATCAAAATTATGGAGTAAATAAGGCTTACGGCAGCAGCCGTACTTACGGTACGGCCAGAAATTATGCTGCTTTGGCAGCCCAGAAGGCGGATGCTGTCTATGAAGGAACCAAGAATGCCGCTTCCAGCCTGCGGGTGCATGGGCAGAACTTGATGGACTCCGGAAAGGACAGTCTGGCGGCCTTGGCGAAGGAGAAGGGCAGTACCAAAGAGTATACGGGGGAAGTGACAAATTTTATTGACTCCTATAATGAGATGGTAAAGCATATGAACAGCGCCGGCGGCACCATGAATCAGCTTTATGCACAGCAGCTAAAAGACAATTACAGCAGCCATCAAGAGGAGCTGGCAGCTGTGGGCATTACGGCAGGTAAGGACGGCAGCCTAAAGATCAATCAGGAGGCTTTGGAAAAAGCGGATATCGCTGCTTTGGAAAAGGCATTTGGCAGTACCGATTCTTTTGCAGGGAAGACGTCTACAAAAAGTATTTATGTAGAGGCCAATGCCGTATCAGAGCAGGCAGCTTCTCAATATGCCAGATTCGGAAGGATGAGCAGCTATGGCAGTATCCCCTATAGCGGCTATGGTTATGGAAACTACGGAAGCTATGGAAGCGTTCCCTATAGCGGCTATGGCAATTACGGGCTTTCCAGCGCACTTGGAAGCTATGGAAGTTATGGTAATTACAGCGCCTTGGGCAGCTATCTTGGAATGGGAGGCTATGGCGGAGGCTATGGCAGCGGCAGCCTGGCGGGAGCCTTGTTCAATTCGTTATTCTAAGTAGAGATGCAAATACCCCCGGCAGCGTTTGGCGCCGGGGGTTAAAAAAAGGGGAGGATAAGTATTTAACTTCATCTTTGGTAGTACCAAAGGAGAAACAGGTGGGGGCCATGCATTTCTCCTCCGGTAATGATAGTATAGACCGAATTTTTTCTTTTATACAACTTCTGCGAAAAATTTCAAAAAAATTTCCGATATATAGAATGAAGCATGTAAAAATACACGTGGATATAAGGAGGTATCCACGGCTGTCCGTCAGAATAAGAGCGGACGGCGTTCGTCATACGTCAAGGAGGGAACAGTATGAAGATTCAGTCAAGCGCAGTTTCTATGTCATCCCAACGGGAGTACAAGGAATATGCCCAAAAGTACAAAGCTTCTATGATCACTACGGCAGAGGATGCAGCTACCCTGGATTTCTCCAAGGAAGGCATCAGCATGGTGGAACAGATGAAAGAGGAGCAAGAACGGTTGCAGCAGGAGAAGGAAGAAAAGAGAAAAGAGAACGAAGGCAAGCTGTTTTCCGATATGCTGCAAAAGACGGAGCAGGCCAATGAGGTTCCCCAAGAGGATCCCATGCAGTTGAAGCTGGAGCTTTTGAAAAAAATGATCAAAGCCTTGAATCAAATGCGGGGCGTTAAATCCAGCCAGGGACTGATGGAAATGAAACAGTTAAAATCTCAGTATCAGGCAGGGGCCGCTTACATGGAAAAGAGAGGAATTACGTTAAAGGGCAGCGGCACAAATATCAGCGGCACCGGCGGGAATGCAACGAAATGGACGAAGACCACCGTAACCAGCGCTTTCGTTACGGAGATGGAACATACGGCTTATCAGGCATCGGGATTGGTGAAAACTGCAGACGGCAGGGAGATTCATTTTGGCGTAACATTGGAGATGTCCAGGGCTTTTTGCGCCAAATACGACAGTTTTGTACAGGAAGACTATATTTGCACCGATCCTTTGGTAATCAATCTGGATACCAATGCAGCTACAGTTACGGATCAGAAGTTTTTGTTTGATCTGGATGCAGACGGCAAGGAAGAGAGTATATCTTTTGTGGGCCAGGGCAGCGGCTTTTTGGCTCTCGATAAGAATAAGGACGGAAAAATCAACGATGGCAGCGAGCTTTTTGGAACGAGATCTGGGGATGGCTTTCAGGATTTGGCGGCGTATGACCAGGACAAAAACGGCTGGATTGACGAGAATGACAGCGTATTTCACGATTTGAAAATCTGGACGAAGGATGAGCAGGGAAACGACCGTTTGATTGGGTTGAAGGAAGCGGGCGTAGGGGCCATCTATCTTGGAAATGCATCCACGGAATTTGCGCTGAAGGATAATGCTAGTAAGGCGGCGAACGGAGTGATTCGCAAGACTGGTATTTATTTGAAGGAATCCGGGGAAGCGTCTACGGTGCAGCATATGGATTTGGTGATTTGATATTGCGAATCTTAGATCTTTCGATTTTTGAGCATAAAACCTATAAAGAAAGCCTCCTGAATCATCAAAACAGATGACAGGGAGGCTTTTTTGATTCGGATCTTATGGATAACGGAAGGTTTAAGAATGGTTTTCTATGTAATCGTCAATATTTTTCTTGATTTCCGCAGGCGGCCGCCGCTTTACCAGATACCCGGCTGGTTTTAGAGGTATGACTTTTTCCACGCTTTCTTTGTCCATTCTGCCTGTAAGGAAAATGACCGGAATATCTGCAAAGTCCCTCTCGGCGCGGATCATTTCCAATACTTGGGGGCCGTCGCATACGGGCATTTCATAATCTAAAAGAACTAGATCCGGCCGATCCAAGGTAATACTGCGAATGGCGGACAACCCGGATTTTGCGGTTAATACTTCGTAATCGTTTTTCAGAAGCTCTTTCATGGCATACAGGATGGTATCAGAATCATCTACCACAAGTACCTTCTTTTTGGATATTTCGGCGTTGGCCTGATCGTTTGTTTTTATATATTTTGAGACTTCATCCATGGCGTTTTCAGCTTTGATGGAGATCTCGCTTCCTTTCTGCATTGGATGGGGAGCCATGGTGCAAAATGCAAAATATCCGGCGCCGGTGTCGAACAGCAAGCTGCATTGTGGGGTGCGTTTTTCAAAAGCATTCTGGAATTGCTCGTAAGACAATAAATTTTCGTCTTTCAATTCGTAATGGGATGCTGAAGGAAGGTGCTCCCGGATCCGTTCGGAAAACTGTCTGGCAGCATATCTGGAAGCGTGCATTACCATATCGTTCATTTTTCTGGATTCATCTCCCATGAGCTTACCGATGGTGCTCAATAACAGTTTTTCTTCGAAGACCAGGATAATTTCCCAGATCTCTTTCTTTTCCGTGGCATAAAGAAGGCGATAATATATGCCTTTTCCAAACTTTTCTCCGCCATAGTTTTCGCTGACAACTCGGGAATCCAGTTGGAACATATCGTTTACAAGCTGAATGATCGTATGTTTGATCATGAGATGCTCTTCTTCCGGAAGCAGATTTGTCCACTTGCTGGTGGGCTTCCCTGTAATCGCCCGGTCTTCCGTCAATGTATGTCCAATCAGCCATCCTACGCAGACGCTTAAGAAATGTCCCACTGATTCAGAGGAATAGCAGGTACGATGCAGTTCTTTTTCCAGGGCCGGAAGGGTATTTTGCCGAAAATCGTTGTGCAGACGTCTGTGGGTTTCATAATCATGGTACGAAATAGATACCATGTAGGCTTCTTCTTCTGAAAAATGCTTCATGGCATGTTCTTTGAAATATTTTATTCCTTCCTGGCAGACCCATTGGCTTTTTCCATCTTCATCCTTAAACATCAGCAGTTTGTTTATAATGCTGAAAAGCTTTTTATGTTCTCTGTCGATGATATCTACGCCGATCTTAAACCGATCCTGCCATACTAACTGATTGCTCATGATGTCCTCCTTTTGCCGTAAAACCTTAGTTCCCGGGCATATTTTTTAATATGGTATTGATTTCTTCGAAAGATTTTGCACATTTTTGCTGTTAAGATAGCAAAAACCGGAAGATATGCTGCGTTCCGGTCATTTAAAATGAAATAATAAATTTAACTCTAGTTTAGCATAAAATGTAATATTTGCAAGAGGAAATTTGGAAAATAAGAGAAAAAAGAAGGAAATTGATATTGACAAACCAACAAAAACAAACTATAATAAAATTGAAAAACAAAATAAAACCAATAAAAACAACATAAAGCAAAGAAAGAGGGGAAGCAAAGATGAATCGGAATTATATCCATCCCGCGGATCAGCTTGTCATGATGATGAACCGTATCTATAACTACGGCATGACTACCACCTCCGGGGGAAACTTGTCCATCTTAGATGAGAACGGAGATGTGTGGATTACGCCGGGAAGCATTGATAAGGGGAATCTTACCAGGAAGGATATGGTCTGCATAAAGAAAGACGGGACAATAGAAGGCATTCATAAGCCCTCCAGCGAATACCCTTTTCATCTGAAGGTTTATGAGACTAGAAGCGATATCAAAGCGGTGCTCCACGCTCATCCGCCTGCGTTGGTGGCATTCAGTATTGTACGCAAGATTCCAAATACCAGGCTGATACCTAATGCCTATGTAGGATGCGGCAAGATTGCAATGGCAGAATACGGCCTGCCTGGCAGCAAAGATCTGGGAGATAAGATTGCCCGGGAATTTGAGAAAGGCTGCGACATCGCAGTACTGGAAAACCATGGCGTAGTGGTAGGAAGCGACAGCCTGTTCAACGCGTTTAAGGCATTTGAAACACTGGATTTCTGCGCCAGGCTTCAGATCGACGCTTCTATTATTGGGAAGCCAAAAAGCCTGAATGAAGATGAGATCCAGCTCAAATATACGAAAGATCACTTTAATATGGAAGAATTTGTGCCAGAAGTCATTACCAGCCAGGAGAAAGAGGCCAGAAGCGAGATGTGCAAGCTGGTGCACCGTGCCTATGACCAGAAGCTGATCAATGCCACCCAGGGTTCTTTTTCCCAGCGGATGGAGGGAGATCAGTTTATCATTACGCCTTATAACGTGGATCGGAAATACTTGGTGGTTGAGGACATTGTGGGTGTAAGCGGAGCGAAGCGGGAAGCAGGAAAGGTGCCCAGCCGTTCCATCCGGCTGCATCAGGAGATCTATCGGAACCATCCCGAGATCAATGCCATTATCATTGCCCATCCGCCAAACATTATGGCGTATGCGGTGACGGATGAGGTATTGGATTCCAAGTCCATTCCGGAGAGCTATATTTTGATGCGGGATATTCCGAAGCTGAATTTTTCTGATTTCTATCAGAAGCCGGAAGAGACGGCCAAAGCATTTAACGAGAGTACGCCCATTGTAATTGTGAATAACGATTGTGTAGCCGTTACCGGGGACAGCCTTTTAAATGCCTTTGACCGGCTGGAAGTGGCGGAGTACAGCGCAAAAGCGTTGGTATTCTCCAAGAACCTAGGGGAGATGGTGGCTATTAACGAGGAGCAGATTGAAGAGATCAAGGAAGCCTTTCATTTAAAATAAATAGAAAGGTAGATATGCCGGAAAACTGTAGTCATATTGCACAGTTTTCCGGCTTTCTTTTTGTGAGATAATATTGGATTGTTTTTGGGTGTTTCCTTGACAAACAAACAAAATCAACATATAATGAAATGGAAACAAAAATAAACCAACAGAAAGGATGTGAAAATAAGTGCAGAAATACAATGATGAGGAAATTCCAAAATCAGAACGTATTTCAAAGCTGGTGGAACATCTTTTTGCCAAGATGCCGGAGGTGGAGGCGGACCGGGGAGTTCTCATAACCGAGTCCTATCAGCAGACCGAAGGGGAGCCTGTGATTACCAGAAGGGCCAAAGCATTTGCCCATATCTGTGAAGAGATTCCCATTACCATCCGTCCTCTGGAACTGGTTGTGGGAAGCGCAACTAAGGCTCCCAGAGGATGTCAGGTGTTTCCGGAGTTCTCTTATGAGTGGCTGGAAGCGGAATTTGACACCATAGCTACCAGAACGGCGGATCCCTTCTACATATCGGAGGAGACGAAGGAGACGCTTAAGGCAGTGTATCCTTATTGGAAAGGCAAGACCACCAGCGAACTGGCAAGCGCTTATATGGCGCCGGAGGCCAGGACGGCCATCGAGCATAACATCTTTACGCCGGGCAACTATTTTTACAACGGCATTGGGCATGTCACCGTGAATTACGGGGATATTTTACAGCGGGGGCTTACAGGAATTAAGCAGGACGCCGAAAAAGCCTTGGCCTCTTGCAGTCCTGGAGACGGGGATTTCTGCCGGAGAAGCCATTTTTTAGAGGCGGTGATCTTAAGCTGCGATGCAGCCATAGGCTACGCAAAGCGGTATGCTGCTTTAGCGCTTTCACAAGCGAGGGAGGAACAGGATCCTGTCCGCAGGCAGGAGCTTCTTACCATTGCCCAAAATTGTGCCAATGTGCCTGAGAAAGGGGCTTCTACATTCTGGGAGGCCTGCCAGTCGTTCTGGTTCATTCAGATGCTTTTGCAGATGGAATCCAGCGGCCACTCCATTTCACCGGGACGGTTTGATCAGTATATGTATCCTTACTATGAGAAGGATATCCGGGAGGGAAGCCTAACGAGAGAAGCGGCCCAGGAATTGATCGACTGTATCTGGGTGAAGCTCAATGACCTGAACAAGGCCAGGGATGCGGCCAGCGCGGAAGGGTTTGCAGGCTACAGCTTGTTCCAGAACTTGATTGTAGGCGGCCAGGACAGGGAAGGGTTGGATGTGACCAACGACTTGTCCTTTATGTGTATTGACGCCAGTCACCATGTATTCCTTCCCCAGCCTTCCTTATCTATCCGGGTATGGAATAAGACGCCCCAGGAGCTGATGATTAAGGCGGCGGGGCTGACCAGGACAGGCATTGGCCTGCCGGCTTATTACAATGATGAAGTGATCATTCCTTCTTTGGTGAGCCGCGGCCTGACCTTACAGGATGCCAGGGAGTACAATATCATCGGCTGTGTAGAGCCTCAGAAGTCCGGCAAGACCGACGGATGGCATGACGCTGCTTTCTTTAATATGTGCAGGCCCTTGGAACTTGTATTTTCCAACGGCTTTGACAAGGGGGAGCGAATCAGCGTCCAGACCGGGGATGTGACCCAGATGAAGACCTTTGAGGAATTCTATGACGCTTATAAAGCACAGATGAATTACATGATTTCCCTTCTGGTGAATGCGGACAATGCCATTGATGCGGCTCACAGCGAGCGGTGCCCGCTGCCGTTTTTATCCGGCATGATCGAGGACTGCATCGGAAGGGGAAAGAGCGTACAGGAAGGCGGAGCCGTGTATAACTTTACCGGGCCTCAGGGCTTTGGCATTGCCAATATGGCGGATTCTCTCTATGCCATCAAGACCCTTGTCTACGATGAGAAGAAGATTACCATGGCGGAATTAAAGGAAGCCTTGGAGCACAATTTTGGACAGGGAGTTTCTGCGGATCAGATCCAGGAGATTACGGCAAATCTGGTAAAAGAACTGTTATCCAGAGGTCAGAAGCTGACAGAGGCGGATGTGGAGAAGGTGGCGGCCTTAGTGGCTCAGACCGCTCAGGGAGATTCCAGTGAAAACGCCGGATATCAAAGGATTCGTGAGATGCTTTTGGACGCGCCCAAGTTCGGCAACGATATCCCGGAAGTGGATGCGTTTGCCCGGGATGTGGCCTATACCTACACAAGGCCCTTGGAGAATTTTAAGAATCCCAGAGGCGGACAGTTCCAAGCAGGCTTGTATCCGGTATCGGCCAATGTACCTTTGGGCGCTCAGACAGGGGCTACCCCGGATGGGCGGCTTGCTAATACTCCGGTGGCGGACGGCGTATCCCCCTCGGCAGGGATGGATACCCACGGACCGACTTCTGCGGCCAATTCCGTGTCCAAGCTGGATCACTTTATTGCATCCAATGGGACGCTGTTTAATCAGAAGTTCCATCCTTCGGCGCTGGCAGGGCGGAAAGGGCTTGAGAATTTTGTAGCGTTGATCCGTGCCTACTTTGACCAGAAGGGCAGCCATATGCAGTTTAATGTGGTGGACCGCGAGACGCTTCTTGACGCCCAGAAGCATCCGGAGAAGTACAAAGGGCTGGTGGTGCGGGTGGCAGGCTACAGCGCATTGTTTACCACCTTGTCCAAATCGCTGCAGGATGATATTATCCGAAGAACAGAACAGGGGTTTTAAATGAGCAGGGAATATTTACAGGTAAAGGGGAGGATTTTTGATATCCAGAAATTTTCCGTTCATGACGGGCCCGGCATACGCACCATTGTATTTTTCAAAGGCTGCGTCCTGAGGTGCCGCTGGTGCTGCAACCCGGAATCTCAGCGTTATGAGATTGAGACGATGATGGTGGACGGTAAGCCTAAGACCATCGGCCGGGATGTGACAGTGGAAGAGGTGCTGTTGGAAGTCGGCAAGGACAGGCCTTTTTACCGGAGAAGCGGCGGAGGCGTGACTCTTTCCGGAGGAGAAGCGCTGTGCCAGCCGGAATTTGGATCGGCGCTGCTGCTTGCCTTAAAGGAGAATGGTTACCATACGGCGATGGAATCTATGGCATGCGCCGATTTTAATACGATTGAGAGGTATCTTAAGAACCTGGACCTGTACCTGATGGATATTAAGCATATGGACCCTGGAAAACATAAGCAATATACCGGAAGAAGCAATGAACTGATGCTGGAGAATGCAAAAAAGATTGCACAAAGCAGCACAAAGTTGATTATCCGGGTTCCTGTGATTCCGGGATTTAACGATACAGTTCCGGAGATTCGGGCTATCGCCCAGTATGCGGCAAGGCTTTCCGGTGTGGAAGAGATGCATCTTCTGCCTTACCATCGGCTGGGACAGGATAAATATACGGGGCTTTCCAGGGATTATCTGATGGGAGACGTGCCGCCGCCCGCCAATGAAGCTATGGAGAGGCTTTTGGAGGAAGTAACAAGAGCCGGGCTCAAAGGCCAGATCGGCGGCTGATAAACATGTTACAATTATTTTATTATACTAGGAGGAGTTATTATGGTATCAGAATACGAAATCAAAAAACAGATCTGTGACATCGGAAAAAGGATTTATGACCGGAACATGGTAGCTGCAAATGACGGAAATATTTCCGTAAAGCTCAACGACAATGAATTCCTGTGTACACCCACCGGCGTATCCAAGGGCTTTATGACTCCGGAATATATCTGCAAGGTAGACAAGCACGGCAATGTGATTCAGGCAAACGGCAGCTTCAAGCCCTCTTCTGAGATCAAGATGCATATGAGGGTGTATGAGGAGCGTCCAGACGTAAATTCTGTTGTCCATGCACATCCCATGTATGCCACCACTTTTGCTATTGCAGGCATTCCGCTGACCCAGCCGATCATGCCGGAAGCTGTTATCGCGTTGGGATGCGTACCCATTGCAAAATATGGCAGACCTTCCACCATGGAGATTCCGGAGGCAGTTTCCGAATATGTACAGTATTTTGATGCAGTTCTGTTGGAGAACCACGGTGCATTGACCTATTCCGACTCCCTTCTTTCTGCATATTTGAAAATGGAGTCCGTAGAGTTTTACGCACAGCTTCTGTATCAATCCAAGATGTTAGGCGGCCCCAAGGAGTTTACACCTCAGCAGGTAGAGGATCTGTATGAGATCCGCAGACAGTTTGGTATGGCGGGACGTCATCCGGCAAATCTCTGCCCCAACACCAAGGAAGGCAAGCCAAGCTGCCATAATTGCGGCGGAAACTGCGGCGGCCATAAGAAAGAAGAGAATACCCAGCTTGTAACAGAGATCACCAAGAAGGTTATGGAGCAGTTAGGATTTTCCAAATAGGGAGCCGGTATGGAAGACAGAGAGTTGACCGAACTGATTTCCCGCGCAGTAACGGAAGCGGTGCAAGGCGGCGGCCATTTTGCAAAGGAAGGGGAAGTTACCCTTCGCATGGCGGTGAAGCTGATCGAGGGCGTGGAAGAGGAAGCAAAAAGAATGGGGGTCAATGCAGTGGTTGCCGTAGCCAACAAGGGCGGCAGGCCGGTGGCGGTGCACTGTATGGACGAATCCTTTATTGCAAGCTATGATATTGCCTTAAATAAAGCGTATACTTGCGCGGCTCTTAAGATGCCTACTTCCAGGCTAAAGGAATTAAGCCAGCCGGGAGGGGAATTGTATGGGATCCAACACACCAACCAAGGCCAGATCGTGATTTTTGGCGGCGGGGTTCCCATTACATACGGCGGGAAGGTCATTGGGGGACTGGGAGTCAGTGGAGGAAGCGAAGCCCAGGACACCGCATTGGCCGAATATGGTGAGAAACTGATAAAGGAGGCATTGGATCTATGGCAATAAACGAGTCAGAATTGCGGCTCATCGTATCTCAGGTTGTGGAACAGTTAGCCAGACAGGGGGAAGCTCCCACAGGCAAGCTTGGGATTTTCAACGATATGAATACGGCCATTGCAGCCGCAAAAGACGCGCAGAAAGTAATGCAGACCATGCCCATGGATTTCCGTGAGAAGATTATTTCAAAAATCCGTGAGAAGATATTGGAAAACGCAGAGCTTTTTGCTAAAATGGGTGTAGAAGAGACAGGTATGGGAAATGTAGGCCATAAGATCTTGAAGCACCGCCTGGTGGCGGAGAAGACGCCGGGAACAGAAGATATCACAACAACCGCATGGTCCGGGGACCGGGGACTTACGCTGATTGAGATGGGGCCATTTGGCGTCATTGGAGCGATTACTCCTTGTACCAATCCCAGCGAGACCATCCTCTGCAACAGCATCGGCATGATCGCAGGAGGCAATACCATTGTATTTTGTCCCCATCCGGCGGCCATCAACGTATCGAATTTTGCAGTGGATTTGGTAAACCGGGCGTCCTTAGAGGTGGGAGGGCCTGTGAATATTGCAGTGTCTTTAGAGCATCCTACCATGGAGACCAGCGCGGTAATGATGAAACACCCGGATATCCATTTGATCGCAGCGACTGGCGGCCCGGGAGTGGTAACGACCGTGTTATCCTCCGGCAAACGGGGCATCGGCGCAGGGGCGGGCAACCCGCCGGCATTGGTGGACGATACGGCGGATATCCGCAAAGCGGCTATGGATATTGTAAACGGCTGCACTTTTGACAACAATCTTCCCTGTATTGCAGAGAAGGAAGTCGTAGTGGTAGAATCCGTTGCGGACGAATTGATTCATTGGATGCTGGAAGAATGCGGCTGCTACATGGCTTCCAAGGAAGAGCAGGAGAAGCTGATGGGCGTGGTATTTACCAAAGGGACGGCCTTAAACCGCAAATGCGTAGGCCGCAGCGCCAAAGCTCTTCTTGGCATGATCGGCGTTACCGTATCGGATGATATCCGCTGCATCATTTTTGAAGGCGAGAAAGAGCATCCACTGATAGCAGAAGAGCTGATGATGCCGATTCTGGGAATTGTACGGGCCAAAGACATTGACGACGCCATTGAAAAGGCCGTGTGGCTGGAGCATGGCAACCGTCATTCCGCTCATATGCATTCCAAGAACATTGACAACCTGACCAGGTATGGAAAAGCCATTGACACAGCGATTTTTGTAAAGAATGCACCGTCTTATGCTGCATTAGGCTTCGGCGGAGAGGGATATTGCACCTTTACTATTGCAAGCCGTACCGGAGAAGGGCTGACCTCGGCCAGCACGTTTACCAAACGGCGCCGCTGCGTGATGTCAGACAGCTTGTGCATCAGATAGGAGGACAATTTTCATGGCAATGAATGAAAGAGATATAGAGGCCATCGTAAAGCAGGTATTAGATGGCATGAGAGATCCCAGCGCATTAAGCGGCAGCGTCGCCAAGGCTCAGGGGCCGATTCCGGCAAAGAGCCGGGCTGCTATGCTGACTGCCCTGGAGAATTATGAGATTAAAGAATTCCCCATTCCTGAAATTGGGGACGACGATATTCTGGTGAAAGTAGAAGGCTGCGGCATTTGCGGTACCGACGCCCATGAGTTTAAGAGAGATCCCTTCGGATTGATTCCTTTGGTATTAGGCCATGAGGGAACCGGCGAGATCGTTAAGATGGGCAAAAATGTCAAGAAGGACAGTGCGGGCAAACCCCTGGCATTGGGGGATAAAGTCGTAACCTGCATGATTTTTAAGGATAACCCGGACATCACCATGTTTGACTTAAATAAGCAGAATGTGGGCGGAGCGGACGTATACGGCCTCTTACCGGACGACGATATCCATCTCAACGGATGGTTTGCCGATTATCTGGTAATCAGAGGCGGTTCTACCGTATTTAATGTCAGCGACCTTGACTTAAAGTCCAGAATCCTCATTGAGCCCTGCGCTGTATTGATTCATGCGGTAGAGCGGGCCAAGACCACGGGAATCCTGCGGTTCAACAGCAGGGTGGTGGTACAGGGCTGCGGACCCATCGGCTTGATCTGTATTGCAATTTTAAAGACCATGGGAATCCAGAACATCGTGGCTGTGGACGGAGAGCAGAAGCGTCTTGATTTTGCCAGGGAGTTAGGAGCCAGCGCTGTGGTGAATTTCAAGGACCACAAGGGCATTGAAGAATTGACGAAGGGCGTAGAGGCGGCCTTTGGCGGATATTTGGCGGATTTTGCATTCCAGTGTACGGGTTCTCCGGTGGCACACGCCAATATCTATAAGTTTATCCGCAACGGCGGCGGCTTGTGCGAATTGGGATTCTTTATCAACGGCGGGGACGCTACCATCAATCCTCACTTTGATATTTGCTCGAAAGAGATTACCACTGTGGGTTCCTGGGTATATACCCTCAGGGATTATGCCACTACCTTTGATTTCTTAAAGAGCGCAAAGGCCATCGGGCTTCCCATAGACAAATTGATTACCCACACCTTCCCATTGGAACAGATCAATGAGGCCCACAGGACGAATCTGGCTATGGAAGGTTTGAAAATAGCGATTATCAACGAATAAGCCGGAGGTAAGAAATGGCACAACAGGCAGTAGGAATCATAGAAGTATTTGGTCTTGTGTGCGCCTTTGTGGCAGGAGACGCCGGATGTAAGGCAGCGAATGTGACATTGGAGCCTTTTGATCGAAATAAGCCTGCCAATGCGGACGCCCTTCCGGTGCCGCTGATCATCTGTGTAAAGTTCAGAGGCAGCGTGGAGGATGTGACGGCAGCAGTAGAAGCGGCTCAGGAAGCGGCGGAAGGACTTACCGGAATGGTAAGCAAGCACATCATCCCGGGGCCGGTAGAGGATACGGACATGATGCTGCGTTTGAACGGGCTGGATAAGTCTTAAAGCCAGGGCATTTGGAAGCAGTCTCTGGCGGCAATTAACAGGGAATTCCCAGGAGGGAAGACATAAAGGAGGATATATATTATGGCACAGGAAGCATTAGGAATGGTAGAAACAAGGGGACTGACAGCAGCTATTGAAGCTGCAGATGCAATGGTGAAAGCTGCAGAAGTAAGCTTAATCGGCACTGAGAAAATCGGTTCCGGCCTGGTAACCGTTATGGTACGGGGAGATGTGGGCGCAGTGAAGGCCGCCGTAGAGAGCGGTTCCGCCAGCGCTTCCAGACTGGGCGAGCTGGTAGCTACCCATGTAATCCCCAGGCCCCACAGCGATGTGGAAAAGATTCTGCCCACGATTTAAGAAGCGATAAAAGGCGGCAGGCATCTCAGACATAGACGGAGAGATACAGTATGAAATCATTAGGATTTATTGAAGTCAGCGGCGTGGTTGCAGCAATGACAGCGCTGGATACCATGGCAAAGACGGCAGACGTGGAGTTCGTTACCTGGGAGCGTAAGCTGGGAGGACGTCTGGTTACCATTGTGGTGCAGGGGGATGTATCTGCAGTTACCCAGGCAATCGAGACGGCGGCGGCTACGTGCATTTCCGAAAAGCCTGCTGTCCATGCGGTAATCGCAAGGCCCCATGAGGAAACCATTAAAATGGTAGAGTTAAGTGCAAGCCGTATGAAGAAATGAACCAAAGGAAGTATCCTATAAGTTCATGCGGACAATGATACAGGCGGTGAAAAAATGCCAGATAATAATAAGAAGGATTTGCCGGATTCCGAAGAAAAAGTAATGCCGGATGAGACAATGCCTCCCAAGGCTGTGGGAGAGTCCAAGGAGGAAGGGGCGGTTGATGAGAAAAAAACATCATCTGCCAAAAAATCCACGAAACGGGCGCAATCCAAGGCGGAACCAGGCGGGACTGTCAAGCAGACAGCCGTCAAGGCGGCCAGGACAGCAGCATCATCGGCGCCTTTGAAACCGGAAGAAGGGGCAGCGCAACAGGAGGCGCAGGATCATGCGCCTACCCAGAATAAGGAGGTACCAATTATGGCACAGGAAGCATTAGGAATGGTGGAAACAAGAGGATTGACTGCAGCAATTGAAGCGGCGGACGCAATGGTAAAGGCAGCTAACGTTGCACTGATCGGCACCGAGAAAATCGGTTCCGGCCTGGTAACCGTTATGGTGCGTGGCGATGTAGGAGCTGTAAAGTCCGCAGTAGAAGCAGGGGCAGCCAACGCCTCCAGATTAGGCGAATTAGTGGCTACTCATGTAATCCCCAGGCCTCATGGCGATGTGGAGAAGATTCTTCCTACTTTAAAATAGGAGCAGGAACGTAACAGTTTCGCCCACGTCTGCTGCTTGCAGGCGTGGACTGATCCGCTGCGGGAATCTGCCGCAGATGCGAAGAGTAAGGAGCAGCCATGGTGGATGAAAGAAATATAGAACAGATTACAAGGCTTGTTATGGAAATGCTCCGGCCAGAAGGAAACAAAGAGGGATTTATGGTTCCGGTGGGTGTGTCGGCAAGACATGTACATTTAACTCAGGCGGACGTGGAAACACTTTTTGGATCCGGATATGAGCTTACGAAGAAAAAAGAGCTGATGGGCGGGCAGTTTGCCTCCAATGAGCAGGTTACCATTGTGGGAACCAAGCTGAGGGCCATTGAGAACGTGAGGATTTTAGGCCCTGTGCGGAAGGCTTCCCAAGTGGAGATCTCTCAAACGGACGCCATGAAGCTGGGGGTGCGGGCGCCCCTTCGGGATTCCGGAGATACGAAAGGCTCCGCCCCCATTGCCATCGTAGGCCCCAAAGGAGCAATCTATTTGGAGGAAGGCTGTATCGTGGCCAGGCGGCATATTCATATGTCCCCCAAAGATGCCAGAGCAGCCGGACTGAAAGATAAAGATGTGGTCTCCGTATCGGCTGCCAACGCCAGAGGAACCACCTTTGAGGAAGTATTGATTCGGGTGGACGACAGCTTTACCCTGGAGATGCATATTGATACGGATGAAGCCAATGCCTCCGGAATTAAAACCGGGGATGCAGTGGTGATAAAAATGTAACAGGACGGCTTGTCTGAACTGTTACGATAAAATAGGCAGGTAAAGGACTGGGGCAGTATGATTATAGGGACAGTTGTGGGAAGCGTTGTTTCCACACGCAAAAATGAAAACCTGGTGGGAAATAAATTTCTCATCATAGAGCCGCTCAAATCAATGAGGGCTTCAGAAAGCAACATTGTTGCCGTTGATAACGTAGGGGCCGGAATCGGAGAAGTGGTTCTGGTGGCCTTGGGAAGCGCGGCCCGCATTGGCTGCGGCAAGGAAGAACAGCCGGTAGATGCAGCGATTGTAGGGATCGTGGACAACGGAACAGAATTGGAGTAGGCCATGGAACTTAGGGAACTCATTGAGACTATAAAAGAAGCCGGTGTGGCAGGGGCAGGAGGCGCGGGCTTTCCCACCTATGGGAAGTTCAGCGACCGCACAAAGACAATCCTGTTAAATTGCGCTGAGTGTGAGCCGCTGCTTCGGCTGCACCGCCAGCTCCTTTCTGTACATACCTTTGAAATTTTGAGCACATTGCAGCAAATGGCCGAGACCCTGGGAGCGGAAGAAGTCATTGTAGGGGTGAAGGAGGCATATACCGATACGGTGGAGGCTGTGAAAGCGCAGCTTCCCTCCTTCCCTTTGATTTCCCTGGGGCTATTGCCGGAGATTTACCCGGCCGGTGACGAGGTGGTTCTGATTCATGAACTCACCGGAAAAGTCGTACCGCCGGGAAGCATCCCCATTGAAGTGGGAGCGGCAGTATTTAATGTGGAGACGGTCTATAATATTTACCGGGCACTGCACCAGAAAGCTCCGGTGACAAAAAAATATATCACGATTACCGGGGAAGTAAAAAGGCCCTGCACCAGGCTGGTACCTTTGGGCATGTCTGTGCGAGACGTGGTTGCCTTAGCGGGAGGGGTTACGGCTAGAAAGCCGGCCTATATTATGGGCGGCCCTATGACCGGGCCTGTGGCAGGAGAATATGACGTGATCACCAAGACCAGTAACGCCATTTTGGTTTTGGAACAGGATCATCCGGTGGTGCAGAAGAAAAAAGGCAATATCCAGATTAATTTAAAACGTGCAATGGCCGCATGCTGCCAATGTGAGATGTGTACGGATCTTTGTCCCAGAAATTTGCTGGGGCATCCCATTGAACCCCATGCATTTATGCGGGCGGCAACCAGTGGGACCACCCGGGATATCAAGCCCTTTATGGGCACGATGTTTTGCGTATCCTGCGGGTTATGTGAGATGTACTCCTGTATGCAGGGGCTCTCTCCCAGAAGCCTGATACAAGAATACAAAGCGGGGCTTCGGGCCAAGGGCGTTCCCGTACCCAAGGGAATCGAAGCGGATCCGGTGAAACGGGAGCTTTCTTATCGCAAGGTTCCGGTAAAACGTCTCCAGTCCAGGCTTGGGCTGGACATGTATGATGATCCGGCGCCCTTAGATGAAAAAGAAGTAGCCGCAGAGCTGGTTAAGCTTCGCTTGAGCCAGCATATTGGCGCTCCGGCCCAGGCTGTGGTAAAGGCTGGGGATATGGTAACGGCAGGCCAGGTGATCGGGCAAGCCAAAGGGGACGCCCTGAGTTTGCCGGTCCACGCCTCCATAGACGGGGTCGTCATAGATGTGAATGAACAAACAGTAACGATCAAAGCGAGGGAAGCATCATGAGCAAAGCAATTGGAATGGTAGAATACAAGACCGTATCCGCAGGCATATTGGCGGCGGATTTGGTGATCAAGACGGCACAGGTGGATGTGATAGAGGCCCAGACCGTATGCCCGGGCAAATACATTATCCTGTTTACCGGGGATATCAGTGCGGTCAGAGCCTCCATTGATGCGGCTAAGGCGGCATATCCCCAGCAGTTGATCGACAGCTTCCTTTTGGGCAATCCCCATGAAGGGATTTTCCCGGCCGTCTATGGAACCGCAGAGATCAAGAATAAGAATGCTTTGGGCGTTTTAGAGACCTTTTCTGCGGCGGCAATTTTTGTGGCGGCAGATGAAGCGGCCAAGACGGCGGAAGTGGATTTAATTGAAATCCGGGTGGCCCGGGGTATGTGCGGGAAATCCTATGTATTTTTAACGGGAGAGATAGCGGCGGTGGAAGCAGCCGTGAAGAAAGCAGAAGCGGCCGTAAGTGCAAACGGCATGTATCTGGACAGCTCCGTGGTGGCAAGTCCCGACCCGAAGCTGTGGGAGACAATTTTATAGCAGCTCATTTGGCATGCAAAGGGGGAACAGCATGTTAGCGGCAGAAAGAAGGAATGAGATCCTGACCCAGCTAAAAGAAGAAGGCAAGGTGGTTGTCGGTGATTTAAGTAAAAAATACGACGTGACGGAAGAAACCATTCGCCGGGATTTGGAAAAGCTGGAACGGGACGGCTTTGCAGAACGTACCTATGGCGGAGCTGTTTTAAAAGAAAATGACAAGGAAGAACTGCCATTTTTGGTGCGGAAAAGAGCAAATGTGGAGGCGAAAAAGCAGATCGCGGCTGTCATCGGTGAGATGATAGAAGACGGGGACCGGATTATGCTGGATGCCAGTACCACGGCGCTTTTTGTGGCAAAGCAAATACGACATAAGAAGGACATCACGATTATTACCAATTCCATAGAAATTTTATTGGAACTTTCTGACGTAAAAGGGTGGAAGGTACTTTCCACTGGAGGATCTCTCCGGGCAGGAGCATTGTCTCTGGTGGGGTACCAGGCAGAACGAATGGTGGACGGGTTTTATGTGGACAAAGTGATCCTGTCTTGTAAGGGCGTGGATTTCCACAAAGGCTTCACCGATTCCAACGAACTGGACGCCGGAATCAAACGGCAAATGTTGGCTTCTGCCGCTACCAAAATTCTGGCGGCGGACAGCGGAAAGTTCGGACGGATATCCTTTACCAAGATCATTGATTTTTCCGATGTGGACGTGATTGTTACGGATTATAAGATGAATGAGGAATGGAAGGAACGGATGGAGGACTGCAACGTAGATGTGGTGCAGTGTTGAAAAAGAAAAAGATTATTTAGATTAGGCCGGACGCTGCCATCTGTGATAAATAAGTTCTGTAGGGCTGGGGCAACGCTGTGGCGAACTTATTTATCACAGATGGCAGCAATACTATGGCTTAGATAAATGATTTATTTCTTAAGCCTCAATAAATGCAGCAGGGACAAGAATGAAACATTAATGTTCTGTTGCCATTTTTACTTACCTCTATAATGAGAACCACATTGGACAATCTTTATCATATTATCGTCTATCCGATAAACAATACGATTTGCATCGTCTATTTGCCGACTCCAATAGGATGCCAGATCACCACTTAACCTTTCCTTTGTTTCTGCCGCTACCCAAATTCTGGCTGAGGACAGCGGAAAGTTCGGAAGGATATTCTTTACCAAGAATTAAAAATTTCGATCAAACTCAATCACAGCTTCACGGTTAAGTTCGTCATTATATATATCCGACTCAAAAAATGTTCCGCCGCAAACATTCTTTAGATACCCTTCTTTTAATTCCATAGCCATAAAGGCAGGGTAGTTATTTCCTTCCACATCGGATATACCATAATCGGCGGCCTCTTTAAAACCAAACTGTGGATAGTATTCCGGTCTTCCAAAAAATAGAATAGCTCCATAACCAAGTTTTTTGGCTTTTTCTATCATTGCCAGAATGAGGGCTCGGCCAATGCCTTGGCGCTGATATTTGGGGAGTACGCTCAAAGGACCAAAATTAAGGACAGGAAGCGTATAGTCTTCCATTTTAACAACAGCTTTACTGCAAATAATATGCCCGATGATCCTGCCGTTTTTTAGTTGAGCAACGAAACTTAATTCCATAATGCCGTCACGATGTCTTAACTCATGAATCATCCAATGTTCATAAGGACAGCCAATTTTACCACGCATGATTCTATCGGGATAATGGAATGCTGCTCTTGCTATTTCTTCGACTTTTCGATAATCCTTTTCTTCTTCCTGTCTAACGATTACGTGTTCTATCTCCATACAGAAACCTCTTGTAGAATGCTATTCTTAGCCCTAATCCAGATTCACTTTCTTGTTGACAATCAATATAGAAGCAATATGACATAAAATGCCGGCTCCCAGCTGTGTCAGGATCATGGACGGAAACATGGGCTGGTAGATGGAGCGCATCATTTGAATAAATGCCATGCCCTCCAGTTCTCCCTCGGGTGTGGCGAGGATGTCCAGAACCGGTCTAAGGCAAATGAAAAAAATAGTGATGGTGGAAAGAATCTGCATCAGCAGATAAAAGCCCACGTATACCAGCACGGCGCCTACTACTTTGTGTTTGGCATAGAGCTGCCCGATGGTGACGCTTCCGAATCCGATGGAAATGTTATAATAAATGGATACCAGAGTAAGTATTACCGTGAGCAGAACCAACTGCCCGGAGGTATAACCCATGACGTCCGTAAGGCTTGCGGAAAAATGAGCGTCAAGATCACCAGCCGTAAACAACTCCATGGAACATATTTCCTGGATGATGGAGGAAATGTTTTCAAAACCGCTGGCAACTCCGATTAAAACCAAAGCGGAAACGACGGAGAGCACAGAGATCAAAAGCATCCAGGCGCAGCCCACAAGCATTTTGGAATGGAAAATCTTCTGGGGTGACGAAGGAAGGGTAAAGGTCAGATACCCTTGGGCGGAAAACATATTCCGGTAAAAATGCACGATCAGATAGATCTGAGTGACCATGGTAAGGGTTACCAGCGTCAGAATATATGCAACCAGCAGGGTAATTGTCAATGGAAGCAGTTCTTCCCGCTGCATCAGCTTTGTGCCCAGAAACAAAACACCCAACAGAGTAATAGCTACAAAAGCAAAACTAATGGGAATCATAACCTTGCTTGTGGATTTGAAATCGTGTTTGATTAATTTTCCTAACATTTGAATACCTCCCGGAACAAGGCGTCTATGGACTTCTGTTCCTGTTGGCGGATATCGTCCACAGAAGCATGGAGACGGATTACGCCGTTTTGTAAAAAGATAATTTCATCCAGGATATTTTCGATATCGGAAATCAAGTGGGTAGAAATCAGGATGGACGCATGTTCATCGTAGTTGGATAAAATGGTATCTAAGATATAATCCCTAGCGGCCGGATCCACCCCTGCAATGGGTTCGTCCAGAATATACAAATCTGCCCGGCGGCTCATAACCAGAATCAACTGCACCTTTTCTTTGGTGCCCTTGGACATGGTTTTCAGCTTGTCGGAGGGATTAATTTTCAGCTTTGCCAGCATATCATAAGCCCGCATAGAATCAAAATCCTCATAGAAATCATCAAAGTAATCTATGATATCCCGAACCCGCATCCAGTCATTGAGATAGGAGTGGTCCGGGAGGTAGGAGATTACTTTTTTGCTGGAAGTGCCTATGGGTGCTTCATTCACATAGATTTCCCCGGAGGTTGGCGTTAACAGGCCGCAGATCAGCTTGATCAGCGTTGTCTTCCCGCTTCCGTTGGGACCTAACAGCCCAATGATATGGCCGCCGCTTAACTGCAGGTTGATATCGGATAAGACGTTTCGTTTGCCGAATCTTTTTGATAAATGCTTACATTCCAGTAGTGTCATTTTGTGTCCCCCTCTATGGTTTCGGTAATCAGGGCGATGGCTTCTTCTCTTTGAATGCCAAGCTGGCTCATATGTTCTAAAAAGTCTTCAATGATTTTTTTGGCAAGTTCTGATTTTAATTGTTGAATCATTGCGTTATCCTCCGTAATAAATCTGCCGCTGGTACGCTGGGAATAGACTAATCCGGTGCGCTCTAATTCGGACAGCGCCTTTTGCATCGTATTTGGATTGACAGAAGCTTCCGAGGCCAGTTCCCGAACGGAGGGAAGCTTGTCTCCCGGCTGGTAGACGCCTGATATAATGTCCGTCTGTATCTTCTGTATGATCTGTAAAAAAATAGGCCGGTCCGAATCCAGGTTCCATGACATGTAATCACCTCTCCTTGTATTATTGTACTATATTAATAATACAATAAAGGAAAAGAAGATAAATGTCAATACCTTTTCCGGAATTTTGAGTGAAATTTGTAACAGTTCAGCCTTTGGCGTCACTGTTACCGAAATTTTAGAACGGATAAGCTTATTCCAAGGGCTCCGTCAGGCATGCTAAAAGCTGGTCGTTCATTTCCGGGGACATGACGCAGAAACGGAAAAATTTATGGTCCAAAAACGGAAAGGTGGAGCAGTCCCGGATCATCATGCGCCGGCGGATGGCTTTTTCAAAGAGCATGTCCGCAGTCAGGGAATCCGTTTGGATTTTTACCAGCATAAAATTAGCCGTGGGAGCATACACTTTATACCGGCAGTCTTTTGACAGAGCCTTCTGCATCCGCTCCCGCTCGGAGGAGATAAGTTCCCTTGTCTTTTGAATATACGCCTGATCCGTGAACATGGCTTCTCCTGCCACAACCGCCAGTGAATTAATGGTCCAGGGATTTTTGCGGGTATGGATGGCCTTGATCAAATCCCGGTTTCCGGTGACGGCATAGCCCAGGCGCAGGCCGGGAGCCGCAAAAAATTTGGAGGTTCCCCGCAGGATGATAATGTTGTTGTAGTAGCTGGTAAGAGGAACTGCGCTGATTTCCTCTGGCTTTGGAGCAAATTCCACATATGTCTCATCCACCATGACAAAAATATCATGCTGTTTGCATACGTCCAGAATCTTTCGCATATCGCCGCGGGTAATGGCGGTAGATGTGGGGTTATTTGGATTGCAGATCACCAGCAGGTCAATGCTTTCATTGAGATGGCTGGTGAAATCCGCTGCATCCAGCACGAAATCCAGTTCCTCCTTTAAAGGATAGTAGAGGCAGGCGCCTCCGCCCAAAGCGATTTCACGCTCATATTCCGAATAGGTGGGGCCGATGATTAAGGCTTTCTTTGGCTGTTCTAACTGAATGAAGAGGGAAATCAATTCCGTGGAACCGTTTCCCACCAAAACCTGGCTGTCATCACAGCCGGCATAAGCTGCGATGCAACGGCGCAGGGATGCATATTCCCGGTCGGGATAGGTGGTGATGGCGTCTATCCTTGAGACGATGGTCTCCCGGAGCAGGGGAGATACCCCTAATGGGTTTACGTTGGCGGAAAAGCTGGTGATCTCCTCTTTTTTGATTCCATAAGCTGCTTCTATTTTTTCCAGGTCGCTGCCGTGGAAGTGGTCTTTTTGTTGTAACATGGCTTACCTCCATATAAAATATTTTATGATTATGAAACATATGCATATTCTTTTCCGGTGTTTATTTTATCATATTTCATATAGAATGAAAACATCTGTGACAGGAAAATAGTTTGAATCGAAAAAGTTGTCTTTGCAAATGAAAAAGATTCTGTTATAATAGAGCTTATCAGAACTTGCAAAGCAAGTTTTGATAAAGGGCGCTGTATTTGCGCCGTTCAACTGATTATAGGGTTCCCGGAGGGGTTTCTATAATAGATTATTATAATTATTTTAGGAGGCGCGGACATGGCTGAAGACAGAAAAGCATATATGATAAAGGACGATAATTTGGGCGAGGTACGTATTGCAGACGAAGTGGTGGCGATCATTGCAGGCTTGGCGGCAACGGAGGTAGAAGGGGTTAGCTCCATGGCGGGAAATATAACCAATGAGCTGGTGAGCAAGCTGGGCATGAAGAACCTTTCCAAAGGCATCAAGGTAGAGGTTTCCGACGGCATTGTGAATGTAGACGTGGCGCTTAACATTGCATTTGGCTATGCAATCCCGGAAGTATCCGCCAAGGTGCAAGAGCGGGTGAAGACGGCGGTTGAGAACATGACAGGCCTGGAAGTCCACAGTGTAGATATCCGTATTGCAGCGGTAGACATGGGGAAAAGCAAACAGCGTTCATAAAGAACATGATACCCCGCAGCAGGCAGGCTGCGGGGTATTTGGATGTTAAACCAAAAGGACAAAAGGAGTCATGCATGAGTAGACGAGAGTTAAGAGAACAAGTATTTAAGATGCTGTTTCGGGCGGAATTTTATGAGAAAAGCGAACTGCCCCAGCAGTTGGCCTTGTTTTTTGAAGAGCTGGATAAGAAGGAAGAAAAAGATACATCCTATATTCAACGCAAGTTTGAAGATATTATGGCGTATTTGACAGAAATTGACGTTCAGATCAACGAGGCGGCTAAAGGCTGGAAGACCAGCCGCATGGGAAAAGTGGATTTGACCTTGATCCGCCTTGCCGTATATGAAATAAAGTATGAGGAAGATGTTCCCACAGGAGTTGCCATCAATGAAGCCGTAGAACTGGCAAAAAATTACGGCACCGATGATTCTGCATCTTTTGTCAACGGAATACTTGCAAAAATGGTATGAATAAGAATGTATATTCCGTCAGTCAGGTAAACAGTTACATCAAAAATATGTTTGCTCAGGATTTTATGATGAACCGCATCTATGTAAAAGGCGAAGTGTCCAACTGCAAATATCATCCCACCGGACATATCTATTTTACCTTGAAAGATCCGGGAGGAGCCATACAGGCCGTTCTATTTTCCAGGGATCGCAAGGGGCTGGCCTTTCCCATGAAAAACGGGGACGATGTGGTGGTGTTAGGAACCATTGCCGTCTATGAGCGGGATGGAAAATACCAGCTTTATGCCAAAGAGATTCTTTTGGATGGAGCGGGAGTCTTATATCAACGATTTGAGGCGCTGAAGCAGGAGCTGGAAGATATGGGCATGTTTGCTGCGGAGTACAAGCAGCCGATCCCAAGATATGTGAAAAAAGTAGGAATTGTGACGGCTTCCACAGGAGCTGCCATCCGGGATATTCAAAATATCGCTTCCAGGAGGAATCCCTATGTACAGTTGATCCTGTACCCTGCTCTGGTACAAGGAGAAGGAGCTGCCTCCAGTATCGCAGAGGGAATCTCAGCCTTGGATGATTACGGTGTGGACGTTATGATCGTAGGCAGGGGCGGCGGTTCTATGGAGGATTTATGGGCCTTTAATGAGGAACTTGTGGCAAGGGCTATTTTTAATTGCCAGACGCCTGTCATCTCGGCCGTGGGTCATGAGACGGACTTCACGATTGCGGATTTTGTGGCGGATTTGCGGGCGCCAACGCCTTCGGCAGCGGCAGAATTAGCAGTTTATGATATCCGGGAGCTTTTAGAGCAGCTTGCAGGCTATCGGTTGATCTTGAACCAGAATATCTCACATTGTTTGGAAGTGTGGCGGGAGCGGCTCAGACATAAGGGAGAGCAGATGAGTTTTTTGACGCCCCAAAACCAGATTCGTGACAAAAGGCAGCGATGCGCAGATATACAGATACAGCTTGCGGATCTCATGGAACAAAAGATTTTAAAGCTTCGCCACAGAATGGAACTTTGCGCCGGAGGATTAGAGGGAGCCTCTCCCCTTCAAAAGTTAAGCCAGGGCTATGCCTTTGTGTCGGACAAGTCGGGGCGGGCCGTTTTGGATGCTGCCGCTTTAAAGCCGGGAGATTTGCTGAACGTGGATTTTTTAAAGGGCCGTGTACAGGCCAGGGTAGAGAATGTCACAGTGGACGATCGTTGGAAAGAGGAGGAGCCGTATGCAGGAGGAAGCACAGGAGAAGACGCTGGAGGAGCTGTTGGGAGAGATTGAGGATATTGTGGGACAGATCCAGCAGAATGATATCTCCCTGGAAGCATCTTTTACCCTGTATCAGCAGGGAGTAGAGAAGCTGAAACAATGTAATGAAAAGATTGACGCGGTGGAGAAAAAGCTGCTGCTTATGAATCAAAAGGAGCAGCCGTAGAGCGTGTTTGAAAATTATATTCTATTGGATGAATTGTAACAGTTCAGCCTTCGGCTTCCCTGATACGATGAATTCTCAAACACGCTCTAGAACAAAGGAAGGAAAGGAGCCGCTATGAATATAGAGCAGGAACTTGCCCTCAGGACAAAAGAGATTGACAGCATGATAGCAAGATATCTTCCCAGAGAAGAAGGGTATCAAAAAAAAGTGATAGAAGCCATGAATTACAGCGTTTTGGCAGGGGGAAAACGTCTGCGTCCCATGCTGATGCAGGAAACTTACCGGCTGTTTGGCGGAAAATCTAAGGTCATAGAACCCTTCATGGCTGCCATTGAGATGATACATACCTACTCTCTGGTGCATGACGACCTGCCTGCCATGGATAACGACGAATACCGCAGAGGAAAAAAGACGACCCATGCAGCCTATGGGGAGGCCTTTGGGATTCTGGCCGGAGACGGGCTTTTAAATTATGCCTTTGAGACGGCGCTTACGGCCTTTGATCTTGAGCCTGGAAATAAAAATATTGCAAGAGCGTTAAAAATACTAGCTGAAAAGGCAGGGATTTATGGGATGATCGGCGGCCAGACCGCAGATGTACAAGCATCCGGAGCAGGGCTTGATGAAACACAATTGGATTTTATTTACCGGCTGAAAACAGGCGCTCTTTTGGAGGCCTCCATGCTGATTGGGGCGGTGCTGGCGGGAGCTACCAAAAATGAGCAGCGTCTGGTGGAAGGAGCCGCCCTAGATCTTGGGATGGCATTCCAGATTCAGGACGATATCCTGGACATCACCAGTACCCAGGAGGTATTGGGAAAGCCCATCGGCAGCGATGCGAAAAATGAAAAAACGACGTATGTGACGCTGTATGGAATGGACCAGGCAAAAGAAGAGGTGGAGTCGTTTTCCAAACGGGCCGTGGGACGGCTGGAAGAGCTGGTGGTAAAAAACGAGTTTCTGGTGCAGCTTATGCTGTATTTGATCCACAGGGAGAAATAAACGTATGATGCTGGAGACAATCAATCAACCAAACGATATCAAAAAGCTGTCCGGTTCGGAACTGGAGTTTCTGGGCCAGGAAATCCGGGAATTTTTGATTGAAACCATCTCTCAGACAGGAGGACATCTGGCCTCTAATCTGGGCGTCGTAGAGCTGACGATGGCGCTGCATCTGGCTCTGACCTTCCCGGAGGATAAGCTGGTCTGGGATGTGGGACATCAGTCTTATACTCATAAGCTTCTTACCGGAAGACGGGAATCCTTTGGCCAACTGCGGAAATACGGCGGAATCAGCGGATTCCCCAAGCGAAAAGAGAGTAATTGCGACAGCTTTGATACAGGTCACAGTTCCACATCGATTTCCGCCGGGCTGGGATATGCCCAGGCCAGGGAGATCCTTGGAGGAAAAAATATGGTGGTGTCCGTCATTGGGGACGGAGCCTTGACGGGAGGCATGGCCTTTGAAGCTTTGAACAATGCGTCCCGCCTGAAATCCAATTTTATTATCGTCTTAAATGATAATAATATGTCTATTTCAGAAAATGTAGGAGGATTATCAAGGCATTTAGGCAATCTGCGTACGGCGGACGCATATCGGGATTTGAAGACGGGGGTTACCAATTCTCTAAGCAGGATTCCCAGATACGGTGAGCGGATGGTGGAACAGATCCGCAGGACGAAAAGCGGTATCAAACAGCTTTTTATTCCGGGAATGCTGTTTGAGAACATGGGGGTTACTTATCTGGGGCCCATTGACGGCCATAATATAGAGATGATGGTAAAGACCTTCCGGGAGGCCGCAAAAGTGGACGGGGCTGTGCTGGTTCACGTAATGACCCAAAAGGGAAAAGGGTATCCTCCGGCAGAACGTCATCCTTCCAGATTCCACGGAACGGATGCATTTGAGATTGATACGGGGCTTCCGGCAAAAAAGCGGGTAAAAGCCAATTATACGGATGTATTTTCCACAGTCATGCGGAAAATGGGCGACCGGGACGAAAAGGTTGTGGCGATTACGGCGGCTATGGCGGACGGCACCGGACTGAAACGGTTCCGCAATATGTTCCCGGAGCGCTTTTTTGACGTGGGTATTGCAGAGGGCCATGGGGTAACCTTTGCGGCGGGCCTTGCGGCGGCAGGCTTAAAACCGGTATTTGCCGTTTATTCTTCTTTTTTACAAAGAGCATATGACCAGATTCTCCATGACGTCTGTATCCAGGATCTGCCGGTGGTGTTTGCCATTGACCGGGCAGGGCTTGTGGGCAGCGACGGAGAGACACATCAGGGAATCTTTGATCTGTCTTATTTATCTTCCATTCCCAATATGAATATTATGGCGCCCAAGAATAAATGGGAGCTGTCGGATATGGTGAAGTTTGCCATCGGGCTTGGACATCCTGTAGCAGTGCGGTATCCCAGAGGAGAGGCCTACGACGGCCTGAAAGAATTCCGGGCGCCTGTGGCCTATGGGAAGGGCGAAGTACTGTACGATGAATCGGAAATTGCCCTGGTTGCAGTGGGAAGCATGGTAAAGGTGGCTGTGGAAGTGCGGAATTCCATGAAAGAAGCCGGCTATCAATGCTCTTTGATCAACGCCCGCTTTGTGAAACCGCTGGATGAAGAGCTTCTGCTGCAGCTTTCCAAAGAGCATAACCTGATTGTAACCATGGAAGAAAATGTATTGAGCGGCGGATTTGGAGAGCATGTGCTGGAGTATTTAAATCAGTGCGGCGCCAAAGCCCGGGTACTTCCGGTTGCGATTTCAGACGAGTATGTGGAACATGGGAACGTAGATATTTTGAGAAAGGAAACCGGCATTGACGCCGCTTCTATTGTGAAGCGCCTGGTGACGGAATATATTGGGTTGCAGGAATGAAAGAACGGTTGGATGTATTGATGGTGCAAAGGCAGCTTGCCCCTTCCCGGGAAAAAGCAAAGGCTATGATTATGGAAGGAATTGTGTTTGTGGAAGGGCAGAGAGAGGACAAGCCAGGTTCCTCCTTCGACGACAAAGCAGAGATTGAAGTGCGGGGGAAGACCCTTGCCTATGTGAGCCGTGGCGGATTGAAGCTGGAAAAAGCCATAAACCAATTTGGGATCTCCCTGGAGGGAAAGGTGTGCATGGACATCGGGGCTTCCACCGGAGGATTTACAGATTGTATGCTTCAAAACGGGGCAAAAAAAGTGTATGCCGTGGATGTGGGATATGGTCAGTTTGCCTGGAAGCTGCGTCAGGATGAACGGGTGGTTTGTATGGAAAAGACCAATATCCGCTATGTCCTGCCGGAGCAGATTGGCGAAGCGCTGGATTTTGCCTCTGTGGACGTGTCCTTTATTTCCCTGACGAAAGTGTTAGGGCCTGCAAAAGATCTTTTGAAGGAGCAGGGGGAAATGGTATGTCTGATCAAGCCTCAATTTGAAGCCGGGCGGGAGAAGGTAGGGAAAAAAGGCGTGGTAAGAGACCCGAAGGTGCACGAAGAGGTCATAGATCAAGTGCTGGGATTTTGCCATGAAATCGGTTTTTCCATAAGGCACTTGGAATTTTCCCCTATTAAGGGACCGGAAGGAAATATCGAGTACCTGGTACATATCAAAAAGGGGAGCCAGCAAGAGCAGGAGGAAGAGGTGAATGTGTCCCAGATTGTGGCCCGTGCCCATGAGACACTTTCACAGGATAAGAAATGAAGCATTTTTATATTATAACCAATGAGCAAAAGGATGAAGGGCTGAAAGTTACCAGGAAGATGTACGAGTACATCTTCAAACGGGGAGGAACCTGCGGGTATGCGCCCAACCGCAGCCCGGGCAGCCTGGGATTTGACCCTGAGGTGATACCAAAGGATACGGAGTGTGTGTTTTGTGTGGGAGGCGACGGTACGTTGATCCGGGCGGCCAGGGACGTAGTGGGGCGTCAGTTTCCGGTTCTTGGTGTGAACCGGGGACATATCGGATATCTGTGCGAGCTGGATGAAAATAATGTGTTTTCGGCCATTGATCAGTTGATGGCCGGTACGTATACCCTGGAAGAGAGAATGCTGTTAAGAGGATTCTGGGAGAGCAAAGGAGAAAAGCACAGCCCTCACCTTGCATTGAATGATATTGTCATCCATAGGAGCGGCCTGCTGCAGGTATTGAATCTGATAATATACGTCAATGGTGAATATTTAAATACCTACAGTGCGGACGGCATTATCATTGCTACGCCTACAGGCTCCACCGCTTACAGCATGTCTGCCGGCGGCCCCATCGTAGATCCCAAGGCAAAGCTGATATTGATTACTCCCATCAGCCCCCATGCGTTAAATTCCAAAAGTATTGTGCTGGGAGCCGAAGATGAGGTGGTAGTTGAAATCGGCTCCAGGCGTGTGGAAGAGGATGAAGAAGCAGAAGTCAGTTTTGACGGGGATCTTTCCTTTCGGGTGGCGGTGGGAGACCGTATCGTAATACGCAGGGCACGGGAGAATATGCGTTTTTTAAGGCTGAGCCGGCTCAGTTTTCTTGAGATTTTGCGGAAAAAAATGCAGGAATATGCCAGGTAAGGAGTGATCGTATGAAGTCGAGAAGACATGGAAAAATCTTGGAGCTGATCAAAAAATATGACATAGAGACCCAGGAGGAATTGTCGGAGAGACTGCTGGCAGAAGGCTATCCTGTAACCCAGGCGACGGTATCCAGGGATATTCGCCAGCTCCATCTCACAAAGGTTTCCAAAGGGGACGGTAGGCAGAAATATGTATCGTTGGCCAAAAGCAATTCAGAGATGACGGAGAAATATACCAGGGTGTTTCGGGAAGGGTTTCTGTCCATGGAGACAGCCCAGAATATCCTGGTGGTGAAAACCGTTTCCGGTATGGCCATGGCGGTGGCGGCGGCTCTTGACCATATGGACTGCCATGAAATCGTAGGAAGCATTGCAGGAGACGATACGATCATGTGCGCAGTGCGTTCTGTGGAAGAGGCAAAAGCTCTGATGGGACGGCTGCAAAAAATGATTGACCTAAAAGAATAAAAGGAGAAGGAATGTTATTAAATCTGCATGTAAAAAATCTGGCTTTGATTGAAGAGACAGAAGTAGAATTCAAAGAAGGCCTGAATATCCTTTCTGGGGAAACTGGGGCGGGGAAATCCATTATTATTGGTTCCTTAAATCTTGCCCTGGGGGAGAAGGTGCCAAAGGAGATGCTGAGGGAAAACGCAGAGTATGCCTTAGTAGAACTGGTATTTGGCGTGGAAAATGAATACCAGGCGCAGCAGCTTGCGAAACTGGATATTTTTCCAGAAGATGGGCAGGTGATTATGTCCCGGAAAATAACGGCCGCAAGAAGCGTGGGGCGCATCAATTCCGAGAGTGTGCCTGCTTCTAAAATGCGGGCGGCGGCCTCCTTGCTCATTGATATCCACGGGCAGCATGAGCATCAGTCCCTGCTCCATGCCCATAAACATTTGGAGATTCTGGACGAATATGCTAGGGATGCCTTCAAAGGCAAAAAAGAGGCCATGAAGCAGGCTTATCAGGAGCATCAAGCTTTGAAAAAAGAGATGGAAGAGGCGGTGACGGATGAAAGCCAAAGGGCCAGGGAACTGTCTTTTTTGGAATATGAAATCCAGGAATTGGAAGAAGCCTCTCTTTGTCCTGGAGAGGATGAGGAATTAGAGACAGAGTACAAACGTCTTCTTCACGGGAGAAAGATTCTGGAGGCGGCGGGACTTTGTCATGAATTGACGGCTGGTGGAAGCGATGGGGCCGACCAGCAGATTGGCCGGGCATTAAGAGAGTTATTATCTGTGGCGGAATATGACGGCGCTCTTGACGGGCTTGTGCAGCAGCTTACCGATATTGACAGCCTGTTAAATGATTTTAACCGGGAGCTTTCTACCTATCAGGCGGATGCGGAATTTTCCCAGGAAGATTTTGAAAACGTGCAGCAGCGCCTGGATCTCATAAACCATTTGAAATCCAAGTATGGCGGTACTATAGAAGCTATGTTGGAACAAAAATTGGAAAAAGAAAAACGGTATGAAACTTTAAAAAATTACGAAAGCTATCTGGAAGAGTTAAGCCGGAAGGAAAAAACTTCCGAAGATAAATTGCGGGATCTTTGCGAAAAGGTTTCCAGAATCCGTAAAAAACAGGCGAAAGCCTTGACGGAACAAGTAACCCAGTCTTTGTCGGAACTGAATTTTTTGGATGTATCTTTTACGATGGAATTTTCCAAAACAGAAGACTATACGGCCAATGGAACAGATGAAGCCCGGTTTTTAATATCTACGAATCCTGGAGAACCTGTAAAGCCCTTGGGAAAAGTGGCTTCCGGCGGAGAATTAAGCCGTATTATGCTGGCTATTAAAACGATTTTAGCGGAAAACGATTTGATTGAGACTATGATTTTTGATGAAATTGATACGGGAATCAGTGGAAGGACGGCCCAAATGGTGGCTGAGAAAATGAACGTAATCGGAAAAAACCATCAAGTGATCTGTATTACCCATCTTCCCCAGATTGCCGCGATGGCGGACCATCATTATCTCATAGAGAAATCCGTGGTGGATCAAACCACCATTTCTACCATCAAACCCCTTTCCCAGGAGGAAAGCATCGGAGAGCTTGCCAGAATGATCGGCGGCGTCAAGGTGACGGATACGGTGGAAAAAAGCGCCAGGGAGATGAAAGAGCTGGCTTTGGCGGTAAAGAAAAAAAAGAGTTAAGAAGTTAAAAAAATCCAGATTGAATTCTCATTATCTTCGCATACTAAAGGGTGGAAATGAAAAAAAGTTGCCGCAGGCTTTGGGCTTGCTGCAAAAATAAGGCATTTGCCTGCCCGGAAAGGAATGTGAAGGAATGTACAGAAAGTTTCAGAAACGGTGCAGATGGCTGGCCTTTGCAGGGTTGGTGTTCATCTGCATTTTTTCTTTTTATTTGATGAGCCAGTCGGTTCCCGACAAGATCCGCATCGTTGCAGGAAGGGAAGAAACCTTTGATTTAAAAGTTCCGGTAACCGGAGAGCTAAACGGTAGTAAAGCAGAAGTCTTGGTCAATCAAAGCCCGAAAGTATCCTCCGAGGAAATCCGCATCGATATGAATCAGGCTTTTACCTTAAAATCTTCCCAGGAAGGAAATTTTTCCATCGTTTGTAAATTATTTGGAATTTTTTCCTTTAAGGAAGTGGATGTAGAGGTTATTAATGAAGAAATGGTGGTTCCCTGCGGGATTCCCATTGGTATTTATGTAAAAACAGACGGAATCCTGGCGATCGGGACAGGGACCGTCACCGGGATAGACGGCATGAATTATGAACCGGCTTATCATTTGGTAAAAAGCGGGGATTATATCAAGACCGTGAACGGGGAAGCAGTTACGACAAAGGAAGAATTAATTGAAAAAGTAAACAAGTATGGAACTTCCGATGTGGTGCTCGGCCTTGTGCGAAACGGGGAGTATACCCAAATCCGTGTTTCCCCGGTTCAAACGGGAGAAGAAGAATATAAAATCGGCGTCTGGGTCCGGGACGATATGGCGGGGGTAGGAACCATGACTTATTATACGTCGAATATGGAGTACGGCGCCCTGGGCCATCCCGTAAGCGATGTGGATACCAGCACAATGATACAGTTAGGAGAGGGACTTTTATATGAGACAAAAATTATAGGAATTACCCGGGGAGAAAAGGGAAAGCCTGGAGAATTGTCAGGGGTCATCGATTATGAGGCAAGACATTGTATGGGAACCGTAGCCGGCAATTCCGAGTCCGGGATTTACGGCAGGCTGAACCAGGTGCCTGAGGGATTGCAGTCGGAACCTTTTGTGCACATTGGCCTGAAACAGGAGATGGAACCTGGGCCTGCCACCATTATCAGCTCTGTTTCCGGAGAACGGCGGGAATATAAGATAGAGATTACGTCTCTGGATTTTAACAGTGAAAGCGAAAACAAGGGAATTCAGTTTCAGGTGGTGGATGAGGAATTGCTGAACCTTACCGGAGGGATTGTCCAGGGGATGAGCGGCAGCCCCATCCTCCAGAACGGCAAGCTCGTTGGCGCTGTGACCCATGTGTTTATTCAGGATTCTACGAAGGGGTATGGGATTTTTATTGAGAATATGCTGGGGAGGTGAAGTTTGGAAAGATAGAAATAAAATATATACAGAATTCCTTGACAAGGAATGTAAGATTGTGCTACCATCTAATAAAAGTTAGCAATAACTAACCAAAAAGTTCTAAAGGCAGGGAGAATCGTGCGGTGCCTAGAGCGTATTTTAACACTATTGACTGCCCGCAGTGTATATGAGTTCACTGTGGGTAGCAGTAGTTAAGCTAGGAAAGGAGCTGTAAAATGAGTATAGTAATCATAGGTGGACATGAAAGGATGGAAAACAGGTATAAAGAGATTTGCAAAAAATACAGCCATAAGTCAAAAGTGTTTACAAAAATGAGGTCAGATTTAAGCAATCAAATTGGCAGGCCAGATTTGATGATTCTGTTCACGGCAACGGCATCCCACAAAATGGTACGCTGTGCAGTAGCTGAATCAGAACGCTGCAATGTAATTCTGGAGCGGTCGCACAGCAGCAGCGCGAGTGCGCTTATACATATACTTGAAGCTTATACATAATTCTTCATGAATAATAAGAAGCTGACGCAGATCCCTTTGATATGGATGAACTTTTGTTGTCAGTACATGTTTGGGTGTGCATATAATGACGCAGGCGTGGAAGGCGATTATGGCGGGATTCAGCGGATGGTTTCCGTTTTGGATTGCATTGGCTGGATATACGAAGATATTTGTGTTTATCTTGAGTGGCTACCTGATGGTCATGGCGTTTGATTTCCGGAGGCTCAAAAAGATACCGATGGAAAGGGCGCTAAAGAATGTGGAATAAAAAAATGGGTAAAAGTTTTGGGAGGGAATACTATGAAAAAAATGTTTTTTAACCAGCCGGCACACAACTGGCAGGAAGCCCTGATTCTTGGCAACGGCCGCATGGGAGCCGCCGTATTCGGCGGCATTGAAAAAGAAACGCTGGCATTGAATGAAGATACCTTATGGTCCGGATACCCCGTTCAAGACCAGACAACAATGGAAGCAGGATATTTGGAAGAAATCCGCAGCCTTGCTGAGGCGGGAGAATATAAGAAAGCGACAGAGAAGGCAGAGAAAGCCTTCGGCAAGGTTTCGGATACGCAGATGTATGTCCCCTTCGGGAATCTTATCATAGAATTTAAAAACCAAGGGCCCGTTGGGGAATACCATCGCTGGCTGGATTTGGACACGGCAGAAGTCACGGTTTCCTATACTTGCGGGGAAAATCATGTGGTAAGGACCTGCTTGATCAGCCAGCCAAGTCAGCTTCTTGTTTACCGTATTCAATCAGAGGAGCCGTTGCACGTAAAATTCGGATTCCAGGGCGGATATCTGACAGAGGCTGTTTATGAACCAGGAGTATTGCGGGCTGTGGGACGCTGCCCCGGAAGGAACCCTTTTTTTAAAGGAGAAGTAGGAACGGAGAAAGCGGTTCCTGCATTTTCTGATAAACCCCAATATATGGGAATGAGTTATGAGGGCTGGGGGAAAGTAGAAGGAGATTTCCAGTCTATGGAGGCCTGGGAAGACGGCCTGGAGATTTCCGGAGCCAGGGATCTTGTCTTGTATCTTGCAATCCGTTCCAGCTTTAGTGGCTATAGGAAGCATCCGGTTTTGGAAGGGGTAGATCCAAAAGAATCTATTAAGAAAGATCTATCCGAACTTCAGAAGGGGTATGACAAAATTCGACAGGAGCATCAAAGGGAATACGGGCAATACTTTCAACGTGTTTCTTTCTGTTTGCCCCAGGATGTCCCGGAAGAGACGGATGTGAAGCAGCGGCTTTCGGATCGGGGACAAGGGAAACAAGATCGGGGATTGGAAGAATTGCTGTTCCATTATGGACGCTATCTGCTGATTTCTTCCTCTCGCCCAGGGACGCAGGCGGCAAACCTTCAGGGAATTTGGAATAAAGAAAGCATCCCGCCCTGGTTTTGTGATTACACCATTAATATCAATACCCAGATGAATTATTGGATGACCGGCGTTTGCGGGCTGGGAGAAATGGAAGAGCCTCTGGTGGAACTGTGCAGGGAAATGCTGGAGGATGGAAAACAGACAGCCAGAGCTTATTTTGGATTGGAGGGAGCCTGTGCCTTCCATAATGTAGACCTTTGGCGTAAAACCTCTCCCGCCAATGGCAAAGCTATGTGGAATTTTTGGCCCATGGGCTATGCCTGGCTGTGCAACGAGCTGTTTGATCACTATTTGTTCCAGGAAAAAAGAGCGTATTTGGAGCGCATTTATCCTATCCTACGGGAAAATGTGCTGTTTGGCGTTCATGCAGTCTCTAAGACGAAAAAAGGGTATGCCTTGACGCCGGCCACTTCTCCTGAAAATGAGTTCCTGCATCAGGGACAGAAGGTATCCGTGGCTTATTATAGTGAAAATGAGAATGCCATTCTTCGGAATTTGTTCCGTAATTATCTCCGGTGCGTAAAGATATTGGGCCGGGAAGATGATTTAAGCTGCAAAGCCGAGGAAGTGTTGGAACAGATGGTTCCCATTGAAATAGGAAGCGAAGGCCAGATTTTAGAATGGAACGAAGAACTAAAAGAAGCGGATATCCATCACAGACACCTATCCCATCTCTATGAGCTGCATCCGGGAAGTGGCATTGGAAGGGCAACACCTAAGCTTATGCAGGCAGCCCGTATTTCCCTGGATGGCCGGGGAGAGGAAGGAACAGGATGGAGCCTGGCGTGGAAGATGCTGCAGCGGGCCAGATTAAAAGACGGAGTTTCTGTGGGAAAGATGATAGGGAAACTGTTTTCCCTGGTGGATGCCCATCAGCCGGAGAATCTCCACAAAGGAGGCCTATACCCCAATCTGCTGTGCGCCCATCCTCCTTATCAGATCGACGGCAACTTCGGATATACGGCAGGAGTGGCAGAAGCGCTGCTGCAGAGCCATGAAGGGATGCTCCATATTCTGCCGGCGCTGCCGTCCCATTGGGAGGAGGGCTCTGTCAGAGGATTGAGGGCCAGAGGAGGAATTGTTGTGGGAATCCAATGGCAAAAAGAAAAAGTTATGATTACTCTTAAAAGCGAAAAAAGTCGGATTCTTACAATCCGGATCAAAGAGGGGAATGAGCAGGAAGTAGACCTGCCGGCAAGAGAGAAAATTTGTTTGGAAGAAATCTTATAAAAGGCGCTCATATGCCAAAAAGTGTCCGAGAACGTATGAGAACGCATTTTGAGAACTTGAAAATTAACGACCGCCTTCGACAAAAAAACAAAGGGTCTTCCAGTTACTATGGGAAAGCGCTCAAAGGAAACGAGAACTTTTGACAAATAGCAAGAGCAGATTACAGAAAAGTCAAAAAATGTCGAAGGAATGAGAAAGTTTTCTATTGAATCCAACAGCACTTAGAATTATAATACAAATAGTTTCGTTTTTTGAGAATTTATCATAAAAAGTAGCAGGAGGTTTCCAGAATGGATAAGCTGAACGTGGCAATAGCAGATGACAACGAAAGAATGTTACACTTATTAAGCAATATTATAAAAAGTGATGACGAATTACAGGTGGTAGGTACAGCGAAGGATGGAGAAGAAGCGTACGGTATGATAAAGGATAAGGAGCCGGATGTGGTGCTTTTAGATATTGTCATGCCTAAATTGGATGGTTTGAGCGTCATGGATAAGATAAAAAATGACAGGAATATCAAAAAGCATCCGGCGTTCATCATGATCAGCGCCATAGGCCAGGAAAAAATTACAGAAGATGCCTTTGCTCTGGGAGCAGATTATTATATTATGAAACCCTTTGATAACGATACGGTTTTAAGCAGGATTAAATATGTAAAGAAACGCAGTAACCGTTTGGCAGGAGAAATCAAAAAGATCAATGCCTATGAAAAACAGGAAGAATATACAGAGCGGAATTTAGAGAGCGAAGTAACCGGGATCATCCATGAAATCGGGGTTCCCGCCCATATCAAAGGGTATCAATATTTGCGGGAAGCGATTATCATGTCTGTGATGGATATTGAAATGCTCAATTCCATTACCAAGATTTTGTATCCTACCATTGCCAAGAAATACCAAACGACGCCCAGCCGGGTAGAACGGGCCATCCGCCATGCCATTGAGGTGGCATGGAGCAGAGGCAAGATGGATACTATTGATGAATTATTTGGCTATACCATCAATAATGGCAAAGGTAAGCCCACCAATTCCGAATTTATTGCATTGATCGCGGACAAGATCCGGTTAGAATATAAGAAGCGTACCTGAAGGCTCGGGAAGGATTAGAAAGAGAGCTCCCGCTTGCTGCGGTCATAGTAGTATACATGGTCAGAAAGAATTTCGTCCGGTTCCAGCTGCGTTTCATTTACTTCCCGGATCATCTGATTAAACATAGCCGGCTCCATTTCTGAGGTTGCCGGAATCAACAGTACTTCATGAATGCTGCTGGGTATTATATAGAAATCAGACCGGAATTTTTTTGATAACTGAAAAATGAAATCCTGATATAAGAGACATGCGGCGCCATGGAACCGTTGCCGGTTTGTCAGCACATATATGGGGAGAGGAGAGGGGCAGAGAGGTTGTCCTTCCAATGGAAAACCAGACAGAAGCCGGGACAAGGGTTCACAGCTTGCTTCCATCCATTCAGGAGTATTTTTCCCGGCCAGTTCCCGCAGCTTTGGGACGTCGATTCCCCAGAGCTTCAAGTGGCTGTTTTGAATTAGTATGGTGGCGCTTTTGGCAGGTTCGGAAAAAATCAAACAATAAAACACAATGGCGAGATCCAGGAAAGGAATGTGGGGAATCTGTTTTAACAATTCCTGGTTCCTTTCCGCATGGATCAATTGAAACATAATCCTGTCTTGAACATGGGAGAATTCCTGAAAAAAAGAAACATCTATAGATTCTTGGGGACGATAGGCGTAATAATCCTCTAGGATATGGCGGTAGGCTTGGGAAAAGTCCCATTTCTGGGATTCCATTTTCTCATAATACGTCTGAATATAGATGGTAGGCGCAATGTTTAATCCTTTTTCTAAAATGGTCAGGCCCTCTAGGCGAGGCTGGTTGTTGCGGGGAATCGATTGGACGGTGATGGCAGTATCCGGCGGAAAATGCCCTTTCAGTTCTTCTAAGAGAGAAGCTTTAAACAATTCGTAAGTCATAGAACCTCCTATTTGTAAAACGGGTATTGTGATGGAGGTTATCAGAAGATAAAGATAGAAAAATCCACGCAAATATTTGCGTGGATTTACTGTATCATGTTTTTCGAAAAAATTCAAGCAAAATTTTAATCGGTGGACTTTATTTCTTTCCAAAGCTCATTGTATTTGGCAGTAGCAGTTTCATCCAAAGTTTTTAATACCTCGCAGCGGTCCAGCACTTCCTTAGGCGGGAAGATGGTGGTGTTATTCTGGAGCTCTTCCTCTAAAGATTCTACCAGAGCTTTATTGGGAGTTGCATAATATACATACTCAAAGTTCATGGCTGCAATCTCTTTTCGGCAAAGAAAATCCAGAAATTTTTCTGCATTTTCCTGGTGTTTGCAGGTTTTGGGAAGGAACCAGGAATCAATCCACATATTAGAGCCTTCCTTTGGAACACTATAGGCCAGGTTTTCATTTAATTCGATGGCATATCCCGCTTCCCCGGAATATACCAAAGCCAGCGCGGCATTTTCTCCAATCATTTCATCCTGAGCTTCGTCTACCAAGTAGGAATACACCAGAGGTTTCTGCTGGATCAGGATTTCCTGGGCTTCCAATAGCTGATTTTCCTCTGTGGTGTTAAGGGAATACCCCTTATATTTTAAGGCGGCCATAAAAGAATCCCGTACACTGTCAGCCATAATGATCTGGTCTTTGTATTTTTCATTCCACAGGCAGTCCCAGGACTGCATATCCTCTTCGTCTACCATATTTTTATTATATAAAATTCCCACGGTTCCGAAGAAGTAGGGCACTGTGTATTTGTTTTCCGGGTCAAAGGATTTGGAAAACTCGAAATAGGTGGAGTCTAGGTTGGAAAGATTGGAAAATCCGTCGAAATTAATTTCCAAGATTTCTCCTTCCTGAATCAGCTTTTCAATCATGTAGTCGGAAGTGCAGATTAAATCATAATCAATGGAGCCGGCTTTGTACTTGGTGTACATGTTCTCTGGAGTAATATACTCCTCGTATTCCACCTGGATGCCGGTTTCTTCCTCAAACATCTCAATGGCCTTGGGATCTAAATATTTTCCGTAATTTAAAACGGTGAGGGTATTTTCGTCAGAGCCGGAATCCCCGCATCCGGTAAAAAAACATACCGCAAATAATATTGTGAAGAGGGCAGCAATTCTTTTTTTCATAAATTTATCCTATCCTTTCCTTGACAAGTTTTTCTTTGCGGGAAGAACCAAAGTTCATCACCAACAAAAGAAGCAGTGCAATAAAAAACAGAATGGTGGAAAGCGCATACATCTCCGGGATAATACCCTTGCGCATTTCCGTATAGATCATGGTGGAGAGGGTATTGATACCGGCTCCCTTTGTAAAATAAGTGACAGAAAAATCGTCCAATGACATAGTCATGGCCATTAATGCGCCGGAAAATACACCAGGACGGATCTGAGGCCAGATAATTTTACGAAATGCATACAAAGGCGTAGCTCCCAGGTCCAAAGCCGCTTCATAAGTATTCTGACTGCATTGCCGCAGCTTTGGCAGCACATTGAGGATGACGTAAGGAATGTTAAACGTAATATGCGCAATTAATACTGTGGACATCCCAAGCTTTGTAAATCGCACAAATAACAGCATCATGGACAATCCGGTTACAATATCTGCATTCAGCAGGGGAATGTTGGTGGCTCCCAGCATGATAGCCTGCTTTTTGGATTTCATGGCATGGATGCCCAAAGCCGCCAACGTTCCCAAGAGAGTAGCCAGCAGGGCAGAAACCAGAGTAATAAAAATCGTAGTCGTAAAAGCAGCCTTGATGGTGTTGTTATGAAAGAGCTGCTGATACCATTTTAAGGTAAAACCGCCCCATACCACTCTGGATTTGGAATTATTAAAAGAGAGTACGATAAGAACGGCAATGGGCAGGTACAAAAATAAAAAGATCAGTACCAAATACATCCGTTCTGCCGATTTTTTTACCATACGCCGGCACCTCCTCCCTCATTATCGTGGGCGCTCATCAATGCCATGCTTGCAATCACAAATATCATCAATACAATAGAAAGGCCGGAACCAAGGTTCCAGTTGTATTCCTGCATAAAGGCCTGCTCGATGACATTTCCGATTAACAATACTTTTCCTCCCCCCAATAAGTCTGAGATAGCGAAGGAAGTCAGCGCCGGAACGAAGACCATAATAATGCCGCTGACAACCCCGGAGAGAGTCAAGGGCAGAATGATTTTAAAAAAAATGGTGAAGCTGCCGGCGCCCAGATCTCTGGCAGCTTCAATGATATCCTTGCCAATACGGGCCATGGAATTGTAAATGGGCAGTATCATAAAAGGAAGGAAATCGTACACCATACAAAATACTACTGCTGTAGGCGTATTCAAAATATCCAATGGAGGTAATCCCACAGATTCTAAAACCGTGTTGATGACGCCGTTGTTGGATAACAGCATTTTCCAAGCCAGAATCCGGAGCATGAAGTTCATCCACATAGGAAGTATAAATATAAATACGATTAAATTCTGGCGCTTGTTCCTTAAATTGCTCAATATCATAGCAAGAGGATAGGAGAGAACCAGGCAGATGGCCGTACAAATGAACGCCAGCTTTAAAGAAAGGAATAAGGCCTTTCTGTGAATGGGCGTTCCAATGGCCAGGATGTTGGTAAGGGTAAGCTCTCCTCCTTGGCTGGTAAGAGCATAGTATAATATCATGATGATCGGAAGCAAAATAAATCCGATGATCCAGATTAAGTAAGGGCCCGCCAGGAACTGGCGTTTGAATTTATTCATCCGTTTCCACCGCCCTTTCGTCACTGGATTCTGGTTTATGCATGATCTGAATGTTGAAAGGATCAATGCGGATGCCAACATGAGAGCCTACCGGGTGCATTTGGGTAGTGTGAACCAGCCATTCAAAGCCATTGGCCATCACGTCGATTTCCCAGTGGACGCCTTTAAAAATTAAGGATGTCACTTCACCGGCAAGCTGTCCTTGGGACGGATCTACCAATTCCACATCCTCCGGGCGGATCACCACGTCTACCGGTTTGTTTTGCCCGAATCCCTCGTCCACGCAGGGGAGGGTTATGTCCAGAAGCTCCACCAGACGGTCTTTCACCATGATTCCGTCTATGATATTGCTTTCCCCGATAAAATCTGCTACAAACGCATTGGAAGGTTCATTATAAATATCCTCTGGAGTGCCGATCTGCTGGATGTAGCCTTGATTCATGACTACGATCGTATCGGACATAGTAAGGGCTTCCTCCTGATCATGGGTGACATAGATGAACGTAATGCCCAGTTCGTTTTTCAGCCGGATCAATTCATACTGCATATCCTGTCTAAGCTTTAAGTCCAGGGCGCCTAAAGGTTCGTCCAACAGGAGCACCTTAGGTTCGTTGACGATAGCCCTGGCAATGGCGATCCGCTGCTGCTGGCCGCCGCTTAAGGAATCTACGCTGCGCCCTTCAAAACCGTCCAGATTCACAAGCTTTAATGCATATTTAATTTTATCATTGATGTACTGTTTTGATTTTTTTCGTATTTTCAGCCCAAAAGCAATGTTTTCTGCGATGGTCATATGAGGAAACAGAGCATATTTCTGGAATACGGTATTTACTTGACGCTGATTGGGAGACAGACTTGTAATATCCTTTCCATCAAAAATTACCTGTCCGACGTCCGGTGTCTCAAAACCTCCAATCAGCCGCAAGGTAGTCGTCTTCCCACAGCCGGAGGGACCCAGCAGGGTAAGGAACTCATTTTCCCGGATATACAGATTCAAGTCGTCTAAAACTGCAGTACCGTCATAAGATTTGGAAATATGGACTAGATCGATTAATTTCTTACTCATTGGTATCCTCCTTAAAAGCTGGGGGGAGTGGCCACCCAGATCAGGGAAGCCGGACGTCCGCCGTAGGCTTCTATATAATGGCGTTTTCCTGATTTAAAGTAAAAGGACTCTCCCTGTCGGACAATAAAAGAGCGAGGGCCGTGAAAAATCTTGATCGCTCCCCGAAGCACGTAGCCGAATTCCTCCCCTTCATGGGGCGTATGCACCTGGGATTTCCCGCCGGGATATAAAGTAAGACGCAAAGGCTCCATAGAATTTTTCTGGGCGTTGGGAATGATCCATTCCACCCGGCTTTTGTTTTCCTCGTCTTCCTTTTCAAAGTAGTCTTCCTCTTTAAAAACTAGCTGCTCCGGCTCTTCGTCCGTAAAAAAATCAGCCGGAGTCGTTCCCAGACATTGAATCAAGTCTAATAACGTGCTGACAGAAGGAGTAGTAAGATTCCGTTCCAGCTGGGAAATATATCCCTTGGAAAGCTCACTGCGGTCTGCCAGCTCCTGCTGAGTTAGGCCGTACAGGATTCGCAGCTCCTTCATTCGTTTCCCAATGTCCATGACAATCCTTCTTTCTGAATGGCAATTACAATTTTTCCGCGGCAGGTAGCTCACGGGAATAAAAGTAACAGTATATTTTTAGTTTAATAATATTAAACAAAGCAATCCTAATTATATCGTGAAAAAGGAAAAAGTCAAGAGGATTTTCCGGGAATATCCAAGTTTTTTTCCGATACATCAAAAGTTCGATAAAAAAATGAAAAAAAGGCTTGAAAAATAGAACAAAAGGAGATATAATAGCAAAGGATTGTGTTTCAGGAAAAGAATAACAGTCTAAGCCGAAGTAGCGCAGTTGGTAGCGCGTCGCATTCGTAATGCGCAGGTCGAGGGTTCGAGTCCCTTCTTCGGCTTTCAGGGATGCCTGCAGAGGCATCCCATTTTTGCTTTTATGCACACGCCGATGCAGAGGAAATATGCCACTAAAGTGGCGCATCGGCGGTGCGCGAGTAGGGGAAGAGGACTCTTCCCCTACTCGATTTAACGGAGAATACAAAAAAGCCGTATTCTTTTTGGTGATCAAATAAGTAAATGGAATGAGGGAGAGACAGCCATGTACGATCAATTAACAGAGCAGGATATTAAGAAAATAAAAGAAGAAATCGAGTACCGGAAACTGGTGGTGCGCAAAGAAGCCATCGAAGCGGTGAAGGAAGCCAGGGCACACGGTGATTTGAGCGAGAATTTTGAATATCATGCGGCGAAAAAAGATAAGAATAAAAACGAAAGCCGGATCCGTTATTTGGAGCGGATGATCAAGACCGCAAAAATTGTTTCAGATGATTCAAAATCGGATGAGGTTGGGATTAACAAGACCGTTACATTGTATATGGAAGACGATGACGAGACTGAGACCTATAAATTGGTAACTACGGTTCGGGGAAATTCCATTCAAGGCAGGATCAGCATAGACTCCCCCCTGGGAAAAGCCGTATTGGGGAAAAAGGTGGGAGAACGTGTTTATGTACAGGTGAATGACTCTTTTGGGTATTATGCGGTGATCCGATCCGTAGAAGATGCAGGAGACGAGGAAGATCAAATTCGAGGATTTTAGAGTTTGGATTTGACCAGAGAGGATGTAACTAGATGGAAGAAAAGCTTCTCATTTATTATATGTGGTATCCGTCCAAAGAATCTCCCCAAACGCATCATGAAAACGGTAGGTATTTATTAAAACAGGCTTTAAAAAATGAATATGACATTGAATTTACAGAAGAAATGTTGGAGCATAAAGAATATGGGAAACCTGTGTTAAAGCATGGCCCCGTTCAGTTTAGTATTAGTCATTGTAAAGGAATGGCGGTATGCGTCCTGTCCCCATTTGCCCTTGGCGCGGATACGGAGGGCCCGAGGCGGGTAACAGAAGCTTTGATAGACCGAGTTTGCTGCGAGAAAGAGAGCCGGTATGTCAAGGAGTACGGCTGCAGGTATAAGGCACAGCGTTTTCTTCGCTTGTGGACATTAAAAGAAAGTTATTTGAAAATGACCGGTGAAGGACTTCGGCTGCCCTTGGATCAGGTACAGTTTGAGATCACGAGAGAACTCGAACCAGGAAAGTGGGTCTTTCCAAAGGAAATCGGCAGTTCCAGGCAGGGGAATTTCTGGCAGATAGAATTAAAGAAAGATTATATTTTATCTATCTGTATGGAAAAAACGGAAGAATCATCTTCGATGTTGAAAAAAGAACCTACTCTGAAAGAAATCTTGCATTGGTGATATGTCTGTGTTATACTGTCAGAGGTTGCGGCCTTTCCGTATTTCCCATAAGGCTGCATAAATCAATCCGTGTGTTCGAGACCTTCCACACGTAAAACAAAACTAAAGGAGAGAAAACAATGAGAAACAAACAAGTACTATTTCTGGCCCAGGCGGCCATGGTGGCGGCTATCTATGTGGCTCTCACCTTCGTAAGCAGCTCTGTGGGGCTTTCTTCCGGCACAATTCAAGTGCGGATTTCCGAAGCGTTATGCATTTTGCCTGTGTTTACGCCGGCTGCGATCCCGGGACTATGGCTGGGCTGCTTTCTGGCTAATTTATTGACAGGATGTATCCTGGTAGACGTTATATGCGGAAGCGTGGCTACTTTGATTGGAGCTGTCGGAACCTATTTGCTGAGAAAACATAAGCTGGCCTGCATGTTCCCGCCGGTTATTGCAAATATGGTGGTGGTGCCTTTTGTACTGCGCTATGGATACGGGGTGACGGCTGTGTATCACGGTACGGACTGGTCTATCCCCTTCCATGCCCTGACTGTGGGAATCGGTGAAGCGGTAGCCTGCATCGTACTGGGCAGTATTTTAAAAAAGGCCCTGTCCCGGTATCGGAATGTTATTTTTATGCAGGAAGCAAAATAACTTCTGTAGTTGACGAATCCGGGAAAACTGACTATAATGGAGTTTATTGGAGCATGCATAAATATCACTTTTACGAAAGCCACATCTTCCATATTAAGATGTGCCTGAATCTGGAGGGAGAGCATGAAAGAATTAGAAGATTATGTAAGAAATATTCCGGATTTCCCGGAGCCGGGTATTATTTTCCGAGATGTTACCAGTATTTTGCAGGATCCGGATGGTCTTGCCATGTCTATAGACGGACTCCTAGCTATGTTAAAAGGAGTAGAATATGACGTGGTGGTTGGGCCGGAATCCAGAGGATTCATTTTTGGCGTTCCTGTGGCATATGCAGCTCATAAAGGATTCGTCCCGGTGCGTAAGAAAGGAAAGCTCCCCTGTGAAACGGTGGCGGCAGAATATGATTTAGAATATGGAAGCGCAGTGCTGGAGATGCATAAGGATGCAGTAAAACCGGGACAAAAGGTAGTAATTGTGGATGATTTAATTGCCACCGGCGGCACCATAGAGGCGATTACAGGGCTGGTGGAACAATTGGGAGGCGAAGTGGTAAAGATTTGCTTTGTCATGGAGCTGGCAGGATTAAAAGGAAGAGAAAAGCTGAAAGATTATCAAGTAGAGAGCATTATTACATACGAAGGAAAATAGTATGGCGCCAGGAAGTCCTGGAGACGCATAGAAAAAGGAAAGAAGGTTTCCGGTGCGTCCCGGACGGCCTGGCGTCTGCTGCTATTAAGGAATCATAGATAGGACAGGAGAAGGCAAATGCGGATAGGATTCGGATATGACGTACACAAATTAACGGAAGGAAGAAAATTGATTTTAGGGGGCGTTACCATTCCCCATACGTTGGGGCTTTTAGGGCATTCCGACGCGGATGTCCTTCTGCACGCGGTGATGGATGCTTTGCTGGGAGCGGCGGCTCTGGGAGATATCGGAAAACATTTTCCTGATACGGATCCTGTATATAAGGGAATTTCCAGTTTAAAGCTTTTAGAGCGTGTGGGAGATTTGATTGTAAAAGAAGGATATATGATAGAAAATATAGACGCCACGATCATAGCCCAAGAGCCGAAGATGCGTCCTTATATAGAAGAGATGGAGCAAAATATGGCCCGTGTGCTGGGGATTAGCAAGGGGCAGGTAAATGTGAAAGCGACTACGGAAGAGGGCCTGGGCTTCACCGGGACACGTCAGGGGATTGCAAGCCAGGCCGTTTGTTCCCTTGCGGGGTTATACGAGGGCAGTTTTCCAGTGACGGAAAAAGGAGAAGGCTGCGAGGGCTGCAGTGGGTGTAAAAAGCAATGATACGATATTTGAATCAAGAAGAAAAGCGCAGAACCCGGCAACTGTATGAATCATGTTTTCCGGAGGATGATGCATCATTTATAGATTATTACTATCAATATAAGACCAGAGAGAATCGGATCCTGGTTATGGAAGAGGAAAAAGAAAGCGGGAAGCTGCAGGCTATGATACACTTAAATCCCTACCGGTTTCAGGTTTGTAAAAATGCGGCGGATGTGAGTTATGTGGTAGCGGTGGCGTCTGATCCTTCTGTGCGAAGACAGGGGAAAATGGCTATGGTGATGAAACGCGCTCTGTTGGATTTGGCAAAAGAAGGACAGCCTTTTGCGTTTTTGATCCCGGCGAATCCCAGAGTGTATGAGTCCAGCGGGTTTACTTTTTTACCTGGGGAAGATTATGGTGATTTGAGATTTATGGCTCGGGAAGACACAGAGAGCTTGCGGGCGGCGGAACTTATGCCTGAGCCTTTTGGGGCGGCTATAAGCCTGGCGCCTGCTCTGCCAAAAGACATTCCTCAAATGGTAACTTTTGCAAAGGCGTGTATGGACAGGCAATATGATATATTTCCCCTCAAGGATGAGTTTTATTTCAGACGGATGATGGAAGAATTGAAAAGCCAGTCGGGCGGGTTTCTCCTTTTAAAAAATCAGGGAGAGCTGCTGGGTATGGTTTCCTATGGAACAGATGGAATTGGGGGAGAGATTCAGGAGATTTTGATAAAGCCTGGAACGGAAAAAATTTTAATGGAGTGTTTGGAGGCATATTTTAAGGGAAATCCCCCGGAGATTTCAGATATGAAGTATATGATACGGATTCTTAGCATCGGACGGCTGGCAGAGCTTTTACGCAGCAGAGAACCCTTCCGTCTGAAGGTACAGGTGACAGATGATTTGATAGAAGAAAACAACGGCAGCTTTGATATTCGAATCGGAGAGCAGGGAGGCAGTGTGAGACGGATTGCCCGGCATGAGGCAGAGCGCGGGATGGATATTGCAGGGCTGGCCCGGGTGTTGTTTGAAAGACAACGTATTTTTATCCGGGAGTGGGTGTAATCCTATTGACAAAAATCCTGATATAGCATAAATTATGTTGTATATGTAAAAAAGTAACAGGGAAGCGAAGGCTTCTCTGTTACGTAAAAAGCGCTGTATGGAACATATAAGGAGTTTGCTATGGGATTTATCCAGCATATCAAAGAAGAATTTCAGATTATCCGGGAACGGGATCCTGCCATTAAGTCGCCTATGGAGGTTTTGCTCTACCCTAGTTTTAAGGTGATGCTAAGCTATCGAAGAGCTCACAGGCTCTATGAAAGGGGCCATTTTTTCCGTGCCAGGAGAATTTCCCAGCGGGCGGCCCGCAGGACCGGCATAGAGATCCATCCGGGGGCCGTAATAGGCAAGGGATTTTTTATCGACCATGGAAGCGGCGTCATTATCGGAGAGACGACGGTTATTGGTGATAATGTGACACTGTATCAGGGAGTAACATTGGGCGGCACGGGGAAAGAGACCGGAAAACGCCACCCCACCCTTTGCGATAATGTGATGGTCAGCGCCGGAGCAAAAATTATAGGCTCTTTTACTATTGGGGAGAATTCCAAGATTGGAGCCGGATCTGTGGTATTGGAGGAAGTGCCTCCCAACTGTACTGTGGTGGGCGTACCGGGCAGGATTGTAAAACAAAACAATGTAAAAGTGCCTCGGATTGATATGTGCCAGGTAGATTTGCCCGACCCCATTATGGAAGATATCATTTTGCTCCAGAGAGAAAATTCCGCTCTCTGCAACCGTGTGATTGATTTGGAGAAAGAAATAAAGGAACTGCGCCAGGATGGGCGCAAGGAGGAATTGCATGAAGATCTATAATACACTGTCCAGACAGAAGGAAGAATTTATTCCCCTCAAAGAAGGAAAGGTAAGCATGTACGTCTGCGGCCCCACGGTCTACAACCTGATCCATATTGGCAATGCCAGGCCCATGATCGTGTTTGATACGGTGCGCCGCTATTTGGAGTATAAAGGATATGAAGTGAATTACGTCTCCAATTTTACAGACGTAGATGATAAAATTATAAAAAAGGCCCAAGAAGAGGGGATATCCGCCCAGGAGGTTTCCAAGCGATATATTGAAGAATGCCAGAAGGATATGGCGGCGTTACATGTAAAGGAGGCTACCAGCCATCCTTTGGCCACGGAAGAGATTGGCGGTATGCTGGAAATGATTGGAACCTTGATCGAAAAAGGATATGCTTACCAGGCAGAAGACGGCACTGTCTATTTCCGCACCAGGAGATTTTCAGAGTATGGGAAATTGTCCCATAAGAATCTGGATGATCTTCAGGCGGGGCACCGGGAGATTCAGGTTACCGGCGAACAAAAAGAAGAGACCTTTGACTTTGTGCTCTGGAAGCCCAAAAAAGAAGGAGAACCTTATTGGGAGTCCCCTTGGTGCCAAGGCAGGCCGGGATGGCATATTGAGTGCTCCGTTATGGCCAGAAAATATCTGGGGGATACGATTGACATCCATGCGGGAGGAGAAGATCTGATCTTTCCCCATCATGAGAACGAGATTGCCCAGAGTGAAGCCGCCAACGGCAAAGCCTTTGCAAAATACTGGATGCACAATGGATTTTTAAATATTGATAACAAAAAAATGTCTAAATCTCTGGGGAATTTTTTCACGGTGCGGGAAATCAGCCAGGAATATGATTTACAAGTACTGCGCTTTTTCATGTTAAGCGCCCACTACAGAAGCCCGCTGAATTTCAGCCGGGATCTCATGGAAGCCGCAGCCAGCGGCCTTACGCGGATTCTTACGGCGGCGGAGAATATCAGGCATCTGCAGGAAAGTGCTTCGGAGGGTGAGCTGACAAAAGAAGAACGTTCCCTGTTGGAAGAATGCGGCCGTTTCGTCAAAAAATTTGAAGAAGCTATGGAAGATGATTTTAATACGGCAGATGGAGTGTCCGCTGTGTTTGAACTGGTGAAATTTCTAAATATCCATACTTCTGGGGAATGTACGAAGACGTTTTTGGAGAGCTGCTATGAACGTCTGGAAACATTATGCAATATTTTAGGCATTGTGATTGACAAAGAGCCGGAGGTTCTGGATCAGGAAGTGGAGGCTTTGATTGCGGAACGTCAGGCCGCCAGAAAAGAAAAGAACTTTGCCAGAGCAGATGAGATTCGCGATACCTTGCTGAACATGGGAATTGTATTGGAAGATACCAGAGAAGGGGTAAAATGGAAGAGGGCATAAATGCATATATTTTAAAGGAATTTCAGATTGCAAAGCAGGACCTTCGCACATATTCCCCGCTGACGCTGGCCTATATCGGCGACGGAATTTACGATCTTGTCATTCGCTCGATCGTAGTCGGAGAAGGGAATACCAATGCCAATCGGCTCCATAGGAAAACAAGCGGCTTGGTGAAAGCTCAGGCCCAGGCAAAAATGATCGAGACGATGTTACCGGAGCTTACCCAGGAGGAAGAGGCCATATACCGCCGGGGCAGGAATGCCAAATCCCCTACCATAGCCAAAAATGCCACAGTGTCAGATTACCGCATGGCTACTGGATTTGAAGCTTTGCTGGGATATTTATATCTGGAGGACAATTTTGCACGGCTTTTAGAGCTGGTGAAGCTGGGTCTTGCATCCATACAAAAGCCTGCTGAAAAAGGAGAGTAATGTGAGATACGAGGAATTGACCATAGAAGGAAGGAACGCCGTATTGGAAGCGTTTCGTTCCGGAAAAACCATTGATAAGCTGTTTCTTTTGGATGGCTGCAAGGACGGGCCGATTTGCTCGATTCTAAGAGAAGCCAAAAAGCACGATACCATTGTCAGTTACGTGACAAAAGAACGGCTGGATCAGATGTCGGAGACAAAAAAACACCAGGGCGTCATAGCACAAGCAGCGGCGTATCAGTATGCCCAAGTGGAAGATATGCTGAAGGCTGCTAGGGAAAAAGGAGAAGCGCCTTTTCTCTTCCTCCTGGATAATATAGAAGATCCTCATAATCTGGGGGCGGTGATACGGACGGCAAACTTAGCGGGCGCCCATGGCGTCATTATCCCCAAGCGCCGGGCGGTGGGGCTTACGGCGGTTGTGGCCAGGACCTCCGCTGGCGCGGTCAATTATACGCCGGTGGCCAAAGTTACAAACCTCTCCACCACCATCCGGGAACTGAAGGAAGAGGGCATGTGGTTCGTCTGCGCGGATATGGACGGGGAATTGATGTACCAGGTGGATATGAAAGGCCCCTTGGGCCTTGTGATCGGCAGTGAAGGGGCAGGAGTTAGTAAGCTGGTAAAGGAGCAGTGTGATTTTACGGCGGCGATTCCCATGAAAGGGAACATTGACTCTTTAAACGCTTCTGTTGCAGCGGGAGTTTTGGCTTATGAGGCAGTGAGGCAAAGGATGGTTTTGTGAGACCTTTCGAGGAGATGACGGACGAAGAATTGATACGGAGCCTGCGGGAAGGCAGGACCGAAATTATGGATTATATTCTGGAAAAATATAAGTTCCTGGTACGGCGCAGAGCCAATGCCATGTTTCTGATTGGCGGGGAACCGGAAGATTTGATACAGGAAGGGATGATCGGGCTGTTTAAGGCGATCCGTGATTTCAAAGAGGAACGGGAAACTTCTTTTTTCCGTTTTGCGGATCTGTGTGTCACCAGGCAGATTTACCGGGCCGTGGAGGCATCCCAGCGAAAAAAACATCAGCCCCTGAATTCTTACGTATCCCTGAATGACCAAGAGGGGGAATCAAGCGGATCCGTCCCGCAGATGTTTTCTGTGATGGAAGACGCTAATCCGGAACAGATGTTTATCGACCGGGAAACCGCAGCGGCCATGGAAGAGCAGATAATGCATGTCTTGAGTAAAATGGAAAAACAAGTCATGGAACATTATCTGAAGGGGCTGAATTACCACCAGATCGCAGAAGCCATGGGAAAAAAGCCAAAGGCGATTGACAACGCCCTGCAGCGGATCAAGGGGAAACTAGGCGGGATCAGGAAGGAAATACGGTAAAAGGAGAGTAGGCCATGGAATATAAGACGAATGAGCTGTGGAAGTTGGCAGAGGAATACCGGATAAAGGCAAAAGAAGCCTTTACCACGAAAAATCTTGAAGAAACAGCCCGACTGGCGCAAGATGCCGCCCGCCTGTTTAAAATGTGCGGAGACGATTACCAGTATGCAAAATGTCTGAATTTCCTGGGAGTGATTTATGCCAATATGGGTGAAGAATCCATGGCGGTGGACTATTATCTGGAAGGGCTGGAATGCGCAAAAGAGAATCGTTTTTACGATATACTTTCCATTTTTTTTAATAATATCGGTTCTCGGTATCAAAAGTTAGGGCAGCATGATACGGCAATCGTATATTTTGAAAAAGCTCTTGCGGCTTGCTGCAAAGAAGCTTCACATGAAAATGAAGCAGAAGAGGATCGAGAAGAGCAGTGGGATAATTTATTCGTTTATGAGCTGAATCTGGCGATTTCCTATCAGAAGTTGGGAAATCCCACAGAGGCTTCCCACCATCTAAGGGTGGCGGAGAATGCTATGGAGCGGGGAAAAATCAAGGATTTCGATCTTGCAGTTTTGACAGTTAAGTGTAGTATTTTCTGGGATATGGGAAATCATGGCTATATTAAAGAGCATTTGGATGAGCTGATGTGGCTGAGCCGGAATTTAAATGTGCTAAATGATTATATCCAGAATGTACAGGAATTAGCGGAAGTTTTAAACAAAGCCGGAGAATACGAAAGCTGGCGGGAGCTCCTGAGAACGGTGGAAGAGGTGGCCTATCAGCAGAATAGAATCTATTACCATTTGGTTTCCGTGGAAATGCGGATGGAATACTATTATACTATTGGGGAGATGGAGGAATATAATTCTTTGTGTATCAAACATTCTAAGCTTTGCAGACAGCAGAAGAAGGTGGAATGCAGGGAACGGATCAAGGCGTTGGATACACATATTGCATTAAAAGAGATAGAAGAAGAACGGCGTGAGGCTCAGGCCCAGGCAGAGACAGACTTCCTCACAGGCGTTGGCAACCGATATGGCCTGGAAAAGAAAAGCCGCCAATTAATACAGCAGCTCCGTAGTTCTGATAAGCCCATTACAGTGGGAATCCTGGATGTGGATTGTTTTAAGGAAATGAACGATACATATGGACACAATGCAGGGGACGACTGCCTGCGCCAAGTGGCGGATATTCTCCAAAGCGCGGTGGACAGCTATGGAAGCGTGTTTCGCTTTGGAGGAGACGAGTTTGTTATTTTAATGCCGGAAGGGAACTATGAAGCGGCAGAACGGGTGGCGGAGCGCATCAAACGAAAGCTGGAAGAAGCCAGCATCGAAAATGTCAATTCTACGGTTGCGGGAACGCTTACTCTTTCCCAGGGCTATGCCTGCTTCAAACCCGATGAAGGCGAACATCTGGCTGGACTTTTGGAACATGCGGATAAGGCGCTTTACAAAATCAAAGGCCGTGGGAAAAACGGCTGGATTATTTTAGAGGAGTACGGATGATAGAAAAGAGCGATATCCTGCCCATATCCTTTCTGAAAAAATCACCCTTTACCGGAAGCTTCCAGGGAATGCGGTATCGTATGGAGCAGGTCAAAGCAGACGGTGGGGACTGCTTAAGGGTGATTTTGTGGGAAGGCCCTTACAGTTTTGATATAACTTCAGATGAAAAAAAGGAAAGCCAGGATTTTCCTTTTTCCGATGATGGAATTGAAAAGGCAGTGGAGTGGCTGAACGAGACTTGGGAGGCGCGGCAGGATAGGTTCCGCCAGGCACAGGAAGAGTGGTGAGTGCTTCCGGCGGTCGGAGACAGCAGATTTCAGCATGTGAAATAGGTATGCGGGCATGATTCATTTTCCCATCTTTTGCAGAAATAAAAAAAATAGAAAGTTTTGTAATTTTATATTGACAAGCAGTAGATTATGTAGTATAGTTTTAGAGGTCGGTGGTACACAATATATTTCCGACGCAGGCTGCTGTGGCTCAGTCGGTAGAGCGTCGCATTGGTAGTGCGGAGGTCACGGGTCCGATTCCCGTCAGCAGCTCTGGAAGAACACAAATAAAGGCATTTCAAGGAAATTATTCTTTGAAATGTCTTTATTTTTATCATACTGTCTTGTTTACAATTCCTAAAAAGAAATGAGGAATAGCTAAACAAATAGACCATAGCTTTGTCCAGTTAGAACAAGGCGAAGTAATTCATAAGTCACTTGATGAATTGAGGGCTATGATTGATGAATGATTTCACCTTTTCCCCAGATGCGATGGCTGAATTTATGGATTGGATCAAAAAAGATAAGAAAATGGCAAATAAAATTTATTCATTGATTGATAACCCTATTTTAAACTGTTTGTACATAGAGGGGCATTTGTTCATTCATTTCTTTTTCTTCCCAAAGTTACAAATAAAAGAGACAAATGCCGATATCAGCAAGCCAGAGACAGTCACCATATCCCATATATCACAGATTGGCTCTGCGATCATGCTTGCCAGTGCCGCATTGATCATAAATAAAAATGGAATAGCCAATAAAAAAGTGATCCCCAAAGCAATTAGCTTCCGGGCATTCCCCATGCGCATAAAAATAACGAATATTATCCACAAAAATACAATGGTAATGATTGCCATCACAGCGCCGATGGAAAATACTTCCTTTGTTTTTAATATACGGCTCAATACAAATAAATACGGGATGGTAAAAATACTTAAGGATATAAAACTTACGGCAACGCCTCTTTTTCCCAATAAAATTTCCGGAAAAAGTAAGAGCCAGGCGTACAGGACCGAACAGGCGGGTATTAGCGACCATGTGAATTGGCCGGATATGGCAATATTACAAATAAAACATACCATGATTCCCAGAAAAAGCGCTGCTGAAAAAAGAATGGAAATAATCCTATGTTTTGTCACGCTGGTTTCTTCTTTTCGTTTCAGTGCAACGAAATTCTCATCTGCCTTTTTTTCAAAATTTTCTCCGTCAACTTTTGTTCCGCTTAACAGATCATTTGCCGTGATTTCCAAAATTTCACAAAGCTTAAGCATAATGGATGAGTCGGGCATACTTTTTCCGGTTTCCCATTTGGATACGGCTCTGTCAGTAATATTTAATTTTTCTGCTAGTTGCGCTTGCGTTAATTTCTTTTCCTTGCGGCATTTGGCAATAAATGCTCCAATTTCTATTTGGTTCATTTCTACTTTTCCCTCTCTATGTAATATCTGCTTTGCCTAAAATGATACATCGGATGGTATGATTTTTCCACGAACTGGTAGTTGAATTTTATAGATTCAACTGATGGTTGTGGGGGCTTTACAATCTTTACAGTAAGCGAAATATCAGCTATGTATGGATTTTCATGTATAAAAGTGGATATGGATTGCCCTGCTCATCGCACTCTGTTCTTTTATAAACCACAAATCCCATGTGTTCTATAGAAGCCTTTGGCGAATTTGGTTTTCATTTTCTATTATCGTTAAAGAAGGTATTTCCTTTATTGCTTGTGGTATATATTCCTTAATGTTTTCTGTTTCGTCCTCTGATAGAAAAAGATGCGTTGCTTTCACAGAACTTTCCCACACTGTCAATAAATGTTTGATCAATGAAGCAGGCCTGTCTTTGATCTCTTTCATATTCAAATCCTGGTCCTCCATAAATTAGAATTTATTTTGCTTTTATCGGGATATAATACTCCATCTGTTCATGCCCCATTATTTTTTTGCAAGTGGTGATGTAAATATATTTCCTAATTCTGGACGTGATGTGTCGCGCTCAAAACGGTTTTTACTTAAAGACTATTATCCAGAATGACAGTTCATCCCTGAGCCTGTTTTGCCCCCCAATGAAATGCAAAATGGTTACGTCATACATATACTTTTATCCTTTTCGCAAATCTGTTTTATAGCTCCGTCTTTGATCAGGTAGGCCGCCCCAAATAAAGTTGTTGCTTTGCCCTCAATCATAAAATAGCTTCCGTCTTCCAAAGCATAGAATTCTCTGCCATAGCTATCTGGATATGTAATTTCCTCAAATAAGCGTTGTCCATCTAAAATATCGTCTTTTATGTCCTGATAATGTGGTAAAATCATTAATTCTGTAATTCCTAATCCGGATAAAAACCTTTCGTACTTTTGATCAATGCTTTCCCCCTCCAGCTCAGGTTGTGCATATACAACCTCTGCGCTGTTCATTGTTCCGGCGCTAATGCCAATTAGGATTCCATCAAAATCGTTGATATGTTCTTTTAAACATATTTTTTTGAAAAATTTATTTTGCGTTGGAACATGCCCGCCGGCAAGTATAAGTACATCATAATCGGCAATGTTATCCACAAGACCTTCATTTCTCTTATCACAGATATGAATTTGGCTGATTGATAATCCGCTCATTGGAAACGATACGGCAAAAATATTCATTATACTGTCGTTTCTTTCTACATCGTCTGCATCTGAACTAATTATTAAAATGTTTGAGTTGTCTTTCCAGTGTTTTTGTAAATTGTCTAATAAACCATTCTCCGTACTTAACTGCGTGGGTGTTCTTGTTCCATCCTTTTTATAGGATCCGCCTATATGGCTCGTTAAATATACAATCATTATAGTTTCCTTTCTTTTCGTCCGCATTTTGCAGATTCCGTGAAATAATAGTGGCAATTCATTGCGCAGGTTTTTCAATTTCCCAATAATAGTATAGGAACGATGTCTGTTGCGTGTAAGACAGAATCTGCGTTCATAGGATACTTCATTTAGAATTGCCGTATCATTTCTCAAAATCAGGTATTGGTTTCATATTTGGCAATTCGCACACCCCAATCTTTTTACTAAGTTAAGAATCATATTATAACCGTTATCGTATGCAACATGCAACATATTTCGCATGGAAATTTACAATGGGCCAATATGACATGTTTTACCTTGCAGCTATCAGATCTAAAAATGCTCAAAAATTTATGTTTCCATGTAGCGGCAAGAGAAAAATAGATGACGGAAGCCTCGCAACTCTATTTTTACAATAATTTAGTATTGACAATAATGTGTGATATACAGTATAATAAAATACATACCAGATACGCCAGAGGAGGAGAATATGGGAGAGGAAAAAGACCTGTTAGGCAGCCTGGTGCTGGAGCTCCGCAGAGGAGCATTGATTTTATGCGTCCTTAGCCAGATGAAAGAGCCGAAGTATGGATATGCATTGGTACAATGTTTAGAAGAGAAGGGAGTAGCGATTGATCCCAATACGCTGTATCCACTCCTTCGGAGACTGGAGAAACAGAGGCTGCTGGAGAGCCAATGGGAGACAGGAGGGCCAAAGCCCAGGAAATACTACCGCAGGACAGTTTACGGGAATCAGATTTATCAGGAATTGAAGAAACAATGGCAGAAGCTGTCGGCATCTATGGAACAGTTATGGGAGGAGGATACGGTTTGAAGCGAGAAGAGCAGGAATGGATGGAACGTTATATTTACCAAGTGGTGCGCCGTTTGCCTAAGGGACAGCGAGAGGAAGCTAGGATGGAGCTTCAGGAACTGATCAGCGATATGAGAGAACAGGCAGCTTCTATGGAGGAGGTTTTAGGGAAGCTTGGGGATCCTGCGGTATTTGCCGGAAAGTACCGGGATGATGTCTCCTGGCTAATCGGGCCGGAATATTATGATACATGGAGTTGGTTCTTGAAAGTAGTGCTTATCAGCAGTACCATTCTTGTATTTGTTGTGTCTTTGGTTCAGGGGATGCAGGAGGGATTTGCCCGGGCAGGAGACGATGATTTGCTGGAGGCTGTGACAATGTCATGCTCAATGGGATTGGGAAATGGGATTGCGGAGGCTGTAATTACTGCTATTGGGTGCTTTGGCACAGTGACGTTTTTATTCGCGATATTGGAGCGTCAGAAGATACGGCTGGACAGAAAGCAGGCAAAGAAACGTTCTAAGCCTATGATTCCCTGGAATGGACAGAAAGAAACAGGGGAAATGGGCCGTGCCGGCAGCGGAGACGGCAGGGCTGAAGAATGGATGCCGGAACAGCTTACTCCCGTTCCCCATCCGAAAGCAGTGATCAGCAAAGGAGACAGTATTGTAGGGATTGTGGGAATTATGGTCGTAGGGATACTTCTTAGCTTTGCGCCAGGGATTTTTTCAGTTGTTTTTTCTGTGAGGGATAGAATGGAAGTAATCCCACTTTTAAATTTGGAACAGTGGGGGAAGATCTTGCCCGTGATGATCGTCAGCTTGGTTCTCGGGCTGGCAGATGAGATTTTGCACTTAGTTTATGGTGCTTATTGCCGTGTGGTGATGATTGCCAATATGGTCAGTAACCTTGTTCAGATCATTTTGGCGGTTCTTTTACTGAAAGTATTTCCTTTTTGGAACCCCAATCTTGCACAGGAGTTACATCAGCGGATACCTGAACAAGAAAAAATCGCTTGGTTTCTGCGGTATTGGAATGAAGAATTAGTTTCCAATGGGATTCTTGCTATTGTAGTAATGATTACGGTTCTTGAGATAGGAGTGACCGTTTACAAGACATTACGTTATGGAATAATTAAATCCGATGTGATATCATGAGCTTTGGGAAAGTGCATGATTGCATAACAAGGGAAGGGTAGGGCAATTAGGAGCTAGAATTCATAAGATTAGGAAATCGAAGGAGGATTGTATATGGCGTCCGGGAAAGAATTTGTTGAGTTTTGCATGGAACAAATGAAGGGAGCAGGTATCATCACCAACAAAAGAATGTTTGGGGAATACGGACTTTATTGCAATGGCAAATATTTTGGTGCAATTTGCGAAGATCAGGTTTTTGTAAAGATTACGGAGGCGGGAAGAAATGCTTGCCCTGGTTTGACAGAGAAGCCGCCTTATGAAGGGAGAAATAATTATTTTCTGTTCGAGGATGTGGAAGACACAGAGAAGCTGACAGAACTGGTGATGGCTACTTGCCGTGAGCTGCCGGAGCCTAAACCCAGAAAACGCAAGAAAAAAGATGAATAAAAAGCGGTCACAATATGGAAGGCTTTTGTAACAGTTCAGACAGGTCTGCGCACTTGCAGCGCTGACCGTAAGAACATGATTCAGAAATGCAAAAATCCCAGTGGGAAGCAATTTAAAATGGATGTTTGCTTGTAACAGGGCGGCTTGTCTGAGCTGTTACAGGCTTTTTTGACGATGTAGTGTCTCCGTTGGAGAGGCTTTGTGTACCGTACCTGCCGAGGCGAAAGGTCTGAATGGATAACTTTTGATAGAAGCAGACACTTTTTATTGCAGCAGCAGATCCATAAGATAGGCATATACTTCTTCATTTTGCTTTTTCCAATTCTGACAGATCGCCTCGGCCTGTTCCCTGGATCCGGCTTTTATAGTAAGGTTGATAATAGACACGCCGCGTTCCTTGATCTGACATTGGACGTCGTAGTTCTGAGCGGTGGTTTTATAATAATTAGCAAGGACACGGATTTCCTGCTTTAATTCCATGTGGTTGGCTTCAAAGTAGGAGATTACATCCTGCTTGATGGCGTCCGATATTTTATCAGGAAAGAAAGAAAGCGTCTCTTTCCCGGAAGGGGTGATATGGTAGAAAGTATTATTATGAGTGGATTCTGTTCGTACCAGGGCGGAGGTTACCAGCTCATTGAGGGCTTGCTGCAGGGTAAAATAAGTTGTATATTCTTTTTCCAGGATGAAATTAGAGATTTGTGTATTGGTCAGTGGAGAATCTGCCTTATCCAGCATGTAAAGTATGATCAGTTTATATTGTGTCAGCGCTTCTGCCATAATATGCCTCCGTTACACATGATGATGCCTGCCAGGATTTTCCCTGCCAGGAATGTTGCTCTTTCATAGTCTTATGGATGGTATTTAGTACCCGCTTTTTGTCGGCGCTCCATAGAGGAGCTGCTAAAAGCTTTTTGGGGCCGTCCCCGGTTAGCCGATGGATCACCACATCCGGTGGGAGATGCTCTATGCATCTGCATAATATATCGCAGTATTCCTCCAGAGTGAAGAGAGGGAATGGGTGTTTTTGATAGTAAGCATATAGATCTGTATCAATAAGGATATGAAGCAGATGCAGCTTAATACCATGAATTCCAAGATGTGCCAGGTAATCGATCGTCTCTAGCATCTGTTCTGTTGTTTCTCCCTGGAGTCCTAAGATCACATGGATAATTACCGGAATTCCAATGCTTTTTAAATTTGCAACGGCAGTTTCAAAACAAGACAGAGAAAAACCGCTGCGGATAAAAGTGTGAGATTGGGCGTGGATCGTCTGGAGGCCCAATTCCAGCCACAATGGTTTTTGAACGTTCAGTTCTGCCAAAAGAGCCAGTACTTCATCCGGGAGACAGTCCGGCCTGGTGGCAATGGAAAGTCCTACAATATCTGGATGCCGAATGGCGTCCATAAAAATACGGCGCAGATAGGGAATGGGGCCGTAAGTATTGGTATATGCCTGAAAATATGCAAGATATTTCCGACAGTTGGTTTTCTTAGAGATGAGAGCTTTTGCGGCTGCAATCTGTTGTGCAATTGGTTCACTGGATGGAGCAGCAAAGTCTCCGGAGCCGCCCTGGCTGCAGAATATGCAGCCAGAATGGGCAAGGGTACCGTCTCGATTTGGACATGTTAATCCAGCGTTTAAAGAAAGCCGGTAGACTTTCTCACCAAAACGTTTTTTCATGTAATAATCCAGGGAATGATAAGGCTTATCTCCCCATTTCATTTGATGCCCCACTATTCTTTGATATGGGATTTTACGGCGTGGCTTACTACCTGAGCGACTCTGGGGTCAAATACTTCCGGAATAACAAAATCTTCATTCAGTTCTTCTTCCGATACCAGAGAAGCAATGGCTTCGGCAGCAGCCAGCTTCATCTCATTGGTGATTTGGGTAGCACGTCCTTCCAGGGCGCCTTTGAAAATACCCGGGAATACAACCACATTGTTAATTTGGTTGGGGAAGTCGCTGCGTCCGGTACCAACAACCTTTGCTCCGGCAGCTTTGGCTACGTCCGGCATGATTTCAGGAACCGGATTTGCCATAGCAAAAAGGATCGCATCCTGATTCATAGAGGAGACCATTTCAGCTGTAACAATATTAGGAGCGGATACCCCCACAAAGATATCTGCGCCTTTTAAAGCGTCGGCCAATGTTCCGGTCTGGTTTTCCAAATTTGTTACCTGGGTCATTTCTTTCTGCATCCAGTTCAGGTCAGGGTAATCCTTTCCGATGATGCCCAGCCTGTCACACATGGTTACATGAGAAAAACCGTAGGACAAAAGCAGCTTTGTGATGGCGATGCCTGCCGAACCTGCCCCATTTACAACTACCTGGCAGGAGGATTTATCCTTCCCGGTAACTTTCAGGGCGTTGATGATTCCGGCTAATACCACAATAGCGGTTCCATGTTGATCGTCGTGGAAGACCGGGATGGAGAGTGTTTCCTTCAATCGGGCTTCGATTTCAAAACAGCGCGGGGCGGAAATATCCTCCAGATTAATACCGCCAAAGCCTGGGGCAAGCCAGGTAACGGCTTTTACAATCTCGTCCGGATCCTGAGTGTCCAGGCAGATAGGAATGGCGTTGATACCGCCGAATTCTTTAAACAGGACGCATTTTCCTTCCATAACAGGCATTGCCGCTTTTGGACCAATGTTTCCAAGGCCCAGAACTGCGCTTCCGTCAGATACAACGGCAACGGTATTGGCTTTCATGGTATAGACATAAACATCTTCCGGGTTTTCAGCAATTTTTTTGCAAGGCTCTCCAACGCCGGGGGTATAAGCCAATGCCAGGTCTTCTCTGGTCTTAATGTGGAATTTGGAGGTTGTCTCCAGCTTCCCGTTCCATTCCTTGTGCAGAAATAGTGCTTTTTCGTTTGTATCCATGGTTTGACTCCTTTACATTTTTATGATTCTATGATACCATTTGAAAAATACGAAATCAAGCAAAATAAGGCTTCCTATTTCAAAAAATATAGTGTATAATGATGGTTGTTTCAATGGTGTTCGTAGTACGCCACATAGCAGAGAGTCAATACATACAAATAGAGCTTATCAGAACTTGCAAAGCAAGTTCTGATAAAAGGCGCTGGTTCTGCGCCGTGAATCTGATTATAGGGTTCCCGGAGGGGTTCCTATAATAGAGCTTATCAGAACTTGCAAAGCAAGTTCTGATAAAAGGCGCTGGTTCTGCGCCGTCTATCTGATGATAGGGTTCCCAAAGGGGTTCCTGTAGAGAGAATGTCTATATCAGTTATATCATTGTCATTTCCGACGAGGTTTCCAGGAAGTAGGATGAAATGTGATTAAAAAATAGTATAAAGGAGCAAAAAATGAGAGAAAAGTATGAGAGCTTATCCGTTACCGTATTGAGGGAAGTAGCGAAAGCAAGGGGGTTAAAGCACCTATCTGGTTTAAAGAAAAGTGAATTGGTGGAGCGGATGCTTCAGGAAGATGAGAGAGCAGCGGAGGAGGAAAAAAAGGCAGGTGCAGTAAAGGGAGCATCTATGGAGGATGAGCCGGAGCCAGAAGGCCGGACAGAACGGACAAATCGCACATCAGGAAATCCGGGGGAACGGACAAGCAATACATCGGGGAATCCGGGAGAGCGGACAGGCCATGTACCAAGAATCCAGAATGAGCGCGGGGCTTATTCAGGAGATGCAGGGGAGATGCGGAACTCTCAGCCGGCTATGGTTTCTCAAAGGGTTGTGACGCCGGATGGCATTGAAATTGAGAATCCGGAACTGGACAGCGGTGTGGAGGCAAACGGTATCCTGGAAGTTATGCCGGATGGCTATGGGTTTATCCGGTGTGAAAATTATTTGCCAGGAGAACATGACGTTTATGTATCGCCGTCTCAGATCCGCAGATTTAATTTAAAGACGGGTGATATTATCCGAGGGAATACCAGGATTAAGACAATGCAGGAAAAATTCAGTGCATTGCTGTTTATTCGTTCCATCAATGGCATGCATCCCAGGGAAGCTCAGATGCGTCCCAATTTTGAAGATTTGACTCCGATTTTTCCCAATGAACGGATTCGTTTGGAGACACATCAAAGCGGCACAGCCATGCGCATTATGGATCTGGTATCGCCTATTGGCAAAGGGCAGAGAGGAATGATCGTATCTCAGCCCAAAGCAGGAAAGACTACTTTATTAAAGGAAGTGGCAAAAGCCGTAACCAAGAACCACCCTCAGATGCATCTGATCATTCTGTTGATTGATGAGCGGCCGGAAGAGGTTACGGATATTAAGGAGGCTATTGAAGGGAAAAATGTAGAAGTTATTTACTCTACCTTTGACGAGCTTCCGGAGCATCATAAAAGGGTATCGGAAATGGTAATCGAACGTGCCCGGCGCCTGGTAGAACATAAAAAAGATGTTATGATTCTCTTAGACAGTATTACGCGTTTGGCCAGGGCGTATAATTTGATTGTCCCTCCCAGCGGGCGTACGTTATCCGGCGGTATTGACCCAGCGGCGCTGCATATGCCGAAACGGTTTTTTGGAGCGGCCCGAAATATGCGGGAGGGAGGAAGCCTCACAGTGCTTGCCACTGCTTTGGTTGATACCGGAAGCCGGATGGACGATGTGATCTATGAAGAATTTAAAGGCACTGGCAACATGGAATTGATCCTGGATCGAAAGCTGTCCGAAAAACGAGTATTTCCGGCTATTGACATTACAAAGTCCGGAACTAGAAGGGAAGATCTGCTTTTAGATGCTGAAGAACGGGAAGCAGTGGATATTATGCGCCGGGGAATTAACGGAATGAAAACCGAAGAAGCTGTGGAGAATATTCTGAATATGTTTGTGCGGACCAGAACCAACCGGGAATTTGCGCAAATGGTGAAGAAAACCAAGCTTTTTTAAAATATTTGTCTGAAATGCAAAAAAGAACTTGCATATGAATAGGACATATGCTACAATTAAAAAGCTGTTTGTGGAAATACAGTATACCTTAATTGCCCGCCCAAAAGGCGTGGTATACGGTATGCCCTTTGGGTATACCTTGTGGGACAAAGTTCACCCGCCCCGTCAAGGAGCATAAATTAGGGTGTGTCCTTAGGGTATAAAACAGAGAGAATCAGAAATGAGATTTAATATAGCATGAAGAGGTGAGAAACATGAGAGAAGGAATCCATCCAAATTATCATCAGGCGACTGTAACCTGTAACTGCGGGAACACGTTTGTGACAGGCTCCACCAAGGAAGATATCCATGTTGAGATATGTTCCAAATGCCATCCGTTCTATACCGGACAGCAGAAGGCGGCTCAGGCTCGCGGACGTATTGATAAGTTTAACCGTAAATACGGCATGAACAATCAGTAGCGATATATGATAGGCGCTAAGGGCGCCTCTATTGGAAGGAATAAGAGGATGTTTCCCTTGAGCGTGTTTGAAAATTCATTACAGACATCTGTACGTCTCGCTTTGCGTGATATTTGCACCAAATTTGGTCAACGTAGCCTGCTACGGTTCCCTCATTTGACACAAATCTCCCACAAACGGGACGCACGTCTGCCAGAAAGCAATTTTCAAACATGCTCTAATGGGCATCCTCTATTTTTGGATTTAGCGGGAATTTTGTAACAGATCAGACTTCGGCCTCTCTGTTACGAAACTTTTACAAATAAAAAAGTATGCTCCCAATCGTGAGAGGCAGATGTTACAGGGAGGTGGGGATATGGCATCATCAGGAATTGGCGGACAAGCCGTGATGGAAGGCGTCATGATGAAAAATAAGGACCGATATGCGGTGGCGGTCCGTAAACCGGACAAAGAGATCATTGTGGAAAGCAGGGATTACCGCAGTATTTGTAAGTCCGAGAAGTTAAGGAACCTGCCTGTGTTCCGGGGGGTCGTTAATTTTATTGATTCGCTTGTGGTGGGAATGGGAACGCTGACCTTTTCCGCATCCTTTTTTGAAGAGGAAGAGAAAGAAGTTCAGAAGCAGTCTGAGAAAAAGGAAAAAGCGGCCATGGGAATCACGGTATGCCTTTCCATTCTTCTGGCTATCGGGATTTTTATGGTGCTGCCGTTTTTCATTTCTCAGATGTTCCAGAAAGTGATTTCCAATCAGACTTTGGTAATTTTGCTGGAAGGAGCCATCCGTTTGGGGATTTTTATTTTATATATTCTGCTGATTTCCAGGATGGAGGAAATACGGCGGCTTTTTATGTATCATGGAGCGGAACATAAGTGCATCAATTGTATTGAACATGGCTTGGAATTAAATGTGGAAAATGTAAAAAAGAGTTCTAAGGAGCATAAGCGCTGCGGCACCAGTTTTCTGTTTTTTGTGATTATCATCAGCATCATTGCTACCCTGTTTATCCGAGTGGATTCCGGACTGCTGCGCCTGGGACTTCGGCTTTTGCTGATTCCGCTTATTGCGGGCGTTTCTTACGAAGTGATTCGTTTGGCCGGGAAAAGTGAGAATCCGGTTGTGAATCTCTTAAGTAAGCCGGGGCTGTGGATGCAGCGTTTGACCACCAAAGAGCCGGATGATGATATGATTGAAGTGGGGATTGCCTCTGTGGAAGCGGTGTTTGACTGGAAAAGTTATCTGATTGAAAATAAAAGTAATGAAAAGAAGGGTGCGTGAACGCAGGAAAGAAGGAATGGTATGACGTTGGAAGAAGCATTAACTCATGGGAAGCAGATGCTGATGGAAGCGGGCATTGAAGAAGCGGATCTGGATGCATGGTATCTCATGGAGTATGTGGGTAAATTTGATAAAGGTTATTATTACCTTCACAGCCAGGAAGAGATGGACGTGGAAAAGCAGCAGGAATACGAGACGTTTCTCCGGAAACGGGGAGAGCGGATACCGTTGCAGTATATAACCGGATACCAGTCGTTTATGGGACTGAATTTCAAGGTGAATTCCAACGTGCTGATACCGCGTCAGGATACGGAGATTTTAGTGGAAGCTGCATTGGGAGTCCTGCGTCCGGGGATGAAAGTGCTGGATCTGTGTACTGGGTCCGGATGTATCATGATCAGTTTGATGCATATGGCAAAAGAGATCGTGGGGGTAGGCAGCGATATTTCCAAACAGGCGTTGATCGTTGCAAAAGAGAATGCAAAGGCAAATGGAGTGGAAGTGGAATGGATCCGCAGCGATCTTTTTTTGAGCCTTACCGGCGTTTACGATGTGATTGTGGCGAATCCCCCTTATATCCCCACGGGAGTGATTGATACCTTAATGCCGGAGGTGCGGGATTTTGAACCCCGGGCAGCTTTAGACGGTATGGAGAACGGCTTATATTTTTATGAAAAAATTGTGGCGGAAAGCGGTTCTTATCTCAAATCTGGGGGATATCTGATGTTTGAAATCGGGCATGACCAGGGAGAAGCCGTATCTGCTCTCATGAAACAGGCGGGGTATGAGCAAGTAAGAGTGATTCGTGATCTGGCCGGTTTAAACCGTGTGGTATGCGGAAGAAAGGAGTAAAGGATGTTTGACAGATTAGAAGATATTTTAGTTCGCTTTGAAGAATTACTCAGCGAGTTGGGAGAGCCGGGAGTGGCCAACGACCAGAATCGTTTCCGTAAATTGATGAAGGAACAAAGCGATCTTGCGCCGATTGTAGATTCATTTCGAGAATATAAGCAGTGTAAACAGAACATCGAAGACAGCTTAGGTTTGCTGGAAGAAGAGAACGATGAAGAGTTGCGGGAGCTGGCCAAAGAAGAGTTGAATGATTCCAAAGCCCGGATGGAAGAATTGGAGAATCACTTGAAAATCCTTTTGCTGCCGAAAGATCCCAATGATGATAAAAATGTAGTTGTGGAGATCCGGGCCGGAGCCGGAGGAGACGAGGCGGCTCTTTTTGCGGCTGAGATTTACCGCATGTATATGCATTATGCCGAGAGCCGGCGCTGGAAAACGGAGCTGGTAGAGTGTGAAGAAATCGGCATTGGGGGCATGAAGAATGTTACCTTTATGATCAACGGACAGGGGGCATATTCCGTAATGAAATATGAGTCTGGCGTCCATCGGGTGCAACGTGTTCCGGAGACAGAGTCTGGAGGCCGCATCCATACGTCCACGATCACAGTCGCCGTGATGCCGGAAGCCGAGGACGTGGATGTACAGATTGATGAAAAGGATATTCGTATTGACGTGATGCGGGCTTCAGGAAACGGCGGACAGTGCGTCAATACCACGGATTCCGCGGTTCGCCTTACCCATTATCCTACAGGTATCGTTATTTACAGCCAAACAGAGAAGTCCCAGCTGCAAAATAAAGAAAAAGCCTTTGCCCTGCTGCGGGCGAAACTGTACGATATAGAATGTCAAAAACAGCATGACGCGGAAGCCGAGGCCAGAAGGAGCCAGATTGGAACCGGGGATCGGTCGGAAAAGATCCGTACGTATAATTTCCCTCAAGGCCGGGTAACAGACCACCGGATTGGGCTGACGCTTTATAAGCTTGATAAGGTTATGAATGGAGATATTCAGGAGATATTGGACGCTTGTATTGCAGCCGACCAGGCGGCGAAGCTGGCGAATATGGGCGAGGGCGCCTGAGAGTTGTGTTTGGGCGGTGGTTTTGGAAAAGTCAGCATAGATGAGAATCGAATAAAAATGGAAAAAGACGGTCACAGGCAGCTTCTCTGACTGTCTTTTTTGTTTTCTGGGCTTTATGGATGCACTGTACACCT
>JAAVYA010000067.1 GCA_022790855.1 Lachnospiraceae bacterium | reverse complement strand
TAAGGTGTATGAACGGTTTGAGAAATTTGCAAAGGAAGCCGTGCCATATCAGGCAAGGGAAGGGTTTGCATGGGAAGAACACCCGGTTTTTATTACCGAAGATGAGATTGACGCTTTTTTACGGGGAGGCGGCGCATATTCAGATGGCAGGCTGTCCACTTACGCATTTTTTATCCAGGATAAGACGGATAAGGAAAAAACGGACTTTATTAAGGAAAGCTATGGGATAGGCGGTTCCAGCCATGCCCTTTCTGGCGCAGACAATTCCGATGCATGGTATGACGGCAAAGGAATCCGCCTGCAGAGGGGAAGTTACAGCAGCCCGGAGGCAGAAGTCCTGCTGAAATGGCCGAAGGTGGCAAAGCGGGTAGCGGCTTTGATTGAAAATGGAAATTACCTGAAACCGTCCGATTATTCCCGGATGCCTGTTTATGAGCGGGAGCGGATGGCAGGGCGTGTTGTCAATTTTTATCACCGCCTTCCCGAACACATGATACGTCCCTGGGCGGGGAATCCTGATATGTTCACCCACCGGGATGATGTGGTGAGCCTCCTGGATAATCCAGACGGGCAGACAGGTTTATTGCGGCATATGGACGAAGCGATAGCAGAACTGCCGTTAGATTTTGAGGATTATGAGAAAAAAGTGCAGATACTGACGGATCTCCACGGATATGTAGAAGGGACATATACGATCTTCCCGGAGCGGAAAAAAGAAGAAGTGCAGATCCAAAATGGCGGGCAGTTATCTCTGTTCGATTTCATGGACACTTCTGAACCGGAGCCAAAGCCTGAGCCTGCAAAGGAGAAAAAGCAAAAAACGGCAGGAAAAGAAGCAGAGAAAAAAGAGCCGGAGGCTAGGAAGAAAGCAAAAGAACCACCGAAAAAAGCTGAACCGGAAGGTAAGGGTATAGAACCAGTCGGGGATAAGGGAAGCTCTGGAGAAACCAGAAAATACGATTATAGCATAGGCAGCTTTATATACATGGATACAGACCATTTATACCGCATATCAGGGGTCAGGAACCAGCGTGTATTTGTAAGGGATATGGAGCATCCAGACCACAAAGAAAGCATGATTTTTCTTGAATCGTATGATGGCAGGTTAGATGTCTGTCAGGATCTGAATCGGCATCTGCTTGTCGGTGGGAATGCATTGGAGAAGGACAGCCGGGCGGTTTATAAGGAATGTCTGTATACTGCCCTGGATGCAGTCCGTGGCAGTGCAGTATATGATGTGATCCGGTCTAGGGATGTTGACGCAGATATGGCATATGATATTGTCCAGGAAGAATTAGACCGTCTGATAGCGGAAAACTGGGAAAATGCCCCTGTGATGGCGGAAGCCTATGAGAACTGGGAATATTTTCGTGATTGGATGGCAGAGGATATTTTTCAGAGGACATATCAGGATTATCTTGTAGATGGCAGGGACGCCATAGCCCTGCACCAATACGAACCGTCAGCGCCAGAGTGGGCAAAGGGTATGGCCGTAGAAGCGAAGCAACAGGGAATCGCGCCTCTTACAGAAGAAATACAGGAAAACATGCAGGGAGAGACAGCAGGGAAAAATTCTGTAGAACCGGCAGATACAGTAAAACCTGCCGAAGCAAACCAACCGCAAAAGGGGGCGGCTATATTTGAATATGGGGGATTTCATTTTGAAGCTGTCGGGAGCCTGCGGGAAAACTTTAACACACAGGACATCATCATGGATACCGGGTCGCATAATGAACTTGGCATATCTGATTATGAAGATGGGGAACATCCCTATTCGCACAGCAGCTTTTATGAAGCAAGCCCGGACAAAACCGCAGATGTTTTCCGGTGCGTGGAAACAGGGAAAAACTATCTCCCAGGGGAACATGAACTGTTTGAGTATGTGGGGGAATTTATCCCCTTAACACAGCAGGAAAAGCAGGAAGAAGCGGAGCTGTCACAGACGGGCGCAGCGGTTCCTGATCTGGAAGAATTGCAGGAGGAACCGGATGATAAGGAATATGATCTGATTGAAAACAGGCTGTTCCTTGCAATGGAGGAAGCAGACGTATATCTGGATGACTTTTCACCGGAGCAGGTGGATGTGATTTATGAAGCAGCGGAGAAGGGTCTGAACCTTGTACCAATGCTGAACCCGGAGTTCCCGCCGGAGCAGATGCAGTTAATCGCAGACGTAATGGAGCGGATGGCTG
>JAAVYA010000029.1 GCA_022790855.1 Lachnospiraceae bacterium | reverse complement strand
CAATGTCATTAACTTAAGAAAAGAAACAATACCGGATACCTTTATATCCCTTCCTGGGATAAAGGTATCCGGTATTGTTTTGGAAATCAATTCTGATATTTCATGCTATTCTATTGTATTTATCAGGCGGGATGTACTTATGTTCTATAACTTTGCTGATTAATAGGCTCTTTTATGCGTATTTGAATATTTCCCCGCAAGCTGCCCCTTTGTCCGGTGGTAATGGCGGTCTGGCCTTATTGGAACCAGATTTTGGCTGATGTCTTCATAGATCTGCTGGAACAATTCATCCTGTTTCTGCGCGTCCGTTTCCAACAAAATATAGATCAGGTCATTCTTCAGTATCCCAATGCTTACTGTCCGGTTTATCATCATCTTATGTTTCCTGTGTTTTTCTTTTTCATCTAATTCCGCCTCAGCATCACGGATGATGTCCTCTGCAAGATTGCTGATATAGATTGTGCTGTATATATCCTGCAGCAGCAAAATTGGCTTTGTCCCTGTGAAGTTCTCTATCTGCAGGCGGTCTTTCAATGTTTCGTATGCTGTTTCAATCCCCCATCTCATATGGTACAGTTCTGCTATCTGCTGGCAGTCAAAGGTTTCAGTTGGCAGATTTGTGATAAGCACCTCTTCCCGCTCCCCCGGCAGCGATACTTTAACCATCCGCAGAGTAATGTGCCCGAGTTCTTCCATCCGCCGTCCGATATCTGTTCCTTTATAATGTCGGATCCGGCTTTTGTCCAGATGGATGTCCACCCATGTGTCCGGGGCCGGTAAAGCAGCCTGCTCTTTTTTATAATCACTGGATTTGAGACGTGCCAGGAATAAGATGTCTTTCTCCATCATCCGAATAAAGGCTGCGGTAGATGGATATCCCCTGTCCATGACAACCAGATACGGCTGTGAAATGCCGATTGTTTCTGGCACACGGCCGACCTGTTCTTCTACAAGCCTCATTTCATCAAACTTACATTTACAGCAGTCACTCTCCAGAATCATGCGGTTCATTACGTCATAAAGACACCCGAGTCCTATGGAAGCCTGGGGCTTTGTCCCTTTCCTGCTGGATGTCCCGAATTCTTCCAGGGTTTCCTTTGTAGTAGGAATATTGATCCCGGAGCCGTCCGCGGCAAGGACTAAATATCCGTGGAAGGTAGAAAATCCGGGTTCGGCGTAAAAGTTCCTGTTATGATGACGGCAGAGCTCATAAAAAGCCAGCGGGTTCAGCTTCATACGCTGTTTCAGATAACCGGGCTTTGATATTTCCATTCCCGGATGTGCGGTTTTCATATAATTTCGTAATTCCAAGCTCAAAGTAATCCCCCTCCGGTTGATCATGGTAAACAGAAGATCTTTCAGCGGCATTTTTCTGTTTCTTATAAAAGAGGACGGATTCCCATTTCTGCAAAAATCATGGAATTCATCCTGATGGATCAAACTGATATCATAACAGGTACGTTTTTGAGAGTTTTTCATAAAATCACCTGCCTTAAGAGAAAAACATCAGCTATTTACTTTTATTATACAATAAAGATACAGAAAAAAGGAACCTTTTACAATTTAAAATGTAAAAGATTCCTTAAGTTAATGACATTGCGTTTTTTCAAGAGTTTCTTCCTGTCTTGGATTATGTACCTTGAATTCCATAATAATTGCATCCTTCTCCGGCTCCCGGGGCCTTAACATCACATCGTAACGCCTAAAGCTGCTTTCCCATCAGCAATTGATTCGTTTTAAAAGATGCATGAAACAGGCTCCTAATAAATCCCGCAAATTCCTCCCAATACCCATTTACGTAAGCTTCTTGCATAGGGATATCATATTCATCCAGAAGAAGAATTACTTTTTTTCCATAGTAACGATATAAAAAGCTGGAAAGCTGATAAATAGCCATAGCTGCATCCCCTGCTTTCATCTCTACATCAACCCGGATCCTCACCAACCCGGCAGATCGAAGGATCCGGATAAAATCCCGGCAAAATGGGGTTCTGAATCTTATGTTCGCTCATTTTTCGTTCTCTCCTTTTTTCTCAAAACCGCCTATGTGAAGCAGGGGGAAAAGCATCCCCCCTGCACTGTTGCCCAAAGTCACGATCACCAAATACAAAAACGCCTTGGGAGACCATGCATTGGCTAGGGAAAAATAAAACATATTGGCAACGCAATGTTCAAATCCGGACAAAATGAACACTCCCACGCACAGAAATAAAATCAAAGAATTCTTCGTTTTTTTATACCCATCCACTGCGCCATACATCAGAATCCCGCAAAATATCCCCAGCAAAAACATGCTTCCAGGGCTGTCAGACAATTTCCCCTGGCAAATGCCTGCGGCGTCTTCTGCAATTTTTCCGATCCTGGTATGCAGCAGGGCTTGGGCTCCAAGAAACGTCCCGGCCAGATTTCCCAGCCAGACCACCAGCAAAAAGGAAAGATACCCCCTGCCCTGCTCCGGGAGATACCCAATTTTTCCTGTATAGAGATTCAGGCCGCTGGTAACGATCAAATATAACCCCACGGTAAACAAAAACGCCCCCAGAATCCGGTTTTCCATAGATAAATAAACCGTTCCGCCTATTGCAATGGCAATTCCGGCCCCTGCGGCAAGTAAAAATGTTTCCACATATTTTTTCATTTGCTTCTTTCTCTCCTTATATGCAGTTCCTCCTGGGATAAGCTGCGAATCGTATTGATATCCTTATCCGCAGATATACCTTCTCTGTTTACGTATTCCGGTGTTTCCATAGCCTTCCTCCCTATCATGTTGGAGCTATTGTAACACGCATAAACACCAATTTACAACTGGCAATTATTTTTATCGGCTCTGATATATTTTTTATATTTACTCCCATAGAATGCAAGACGTCTTGGTATTTCCTATAAATAAAAAAAGGTGCAACATCTTAATAATTCCATCAAGACTTTACACCCTGGATTATGATTGACTGCTATTCTTTGATTTCGTCAATATCTGTAAGATTCACTCCGGAAACTTGTAATAATGCTTTTAATGTTAAATATTCTTTTTTCAGACTTTCATATGTCTTTGTTGCTCCTTCTTCTCTTGCTAATAACATATATCTTTGCACTTTCGCAAAATCATCAAGAGCCTGCTTTGTTACCTCAATACCGGATGGCATATAATCACCTGCTTTCTGGGAGATTGTAGACTCAATATCTGCCTTAATTATAGCAACTGATACGAATCGTGTAAAGCCTTTATCAACAAGAAAAAAATGAAAAATAAATATGGAAAACCGTGGGAATGCGTGATATAATTTCGGTGTTGCCCAACCGATACCCGACAGCGGGAGGATGTGTTTTCATGGAAGTTGCAATTTCCTTTTTAGTGACTGTCGCAGCAGGTTTGGTCTGCCACCTGATCTGCAAATGGCTAGACAGGAACAACAAGGGCAATCGATAGCCTAGTGGGTGCTTTGCCACTGTAAAAAGAAAAGAAGAATCCCCCGACTGTGCTGCAACACGGTCGGGGGATTTCGTTCTTTGTCCTCATGGACTTGCAATTTCCTTCTGCCTATTGGCATTATAGCATATGCATTTTTATTTTTCAATATGCAAATTATTTGAGTTTCCCCATTTTTAGAATACAAATGCCCCGGTATCCTCTATTTTAAAGTGCTCAAACAGATTCATATGTTGTGATTTGACTTTTTTGTAAGAAAGCTCTGTATGCCTGTCCGGCTCATGCCCAGGACGCGATTTATTGCATAGCCTAATGCATAAAGAATGAACTTGGGAACCCCATAAATACGTTTGGAACATTCCTTTAATTCTTTTAGGAATATTCTTTCCCTGTGGCTGAACGATATTTCTTATTTTTGAAATGAAATCAGTTGCCAGAAAAAATTAGGAAACTCAAAAGATAAACGAGTGTCCAAAATAGAAGTTTTATGGTATACTATAATGAGTTCGGGAAGGAGGTGCAGAAAACCGTCAGGAACGCATGACGACACAGGGCAAGGCCTGTGTACATAGGCGGTGTTTCATTGTATTTAGGGATAGCCGTCGCGTTAGCAACTTGGTACAACGGAACGTCAGCGAGTGATACGCCCGCATATCCGGCGAACGGCAGATGGCGACCAGCAGTCACAGATTTATGGCTGACCTGCAGGCGCTTGATAGAATGGGAATAACATTATGAAAGAGAGGAAAAACAAGTGAAGAAATGGAAAAAAATGCTGGCAGCGCTGCTGGCAATGGCAGTGATGCTCCCATGCATACCAATCTGCAAACTAGAAGCGAAAGCATCAAACGTATCGGGAAAATTTCAGTATGAATCCGGTTACCGGGACGCGGACGGGGCCTGGTGGCCGGACGAGAATGCGGAGGGCATCGGGATTATCCGTTATACAGGAAAAGGCGGGAATGTCACGGTGCCCCAGGTAATCGACGGAAAGAAAGTGATCGATATTGGAAACAGGGCCTTTGATAACTGCAAAAACCTGACCGGAATCAGCATTCCGGATACGGTGAAGGGGATTGGAGAGGCAGCCTTTGGAGACTGCACAAAGCTAACCTCGATTACGATACCGGCTAGCGTGGTGAGTATCAATTATTCATCGTTTGAGGGCTGCATTGGATTAAAAAGCATAAAAGTGGATGCCAAAAATCCCATATATGACAGCAGAGGTCACTGTAATGCGATTATTGAAACAAAGGCTAACCGTCTCACCCACGGCTGTAAGAATACCGTGATTCCCTCCAGTGTCAAGAGCATCGGTATCTTTGCATTTGCCGGGTGTACGGGTTTAACCGGCATAACGATTCCAGTCAGTGTGACAACCATTGAGTCTCATGCGTTTGCACGTAGCGGCTTAAAGAAAATAGCGATTCCCTCCAGTGTAAAAAGTATTAAATCGAGCGTTTTTTCGAATTGTAAAAACTTGGTCAGCGTCACTTTGCCCCGCGGCATCAAATCGCTTGAGTATGGTGTATTTTCCGGCTGCAGCAAACTGAAAAAAATAGCGATTCCTGCCAATGTAAAAACCATCGATTGGTATGCGTTTTCCAACTGCACCAGTTTAACGAGCGTAACCATTCCCGGCAGTGTGACATCAATCGGGAGTGGTGCATTTAGCGGCTGCAGCAGTTTAAAGAGCGTAACCATTCCCGGAAGCGCGACGTCAATCGATTTTGGTGCATTTAACGGCTGCAGCAAAAAGCTTGTGATCTGCGGAAAAAGCGGTTCGAAAGCGGAGAAATATGCAAAGTATAATAACATTGCATTCCGCATAAGTTCCAGCGGACCCAAAACGAATATCAGCTGCAAAAAGACGTCATACAAGGTGACATATGGAACAAAGCCGTTTGAAATCAATGCAGAATCAGAAAGTAAGATGACTTTTTCCAGTTCCAACCCAAAGATTGCCACTGTGGATAAAAATACGGGAATCGTAACCGTCAAAAATACCGGAGTTGTCACCATAACCATCAAGACAAGAGCAGCTTCCAGAAATGTGACCGTCAAGGTCAGCCCCAAGAAGCTGTCGGTCAAGACGCTGACAGCACACGAGGGCGGCAAGCTGTCGGTAAAATGGAACAAAGACAAGAGGGCCACAGGATATCAGGTACAAGTCAGCGCCACCAGAGACTTTAAGAAGATTATAAAAACGCAGGAAACAACTAAGAATAGCTGTACAATTTCAAAACTCGGCGCAGGGAAAAAGTATTATGTAAGAATCCGCAGCTATAAAAAATCCGGCAAACAGAGGCTGTACGGCTCATGGAGCAGTGCAAAATTGAGCAGTAAGATAAAAAAGTAAACACGGCTGCAGGGCGCTGGTATTTCATCCTGGATTTGCCGCTTTGAGAGACAGAAATGGAGCCTTTGTAGGCTCCGTTTCTGTTGTAAAGATCTGAGCGAGGCTCATACTTTTTCATTTCTGCTCTTATATAACAGGACAGGTCACATTTGAGAAGCAGAAACTCAGCTCCCCAGCCTCTTTACATAAATTCGTATCGCCTCGCCCACAAATTCCCCGGTTCCCGCTCCTCCGGCCCGGTCAATCTGCTCCGTCATGGCTCCGCCGCCCTCATACATCTGCCCCAGGCCCGCCAGTATTTTATCGCTGCATGGATAAAAATGTTCTCCAATATACTCCTGCAGCTTCTGAACCTGGTTTTGTACCTTTAAAGAGTCCGGGCCCAAGAGCCGCATTTCGCCAAATTCCCGAAACAGCTCCATAAATTCTTGTTCCATAGCCTGCTCCTCTTCCTTCGTCCACTTTTCGGCACGTTTTTCAAATTCCTTATATTCCTGGGTATTTCCCCAGGTTGCTTTGGCCTGACGTGCATATTCATCCATTTTCCTTGTATCAAATGCTGAAAAATCCAATGTCTTCACTCCTATCATCTGAATTCCACGGGCGAAGGTAATCAAATGATCCAAATGCTCCCGTTTCAGAGTCAGCATTTCAATTTGCTGCTCCAATGCCCGGTTCCGGTCAAAATCAGGGGCATCCAGGATTTGTTTGATTTCTTTTAACGAAAATTCCAATTCGCGGAACAATAAAATCTGCTGAAGCTTCTCCAAAGCCGTATCGTCATACAGCCGGTAACCGGATACGGAATAATCTGCCGGGGGCAGCAGTCCGATCTTATCGTAATATTGTAGGGTGCGTATACTCACCCCGGTCAGCTTGCTCACTTCATGTACTGTCCTCATGGTTCTCTCCTCCTCCCATAATAGAGCTTATCAGAACTTGCAAAGCAAGTTTTGATAAAAGGCGCCGGTTCTGCGCCGTAAATCTGATTATAGGGTTCCCGAAGGGGTTCCTATAATAGCGCTTATCAGAACTTGCAAAGCAAGTTTTGATAAAAGGCGCCGGTT
>JAAVYA010000066.1 GCA_022790855.1 Lachnospiraceae bacterium | reverse complement strand
TATTTACACCACTTTACAACTTTTTGAAGAATAAAATAACGTACAAGGCACTTTCTGGTGTATAATAAGTTTGCGAACAAATCTACACGAAAGAGAGTGACCTTGTACGTCAAACTTATTATACAACGAAAACAATCTAATTGGTAGACTGTACGGTTATTTTTATATTTATTTTAAAACTTTTTCCGCACCAACCATTGAAACCCTGTTTTTACTTGTGTTATCCATTCTGGCTATGGAATCAGCAGATTCTATCCGTTCCCTGTACAGGCATTTTTTATCAGGGGTTACAAAGAAATCCCTGAATGCATTTTACTATGCATGTTCCTATGCAAAGGCTGATTATTCCAGGTTTATGAACGTCACTGCAGGACTGTCTCTGAAGCTTATACCGGAAAAACTGCAGTCACAGCCTGTTTTTCTCTGTATTGATGACACGATGGTTCCGAAATTTGGCAAAAAATTTGAAGATATTTCAAAACTTTTTGACCACGCAGCGCATAACGGCTCCAATTATCTGAACGGGCACTGTTTTGTAAGTGTAATGGTCTGTGTCCCGGTATGGAATAAAGGCAGGATCCACTATCTTTCCGTCCCGCTTGGATACCGCATGTGGCAGAAAAAGGAGCCAAAACTGGAACTTGCCGCGTCCATGGTCCGTCAGGTGATGCCGGAATTCAGCGGCAGGAAAAATGTTATCATTCTCTGTGACAGCTGGTATGTAAAGAAAAACCTTGTTTCCATCATAGACGAATACGAAAACCTTGACCTTATAGGGAATGCAAGGTCTGATTCTGTCATGTATGGCCTGCCGCCGCAGCGGACGGGGAAAAGGGGACGGCCTGCATCGCATGGGAAAAGGCTTTCTGTCCATGATGATTTTACGCTGTCTGATGAAAAAATCGGTGATTACTATATGGCTGTGCGCCGTGTCCTTACTAACATTTTTGGCAAAAGGACAGTCCTGGCATATGTAACATCTGCGGACAAGAAAAATGGCAGCAGGCGCCTGTTTTTCAGCACAGTCTTCCCGGAGCAGCTTCAGATATTCTGCGCATGGCAGGAGAAATCCCCGCTGAACCAGACAGGGAACGGCCGGATGCAGTTTATCCCTCTGATGCTGTATGCATTCCGATGGCCGATAGAAGTTAGTTATTACGAACAGAAAACTTTCTGGTCACTGTGCAGCTACATGGTCCGCAGCCGCAAAGGGATTGAAATGCTGGTCAATCTGATTAACATTTCATACTGTGCAATGAAGCTGCTGCCATATCAGGACGAGACGTTTTATAAATATCAGACAGAAAGCGTACAGGAGTTTCGGTTTGCGCTAAGCGGACAAATTCGCCAGCAGGTATTTTATGCCATTTTCGTAGAAAAAGCCGAAACCAGCATAAAATCAAATGCCCTAATAAATGCCTTAAAACAGCTAGTTCAGAAACAGGGGTATCATTTATAAAGTTGTAAAGTCGTGT
>JAAVYA010000065.1 GCA_022790855.1 Lachnospiraceae bacterium | reverse complement strand
GGGCAAAAGAAACTGGATGAACGTAACAGACAGCTCCGTGCAGACGGGCTTACACCGCGAAAAACAGTATTCCAGACACAGAAAGATTTCTTACGGTCTGCGGTCGAAGATGCCGCAGCCGTTTCCTGTAGCCAGGAAGATTTTCAGAAATTGCTTTTGAAAAAACACAACGTAAAGTTAAAGGTCAGCCGTGGCAGGTTCAGCTACCTCCACCCGGAACGCAGCAAGTATATTACCGGAAGGATGCTCGGCGCACATTATGAAGAAGATCATCTTTTGGATCTGTTTAAGGAAAATGCAGAGCGTAAAGAAAGCAAAAAGAAAACGGTTGATGTGGAAAAATGTAATATGGAAACGGAGCAGTCTGCATCCAGTCCATCCAATCTACTGCAAGAGGAAACTGTATCAGTCCTGTTTATCAAATCAGATCTGCGGCTGGTGATCAATCTGCAGGATTGCATAAAGGCACAGCAGAATGCCGCTTACGCTAACAAAGTGAAGCTTTCCAACCTGACAGAGATGGCTAAGACGGTCGCCTATATACAGGAGCATGGGTATGACACAAGAGAGTCCCTGGAAGATTCTTTTTCAGAGATTAAGGGTCATGCTTCCGCTTCCAGAAAAGATTTGAAGTCTGTGGAAAATAATCTCCGGAAGGTAAATGAGCAGATCCATTACACCGGCCAGTACCTTGCCAATAAACCTGTCTATCAGAAGTTTATAAATGCAAAGAATAAAGGGCAGTTCCGGCAGGAGCATCCGGCAGAAATCGCACTCTATGAAGCTGCACGGAAATTCCTGAAAGGGCAGTCCGCAGACGGGCAGCTCCCCTCCATGAAACTGCTGAAAGCGAAAAAAGAAAAACTTCTCCGGCAGAAAAAGGAGGCACAGAAAACCTACCATTACTACCGGGATTACCAAAAAGAATTAAATACAGTCTGTTCCAATGTTAATAAGATTTTAGGGCAGACGAACACCCGGCAGACGGAGAAACAGAAAAGCGCCGATATTTCTTAATCGTT
>JAAVYA010000064.1 GCA_022790855.1 Lachnospiraceae bacterium | reverse complement strand
TGCATGGTCAGGCGCAGGCGCGCCTTCTAAAAGAAACATGAAATTGATATCTCTTTTACAGTTAAGCTCCATGGAACGGGAAGAATAATCCCCATTCATGTAAGAGTAAAGCACAATCTTAAGAAGAGTTCTTGGGGATACGGAATTTATTCTTTCGTAAGTAGAATATAAGTCAGTCAGATTCACCGCCTCCACAAACTGGCTTAGCAGCCGCACAGAATCATCTTGTAATCTTATCGCTCTTCTCTGTAGCAACAATCCGGTCGCGGTAAGTTGTTTCTGAAATAATCAAATGATTCTGAAAACCAGAAATTTACAATTCCTTGGTAAAACAAATAATTCTATTTGCTTCTGTAAAACCCATAGTTCTATGGAAATGCTGGCTATCTGTATTTTCTATTTCGCAATCACTGGCGAACTCCCGGCATCCATTGGCTTTTGCCCATCTCTCACACTCTACCAGTAATTCTTTTGCATACCCTTTCTTGCGATACGCTTCTCCGATAAAAATGCCTTCCAAGTAACCAACCGGCGTTGTTTTTGTGCCTTCCACATAGTCATACCTCAGTTGGCATTGTGCAAACCCAACAGGCAGATCCTGATCATATTTCAAAAAAAATTGACCATTTCCCTTGGAAATAATTTCAGAAAATTCATCGACTAACTCGCTGGCAAGATGCCCACCCCACATTTGTATCGCTAAATCTGCCAGTGCTTCCAACTCGTTTTTTCCTGCTTTTCGTACCATAGTCCTTTCCTCCATCCTATTGTCTATAGGCATTAGGTATCTGCGATTCTCCATGGAGTTACTTATGTGTGTCAATTTATCGTTGTTCCAATGCCAGCCCAATCAGCCGCTCCGTCTGGTCAGCCAAAAACAGTGGAATGTTCAACACATCATCGTCCAGCTTCAAATTGTCCAGCGAGAACCGGATACGGAGCTTGACTTGATTCGGGAACAGTTCCTTGAATTTCTTTAGACTCTTGCTGGTGGTGTTGGTCTCGGACTTGACCTCTATAGGGAAAATATCATTCTCACGCTGGATCAAGAAATCTACCTCATAGGGCGGATTACTCTGGCTCCAGTACCGGGGAATCACTTCAAACTGCGTGAGTAAGGTCTGTAGCACAAAGTTCTCCGTCAGTGCACCTTTGAACTCGGTGAATAAACGATTGCCTTCTCCGAAGGCCGTAGGAGCCAACTGAGCCAAGCGGCGGAGTAACCCCACATCCACCAGATAGATCTTAAATGCAGACAAGTCATCATAGGCAGCTACCGGCAGACCTGGAGCAGTGCTGCGATAGATTTTATGCACCAGCCTGGCATCTACCAGCCACTGCAAAGCATCCTCATATTCCCGGGCTCGGGCTCCCTCTTTACGCGCTCCAGATATTTAGCCAGATTTTCGTTGCCGTTGGCAAGCAAAAATTCCGTGAAGGTCATGGGATCGATCTGCTTGAAGTTTACCTTACCTACCGGGAAGGAAGACGGCTTCGCCATCGCAATGCCCAACAGAGAACCGGCGCAGGCAATGTGGTACTGCGGGGCATTCTCACAAAAATATTTCATGGAGTTGATAACCTTGGGGCAGTCCTGAATCTCGTCAAAGATCATGAGCGTCTTTTCTGGCACGATCTTCTGGCCACTGGCCAGCATCAGATTCTGCAGAATGCGGTCTACATCCTTGGTGGTCTCAAAAAACTGTTTGTATTCCTCGTTTTCATCAAAGTTAAAGTAGGCTGTATTTTCATAATAACGTCTGCCGAATTCTTTGAGGGTCCAGGTCTTGCCTACCTGACGCACACCCTTTAAAATTAGCGGTTTACGGTAAGGTGAATTCTTCCAATCCAGCAGCTTATTCAAAATCAATCGTTCCATAAATACACTCCTTCACACTATTATTGGATCTTTTGTGTATCGCTATCACATTTTTATTTTATTTCAAGCACATGAAAAATACAACCCATATCACAAAATATATGTCTGGATATCAATGTATGAAAAGATAAGTCTTTCCTCCTTCGATTTTAACTTTTAGTTAATTTTTTCAACTTATAATTTCACAATAGCTCTATTGTTCATTCATGTCCACTCTGCTATCATAAGAGCAGAAACACCACGGAGATTTTGTCATGAAAATCAATCAGATGATACGGGAAAAAAGAAAAGAATTATCGTTGGCTCAAGAGCAGATTGCAAACTATCTAGGAGTATCCACTCCGGCAGTTAATAAATGGGAAAAAGGAGTTTCCCATAGTTAAAGATACCACACCAAATATGACGAACCCACGCTTATACAGAACTGCAAAAGATATAAAGGCTTGATGTAAGTAATAACTACTGCATCAGGCTTTTTTCTTACACTATTCCGATTTAAATATCTA
>JAAVYA010000028.1 GCA_022790855.1 Lachnospiraceae bacterium | reverse complement strand
GAGGTAAAATTGTCAACAGCTTGATTTATAAGGATTTCAGTATAAATCCTCGTCACAATCGAATATTTCATAAACATGACGAGGAATGGCTTGTTTCAGGCATTTATGGGCACCTCGTCACGTAAATCCGAGAATCCAGGGTAGATGTGAAAATCAACTATCATGTGGACAGTGAAATGACCTTTCAGGGAACCCGTATCAACTTCCAGACTAAGATATCATGCGATGCAAATTTGAACGTAGACGGCGGAACTGCAAAGGGAACTCTTTATAACATGGCTTTGTCTTACGGGATCCGGCTAGCTGTAAATCAGGAGGGAAAGCTGCGCATAGAACCCGATGAAAAAGTAACGGAAACAGAAGGTTCCACCAGAGTCAGCAGCGATGCATGGCTGGATTTTCTCACCTTTGGAACAGGAAAAAGCAGTTTACTAGAGCTGAAAAAATATATCATAGAACGTGTAAACAGTTATAAAGACAACGCCGTTCTGCAGGCGAAAGGCGCTTTTAGCGATATGAATTACTGGATATTCCCCGGCGGGAAGGTATTTACATTTAAAACACCAGAAATCGGCAAAGAAGGGAATGTAATGGTAGGCATTACTTATGCAGAACCAAATTGAGGAGGAATTTATGGGAAAAAAAGTAACTGTCAGCGCTGAACTAATGGATGATTACAAAAGAATGTCCATTGCAATGCCGGAAAAAAAGATGCGTGTCTGTTCTGGAGAAAGAACCATGTATTCCATTGGAAACGACGGAAACCTCTATTTGCTGCTGGAAAATAGGAAAGAGCATAAAGGGTGGGAAAAAATAAACCTCACCAAAGACCTGGATCAACTTTGCCAGGTTTCTTCCTGGGAGATTACAACTTTTGATGTGCAGAACAACGCCCGGGGAACCGTTGCCATATTCGCGGCAAAATGTGATGGCAAAAACAGAATTTTTTACGGCGAGAGTAACGAAAAAGGAACGTTTATTTGGAATTTACTTGCCTATGAGGAACAGGCGCAAACGGATACGGAAGTTGCAGCGCTTTACCTGCCGGTATTTGAAACAAAAATGTCTGCTGTCTGTGACTTAAAAAAAGACGAAAGGATCCAACGCTATTTTTTAGACCTGCAAAATGAAGGACACCCCTGGAAAAAGCAGGAACTTCCGGCAGATTTTACAATTACAAAACAGTCCGTTGCCGGAAGAAGCGGTAAAACAAAAGTAGACGGACTATATACTTTGGGCAGCCTGGCAGGGGAAGTCCAGCTTCTCTATACACCATTTTATAACCGTTTCAACCGCGAAATTCCTCCTCTCCCCATACGTTTTCTCATGGAACGCCCCTTGGACGCCATTGCTGTTTTACCCAGGGAAGATGGAAAAAATACCGACTTATTTGCCTGCGGAAGCGGCTGTCTCTATCTTTATCCGGCAGAAGCACAAAAAGATTTGTGCAAACCAGTACTTCTGGCTGAGTCCAAAGAATTTCAAAATGTTTCCTCTTTCCGCGTATACTGGAAGGAAGATGCGCTTGTGGCCAGCGGCATTGGAAAGGGTGGCCATTTATTTTTCTGCCAGGCTCCCAGAGAAAGCTGGATGAACCCCGAAGCATGGCAGAATGTGTCCTTCATTGCCTGTGACATACTTTATGCAGAATGTACCTGGGACCGAATTACAGGAACAGAAACAGCCTTTGGCGTCAGTAAAGACGCAAAGTATCTGCAGATCCTGGAGCGTTCAGAACAAACCGGTATCTGGAGTACCAGCAATATTCGGATTCCTGATTTAGCAATGCCGGCAAAAAAAGTCCCTTCCTATGTGACAAAAATCCAGGTGGAAGAAGACGGGGGTTTCTGTCCAAAGCAAGCTGTCATGATTTACGCAGAAAGAAGCTGCAATGTCTACATCAATGAACAGTATTATGTGCTAAACAAAACTCCCCAGACTGTTTGCTGTGATGAAGCCGGAATTCTAAGAATCACAGAAGAAGCGACGGGTTTGTATGGAACAGAGCTTCAGATAGAACTGGAAGATATTAAGCAAAGAATCTGCCCTTCTAAGGAACCAATGCAGCGCCTGTTTAAGCTTGATACCCCGGAAAAATTAAAAACCGCTCAGGTAGATGGGGAACCGCTGGTGGGAAAAGACTGTACACAAGAACAATTAGACGCCATTGCCCAAACCCTTGATTTTATCGGAAAACATGAAGCAACCCAAAAATTATGGGAGCGAGAGCAGATATCCCCTAACATCCAATCAATGGAAGAAAAAGCTCGAAAGAGCGCCAAATTACAGGAGAAATCCGCCAATAACCTGCAAATAAGGCTTTCCTTTGAGGGCGGAACCCTCCATGGGGTTTCAGACGAGACAAAATACCGCCTTCTATCCGTCCACGACAGCAATATTTGTGTTCTAGACGAGACGGCGCTTGATACAAGCGGATGGGACGTGGTTTATATCACCGCGGCAGAATTTTTTGAAAAGCTCTACCATCTCGGGGGGAAGATTTTTGAAGTGGCAGTCTCCTGTATCAGGGAAATATGGCAGTTTACTGTTCAGATCGGAAAAACAATTTATACTTTTGTCATGGACACTCTGGAAAAACTGGGAGCGGGTATTTTAAAACTTCTGGACTATATCAAAGTTGGCATTCAAAAATTAATCCAATATGTAACATACGTTTTTAACTGGGATGATATCAAAAGGACAGCAAAAGCCCTTGAGAGCACCGTTTCGCATGGGTTCGAAGTATTCGAGCAGGAAATCGCACAATGTCAGGGGCAGATCCATATTGTAACAGAAATGATCACTTCCACTCTGGATAAATGGGCCGACATAGAACACCACGATGTCACAAAAGAATCTTTAGCAGGACGTTTTAAAGGCAACGCGCCCTTGGACGTAAAGCAAAGCTATCTTGTGGATTACAGCCGGCAAAATCTTTCCCTAAGCGACATAAAACAATATTCCGGCGAGAGCTTTACCGATACGGAACTGGGACTGTTGGGAAAACAAATCCAAAATTTGTTTGGTTTTATGGAAACAGAGGGGATCATTTTAAACGATTTCATGACCAAGGTCAGGGATGAGCTGCTGGATGCAGAAAAACTGAAATCTATGAGTTTTGGCGATATCTGTAAAAAAATACTGGTAATCATTGCAGACGCCGCTGTGTATACGCTGGAAAATATTTTGGATTCTCTGCTGGAAATCGTAAAAATTTTGGCAGCCCAAGTAAAACGAATGCTCACTATGCCAATTCATATCCCCGTATTATCCGACATTTTAAAAGACGTATTCGGAGTGGAGGAAAAGTCCATATTAGAAATTGGCTGCCTCATCCTCGCTGCGGCAGCTGTGCCTCTATTAAAAATTTGCAGACAGGGAGATCTGTTCCGAGAAGAAGTACTTGCATACATAGAGAACCCTCAGGGGGCTGAAATGATACCCATGAAATACGCAGGCCAGTCCTTGTCCCTACAACCGTCGGAAACCGCTTATGAAGGACTTACCGAAATGACAGCAGCCGGACTTCCGGTTCCAAAGATAAAACGGGATGCATATGCAGCGCTGCATATTATTTGCGGCATTGCAAATACATTTGAAACATTTACCGCTTTCAAGTGTCAGACACAGATGGCAAAAGTTTCTGGGGAAGGCAGTGAAGGAGAAGCTGCCTTTTCCATGTGGGATGTCGCAGACGCAGTTCTCTCTGTGGTGGACGGTGGATGTTATATCGCAGCATTTCTTATTTACCAGCCATGTGAGTTGAAGAACACCCATTGGATCCGCATATTTAATATGTGCTTTTCCGTCATTAAATACGGGGGGCTTGCCTGCAAACTGGCATACAAGCTTTCTGCTTTTCTTATGCAATACCTCTTCGTAAAATTAACGGAAGCCTGGAAGGAAAAACTTCATTCCTTCTTGACCTCTGAAAAGCTTCGAACGATTGGTGAAATCTGCAACGCAGCAGGATCTGCCGTCCTGATCCTTGGAAGTGTATTTTATATGACTATGGGAACAGAAGAAAAAGGGCCGGAGGAAAAAGAACTGCTTTATCTGGACTGCAGCAGCCTCATTGGAGATAATCTGAGAATTATCCTGGATAACTGTATTCCCCATGTGGAAGAACCAAAAGTTAAAGCAATCCTGATAGGCTGCAGAGCGTTCTTTTCTATCTCCTACAGTGCGCTTCAAATCGCAGAAGGAGCGGATTCTGTAGGAATGACTTGTAATTCATAGGATATAGGAGTTATAATTTTGGTATAATAAAATTAGAAAATTTCAGAAACAAGAAAGGAAGAACTTCTATGCCCGGCTTTACGACCCACTATCTGTTCGGTGTGAACGCTTACCACTCCATGAAAAACGATATTATGAAAAAAAATATTTTTGACCACCACGCAGCCTTCAGCCTGGGGCTGCAGGGGCCAGATATTTTTTTCTATTTCCTTCCATCCTACCTCATACATGGAAAAAATATCGGTTCCATTGCCCACAATGAAGCAACTGGAAAATTCCTTTCCGCTTTAATCGAAAGCCGGAACCTATTTCCTGATAAAAAAGAAGCCGCCATTGCCCAGGCTTATATTATGGGCTTTCTGGGGCATTATATCCTAGACTGCCGCTGCCACCCTTACATCTACTGGCGTACACACTATCGCGAAGGCAATCCCGCCTATTACGGGGATCACATGAACCTGGAGACCGATATTGATACGGAGCTTCTAAGCTTTTACAAAAAAAAACGTCCCTCCGCGTTCCGTAAGGAATCCACGATTCTCCTGACTAGGCTGGAGCTTCGTACGATCACAACCATTTTATATTATGTTTATGCAGTCACTTACCCGCAGCAGACGGTAAGCCCTGCCATTATGCGCCTTGCCATCCGTTCCATGCAGCTTGGCACACGGCTGCTTCATGACCGCCGCGGCCAGAAAAAAGCTCTGTTTCGGAAACTGGAAGCTATGACTGTGGGCTATCCAGTTCTGTCCCCTATGGTTACCAGCGATTATCTGCAATTCTATGCAGATCCCCTGAACCTGCTGCACCGCCAGTGGCGCAATCCCTGGGATGAGAACCTGGCTTTTCGCGATTCCTTTTTCGACCTGATAGACGAGGCCCAAAAAGAATATATGGAACTCCTTCCCCGTCTCTACCGTCTGTTTTTGACAAAAAAGCATTCAGACGCAGCAAAGCTGCGCCTGATCAAAATCTTAGACTCTCTGGGGAACCAGTCCTATCATTCCGGGCTGGAACTGTAAGGATCCTATTATTTCATTTCCTGTGTTATAAATTCCTCCACCTGGTTCTCTATGGTCTTCATCAAACGAGTGCGGGCCTCTACGCTGGCCCATGCAATATGGGGCGTGATCAGCAGCCGGGAACTGTCCTGGATTTCCAGCAATGGATTTTCAGGACTCATAGGTTCCTGTGAGAGCACGTCAAGCCCTGCTCCGCCGATCATTTTCTGCTCCAACGCTTGTTTCAGATCTTCTTCTACTACAATAGGGCCTCGTCCAAGATTTAAAAAAATACTTCCTCTCTTCATCCTGGAAAATGCTTCCAGATTCATCAGTCCTCTAGTATTCTCATTCAATGGGGCATGCACCGATAGGATATCGGAACAGGAAAGAAGCGTTTCCAGCTCCACCCGTTCATAACCCTCCTGATTATTTTTACCGGAAGTAGAGTAATAAACCACATGGCACCCAAACAGCTTTGCAATGTCCGCAACACGCTTCCCGATGGTTCCCATTCCGATAATTCCCCAGGTCTTTCCAGAAATCTCATGGAAAAGATTATCAAAATGAGTAAACATAACGTCCCCGGCATAAGCTCCGCTTTTTACATATTCGTCATAGTAACGCAGCTTCTCTGTCAGATAAAACAGCATGGCAAAGGTGTGCTGCGCCACTGTCTCCGTGGAATACCCGGCCACATTCCTCCAGGCAATTCCCCTTTTTTCCAGATATTCTTTATCCAGATTGTCGGTTCCTGTGGCAGTAACACAAATCAACTTCAAATGATTTGCTTCGTTTGCAGTTTCTTCATTCACCGGAATTTTATTCAAGATAACAATATCTGCATCCTTCATTCGTTCCCTGGCTTCCTCTGGAGTAGAAAATCCATACCGCACCACTTCCCCAAAGCGCTCAAACCCGCTTAAATCCATATCCTCGCCAATGGATTTTGCATCTAAAAATACAATCTTCATAGATTCTCCTATTTTTATTTTGGTCTGCGAATTCCAAGAAAAGCAACAAATCCTGCCACAGTCACACCAATCATCATGAAAATTGTCGTCATATAAGAACCACTGACGTCATACAGCTTTCCTGCAATAGTTGATGCAAACGAAGCAATGATCAAGTTTGTATTGATCAGCGAAAAGTTCATAGGATAATTGGTTCTTCCAAAGAAATCGCTGATAATTGCAGAGTTCGTAGGCGTAACGCCGCCGTATGCAAATCCTCCTACAATAAAACCAACTACAATAAATACAAAGTTTCCGGTATTCAATGCCAGAATTAAAATCCCGCCTGCCAATACAAAAACAATCATATCTAAAATCATGGTAAGCTGATATCCCTTTTTATCAAACAGCGTTCCAAAAATCACACGGCCAATCCCATTAAAAATGGACACCAGTCCCACTACGGTAGCAATATTCCCAGGGGAAACATTGCTTCCTACCTGAGTAGCAATACCGCTGGCCTGGGACACCAGAGCAAGCCCCGCTGCACTGATCAAAATAGCCCAAACATAGTACAGCCAGAAGGACGCTTTTTTCACCATCTGTGCAGAAGTAATATCAGAAGCCGGTTCCCGTACCGCTTTCTTTTTTGAGGCTGTGGGAGGAACAAAATCTTCTCCCGGCTTTACAAAGAAAAAGCTGCAAACCACCATGATCACAAAAATTACCACGGCCATTACACGGAAGGTGTTTCTCCACAAAGCCACTTCTCCATCTGGAGGCGCTACCGCCGCAAATACCTTTCCAATAATAAAACTACTGAGTCCAAATCCCATAAGCAAAATACCGGAAATCAGCCCCTGCTTATCTGGAAACCAGGAAGACATGGTACTCATAACCGCGTTATAGGCAAACCCGGCTCCCAGGCCGCAGAGTACGCCAAAACCTATGTAAAGCAAAACCGGGGAACCATTCGTGGCAGCCGCAATCAAAAATCCCGCTAAAAACAAGACTCCAGATAACATGACATATAATTTCGGGCTGACTTTTTTTGCGAAAATGCCGGCAATGAGACATCCCACGCAGAACATGGCCATTACAATGGTAAAGGTCAAAGAAAGCTGTGCTGCGCTCCAATCTGGAAACGTTGCAGCAATAGATTTGGATATCACGGACCATGCATATACCAGTCCCGCCAACAACAGAACAATGACGCCGATCACCGCATATACCCAGCGATTCAATGATTTCATAATTAATTATCTCCTCTCTGTATCTTACTTTTTGATTATAAAACAATTCCTTGTACAATGTAAATGGGTTACTTTTCCGTAACCCATCCACACAGCAATACCTCCATACTATAAACCATATATACGTGATTTTTTATTTTGCCGCTCCTGCCCGAATTACCAGCATAGCAACATTCCCAAGCATTTCTTCTACCGGAGCGCTTCTGGAAAAGTCGCATACTGGAAGTGCAAACCCCTGAAGCACCGGACCATAAGCATTGGCATGGCCAAAAATCTGAATCAGCTTCACGCCAATATTTCCCGCATGAAGATTTGGGAAAATCAAAACATTGGCTTTTCCGGCCACATCGCTTTCCCGGGGCACCTTTTTGGCGGCCACCTTAGGAATCAATGCAGAATCCAACTGGAATTCTCCGTCCACTTTAATATCCGGGCGTCTTTCATGTACCAGTCCGATTGCTTCCCGAATAACATCAATGGATTCATGTTCCGCGCTTCCGCAGGTAGAAAATGCCAACATTGCAACTCTTGGCTCCCATCCCAGAAGCGTCTTTACAGTATCAGCAGAAGCAATGGCAATGCCGGCCAGATCTCTGGCGTCTGGCTGCGCCGTAATTGCACAATCCGCGATTCCGAAATATTGTCCCTCCGGCCCCTCAAATCCCGGAACATCTGCAATTCCCAGAGACGATACGCTTTCCACGCCTTCCTGCATCCCGACAATAGACTGTGCAGAAATCAGCACTTCACCGGTAGAATAATCCTTTCCGGCTGCAACCGCATCTGTTTTTCCCAGCTTTAACAGAATCATAGCGCAATTCACCGGATCCTTAGATTTGCGCATAATGCCTTTTTCCGAAATATCAGTGAATTTGCCCGCATACTCTTTTGCCAGCTCCGCCCGGAATTCTTCATTGGTGTTGTCATAATAAGTGAATCCTTCCGTAGAAATCCCCTGTTCTTTGGCCAGGGATTCAATGGCTTCCTGGTTTCCCACAAGCACCGGATAACCAATCTTACGCATATATACTTGTTCTGCTGTTTTTAAAATATCCTGATTCGTCGTTTCCGGAAAAGCTACACGCTTGGGGTTTTGCTTTGCCCGTTCTATCAGCTCTGTTACCAAATTGCTCATACGATTCTCTCCTTTTTTCCATCACATTGTTCTCATACTGCAGACCTTCAGTCCCAAGCCTCCGCATACCCCGGCGCTCTAAAAAATATGCCTCAAAACACTGCCCGACACAGCATCCTGAGACATATTCACGGACCACAAAGCCAGCCTTACTCCTCTACTAATTCCAATACGTAGTCGGCGGCTTCGCCCAATGTTTTCTTTCTGCGGAAGTTCATGAAGGGAATCTCCACATCATATTCATCCTCTAAAAATGTGGTAATCTGACTGTAATGAACGGACTTCGCATTCATTTCTTCAAATGTGGTGTTCTCGTTCAGAGATGCTGCATCTGCGCCCCAAAGCGGCGCTCCTCTTTCAATGATTTTTGCTAATATTTCTTCTCTCATTTCTTGCTCCTCCTTACAGATATACCCTAAAACCCTTTGCATATCTTTTATTATACAAAACATGGTTCAGATGAGCAATGTGTAAAACTATAATTTCTCTCGAAATATCACCCTTAGAATTGTGCTTCCTCACAAATTACTTTAAAGAGTTCCCCATAGCCAGCACATTTTCCAGCCTTGCATTCATAGGCACCTCACATCCAGAGCCAAGCATTACGCCGCCCTTCATGCAGATATCCGTAATCAAACCCTCGCAATATTGGGAAACTTCATCCGGGGTGCCATAAGCCAGCATCGCCGCAGGCACATCCCCCCGCATACTCTGCCAGCCTTCCAGTATCTCATAGGCCTTTCGCATATCCGTGTCTCCATCAAACTCAAAATGAACGCTGGACTTGGGAACCTGCTTAAAGTAATCCAGCATGGGGAGCCAATTCCCGTCTGCGTGCAGGACTGAGGTAATTCCTTCCGCCCAAAATGCTTCAATCATCATTTTCAGTCCCGGCCAGCAGAATTCTCCAAATGCATCCGGAGACACAAATGTGGCGGAAGAACGCATAGCATAAATTCCAACCCGGTTCCCATGCACCTCTTTTACAGTACCGATAGCCTGGCCAATTACCGCCGGGGTACATTCCAGAATCACCTTCTTAACCTCCTCTGGATAATCATACAGATCATAGCAGAATTCTTCCATGGTATGTGACTGGGATAACGTATCAAATATAGGTGCACAAGCAGTATGGCTTAATGGCTGGATCCCCTGAGGAATAAAATGCATGGCCATCTTTCCCATATTCTGGCCCATTTGGCCAAAACGGGCAAATAACTGCTCTGGACTGGTATAAGGCGGATTCTGAATCTTGCAAAGCAGTTCTCCGTTCCAGTTCTGCCATCCCATCTGTAAAATGCGTTCATATTCCTTTCCGTCCTGAAGTGTAAATAAATCACTTTCCACAAACTGGTACAGTGCGTTGTCTTCCAGCTCCCGTCCCGGTATCCGTACCGGAAGGCCCATAATAAATACCGTATCCTGCATCGCCGTACACATCATAACATCCGGCCTGCCAACTTTTTCAAAGGTGATATCCAACGCTTCGATGTTTTTATCCACATCCGTGATCATATCCTTTTGAGATATCCCCGATACGGTCCCCGCCCATGTAATAATCTGTGGAAAATACGGAATTTCTCTTCTGTCGGACGGTTTCTCCAGCCGCAGCATTTTTTCCAGTTTTTCTGCTGAATTCATAAAATGACCTCCTCTGCTTCCAGGCAACCAGCTTCCTGGAACTATTCTAAAAACCGCTACTTACCTTCCATATGTAAGGTTATGATATCTTCATTATAAACAAACCAATCCTTTTATGTATACATATAAAATATCCCATTAGAAAATATTTTTATCTTGCATTTTCATATATTTCGTACTATATTCAAAGTATCATTGTAACAAGAATCCAGAAATTGGAGAACTATTCTATGAAGTTAAGTATGCAGATTTTTGCCAATTGGTTACGCCGCTATCGCCCCAAAGCAGACATCACGTCCAATCAATTTGAAATAGAAGCCGTACGACTGTTTTCTCCTGACGTGCAGCTGAAAGAAAATACCTTATATATCGGCAGACTAAAGGACTTATTTAAAAACGGAAATGACCGGGTGATCTGCACCCACCGCAATGATATCCTCCTGTTGAACACTACGGACTTGGAGGAAATCTTAAACTGCGTGTTGGATGCTTTCACTTTCTATACCCATTGGGACAACATTATGATGAATCTTTTAACCTCTGGAGCCATGCTGCAGGATTTATTTGATGCATCCCAAGAAATTCTGGGACAACCTGCATTTTTATTAGATCCTTATCAAAGACACCTTGCCCATACTTCCAATTATGGGATTGGTGATGTGGACGAACCCTGGGATTATATTTTGCAGCAAGGGAGCTGTGATATGGAATTCCTGCTACGCTTCAACGCAACAGACCCGGAACGTATCCGTCGAAAGGGAATCTACACCTACGACCCATCTTTATTCCCTCACAAAGCTTATCACTATAACTTCTCCCTCCAGGGGAATTTTCTTGGATCCGCCACCATAATTGCCCTTTCCGCCCCCATGACCGAGGGGGCTCTTAATTGCTTCTCTCTCTTTTGTACCTATGTCCAGAAATGGTTTGAAATCCATATCCAGGAACAGCAATCCCTGATTCTGGACGCTCAGCTTCGGACTGTCATTTCCGATGCCAATGCAAGTCCCCAGGATCTTTGCCGCAGGCTGCTGCTGTTAGGCTGGCAAAAAACAGACAACCTTATTTTCCTTAAGCTGGACGCCCTGTTGGAAGCATACAACATTCATACCCATTTGTGCCACTCTCTGCGTATTGCATTTCCCCACATCCTGGCTGTGACAACGGAATTATCTGTCTGCCTGCTTTGCAATTTGTCCCAAAGTTCTCTGGAGGAAACTTGTCAAAGTCTTATCCCCTGGCTCCAAAACAGCAAGTATTACGCTACCTTTGGAAAATGCTTTACCTTATCCGACTCTATTTATCATCACTATCGCTTCGTATCCATCACTTCACAATATGTGGAAAAAGAAGCCGGGCACATCTACGATGGGACAAAGCATGTACTCCCTTACCTTTTTTCCCAGTTAAAAAGCACCGCAATCCCCACAGTTCTGCATCCGGCCTTGCAGCTTCTTAAAGAATATGACGCAAAACACCATACCGAATTCTATGAAACACTGTATTTTTATCTGAAAAAGGAGCGCAGTATTGCAGACACTGCCAGAACCATGAACCTTCCCCGAAATACCCTGCTCTATCGGCTGAAACGTCTGGAAGAACTGACCGGGGAAACTCTGGATGACGACATGGAACGTCTTCATCTGCTTCTGTCCTATGAGATGGAAAAAGCCGCAGAGTATACTTAAAATTAAGATACTCAACGGCTATTTCCCTAAAAAATATTTCCGCAATCAATGATAATCCTTCCACTGGCGAAATATTCCCCCCAGATATACGCTCCATTCTTAATCTGCCAGTCAAAATACGAACGCCGGGGTTCCCCAAAGGCTTCCAGAACTGCCATGATCGTACCGCCATGCACGACAAAGGCAACAACATTTGTCTCCGTATTATCCGCCTGATTAACAGCTTCCAGAAACGCTTTACAGCAGCGCGTTTTAAACTTCTTCGGCGATTCGCCGCCGGGAAATGCAGTTCGCCCTCCGCTGTCAATATAAGCTTGATACGCTCGGTTCCCGGAAAGCTCCTGGTAATTTTTATATTCAAATTCCCCGAAATCCATCTCCTGCAGTCCGTCCTGCACAAAACAGGGGATATTCGGAAATAGAATATCGGCAGTCTGGCGGCATCGCAGCATGGGGCTTGTAACCACCAGTTCCGGCCGGAGGAAAGAACCTTTGTCACTTTCCGGCCCTGAAATCACATACTCCTGAGCCAGCTTTTTTAAATGCTCCATGCTCTCAGGCAGCAGCGGCTCATCGGTACGCCCCACATAACGTCCCTGGGTGTTGCCCTTTGTCTTTCCGTGACGGATAAAAATCAGCTTCAAGCTTTTTCTCCCGAATCTTCTCCCAGGTACTTCTTTAAATCGGCCATCTGTTCCCTGGCCTGCCGATAGCCTTCATCATACAGCTTTTGAAGCTTTTCTCCCCGAGTCTCTGTTCTTCCTACGCCTAACGTACTCTCAGGAGCAATTACGAAGACTTCTCCTCGCTTTTCCGCTTCGCAAAGCTCTTCCATGCAGGCATTGTACCGCTCTGGACGCTTTTTTAAATCTTCCACAATTTTGGGATATTTCCGGTAAAGTCTGCTGGAAATCCTTCCGGCCCGTTCCTGCTTTTTCACATAGCCGCGCTCTCTGGTGAGAATCACGATATTCTTGTCGCACCCTTCCTTTATCGCCTGCTTATAGGGAATAGAATCCGACAGGCCCCCATCCAGATAATAACGTTTTCCGATCTTTACCGGTTGAAATAAGATGGGTAGAGCGCAGCTTGCCACCAGCATATCAAATTTGTCGTCATGCCTTGGCACCTCGAGATATTCCGGCTTTCCGGTATGGATATTGGTCACGGTTGCCACTGCTTTTCCCGGAAACCTTTGAAACTCCTCATAATCAAAAGGAACCAATTCATTGGGAATCTCTCCGAACACAAAGGGAATATTATAGTAACTCCGGTTCTTTCGGTTCAGCAGATGCCTGGGACCCATATAGCGTTTATCCGCCATATACTGAACCGCAATCTCCAGATTCCTCCCTTTTTGCTTTGAGAGATAAGAAACGCCGTAAGCAATCCCTGCGGATACGCCGATGAGGTAATCCGGCATAATCCCTTCTTCCAGAAATGCATCCGTAACACCGCAGCTAAATATGGTCCGGCTTGCGCCGCCTTCCATAGTGATCCCTAATTTCATCTTTCAAATCCTTCTTTCCTTATCTATGTCCATCCTTGCTGTCAATAGACTGTGTCTGAAAATTGCTTTCTACCAGACGCATTTTCAGATACTCTCTAATATGCCTTGCCCCAATATACTAATTTGTGAGCAGGCTTTCCGCAGCAAACACATACTTCTGATATCTGCTCCTGTTCAAAGGGCATACAGCGGGAAGTTGCCGTAGTATCCTCTTTGATCTTCAATTCACATGCTTCCTCTCCGCACCACATAGCCCGGATAAATCCTGGCTTATGCTCTACGGCGTCTTTAAAAGCAGGATAACTCTTTACGTCCGTAATATGCCCGTCCAGATGGGCTTTGGCCCGCTCAAACATATCTTTTTGAATGATATCCATAAGCTCCGCTGCTTTCCCAGGAGCTTCTTCTAAGGTAACCTCCAGCTTCTCTCTGGTATCCCGGCGCACCAAAATACACTTTCCTGCTTCTATATCTTTCGGCCCTAATTCCACCCGCACAGGAATGCCTCTCATCTCCTGTTCGGCAAACTTCCATCCGGGGCTCTTGTCCGTATCGTCCATCTTCACCCGAAGTCCGGCTTTTGCAAGAGCCTCTTTCATTTCCCGGGCCTTATCCAGAACGCCCTCCTTCCGCTGCTGAATAGGAATCACCATAACTTGTACAGGAGCAACCTTAGGAGGTAGCACTAATCCTGAGTCGTCTCCATGCACCATGATAATTCCACCAATGAGGCGAGTACTTACCCCCCAAGAAGTCTGATGTACATATTGCAGCTTATTTTCCTTATCCGTATATTGAATTTCAAAGGCTTTGGCAAATCCGTCCCCAAAATTATGACTGGTGCCGGACTGCAGCGCTTTGCCGTCATGCATCAATGCTTCTATGGTATACGTAGCTTTTGCACCTGCAAATTTTTCTTTCTCTGTTTTCTGGCCCCGAATCACAGGCATTGCCAGAAAATCTTCGCAAAAATCTGCATACAGATGAAGTATCTGAAGTGTCCGCTCCTGAGCCTCTTCCTCTGTTGCATGGGCCGTATGCCCCTCCTGCCATAAAAATTCCCTGGAACGCAAAAATGGCCTGGTCTCTTTCTCCCAACGCACGACGGAGCACCACTGGTTATACACTTTGGGAAGGTCGCGGTAAGACTGCACTTCATTGGCATAAAAATCACAGAATAACGTCTCTGAAGTAGGACGTACGCACATCCGTTCCTGTAATGGATTCATTCCGCCATGGGTAACCCAGGCGACTTCCGGAGCAAACCCCTCCACATGATCCTTCTCTTTCTGCAGCAAGCTCTCGGGAATGAACATGGGCATATATACATTCTCAACGCCAGTCTCTTTAAACCTCCGGTCTAATTCATGCTGGATATTCTCCCAGAGCGCGTAACCTGCCGGTTTAATTGCCATACATCCCTTTACACTGGTATACTCAATCAATTCTGCTTTTTTTACCACATCTGTGTACCACTGGGCAAAATCAGTGTCCATAGACGTTATGGCTTCTACTAATTTTTTGTCTTTTGCCATAATCTTCTCCTCCTTTATCTCTGTTGCGGCTAGGAACCCGAATTCCAGATCAAGGTTCCTTTACAGCAAGCATTATCATGGAACGAAAAAAGAGCCTTCTGTCCCAACCCAAGGGACCGAAAGCTCGGCGGTACCACCCTTATTAATGCCTGGAAGTCTATCCACAGCTTCCATACATTCTCTCTGAATCCGCTAACGCCGGAAATACGTCACAGTCTCCTGGAAAGCTCCAAGGCGGGTTCCAAACATTCCGGACAGGAACTTCGCACCAACCGTTCCCTCTCTGCAGTCTTTTCTGTCTGTACTGCTCCTCTTCATTGCCGTGTGTCTATTCTATGATACCAAAAGCTGCTTTGTCAAGCATTTTTTCCATCTGTGCTCAAATATTCCCATTCAAAAAGTCGTCTGTCTCGTCTTTTTCAAATCCTTCTCTCCAAATTTCACGAATCAGAATATAGGATAACGGCCCTAACAGGATTCCCCATAATCCATAAATCTGCAAGCCTACATACACGCTGATGATCACGGCAAGGGGAGGCATTCCCAACTTATCTCCCACCAGCTTCGGTTCCATCAGTTCCCTTGCCAGACTGGCAATGGTATAGATCACCGCATAAATAGCCGCCAGCATATACTCCCCCTGCAGCAATTCGATCAAAGCCCAGGGTATGAAGATCGTTCCGGTGCCTAAAAAAGGCATGGCATCGCAGAGGCCAATTCCCACGCCCGCCAGTAAGGCGTAGGAATTTCCTGCGCAAAACAACCCCGCAACACAGATCCCGCTAACTGCCAGCATAATCACAAGCTGCGCCTTGAAATACCCGCCGCCTGCACGGTACACCCGGCGTAAAATCCGCAATAACGCCTGTCCCAGCCTCCCCCTCTCCAATGCTTCCTTCATACGTCCATATTCCTTCATCATTAACAGGGTGGAAATCATAACCACAATACATACGCCAACCAAAACAAAAATTCCTTTTACCCAGGAAAAAGAGCCGCTCATCAATGCAGGCAGCAGTGTCCCTTTCATATTCTCCCAAATCCTGGGAACGGTATCCATCACCCTCCCATTCAGTTCTTCCGCCTGTATCCCAGTCCAGGATTCCACCCGAGTACAGCAATCATTCCAGAACACCCCGGCCTTTTCCTGATACATGGGAAAATTAGCAAACAGCCCTTGAAGCTGAATCACAAGGTTTTTCCCCACAAACCACAACACCCATCCAAGTGCCGCCAAAAGAATAATTAAAATCAGCGAGGACAAAAGCCCTTCCTTTATGCGGGTCTTTTTATGAAGTTTTTCTATCATAGGATGCAACAGCTTTGCCAGAAACAGGGCAACCAAAAAGGGAACTACCAATGGCAATAAAAACCGCAGAATCAAATAAACAACCAAAGCAATTCCCAAAATTCTGACCGCATCCAGCAAAGGCTTTTTCAACTCTTCTCTCATGAAGGTAGCATTTCCTTCCGAAAAAGATTTTATTCCTCCCGAATCCTCCATAAATAAACATCTTCCAGATTTGCTTCTGCCCGTTCCAGTAAAAATCCAAAATTTACGGATTTAGATAAAATTTCCATTAACTCTTCTCTTTCTCCCAAAAGCCTCACTTTGGGCCCGTCCTTGGTTACATGTACATTGCTGATGAGACATTTCCCTTCTAACTCAGAAAGATCTTCCGCCGGGATACTCACTTCCCATACTTTTCCTTCCATCTGGCTCATCAGCCCTTCCGGCTTCTCCCAGGCCAAAAGAACGCCGTCTTTGATCAAAAGAATTTCTCTGGCAATACATTCCACATCACTGACTACATGAGTGGCCAGCAAAATAATTTTATCTTGCGAGATCTCGCTGATATAATTCCTTATCCGAATACGTTCCTTGGGATCAAGGCCCGCAGTAGGTTCATCCAGAATCAGAATCCTAGGATCATTCAATAAAGCCTGCGCCAGCAGGACTCTCTGCTTCATTCCCCCGGAAAACCCGCCTAACCTCCGGTTCTTGGCTTCTTCCAAAATCACAACTTTCAAAAGATGGTCTATCCGCTTTTTGGCCTCTTTTCTGGGAATCCCTTTGAGAGAAGCAAAATACCGCAAAAACTCCAACGCCGTAAAATTATCATACAGTCCCTGCTGCTGGGGCATGTAGCCCAACATTTCCCGATAAGCGGCTCCCATCTGGCTTGTTGGCTTTCCATCCACCAATACTTGTCCGCTGTCTGCTTCCAGATTCCCGGTGAGAAGATTCATAAGCGTAGATTTTCCCGCCCCATTCGGGCCTAACAGACCATATACCCCGGGTGTTAAGTCTGCCGAAAACGCATCCAGCGCACGTTTTCCTTTCTTATAGCTTTTTGACAGTTCTTTGATCTCCAGCTTCATTGCCCCACCTCTCCTCCTGTTTTGACATTTTTTCCATGCAAACATAATCGAAACTCCTGCCGCTATCGCTGCAAATACAAGATATAACCATTGCCAGGCCATTCCCTCTTCTGCCGTCTGATATGGAAAGAAAAAAACGCGGTTTTCTGTGTATTCCCATGGGAAGGCCACCCCGGTCCATCCCAGCAGCAACGGAAGTACGAAAACCGCTGCTCCCAGAAGAATCGCGTACATCCGATTCTTCATCCATAAAGTCAAAGAAAGAAACACAAAAGCAAGGCAGCAAACTCCCGCCACTTCCAGAACTCCATTCACTGTCAAAAACTGCATCAAAGTCATATTCCCTTTCACCTGCCTGGCCGCCGCAAAGCTCTGGACCGGAATATTCCAGTCCTCAAAGCCGTACATTGCTCGGACAGAGAACACTTTAGATACGAACATGCCCAGGGTGACCATCATAGAGTTCTGCCAGTATCCCATCCATTGTTTTCTGCGTCACCAGCCCTTTATAGGCCTCAATATAAGCTTTGTACTGGCGATCCGCCTGATTTAGGTTTACCGGCTGCTTTTCCGTAACAAGCCAAACTGCAGCCCCTGACAAGAGCAAAAGTGTCACTGGATCATGCTGCTTTTCTCCTGAAAATACATACAAGCTTCCGTTATCATAAAATATCTTTGCTTCTTGCCTGGTACCGATATATGCCGGGCATTTTAACTGGTCATGGCTACAGTCGGGACGACCGCAAATTGGCATAGCCGCATGCTCTGGATTCCCGTCCCAAAAAATAAACAGGTTATTACAGAAAAAGTAATATCCTTCATCGCCGGACACTGCAAAATTCCTCATGCCATATTCGCAATTGATAGGAGGTACTGCAGCACTCTTTTTTGTCTGACCTTGACAGGCACAACAGAAACACAAAATTACCGCATACATTACGATTAAAAAGTATTTTTTCATATATATCCCCCTTGTATAACGCTATATAATTCCAATTAGCTTCCCTGCATAAAAATTTACAGGGAAGCCAATTCTAGTCAAAATTATGATACCATTCTTTTACTTTTAATAAGCATTTACTGCAAAATTAACTCCTCCGATATACAAATCCGCAGATGTATATCTAGCCTCCCGCAGCTTTGATGGAGTTCCTGTTGTAGCTGAAACACTGGCACTTCCAGAAACCTGTTTTTTTAAACTCAGATCCTGATTATCTGTCCTTGTATAAAAAAATATCACAGTTAATGCCAACGTTTTTCTGGTATCTGCGTAAACACCCGAACCACTTCCATAAGTATTATGCTTTGTGGCAGTTACGGTATACCTAAACCCATCATAGGTGCCGGATTTAGATGCTGCCTCCGCCGTCCCCGGCAGAATCAATACAGCCATTACCAACGCTATCATCTCATAAGCCACTCTCTTTCTAAAGCAAAATGTCTCTTTCATATAAATACTTCCTTTGTCTTACGTTATTTGCCTTGTCCACATTAAGTTCCTATTATTTCTTCCCCCCTCTTCTCGTATATTTGCATATATTCCCTTATCTGACAGTCAAACCAAGGTAGAATAATCAGATAATTTATTGCGCTCTTCAACAAATAAATGTTATCTAATTCTTATACCTGATTCTATCACATAATTTTTTTGTTTCAGTACTAAAAATGTAATAAACTATTTTTTTAGTGTTTTTATTCGCAGAATGCGTACTTTATTCCAAAAAAAAATCGGCGAATTTCTCCGCCAACTTTTTAAAATACGTTAATGTATCTTCCATATCAATCACAACTTTCTCTTTTCCCTTTGAGATCCTCAATGGCTAGATACTACACTGATAGCGCCAATTCAATTGATTTATTCACAAGAATCCAGGCTCCTCTGTAACAGAATAAGAAGCCAGCTTTTGCACAGTCTCCTCCATTGCCAGCATACGTTCCCGGAAGGTCTGCATATGCCGGACATTCTCGCTGCTGGTTCCCAGCGCTTCATCTGTTCTCGTGCTAACCTCTTCACTGGTGGCAGATAAAGTATGAACGCTTTCTACAATCCGGTCATTTGCACCATGTATATCGTGCATCTGTTCACTGACAAGCTGAATCGCCTCATTTAAGTCTTGTATCTTCCCCTGGATATCCATAAAACTTTGGCTGGTCTCCTGAATCATGACGCTCTGCTCTCTGGAAGTCTCTACCGTCCCTTCTACTTTTTCAGAGACAGACTGTGCCTCCATAACTAATGTATCCAAAATACTTGTGATATTTTCGGTTGCCGCCCGAGTCTGATCCGCCAATTCCCGAATCTCATCTGCCACAACCGCAAACCCTTTGCCCGCTTCCCCGGCCCTTGCGGCCTCTATGGATGCATTAAGAGCCAAAAGGTTCGTTTGGCTGGAAACATTTAAGATAATTTCCGTAATACTTCGAACTTCTACCGACTTCTTCTGTAACTGCTCGGCCGCTTTCTTCATTTCATTTCCGGCGTTCATGGAGCTCTCCGCTGTACGGTTCAGCTTATCCACAATAGCCACGCCGCTTTCAATTACATCGGAAGCTTCTGTAGTAATATTCACGATACCTGTGGTTTTTTCATAAGTTTCCTGAATTACTTCCTGAATAGAGCTGGTCATTTGTGTCTGCTCATCTACCGCTTGAACCGTAGAAGTCGTACTTCCTGCAATGTCGCTTAATGCCTCATTGATGGCTTTTGTCGTGTCAAAAATCTGATCAAGGTCATTTTGGGTATTCTCCACATCGTCTAATACCTGCTTTGCATAATCTACAACTTCAGCCGTCATCTCCGCTTGCTGATCTGCTCCGGTCTGAATCACCTGCTGGGATTCTCTATTGAACTGCATCATCAAACGATTTGTTACAATGGGGCAAATGCAGCCCAATATAGAAATAATCGTTTCTAGAGATGCGTCCTCCATCACAACCTGCATATTGGGAGCTGCCGAAACCATCATGCCCACCATAATCAGATTGATCACTAATTGAGCGACCGCCACCGCATTTACCACTTTGGCCTCCCCAAACAGCACATACACCATCAAGATAGGCAGGATATAAGGAAATGTCCCGTTGGAGCCTCCGGTAAAAAGTGCGTAAGCATATAGAAATGTATAGCTGATCGCTATGGTATACAGAAGCGCCTTTGTCTCTTTTGTAAGTACAAAAATAATAATATAAGCAATCATCGCCAATACGATCATCACCATATTGATTAGCACCAAAGTTGGATTGACGCCTGCAAACTCCGCATTGGCACGCAGCTGCACCAGTCCTACCAAATTAAAGAATAACGTAATCATTGCAGTGACCATGAGAATAACATTTGCCCGTCTTAACTGCGATTTTGTCATGATATTGCACCTTCCTTCATTTATACGACCCTCAAAGTTTCCATTTGCTATTTTACACGATTTTTTGTCAATTTTCTATAGTTTTTAATGAAAAATTGACAAAAAACTCCTTTCCCAGTTTTGATTGGCGCAAAAAAGGATTGGCAGTACCTTTCTACCGCCAATCCTTTTCCATATCTTTATGATAAAATTAACTTACAGAGAATCAATGTAGTCTGCAATCGCCTCTCCTGCCATACGTCCGGAATTAATGGCAAAGCCCATGGTATTTCCCGGCAAAGTAAAATTATAGCTGTCGCCGTAAATGGTATTGCAGTCGCTTCCTGCACTGTACAGTCCCGGAATCGGCTTATCATTGCCGTCCATAACTTCTCCGAATTTATTTGTTCTTACGCCGCCGATGGTGCCATATGCAGCAATATAGAATTTACCCACTCTATATTTTCCTTTTCCGGTAATCGGATGCAGGAACTTGGGATTCTTGTTGAACTGAGAATCAAAGTTCTCATCACACATATCATTATAATCATCAATGGTTTCCTGCAGCTTCTCAGGATCAATTCCCAGCTTCTCCGCTAATTCTTCCACGCTGTCGGCTTCAAAGTATCCATCATAACCATCTGCGACTGCGCGTTCAAATTCCGGCTCCACTGCCATAAATGCATCTTCCGGATGAACGATATCAAAAATATCCGGGCCATTTTTCTTATAATATTTTAAAATGGCATCGTCCATAATGCAGTATGCGTATTTTCCAGGCTGAAGATTAATGGCGTTTCCGGTAAATGTGGTATTGCCCATCTGGTCCTCGTTCATAAAACGGTCGCCGTTCTGGTTAATCAAAAGATTCGGCTGACGCAATACGGCATCTAATAAGAAGTAATTCATGTTATCCTTTAACTGATAGATCATCTCAATGTTAGCGCCAAACTTCTGCGCTCCGGCTTTCCACATCATTTTCAAGCCTTCTCCAGCAGTTCCGGGAACCATAAATGGGAAGAAATTCTGCCACAAATCAAGACCAAATTCTTCTTTGATCATCTCTGCATTTGTTCCAAATCCGCCGGTAGCAACAACAACCGCCTTTGCTCTGGCCTCAATCTCCTCACCATTCTTATCGGTAGCTAATACTCCTACCGCTTTGCCGTCTTCCATAATAATATCATGCACAGGCGTCTCCAGATAAATCTCGCCGCCCAATTCTCTTACTTTTTCGGTCATGATCTTAACCATCGGGCCCGCCGCTCTGGGTCCGATAATACCATTCTCCGGTTTTACAATATGCCAGGTAGCTTCTGATTCTGCAAAATACTTAAAGGAACCTGCAAATTCTACCCCCATATCTTCCAGCCACTCAATGGTATCCGCAGATTTCTCAAAGTAAGTCTGCACCAAATCGGCATCCACGCGATAATGCGTGTACTTCATATGAATATCATATGCCTTTTCCTTCGTAATCTCATAAAACCCGCGCTTCTGAATCTTGGTTCCAATACCCAGAGGCCCCATGCCCATGTTGGCCGCGCCGCCCGTGGTATTAGCCTTTTCAAAAACGATGGCTTTCAGGTCGTTCTCTCCTGCCGTAATCGCTGCCGCCAATCCTGCCGGGCCTGCTGCAACTACAATTACATCTGCTTCCATTTTTTTCATTTAAGATACCTCCAATATCATTTTTATACTTAGGGGCATAGCATGATGTATGCCCCATAGTTTCTCATGTGCGCCGCACATTAACGCTTTTTAAATTTCCCGCATTTGGTAAGACGGGTGGGCAGTTTCGGTACGCGTCCGGTAGTCTTAATCACTGCGTCATACTCGCAGGCTTCGATACACTTCCCGCATTTGGTACAGTCAAATTCATCAATCATATGTATAAATCCGCTCTTGCCTTCAATACACTCTGCCGGGCAGACGTCCGCACATTCTTCACAGCCCTCGCACAAGTTGGGATCAATATAAATACTCATAAAGGAAGAACATACATCTGCCGCGCATTTTTTCTTCTTTATATGATCGGTATATTCGTTGCCAAAGTATTTCAAACTTCCCAGGGTAAAGTCAGCGCCTGTCTGGCCTACGGAACACTGGCAGCTAAAGGTCATGGCATTTCCAATCTCCTCCATCATGGCCAGATATTCGTTCTTGCCCTTTCCTTCGGTAATCTCCTTTGCCATCGCGTGGAGCTGGCCCAGTCCCTCACGGCAAAAGGTACATCTGCCGCAGCCGTTTTTGCGTTCTCCAAGAAGCAGTTTTTCTTCCTGGTCAATGATACAGCAATCGGCAGGCAAAATGGTTATCACACCGTTGCCGATATTGGTATCTTCCTCCAGTACCAGATCCAATCCGGAAGCGTCGTAAAGGTTCGAGCCAATGAGGATACCTTTGATTTCTTCCGGTGAAACGCCTGCGATATCTCCTACTTTTGCCGGAAAAACAACTTTTGTCAGTTCCCCGTTTTTTCCGTCCTTGCAGACAGTTATAAAGCTTCCTGGTGTATAAGCGCCTGCAAACAATGCTCCCAAGGCTGCCATCGTCTCAATGTGGTTCAAACTGCATCCTCTTGCGTCCCGCACATTTACAATTCCCTGGCAAAGTTCAATTCCTGCCTCTGAAGCCGCCTGGGAAAGGCTGTCTTTCAGTTCATCCTCTCCTTCCGGAAGATAAAGCTGCATCCCTTCCGCATCCAGGGCGTAGGCTGCAATCTTGATTCCTTCTATAACATCTGAAGCGGATGTCTTTAACAGTTCCAAAAGGGCATGGTTGGTATCATTATTGTTCAGCGCCGCAATCACTTTCAACGACGCATCCCAATTCTCTTTCTCCGCCAAATCCTGTTCCCATTTTTTTGCCAGATCCTGATTATATACACCGAATTCCCGGAGGCCGGCCGCTTTGATCTTTTCAATTACTTCTTCCTTACTCATTCCTTTTGCAGTCTCAAAAGCTCCCATTATGCATTCGCCTCCTTTTTGTCGGAATAGTCGCCCCAAAGCCTTGGAGCCGTTATCTGCAGTCTCAGATCACATTGTAAGCATCTTCCGGCTTCTGCGCAGATATCCCCTTGGCAGATTCCATGGTCCACCAGGTTAAAGTTATCCTGGCGCTCTTCCACAGGAGTAACCTGAGTTCCCTTCCGTTCCTGGTAACCAAAGCCTTCTATCCGTCCGATATAGGGAGAAGCCTCCTGTTCTGGAGCCAGGATCTCTGTAATATCACCGTCCCCTCCCAGGTATCTGTCAATCTCCATGGCGGCATTTCTTCCGTCGGCAATGGCCTGTATCACAGATTTGGTTCCGTGCACCACGTCGCCCGCTGCAAAAATGCCTTGTGTTCCGGTAGTGCTTGTGGTTCCTTCCTTCACCACCAGATAGCTGCCTCGGAACAGTTCCAGACCGGCTTCTTCCGTAAGATCCGGCCGCTGTCCTACGGCAAAAATAACGGTATCTGCATCAATATGATGTTCGCTTCCTTCTTCTTTTTCAATGACAGCCCGGCGGTTTTCATCGAAGTGGAAGGATTTCACGTTCATAAAGTCAACGCCTGTCACCTGGGTCTCTCCGGTAATCCGTTCAAAGGTCTGGGCCGGATGAACAAAGATTCCTTCCTCTTTTGCCTGTTCAATCTCCTCATCATCTGCGGTCATAACTTCCCTTGCTTCCAGACAGGCAAGATGAATCTCCTCTGCTCCCAGACGCTTCGCTGTCCTGGCGCAGTCAAATGCAACGTTTCCGCCGCCCAATACGATGATATGTTTTCCCATACCGATCTCTTCTGCTGTTTTTCCAAGACTTGCTTCCCGCAGAAAATCAATATTCAAAATGGTTCCCGGCAAATCGTTTCCATCCATAGGCAGTCTTGCTCCCACATGAGCTCCAATCGCCATCAGAACCGCATCGTACTCGCCAAGGAGCTCCAGAGGCTTCTCTACTCTGGCGTTTACTTCCACCTTTACACCTGCTTCCGTAATGACGGCCGCCTCTTCTGCAATAATTGTTCTCGGCAGACGATACGAAGGTATTCCGTAACCCATCATGCCTCCAACGGTGGGAAGCGCCTCTTTTACCGTTACATCATGCCCTTGTTTTCTCAGATAATAGGCTGCGGTCATACCAGCCGGGCCGCCTCCTACAATACAGACCTTCTTGCCGGTGTCCGGAAGCTGCTTGCCTTTTCCCCTCCAGCAGGAGCCGGTATCCTGTTCCGCTGCGTAACGCTTCATATTACGGATGGACATAGCCTCATTGACTTCTTTTCGCTTACATTCCAGTTCGCAAACATGATTGCACACATAACCCAATGCTTTGGGGAAGGGCACTTTCTCGCGAATCACGGCTGAAGCCTCGTCAAACTTGCCTTCTTTTATAAAACGGATATAACGGGGAACATCTGTATGAGCCGGACAAGCGCTGCGGCAGGGTACTACCACGTCTTCTTTCTTTGCCTTGGTCTCCATAAGCTGACGTTTGTCACGAATGGTTCCGGTAGGACAGACTTCGGTACATGCCTGGCAGAACCGGCAGTCTGAATCAATCAAAAGCTTGTTATGTATGGTTCCCACATAAGTTTCCAGATCCTTTTTCTGATACTGAAGCACCTTCACGCCTCTCAGATCATTACAGGCACGAACACACCGCCCGCAAAGTACGCATCGGTTCATATCGTGGACAATCAAGGGATTGCTTTCCTCTGCTTTAAAGCCTTTGGTACGGCATCGCATACGGGCGTTATTGGCTCCGATATACTGTATCAACGTCTGCAGTTCGCAATTCCCGTATTTGGGACAGGTAGAGCAGTCTTCCGGATGTCCGGAAAGCAAAAGCTCCAGAGCCAGGGAACGCAGTTTGGCAATCTGTTCGCTGTTGGTACGGATATTCAGACCGTCCTTTGCCTTCAAGGTACAGGATGTCACGGGATGTTCTTCTCCCTCTACCTCCACAATACACATGCGGCAGGAGCCGTTCTCCGGCAGATCCGGATGATGGCACAGATGAGGAATGTAAATTCCCGCTTCCAATGCACAGTCTAATACATTCTTATTGTCGGGCACCTCAAGGCGGATGCCGTCAATGGTAATTACTGCCATGTTAGTTCTCCTCTCGGTTAGACTTTTGTTGAGTTCATTTGACAGGCGCTTCATACCTGTGCTAAACTACGGTTATTATAACACTTAATTTCAATTTTTTCCTCAAACAAGTGTTGAAAAAATCCCTTTTCCCTTGTTTTATATTCAACATTTGTCCGATGAAAGGCGCAAATTCCATGATACGGCTTAAGCAGATTATACAAAAAGTGGTGGAACACTTCCAATTTATTGTTATGGATGACTATGACACAGAACTTTTGATTCACCAGGTAGAGATTGTCTCAGCAAAAACCATTTATGATGAAAATACTTTATATTTGTCCGATACCGTTCCGGTTCACCCCCTTCCTGCTGCAGATACGGTCTGTTATCTTATGACTGCAGAACCGGATCCGTCCCCTTTTCTTCCCATACGCATCACAAAGCAGCCGCCTGCCAGGGAGCTGTACTGTTTTATTCATGGATTACTAAAACTGGAAGCGTTGATCGAAAATCAGAGTAACCGGCTTTATCATGTGCTTTACCGTGGAAAGGGTCTAAAGGATGTGGTGGCGTTAGCGGAATCTTTTTTCGGATATCCGATCTCCGTCTGCGACGCCAGCTACAATATGATCGAGACCTCCCCCCTTATGCGCAAGATGACTTATGGATTAGAGCAAAGCCAATCCCGGATCTATTTGGCGGATGTGGAAGTGGAAAGCTTAAAACGAACGCAAGTGGTGGAACAGATCTACCGTTCTTCCAGCGCATTTTCCGTCCGCACGGTGGACCACCCAGATAATCTGTGGGTTTTCTGCGGAATTCGGATTCAAAATGTAATGACCGGATATGTGGCGGTTTGTATGGGAGATATGGAAGCGACAGATTATATTTTGCGTATGACTACCATTTTAGCTGATATTTGCTCTATTGAAATGCAGAAGCATGATTTCTTTATTACTCGCACAGGAATGAAATATGAGAATTTTTTGATTGATTTGCTGGAGGGCCGTTTTACGGATGTGAATATGATCAGCTCCCGGCTGGAACTGCTAGACCGAAAATTTTGCAAATTTTTCTGTCTGATCGTCTTATCCTGCACAGAACCTCATAACAGCGATTTGTTCAACAAACGTCAAATGACCGCCCTTCGGGCCTCTTACCCCAACAGTATGTCGGTGGTCTATCAGGATAATGTGGTATTATTTTTAAACCAAAACGAGCCCATTCGCCTGAGTGAAGCTTTTACCGGAAAATTATTGGAGTTCTCTCAGTTAAATCATATGAAAGCAGGCATCAGCCAGCCCTTTGTGGATATTTTAAAAATTCATGATTTTTATTTGCAGGCGGTGAATGCACTGCAGTTAGGGGAACAGGCGCAGCCAAATGCCATATTGCATTTTGCATCGGACCTGCTGCCTCAATATCTGTTTCAAAATGCCGCGGCAGTCGGCCTATCCGTGGGAATCCATCATCATATTTATCATTTGCAGGGGTATGACCAGGAATTCCATACGGAATTCATCCCTACCCTGAGAGCTTACCTTGATCACGATCGGAACGCAACAAAGGCGGCTGCCGCCCTTCATATCCACCGCAGTACGTTTTTTTACCGGATCAAAAAAATAGAAGAGCTTTTGGAGATTTCCATTACGGACAGCCACTTACTTTTTTTATATGAATTGTCTTTTATGATATGGGATTATCTCTGTTGACAAAAAAATCGGCTCTGCTGCCTAATCAGGTACGCAGAGCCGGTTGTTTTTTCGATTTGTTATGACCATTGATTTTTGCAGGTTTCCATAAGTTGAATCAGCTTTATGGTCTCTTCCATAGGAGCCAGTGCGCTTTCCGTCCTGCCGCTTCGGATGCAGTCCATAGCCTCTAATGCCTCATACTCATATCCGTCCACAGTAAATGTTCCATCAAACTCTTCTATGAGCTGATTGTCCCAATCTATGAGCGCCGCCTTCTGGGCTTTATAAAAATACTCCTGTTCCAACAGCACCCGTCCTTTGGTTCCGTGAACGTAAAGGGAGACTTGGCGTTGGCAGGCAAGGCCTCCGGTCAGTGTTGCAAAGCTCCCATCGGAGTAGGAAAACTGAAGGCTGTCCATTACATCCGCCCCATCTCCGCCTTTCGCGGCCATGGCGTTTATGCACTGCGGTTCATATCCCAGAAAGGAACAGGCGTACATCATAGGATAAATAGTTAAGTCCAGCAGGGCTCCTCCATGGTTTTTATCCTTCATCAGACGATGTTCCTTTGTAGCACAGGTGTAAAAACGTGCTTCCACCCCCTGGATCTGCCCGAATTTCCCCTGCTGCTTCCATTCCATCATCTTGCGGTAAACGGGCTGAAATTTTGTCCACATGGCTTCCATGAGAAAAAGGCCCTTTTCCTGGGCTAACGCATATAGTTCCCGGGCTTCTTCTGAAGTCTGGGTAAATGCCTTTTCACACAATACATTCCGCCCGGCCGTAAGACAGCGTTTGACATCCTGGTAATGGCTGCCAATGGGGGTGGCTACGTAAACAATGTCGATCTTCTCGTCTTTTACAAATTCCTCATAAGTTCCATAGCATACGGCCGCCCCCTGTTCCTGGCAAAAGCTTTCTGCCTTTTCCCGACTTCGGGATCCAACAGCATAAATTTCTGCCTGGGGAAGCGCATGAAGGGTATTACAGAATACCCTGGCAATCCGTCCCGTTCCCAGGATGCCCCAGCGTACCGGAGTTGTCTGATTCTGTTCCATGGTAAAGTCCTCCTGTTTCAAATGATATCCGCATTTAGAAAGCAAATCTGTCTTCCGATCAGCTTCATTATACCATGGTTCTCAGAAAGCTCAAACTGAATTTTTCTTTCTCTTTCTTACAGGTATACGTCTACATATACGCCTTCTTTTTCTTCCTTCTTTGCTTTCTCTTTCTTCTCTTCCTGCTCTTCTTTGACGCCTTGGCTATTCTTTGCCTCATCTTCCGCAGCCTCTTTCATAACCTTGGCTGCATCCGCCATGGAGGAAACTTGAGAAGCCGTTGTGTCCTCCAGACGATGTTCCAGATCCGAAAGCTCTTCCTGCTTCTTTTCCACATTAACGCCCCTTTTTGCGTCCTGGCTGATTTCTGCCCGCAGTATACCTGCCTGCCCTTTCATGTTGGTTGCCACTCTGCCCTGGGCCTGGGCCTGTTTCATGGAAGAATCGGCTGTAATCATCGCAGCCATTCCTGCCTTGGACATCCCCGCCTGCTGCCTCTTGCCTTTCGGCCCTTCTGCCTGCTGTCTTCCTCCCAGCATATCGTCCATGGCAGTTCCTTTTTTACTTTGCTGCTGTTTTTCTTTTCGAAGCTCAATCTGATGCTGCTTTAACTGATTATTTAAATCGGTAATCTTTTTTTGCAGCTCCTGACGCTTTTTCATCTTCTCCTCAACGCTCATCTCTTTATTTGAGGATAATTCCTGGAGCTTTTTCTGGGTCTCTGCAATCTGCCTTTGAATATCCCTGCTTACTGCATCTGTTCCCTGCTGCATACCCGCCTGGCCTGCCTGGGGGCTGGCCCCGCTGACGCCTCCTATCTTCATAGTCATTCCTCCTAACATAACAAGTTGCCTTTTCATTGACGTCTCATTTTATATTTCGGAGTGTTTTTTTCAAATTCAAGTAAGATGTGGTAAATGGGCCTTTTTTTGTTGTGACAGCAAGTGGATTATTCCCCTACGTGCAGATATTTTTCTTTTAACTCCTTCAAGCCTTCCACTTTTTTCTGGGTCATTGCGCCGTTGGCAATCTCGTTTCTGTGTTCCAGTTTACCGGCATACCGCATTCTGGAACGCGCCTGTTCTTCTTGGGAGAAACGATATACGGGTTTTCCATCCTCAAATTCCACGGTTCCGTCGATACCGCAAATGGAGCACTCTACTCTGCTGCTGCCCTGATGTACCTTGAACATGCTCTGGTGGCACACCGGGCAAGCCCCTTCTTCTTTCCCACGCCACTTCATCCGCTCGTCTCGGCTATCTGCTGCCAGGGCGTCTATGATATTCTGTGCCATTTCATCCATACGCTGCATCTGTTCCGGAACTCCAAGCACATGCTCCACATTCATGGCTCCATAATATACATGGGTATCGATCACATCCACGCCGGTGGACATCATACATTCATACATTACCGGAATCGTCATGATCGTCCAGTTTTCTGTTCTGGCTCCACCGACGCCCAGCAGACAACCGATACGTGGTTTAAACACTCGCTCGTCGGGCAGCTCGCTTCCACTCTTGCCCTGAGCCATCCGTTCTTTCTTTGCTTCTGTTAAAAATGCCAGGTCATGAGACGGCCCGATTCTGTCGCAGAAGGTCTTAAAGGTTCCGGTGGGAGAAGTCTCATACACCGGAGAGCCCACTATGATTGCGTCTGCCTCGTAAAATGCATCTTCTAAAATGTGAAAATCATCCTTATGAATGCAAGCGCCGTTATTCCGTCCGCACATAATCCCCACGACGCATGCGGTACAGCCGGTACAGGGCCGAATATCCATATCGTCTGGACGAAGAAACTTGATCTCATGTCCTGCTTCCTGGCATTTCAGCAGCACCTCTTTTAACATCACGTCTGTGTTGGACATTTTCCGCCCGTAAGAAAGGGCTAATACTTTACTCATACTGAATTCCTCCTTTTTTCTGATACTATCCTATCTTTTTATGCTCTTTCCTGTAACTTTTTTTATCATATCATCTTTTTCATGCAATGGGGTTTCACGAACAGAAACTTTTTTCACAGAAAGAACGGCCGCCAGCCATTCCGTTGACCAGCAGCCGTTACTATCCCTCAGGCAGCTTTTTATGTAAGTATAGAACCTTCTCAATCAGGCCGCCGCTTTTGCAGAAGTTACTTTCTTCACTTTCGCCTGTTTTTGGTATGTATCGTATCCAATAGACAGCATCAGGATAATACCCTTTACAATATATTGAACGTATATGCCAAGACCGATCAACTGCATACCGTTGGACAGTACTCCAAGAATTAAGCAGCCGATTACAACGCCTTTTACTTTGCCTTCGCCGCCGATAAAGCTGACGCCTCCTAATACACAAGCTGTAATGGCATCAAATTCTGTGCCCGGTCCTATGGTGGAGTTGGCGGAACCGCCTCTGGAAGTCAATATAACAGCGGAAATGGCAAATAAAATGCCGCCCAGTGCGAACACGATCACACGAATCCGTCTTGTGTTGATACCTGCCAGACGGGCTGCCTCTCCATTGCCTCCTGTTGCATAGACAAAACGTCCAAAGCATGTCATTTCCAGCACAAAATGAATAATAATCGCAATAATGATCGCAATAATCACCGGAACAGACACCGGCCCTACATATCCTTGGCCAATGTTCTTATATGCATCGGCAAAGTTGAAGAAGGACTGAGAACCGGAAATCGTATAAGAGATCCCCTGGAACATGGTCATAGTAGCCAAAGTTACAATCATAGGATGAATCTTTAACAAATTTGCCGCAAAGCCATTGAAGCATCCCAATATACCGCCAAGAATCAGGCCCAGTAAAATTGCAATGGGAATCGGAAATCCTGCCCGCTGCATAAAAATTGCAACGCAAACGCCTACTACAGAAATAATTTGACCAACAGACAGGTCGGTTCCGCCGCTGATCATAATCATGGCCACGCCGATGGAGGCGATGATAAAGTAGGCATTCTGGGTACAAATGTTCATCAGGTTCTTAAAGGTCAGGAAATTCTTTGACATAATACCAAATACAATCAGCAAAAGAACCAGGATGACCAGCATAACGTTTGATTTCAAAATCGCTTTTATCTTATCATTCTTTGCATTTCCATCATTCATTTTACAAATCCTCCTATTCATTAGACGCCAAGCTCAATACCGTCTCCTGGCTGAACTCTTCTTTTTGCACTTCTCCGGTGATCCGCCCTTCACTGAGCACGATAATACGGTCCGACATTCCCAGCAGTTCCTCCATATCGGAGCTGATCATGACAATGGACTTCCCGCTTTCCACCAGTTCCGTCATCAAAGTGTAAATTTCGTGACGTGCGCCAATATCAATTCCTCGGGTAGGTTCATCAAAAATAATGATGTCGGAGTTGGTGGCCAGAACCTTTGCCAGCACCACTTTCTGTTGATTCCCCCCGCTTAGATTCCCCACCCTCTGCTTGATGGAAGGCGTCTTAATATTCAGCTTTTTCTGAAAATTCTCCGCACTCTCCTGGATCTTTTTCTTACTTACCAAACGGTTGACGGTCAAATTACGGATATTGGAAATGGCTATATTCCACTCTATCGTCATATTCAAAAAGCATCCTTGTTCCTTCCGGTCTTCCGGAATCAATCCAATCCCTGCTTTTATGGCGTCCTGAGGAGACTTAATGTTGGTTTCCTTTCCGTATATGGAAACGCTACCCCCCAGTTTTTTATCCGCTCCGAAAATAACCCTCGCCAGCTCGGTACGGCCTGCTCCCACCAAACCGGATAATCCCAGAATCTCTCCTTTGTGCAGCTGAAAGGACACTTTATCGTTCCGGTAGCCGCTGATGTCTTTTACTTCCAGGACAACCTCATCTTTCATGCAATTTCTCTCAGGATACGTGTTGGTTAATTCCCGTCCCACCATTAAGGCAATTAATTTATCCCGGTTTGTCTCGCTGGTTTTTACCGTTGTAACGTAACAGCCGTCACGCATAATGGTAACGCAGTCCGTAATCTCAAACAACTCCTCCAAACGGTGAGAGATATAGATGATCGTTACATCCTTTTTCTTAAGGTTCCCTATGATCTCATACAGCTTCTGAACCTCCGACATGGTAAGCTGCGCCGTAGGTTCATCCATCACAATAATCTTAGCGTCTTTGGAGATGGCTTTGGATATCTCCACCAACTGCTGCTGCGCCGGAGATAGATCCCGCACGTAAGACTTGGGATTGATCGCAATCTGATATTGATCAAACAACGCCTGGGTGGTGGCTACCATTTCCTTCTTATTAGAAAACCCATGCATCTTGCTCCCCAGGCAGATATTTTCCGCAACTGTCAAAGATCCGATCAGATTATATTCTTGATATATTACCTCCACCCCATGGGTCCTGGAGAGCAGCGGCGTCATTTTCTCGTATTCTTTTCCGTCAATACAGATCTGACCTTCATCATTTTCAACAGCTCCGGAAAGTACTTTGATCAAGGTGGATTTACCAGCGCCGTTTTCTCCCAGCAGCGCATGAACCTGCCCTTTTTCAAAATCTACGCTGACATCATTCAATGCTACTACGCCCGGATATCTTTTGGTTATATGCTTCATCTGCAATACAACGTTTCCCATTCTTTCTACTCACCTTCCTTTAAAGCGAATACCTGCCCGCTCATCGCCTTTTTGTTTCCTTTCACTTCCTGTGTAACGTTAAAAGATGGGGCCGCCAGGCAAAGGGCGGCCCCGCAATTCCTTGTGATAATAGGAACTTCCAGGATTTATTCTGCCAATGTATCAGCCGTTACTGTCTTACAGCCGCCATTCCAAACCGGAATCGGTTCCTGGCCAGTTAAAATTGGGCTTGCGGCAGACATAAAATCGTTTACCGTATCTTCAATACTGCCCATAGATACAGTTCCTCTCAACACGCTTTCATCGTTTGCAGAGGCTTTGATTTTTGCAACAATTTCTTCTGTTTCATCTACGGTAAAGATACCAAATTTACTTAGATCATCAATCGGACAGTCGCTGGAAGCCATATAGGATTCCACGCCAAGAGCGGACGTTCCGTTTGCTGCCATAACAAGGTTGATATCCGGGTTTGTCAAAAATGCATTTTCAATTCTGGTACGTGCCGCATCCACGGAGTTCCAGTCTTCTGTCTCTTCTTCGATTACAGTTACCTTGGGATTATCCTTAATTGCTCTCATTGCGTCACAACGTTCTACTGCTTCCGGGCTATAAGAGGAAGATAACAGATATACCTTTATTTCGCCATCTGCTGCGTCCGGGAATGTCTTGTCAATCCATGCATTTGTCATCTCCAAACAAGCGGCTCCCATGTCTGCTTCTTCCGCAGACAACATCTGAGTCGTTGCTCCGTCGGGAATCTCCATCGCAAATGCGAACACTGGGATACCGTCATTCATAACCTTCTGCCCTACGCTTGTAAGCGCCTCCCCATTAATTGGGAATACTACAATCAAGTCCATGCCCATTGTGGCATAATTTTCAATCTGTTCAATCTGTTTTGTTACATCTCCGTCCGCTGCATCTACCTGGCAGGTCGCTCCCTGAGCTTCCAATGCAGCCTTTACTGCTTCCGTTACCGCCAGCATAAAATCATTTCCAACACTGGGAACGGTAAATCCAACTTTTTTGCCTTTCATAGAACCTGCTGCATCACTGCCTGCACCTTCTTTGTCATCTGCCTCCGGAGCGTCCGTCTTGTCTTCCCCATCTGCTTTATCTTCGGTGCCTGAATTATCATCCGCCCCATCCTTGTTTTCTTCTTGACTGCCCTGAGTCTGATCGGTGCTTCCGCTTTGGCCGTCATCTCCGCATCCGGCCAGCAGAGCAGCCGCCATAGCGATTGTTAAAAACAAGCTTACAAGTTTCTTTTTCATATTTTCCTCTCCTTTTCTTTTTTGATAGGTTTACTATAGTCCTTCCCCCCCTGTTCCTACAATGATGCTTTTTTTAAAAAAAGTGGATTATTTTTCACTTTTAAAAAATAATCCACTTTTACCACTGTTCATATTTTTGAAATTGAGATACATCATCGCTGTTTACCACGTAAATCGTGTCGCATATGGTTTTTAGCTCGTTCATATTCTGGGAAGCGATTAGAATGGCTGTCCCCCTTTGAGCCATTTGGGAGAAGGCATTAAAGATAATATCCCTCATAATAATATCTGCATTTCCCCAGGGCTCCATGGCTACCATTAGGCTTGGCCCGAACAGGAGCCATCGGGTCAGCAAAATGCTATTCTGAATATATTCATCAAAGCACCGCACTTTTGTATCTTTTTCTCCGTATGGAATGCCCAGGCTTTCCATATATTCTTTTCCTAAGAACCTGAGAACCGCCCGGTCCCGGAGAAATTTAAAACGGCTTGTCTTTTTCAGCACCGGAAGGCAAAGGTTATCCATAAAGCTCATGGAACCTACCAAGCTCTCCGAGCGCATATTCCGGGGGATAAAACCAATATTGCACTCGATCGCATAATCCAGATCCCGGGGCTCGTATCGTTTCTCCTCTAAATACAAGCTGCCGTTCTTTAAGGGGGACTGGCCCATAATAATCTGGAGCAGTTCCATATTCTTCTGGTTGTTCAAATCGTACAATCCCACAATTTCTCCCCAATGAATATCCAGATCCACCTCCCTGACATAATATTCCCCCTCCAAATTCCTGACAGAAAATACTACCTGGCTCCGGCTCATACTGCTGCGTACAAATTCCGGAAGCGTTTCATTTCCCACCAAAAACCTTCGGCAAAGCCTTTCGTCATAATCATTGCGGTAAAAGGTTCGGACATTTTGGCCTTTCCGCAAAACGATGGCCCTATCCGCCAGTCCCTGGGTAAAATCCATCTCATGGGTTCCGTATAGTATCCCGATACCTTTCTTCTTTAAAATCTCCAAAAGTTCCGTCAGTCTCAAGATATCTTTCTGGCCATATCCCTGAAACACATCGTCAATCACCACCAGCTTTGACTCATTTTCCACGGCCCGCAGCAGCTCCACAATCCGCATCTGGGCCGGCGTCAATTCCCGCACCAGCGTCTGGGGAGACAGCTCCGGCGCATATTGCCCCAGCAAGATTCTGGCCCGATAGTATATATTCTTCATGCGGACCAAACCTCGGATCTTGCGTTTTCCATTGACAATAAAAATATTTTCGGCAATGGATAAACCGGGAATCAACGTACTGTTTTGACCAATACATACGACATCCATCGTTCCGCGAAAATATTCCCCTTCTTTGCTGATATTCCCATTATAGATCACCTTTCCTTTTTTCAAAATCATATGTCCCATAAGGTATTCATAGATCAGGGTTTTGCCTGCTCCCGATAATCCCAGGATATCCACCATCTCTCCTTCACAAATATGAAGGCGGAAATCTTTCAGGCCATAGGGCTCGTAATCTCCGACACAAACATCCTGCATCCGCAGAATTTCTTTTTTCATATCTCCTCCTGGCAGTCTTCTGGCAGCAATTTGGGAAGTGTTATCTCTACCTCCGTTCCCAATCCTTTGGTACTGGAGATCCGCAAGCCATAATCGCTGCCATATAATAACTTCAGACGGCTGTTGACATTCTCTATAGCAATCCCATTATGCTTGGATTTGGGAGGAAGATTAGAGATTCCGTCTGCTTGGCGCAGCTTTTGGTTTATTTTCTCCAATATTTCTTCATCCATGCCCACTCCGTCATCATCCACAAGAATGATTAGCTTCTCTCCATCTGCTTCAATATGTATGCTGATATGCACTTTCTTCACCTTCTGTTCCATTCCATGAAAAATTGCGTTCTCTACAATGGGCTGCAATGTCATTTTGGGAATCTTGCAGGCGGCATAGAATTCTTTCTTTGCATGGGGATAAATGCGAAATACAAAGCGGTCCTGAAACCGATACTGCTGTATATGGATGTAATTCAAAATATTCTCCAGTTCCTGCTCCAACGTCACAATATCATTGTCCCTGCTGATATTATAGCGAAAATATTTTGCTAATGCTTCTGTCATATCTGCAATAATATAATTATCGTCAATCACTGCCTGTCCCCGGATGGTCTCCAACGTATTATACAGGAAATGCGGATTGATCTGGTTCTGCAGCTGCGCATATTGAGACTGCTGACGCAGCATCACTTCCGCATGCTCCCGCTCCACGGAATCCCGAAGCTCCTGCAAAAGCGCATGAACACTGTCCGCCATCGTATCGGCGTCCGCCCATAAGTCCACGGAGTTCCCCGTCCCAATGGCGTCCAGCTGCCCAATGGCCTCTTTCAGCTTCTGCACCGGGCGGTAGACATATAGGATAAAAAGAAACAGGGCAAAAAGCAGCAGCAGAATTCCAACTGCCAAACAGCCCGCCCACATGCGCAGTTTTACGTGATCCCGAAAGGTAAAGAAGGAAAGGACCATAAACCCTACCGTTACAAAAAACATAATAAGGAAGACTGCCGCGGAACCGGCCATAAGGTTCAGTCTCATCCGTTTTTTCATAACAGTTTCCTCACTGATATAATTTCCGGTAGGAGGAAGGCTTTAAACCCACCACCTTTCGGAACGTCTTGCTGAAATACCTGGGATCCGTATAGCCTGCCTGGTCCGCTACCTCGGCAATGGACAAATCCGTTGTCTTAAGCAATTCCTTGGCTGCCTCCATACGGCAGGATATTAAAAAGTCGCTGAAATTAATTCCCATCTCTTTCTTAAACATAGTACTTAAATATGCCGGGCTTAATCCTATGGATTCAGCGGCATCCTCCAACGTAACCTGCTTGTTATAGTTTTCCTGTACATACTGTTTTGCCATACGCACAGGAAGCTGGCTTCTGCTTTTCCGATCTGCAATTACCTTTTCAAAGCATTCGCGGATTACTTCACTGAACTGATAAGTCATTTCCTCCAGTTCCGTATAGAAATCCAAAACTTTCTGCAGGTCCTCCTCCAGTTGACGAAGATCGCTTTCTTTTGTCTGGTTATTTTTCAACACCTGCAAAACAAGCTCCGATACACGCTCCAGATAATCGTAGACAGCCACCGGAGAATAAAAAGGAATGGCTTTGATCCGTGAAATTGTCTTCTGGAGCACCCCAAAAAATGTCTGATAATCCAAAGATTCTGTCATATTCTCAATCTCATGGGTTCTCATTTCATCCAACAATTCCCGCAAAGGAACCTCTGTTACATGAAGCTGGTCATAATAAATCATCTTATCCAGCCCTACTTTACATCTGCATTTTACGGCATAAATGGCTTCCTGAATAGATTCTGCAATCTCTGCAATGGAATTCTTTTCCCTGCCCACGCCAATGGTCACATGATATCCCTGAAATTTATCTAATTCCCGCCTCATCTGCCGAAAAGGACGTTCCATGCCCTGTCGAATTTCTTCCTGCAGACCTGCCCGATAATTAATAATAGATACAATACCGCTTTGAACGATGCTGTTAATATATTCTTCATCCCCCGCCTGAAGATCCCGGTCAATCACTTCTTCCATTCTGTGCAGCAGCCCCACAAGATTCTGATTCTTTACTTCACTGTCCAGTTTGGAAAAAACAGCTACGAAACAGCCATGTTGAAATTCGCATTGCAGTTCCGTATTCACCCGGTTCAGTCCCTGCTCTGAAAAAGCGCCGTTTTTCTCCATAATGCTGCTTAGAAAATGCTTTCGAATTCTTCTGCGGCTATAGGTTGCTTCTTCTTTTAACTGCGCTTCCTCCCTAGACTTTCTAAGGCTCTGATCTCTCTTTTGCAGGATCTTATGCAGCGTCTCTTGAAGCTCTTTCTTGTCAATGGGCTTTAACAAATAATGTTCTACCCCTAAATTTAAAGCCCTGTGGGCGTATTCAAAATACTTATAGCCGCTGATTATGATAAAATCTGTCCCCAGCCCCAAATCCCGTGCCTTTTGAACCAGCTTTAAACCATCGTAACCGGGCATTCGGATATCAGATATGACAATATCCGGATGCTTCTCTTCTATAACAGCCATTGCATCCACGCCGTTATGGGCCAGACTTATGACCTCCATCCCGTACGTTTCCCAGGCAATCAGCTTCTGAATCATGAGGCAAATGTTTTTTTCATCATCTGCAATCAGTACTTTTAACATGCTTCTCCTTATGGACAAATGGCCCTATGCTGCCACTGTCATGACGAACCAAAATTAATGTGATTAATTTTAAGTTTATTGTACTAAATAACGTGCAAAAATGCAATTCGTGTTTTGTCGGGAGTTACTGTCAAATCTCCTTGGCGCAAACTAATTTTTCATATATCTTGCGCCGGGATAACTGGTATGTTAAAATAATAACAAAAAATTACATATGAAAGGAATCATACGATGCTGCATGAAAATGATACCATTGATGAGGTAAAAAAAGAAGTCCTTTACCATGTTGCAAAAGCCGCTTTTGAAGGAAATCTGGACCAGATTGAGGCTACTCTGCCCTATGAAATCCTTCCCGGCAGCAAACCAAAATTCCGCTGCTGCGTGTATAAGGAACGGGAAATTGTCCGGGAACGGATTATGCTGGCCAAAAACATCAACCCCGCAACCGGCGAGCCCTGCCAGAACACGGTGAAAATTATTCCGGCAGCCTGCGAGAACTGCCCCATTACCCGATTTACCGTGACGGATAACTGTCAGAAATGCATGAGCAAGAAATGTATGCAAGCCTGCCGCTTTGGAGCCATCTCCATGACCAGGGACAAAGCTTACATTGACCCGGATAAGTGCAAGGAATGTGGTCAGTGCTATGATTCCTGCCCCTATCATGCCATTGTGGATATCATGCGCCCCTGCCGCCGGGCATGTCCGGTAGATGCGATTCAGGTGGGAGAAGATGGCCGGGTACGGATAGATGATGAAAAATGTATCCGCTGCGGCTCCTGCATCAGCAAATGCCCCTTCGGAGCCATTTCCGACAGTTCTCGTATCCTGGAGGTTATCGACCACTTAAAGGGCGACCGTCCGGTATATGCCCTGGTTGCCCCGGCTGCTGAGGGTCAATTCGGCGTAGATATTACCATGGGTTCTATTCGGAATGCCGTAAAGAAGCTTGGTTTTCAGGATATGGTAGACGTAGCAATCGGAGCTGACTTTGTATCGGATTCCGAAGCCAAGGAATGGGCGGAGGCTTATCAAGAGGGCAAGAAGATGACTACCTCCTGCTGTCCCGCGTTTGTTCATTTGATACGCCGCCATTTCCCGGAGCTGGCCCACCATATTTCTACCACGGTTTCTCCTATGGCTGCCACTGCACGCTTAGTAAAGGCCATGGTGCCGGACGCGGTATGTATTTTTATCGGCCCGTGTATTGCCAAAAAGAGCGAGGCCGGGCAGGATCAGGATCATCCAGGAGACAATGCCGAACTGGTACTCACTTTTGAAGAATTTGAAGCTATGCTGCGGGCGAAAGGAATCCGTCTGGAACCATGCGCTCTGGAGGAAGAGCAAAACGGAAGTATTCACGCCAAAGGCTTCTCCAACTCCGGCGGTGTTACAAAGGCTGTAAAGCAGGCTTTGATGGAGCAAGGCGTTCATACCGGCGTAAATGTGCGTCAATGCAATGGAGCTGCCGAATGCCGAAAAGCCCTAATGCTGCTGAAAGCCGGAAAGCTTCCGGAAGATTTCATTGAAGGAATGTCCTGTGAAGGAGGCTGTGTTGCAGGCCCAGGCAATATTTTAGAAGAACGGGCCTTCAAACGGGAACGTGATAAGCAGTTAAAGAAAGCCGACGACCGTCTGATTACGGATACGGTGGCGGCTTACCGCGAATTTGATTTTTCTATGCATCGGAGTGTGTAAATGAAGTACTAGGTAAAATGGGGGCAGGCTTCCTACCTATTGGAAACCTGCCCCCATGCATACTATCATCTTTGCTTGATCTATACCCTCAGCTTTTCATATCTAACTTTTTTCAAACACCTTCAATTTCCTCACAATTTCCTCCGGCTCCGGTAGCATTTCTTTCATATCTTCCGGCAGAGACTCACTCAGCTTATAAGTTGCCACCCCAATCGGCACATTCGATTGTTTCAATGCATATTCCACATAGGTTTTGTCCTTGCTCTTACAGATGATAATACCAATAGACGGATTTTCCTCCGACAATTTTATTTTTATAACACAACCGGCGTGACTTACGTCACGCCGGCCATTCACTTTATTACCGATAAATATAATCCCCATCTTGATATTTTGGCGGTATCACAGGAATCTGAAGGAAGGAATCATACTTTCCTCCCGTATGAATAATATGGTTTCCTTTGTTATCTGTATCCCAGCAGAGGGGCTCGAACCAGTCTTCTCTGATATAGCGTCCGCTCACTTGTACTCGAATCTGCTGTCCTTTATGCCAGATCCGGCTGGTAGGTACGATCTCAATATCTACAGGCACAATTTCTCCAGGAGAAAGCTTTTCATCGCAAGTATGAGCCTGTACCGGATTATAGTCCGTAGAAAGCTTCTCATCCAGTTTTCTTCTGGATACACGCATCTTGCCCCATGCGCCTGGATGGGGTTCTCCAAACAGGGTAATGGGCAGCCATTCTCCGGTAGTAGACAGCTTTTGAACATTGATGAATAAATCCATATCGTCATGGCCGTCTGCTTCTACCCAAAGACGCAGCTTCATGTATCCGGTGAGCTCCGTATCCTCTTCAAAGCGATAATCAAAGCATACTTCCTGGGTATTGCTCTCATAACTGGTTTTTGCTTCTGCTTCTACCGGAGCCGCTTTCATGGACATATCGGAAGCATCCAGATAAAGTTTTTCATACTTGGTTCTCTTTAAGGGGAACGCTTCTTCCGGACGGTCTGTCTGGTAATCAAAATCATAAGCGTCCTGCACTTCAATCCGAACCTTGGGCGTCAGCTCCCAGCCGTTCCGTTCCAGTTTCAAATAACGGTCAAAGAATTTTTCCAGGTCTGTCAAATATTTATTGTTGTAAGCATCCGGCCATTCAAAGTTCCGATGTGCCCGCAGCCATTTTTTAGAGGAACGGATCTTACGGAATCCATTGATGGAACCGCGAAGATGGAAGTGATTCCAGCAGGCAGTTACGTACACGGGAATCTTAATTTTTTTCCAATCCGGATCTTTATCTTTCCAATATGCACAATTAATAAAAGGATATTTTTCTGCATTTAAAACGGTATTGTCGATATAGTTGTAACCTACCGCATCACGGAGAACCATACCTACGAACGTATGAGCCGGAATTCCGCCTTCATAAAGAGATTCCCGGTACATATCGCTAGTGCCTTCCCAAGGTGCGATACAGCACAGATGGGGCGGGCACTGGGATGCGATTCTCCACTGAGTCATAGCTACACAGGAATTACCGGAAAGAGCTACCCGGCCGGTACACCAGGTCTGCTGCGCCGCCCATTCAATGAAATCATATCCGTCGCGGCCGTCCTGGGTACAGAACTGCATAAAGTCGCCTTCGGAATGTCCAATACCTCTGGGATCCACATTTGCAACGGCATATCCTCTGCGGCACCAATAACCGGGATCTGAACTTTCAAATTTTGACATATTGGATACCGTTGCTGGGGGAACCCCCATTATCTGCCACTCGCTTTGTCCATCAAAGGGGCGTTTGCCGTAGAAGCTCCAGGATACAATCAACGGAACCTTCTCGATGTGTTCTGGTTTGTAGATATCTACGTAAATCGTTACGCCATCGCGCATTTTTACAGGAACATCCTGCATACAGATAATCCCTTCTTCCGCCACGTAGGTACGTGTATTCAGGGGTGGAAGGTACTTGCATACTTCCCGGTCGTCTGGGCCTAATTTTTCAAAAGTCTCCATATCCTCCACGGGACGCATCATCTCGGTAAATACAACATCTACCATTTCGCCGTTCATTTCCACGGCTTTGACCTTTTTCTTTAATGGTTCTGCCATCGTCTCTACTCCTTTCCTGCAGATATATCTTGTAATTACCTGCGCATTTGCAATGCAAATGGCCGTAATCCAAAAAACGAAGCAGCAAACAGTGTCTTAAAGTACGACGCTGCTGCTGCTCCGCATATTTGGGCACCGCTCATTACTAACAGAAAAATATTTTAACTAAATTACAAAATTCTCCATATATTTCTTGCTCAGCTTCAGGCTGTCCAGAACTTTCTCCTGGGTTCCTTCAAAAGCCTTGTCCTCAACCTCGATGCATGTATACCCGTCATAACCGATATCCGTTAAAGCAGACACGTATTTTCCCCAGTCCACATCTCCCAGGCCGGGAAGCTTGGGTGACATAAAGTCCAAAGGATATGCCATAATACCGCATTGGTCAAGCTTATCATGATATACCTTGATATCTTTATAATGTACATGGAAAATCTTATCTTTAAATTCATAAATCGGCTTAATGTAGTCGATCATCTGCCATACAAAATGGGAAGGATCGTAGTTGATCCCCAGGTTTTCGTAAGGAAGAATCTCAAAGACTTTTTTCCAGTTAGCCGGAGTAGTCATCAGGTTCTGTCCGCCAGGCCACTGATCCGCCCCAAACAGCATGGGACAATTTTCAATGGCAACCTTAACCCCCTGCTCTTTTGCCAAATCCATAATGGGAGGCCATATTTCTTTTACCAGTTCCAGGTTTTCTTCTATATTCTTGCTCTGATCTCTTCCGATAAATGTAGTCACCATGTTAATACCCAGTTTTGCGCTGGCACGGATCACATTCTTCAAATGCTTTACGGCTGCCTGACGTTTCTCCAAATCTCCATCCATGGTGTTGGGGTAAAATGCAAGAGAGGATATTTCAATATTCTTCTTTGCACAATAATCCTTTATATAAGATACATAACCATCATCCACAGCCGCTTTCTCACAGTCAATATGAGAAACGCCTGCATACCGGCGCTCTGCTTTTCCTTGGGGCCAGCAAGCCACTTCCACACACTGAAAGCCCAAAGAGCTTGCGGTATCGATCATTTCTTCAAAACTGCTTTGATCTAAGATTGCGCTGACAAATCCTAATTTCATATGTAATGCCTCCTGTTTTATTTTCCAGGGAATTATTTCCCATTGAGATATACTTCTTTGCCTGTTTCTGCTGATTTATAGATCGCTTCCAGAATCTCGGTAACCACATATGCCTGTTCCGGTTTTACCAAAGGCTCCGTATCGTTAATAATCGCTTCCAGCCACTGTTTTGCTTCTATGGTTCCCGGTTCTCCGGCGCCGCCTTCAAAGTAAGCGATATTTCCTGCTGATGTCAGCTTCTCTTCCATCAGCTGGCCGTTACGTCCTCTGTTATAAATCAACTGATCCTGCTGATAGCCCATACCGGAAAATACTTCCGCACCGGCCTTGGTTCCGCACAATGTTGTGGACGCTTCTCTGGAATCCAGCATATTGATCGCCCATGCAGCCTCTAGGTTGATGGTAGCGCCGTCTTCCATCTTGATGAATCCCATTGCGGAATCTTCTACTTCAAAGGTCTCCGGATCCCAGGGGCCGAACATATTGCCTTCGGTAGCCTGCTCCAAACCGCCTAATTTATAGAAAACAGATCCTGTTACGCTGACAGGTTTGTAATTGTCCATACACCATAACGTAATATCCAGGGCATGAGTTCCGATATCGATCAAAGGACCGCCGCCCTGCAGCGCCTTGTTGGGGAATACGCCCCAGGTGGGAACCGCGCGTCTGCGGACTGCATGTGCTTTCCCGTAATAGATATCTCCTAATTCCCCGGCTTCACAGGTTCTCTTTAAGTTCTGGATCTCTGGACGGAAACGATTCTGATATCCGATGGTGAACTTCTTGCCGGACTTCTTCCATGCTTCAATCATCTTCTTTGCATCTTCTGTGCAGTGAGCCATGGGCTTTTCGCACATTACATGCTTGCCAGCTTCGAAAGCTGCAACCGTTGCCGGGCAATGAGCCACATTGGGGGTTAATACATGTACCACATCGATTTCCGGATCCTTGTACATCTCATTGTAATCGGTATAAACTTTGGCATCCGCCGTGCCATATTCCTTCGCTGCCTTTACCGCACGCTCCTCAATGATATCGCAGAATGCAACAATTTCGCATAAATCAGACATTTTCTGTAATGCCGGCATATGTTTATTGTTGGCAATGCCGCCGCAGCCTACCAGTGCAACCTGTAATTTTCCGTTTTTCATTGTGGAAATCCCTCCTGTTTTTTCTTTTACTTAGTCTACCATATTCTTGTTTCTTTTTGTAGTGACATATGTCACTGTTTTAACAATTCAATAATTTTTCATTCATAGCCACAAAGTGACGGAGCTGCTCTTCGGAATCAACCGTCTCATCAAAATGGTGGCCCTCATACTCGCTGGCGATATAGCCCTTATAACCTGACTCCTTAATGGTCTTAATGATCTCCTCGTAGGGGATGCAGGGATCGTGGTCATCGTTGTCCAGATAGTAGAACTTGCCGTGAATATAGAAAATGCAGTCCACATATTCTTTTAGCTGCTCTATCTTTCCCGGTGCGGAGAATTTGCCAAACATCTCTTCTGCGGTATGCTTTTCGATCTCGTTAAAGTCTCCTGTTTCAATGAGGGACATATCCTTGGAGGTCTTGTGGATCTCAATGATCTCATCCAATTTTTCTTTTCTGCATCCAAATTCTGCAGCCTGATTCAGGTAAAGCTGATGAGGCATGGTCTGGAAAATACTGAAATCTGGCACAAAACCCAAAACGCCCTTTCCTTCTCCCCGCATGATGTCAAAATACTCCTGCCATACCGGCACCCCTGGATGATGGGGATGATGCATTTCGATCGTCAGCTTCATGCCCAATTCCTTGCAGAAAGGAATCATCTTACGGAAAATAGCCGGGGAAATAGCATGCTGCGTACGCACCATAGGAAATCCGGCTTTTTTTGCATAAATCAAGTCATTCACGGTATACTGGATAATCTCATCTTCCGTCAAATCCCGGTCTGTGCGGATTCCCATATCCACATAAGCGCTCCAGCACACCGGCTCCAGGTCATATTTTTCTAAAAGGCCCTTAAATTCCGCCAGCCATTTGTCGGAAGGATAGGGGTATTCCGGCACCATCTGAGCCGCTACAATCTCTACGCCCTTGTAGCCCATGTCCCTTGCTTTTTTCAGCACCCCTTCCAAATCCAATTTCTCATGGATATATTCCGTGGAAAAGCTATACAGTGAAATTCCTAATTTGATATCCTGGTTCATGGTTCTTCCCTCCTATTTCGCTGTTAAGGTGTCGGTCATATCGCTGTCTAATACCAGATACTGCCCAAAATACCCGGTATAAGGTACACGATGTTTCATAAAGACATTAAGGCTATGAGCGCCTGGGGCAATTCCGCCGGACTTCATCACCCGAATCGTAGCCTTTTCGCGGACAAACCAGTATTCCTTAAAGCATTCCGGAAGCTCGTCCAGCAAAAACTGTTTGCCGTTTAAGTAAAAATAAATATCCTTGGGGTCAATGGGCTCCCCGTCCATTTTAAAGCGCAGATCCTCAATGCAGCTTAAAAATACGCCTCGATAAGAGGGGTATTTGATCTTGAATTCGTAGCCTACGGTTACACCTTCCACAACTACATTTTCAATGTCGTCCTTGCAGATTAAAATTTTGTTATAAGCCTGAAAATCCATACTGTCACTCCTTCTTTTTTGTGCTGGCTGCACACTTTGATACTTGAATTATACCGTATGTTCCGTCATTTTTTACCATCTTTCTGAGAAAAAAGTTTCACATTGTGAAACCTGTGATTTTAGCTGCCGCTTTTTCATTCCAGCACTGGCATTTCAATCTGTACAATATATTCTTCCATACGGTCCGTTACATTGCTATTGATAATTTTTTCGTAGGAAAATCCTGTGAATTCCAACCCATGTTCCCGTCCAAACGCAAAAATTTCTTCATATTTTTCCGGCATTGCCTCCCAGTCTCCTTGGTAAAACGCCCTTACATATCTGCCGGAAGGCTGTACATGAAGACCCTTCTGGCGTATGGGAAAGGGAATCTCAATAAACAATTTGGAATAATCATGATAAGCGCCGTGATATAAGCTTTCTACAGAAATCATCGTCCCATAGGAAGCATCGTGCAGGCGGCGGAGCTGGTACTTCTGGGTTTCCGCGGTAATCAGCTCCACCTGTTTATCATAGGAAGCATCCTGGCTGATCTCTACGGTCACCAGGCTGCATGCTTTTTTCGAAATAATGCAAATCTGGGACAAATCCATATGCAGCAGCATATCCATATTTTCCTGATAGTTGCACAGGGTTTTTCGGACAGCCTTTAAATGACGCATATTCACATCCAGTTCTTCAATCTGCTCGTCCAGAAGCTCCTTCATACTTCTAGCAGAACGGTTCTCCATGAACTTTTTTATCTCGCTAATGGGCACTTCCAGTTCTCTCAGCAGAAGGATTGTTTCCAGCATAGCGCTTTGATGGTAATTATAGAAGCGGTATCCGTTTTCCGGATTGACGACCGCCGGCTGAAACAATCCCATCTCATCATACCACATCAGCGTCTTTTTATTTATGCCGTGAAGGGCTGCAAACTGGCCGATGGTGAGCAGCTTGCTTTTCTCATCCATAATGATTCCTCCAAATATCATTTTTTCTCTTGACCGTACTGTTACTGTATGGTTTATGATACTCTACACAGAAAGAAAATGCAATACGAAAGGAGATTCCTATGGAACAATCAACTGCCTACGAAAAACCCGTCACATTGAAAAATATTCTTAAATTTGCCCTTCCCACCATTGCCATGACCATATTCATCTCTTTTTATACCATGGTAGACGGGCTGTTTGTGTCGAATTTCATCGGAACAGACGCCCTCTCGGCGATCAACCTCACCGCTCCTATCATCCAGCTTGTCACTGCGATTTCCACTATGCTTGCCACCGGAGGCAGCGCCGTCATTATGAGAAAAATGGGGGAACATAAAGCGGATGAGGCACGAAGTGATTTTACCTTTCTGATCTTGGTGAACATCGTCGTGGGACTTGTGATGTGCATCCTGGGATATGCGGCTATGAATCCCATTTTTTCTGGTATGGGCCTGTCTGGAGCAGTCGCCGGGTATTGTGGGGGGTATTTAAGCCGTTATCTGATGTTTACCATTCCCATTCTGCTAATGAATAACTTCACCCTTTACATGATCGCCAGCGAAAAAGCGACGCTTTCTTTGATCTGTTCCGTTGCCGGAGGAGTTTTGAATATCCTTCTTGACTATCTGTTCCTTGCCGTATTTCATATGGGAATCGGCGGCGCAGCCATTGCTACCGGCATGGGATATTCCGTAACTGCGCTTGTAGGGCTTGTGGTTTTCAGCCGGAAAAAGAGCCTGCTTCACTTTCAGCGTCCTTCCTTCCGGTTTCAGGTTCTGGCAAATGCAGCTTCCAACGGCTGCTCTGAAATGGCCACGGCTCTTGTTACCGGAATTATCACCATGATGTTTAACTGGACCATGCTCTCTTATGTGGGAGAAGACGGCGTGGCAGCCGTAACTATCATCATGTATGTACTGATGTTTGCAAGTTCCCTGTATACAGGTTATACTTATGGTGTGGCTCCCATGATTAGTTATTACTTCGGAGAGCAAAACCATGAAAAACTAAAAAAACTGGCCGCTTCCAGCCTCAAAATCATTGCCTGTATTTCTCTCGTCACGGCTTTTGCCTCCTTTTTCCTTACCAGGCCGCTGGTGTCCGTGTTCGCCCGCCCGGACAATCCGGTGTACGGCCTTGCGGTTACCGGAAACAGGATATGCACGATGGCATTGTTTTTTATCGGCTTTAACATTTTTGCCAGCGGGATGTTCACGGCATTATCCAATGGTATCATTTCAGCCATTCTTGCATTTTCAAGATCCTTTGTGTTTATGCTGATTACCATGATCGTACTGCCGATTTTTCTAGGCGTAAACGGGATTTGGCTTGCAACGCCCGCGGCAGAGCTGATGGCTCTGGCGCTGTCCGGATTTTTATTTTTAAAGTACAGGAAACGATATCATTACTGACATCAAAACGGCCAAATTACAAATGTCAAAGTGGAATCAGGTTATGAAGAAATTACGGCAAGTCCTCCATTTGCTCCGGGTCAACATAAAAACTATAGTGGGTTTTGAAATCTTATACAAGATTTTATCTCTTACTATATGGAACTCAAAAGAGTGTGCTCCTTCTCGGAAAGAGCACACTCTTTTGATATTTGGACTTTATTTTTTTACTTTGACGGATTTTGCCTTTGACCACTGGGAATAGAATTGCACCGTCTTTTTTCCGATCTTAACATTCTTATAGGTTCGGATTCTTACGTAATACCGTTTTCCAGCCTTCTTTTTGGTAACTGTTTTTGACGTTGTCCGATTACTTTTAACGGTTACCGTGCTTGTCGTCTTTTTTGTAAACTTCGAACTTGTAGAATACTGAATCTGATATCCGGTTGTTTGAGCTGTCTGTTTCTTCCAATTCACAGTAAACCCTTTGGATTTTGCCGTGACCTTTGAAAGACTTGCAGCCTTAGGTGTAATATCAAAGGTTTTCTTTACTTTTCCGCTGTAACTGCCGGAAAATGTAATCGTTGCCGTGGCTCTTCCCACTTTTATATTGTTCTGGTATGTTACCTTATAATTCCTGCTGCTGATCACCTTACCATTTTTATCTATCACTTTTACAGAAGGCTTTCTGACTTTTCCAGTGTAAACCATAGAAGTGCTGGAAAGCATTATCTTTTTCGGATAGTAGATGATCTTTTTTGATTTTATTTTTCCGCAGCTGCATTTCTGAATGCTGCTGCCATCCTTTTTCAAAGTTGCCTTAGTCACCACGGTCCGGTACACGTGTGTATGAACCGAAGGATTTGTATTTTCAGTAGGGGGAGTGGGTTTCTCTTCCGGTACGGTCGGCTTTTCCTCTGGTATTGTGGGTTTCTCTTCCGGTACGGTCGGCTTTTCTTCAGGTACAGTCGGCTTCTCCTCCGGTTCCTTCTCCAGGATACTGACTTTACATTCCGCCTTTATTTTATTTTTCTGATTCTTCACATCCTGGACCGTATTCAAACCCTCTTCATATTCGCTGACAAATAATAGCGTATAGTCACCCAACTTCGCTCCCTCAAAGGCCTGAAGGAAGTATTTGCCCGGATAATCCGGAGATGTCTCCAAGAGGATGGCATTGGACCAATCCGTTTTTGCCAACAGATCAGGAGCATCGCTTTCCCAATATTCAGATTTTACTACATAAACATTGTAAAAAAGGAGTTCGTCTTCTACCTCTTGAACAGAAAGAGGTCTGCCATTTTGATCTTTCCATGTAATTTCCAAATATGTGCCATTTCCCGGCAGCATCTCCTGGTCAATTTTTATTTTATCTAAAAGTACCCAGGAAGGGGAGGAAACAATATCTACGCTTCCAATCTGCAGGATCTCCCCTTCATTTGCCCAGCATACGGTCCAATTTCCCCGAGTATAATTTAATTGATAGCCTCGATCCATACTTGCCTGGGACAATACAAAATTATTGTCAGATGCATGTTCCTGTACAACTGAAATATAAGGCCAGCCAATGGAAAAGCTTCCTGGAAACAAACGGGAACTTGTCTGAAACTGGGTAGTACCAGTTACGTTCCCCTCAATCATCAAGGAGCTTTGCTCGTTTACCACAAGGATTCCCCGTTCTTCCTGTGCATTCTCAACGCCGCTGAAGCTTCCTGTGATTAAAACATCCTTGCTACTAACCCCCTCTAAATCCAGGCAGCCACCCTGCTGAAGGGTGACATTTTGCAAAGTATTATTCGACGGCCTTACGGTGGCTCTATTCTTTATCACAAGGTTTCCAATATTTTCAACGACTACATCTTCCAGCTTACTGCCGCTTATCGTCAAAGTCGTATTTTCATTCCCATAAAACTTCTTTGACATAGCCGCAGAATTCTCTTTGCCGGAGATAGAAATATCCGCTCGGCTATTCTGGCTGACATCCACCTGATCCCGTACGGTCACTCCCGGAGCCAAATGAACTGCAGCCGTCCCCTGGTATGGCACCTTTCCGTCATTCCCTGCTCCATGTCCCATATAAATTGCCTGAAATATTGTCTTGGAATTAGGATTTACTACTTCCAGGGATGCATTCCCTCCCACCTGGCTGTTGGTAAATCCTCCGGCATACACAGTCGGGAGCAATTCCGTCTCGGAACCGCCTAAGCCTCCCAGGCTGCCCTCTGACCCTTCCAGCCAAGTACTTACGTTATCAAGGGTAAGATGATGACCTGCAAGAAATATCTCCCGATGGGGAACACTTCCCAAAGCATTTGAGGATTCAAACGTCAATTCTATATTCTCAATGCGGACATCCCCTTCTAATTGAATTGGAGATCGGCAATTCAAAATTCCATTTTCGGTTCCCTTGATTACAGTGCCATCCGGAATATACACCGGAAGCATTCTGCCAATAGAATCCGCTTCCTTTCCGATCGTAACTAAATTGCTTACTATGATCGGACTTTTTTGCGCCTGCAATGCCGTCATAAACTCTTCCCGGGAACTAACTGTCACCCCACTTTCCCCAGCAAGTGGGCTGGCCGCCGAACGGACCCTTTCTGTTGTCTCTTTCTTCACCGCTTCCGGCTCTTGTGCCGAAACAGAAAACGGTATCCCGCTGATTGCCAATGACACCACGGTGAGCAGGCATAAATATTTTTGTACCTTTTTTTTCATATTCCTTCTCCTCCAATACAGTACTTTATGCGTAGTAACTCCCTATGTTTCCCTACCGCTCATCTTTTCATGTTCTTTTTTGATCTCTTCAAACAGCTCCCATACATTCCAGTTTTGATTTGAGGGTGTGAGTACCGCTTTATATGGGATATAAATTCCTGATTTGCGAATACTTCTTAACACTTGATCCATCCGCTGGCCGGAAAGCCCCGCCATCACCAGAAGTTCCCCGGATAGCTCTTCTCCCAGGCTTTGGGTCTCTTCCGCCCCCAATTCTTTCACCCCCGCAAGATATCCGATACGCTTGCCATAATCTTCTTGGGGAATTTCTTTCAGTGGGAGACGCAAGGGAAGCAGCGCCTTTACTAACTGATTCCTTCTGGCTCTGTCTGTAAAGTGAACAAGTAAAATAGCCTCTTTCATATCGTTTTCCTTTTCTTTCAAATCTAATTGACAATATTTCTTTCTCTATTTTTCCCCTTTCTTACATACTGCCATAAAAAATCTCTGCCGTCAATTTCTATTTTCAAATAATGATCTAATATGGTACGCCCATGATATCACAATTTTTTTCTCCTTTTTCGCAAAAAACCGCATATACAATTCCCCAGTAACATGCGATAATAGAGCTATAACAATATGGCCAAAAAGAGCCTGACCTTGCAGCACATTATCATTGGAGAGGAGAATAAGATGGAATCAAATGTAAAAAGGGTTCTTCATACAGGGATCAGCGTATACCATATGGAAGAATCGATCGAATGGTATCAGAAAAATCTAGGCTTTCAGGTGGTAAAAGACGATGGATATTGTCCGCCGCTAAAAGCCAAAATCGTGTTTATGGAAAAAGACGGCTACCAAATTGAATTATTCGAGTATGACGACCCCAAGAAACTTCCGGAGGACAGACTGATCCCAAATACGGATCTTCAGACAGTGGGAACAAAGCATGTGGCTTTTGCCACAGATGATATGGATGCATTAAAAGCAGGATTTGTAAAGAATGGCGTAGACATTGCACATGAAGTACGGATGGGCAACGACGCGGTTATGTTCGTACGTGACTGCAACGGCATTTTGATCGAGTTTATCCAGGAAAAATAAATTCCAATATTGACGGCAGATGATCGCCCTGCTGTTCGGAAAAATATTCTATCCTGATTTCCGGCAGCAGGGAGGAATTCTGCCAATAAAGACACTTCAACCATATGATTATTCCTTTTCGCCTACGGGTAACTCTTGCATAGAATGGTTTTTACTTCTCATAGATTTTTTATAAGAGATGGGGCTTACACGGTATTTTTTCTTAAAAGCATCCACAAATGTACGGACATTTTTGTAGCCCACCCTTTCGCAAATCTCATAAAGCTTGAAATCAGACTCCATCAACAGCTCCACCGCCTTTTCCAGACGGATGTTAGTCAGATAGGTTTTATAATTAATACCGGTTTCATTTTTAAACATATGGCTGAAATAATTGGAACTGACGCAGGCGATCTCCGCTAATTCTTTCATGGATAACTCATTCATATAATTCTCACGAATATATTTTTTTACGCGTTCTATTAATATCTTACTGTCTGGATGGCTGCCCTTGTAAATCTGTATAATAAGCTCTTTATAATGCTCATGGATACAGGACTTGAGTTCAGCCATTGACATAGAATTTATGACTTTCATCTGAAGCTCATTCTGCATTTCAAAAAAATCACCACCCAGCAGATGGTAACGGCGCAGCTTACTTGCAAGATCTCCCGTGTAATCCATGGTACGCATACGCACAGCCTGGGGATTTCCATAATGAATCCTGCCTATAATATCAATTACCCGTTCTATTTTATCTAAAACATCCGGGGATTTTGTAAGGATAGCTTTGATAGCCTCCTCCTCATAAAAATCATAATCCTCCAGTGTTGCGTTAAAAAACTGGTTAATCTTTTGCAGTTCCAGGATCGGACGGTGTTCAAAAAAATACAATCCAAAAGCAAACTCGGCCGTTTTATAGGAATTTTTCAACTGGGTATGAGAAAATGCCGGAAATCCAATCCCGGCACATAGTTCCACTTGAAATCTTTCCTCAAACTTATCCAGTATGGGCCGAATAAAGCGTTTGGGGTAATCCTTTGCATATTTTTTCGGAAAAGTACCCATAAGATGAATCATTTTTGATTTGATATCTATCCCTATCCCAATCTCCTGCTTTTGAAATTCTGAAAGAATATACTGGTACAGGTGCAAATTAAGAAGCGTATGCTTGGGATAGCTGGAATCATATAATTGTTTGGATTTGTCCGGGCGGATCCCGATACAGATCCCTACGGCAAAAGAAGTCTGAAAATCAATTTCCAGCCGTTCTACATGGCAGAGGGGATCCATTTCCTGTAAAACAGACAGTTTTCGCAAATCATTTTCTGAAAAGGATGACAAGGTATCCTCAATTAACTTTTCCATTGACTTTATAGGGTGGTCTTTCAATAGCGGATCCTCCTCTTATTTTTATGCACAGTATAATATATCTGTTCTTAAAAGTCAGTACTATTTCTTATGACAATCCTACATTTTATTATAACAGGGAGCCCCATGAAAGGGACTCCCCATCAAAATGAATTTTCTTTCTAACCTACTTTTTTACTGTTATGGATACGTCCATGGATGCTGACCCTTCGTTCGGACATAACGTATAGTCATAGATCGCCAGCTCTCCCACGGCAGTATTTTTCTGGATACTGCCGCCCTTGGCATCCACAGATACGATTTCATAGCCGTCGGCAGGAAGCATTGTGAAATACAGATTCCCGTCGATATAATTTTGACGTTTTAAGGATACTGATTTGGAATCGAATTCCCCGTTTTCATTGGCAGCGCAGAATGTATACGCTACGTTTCCGTAAGTCTGGCCTGCATCTGCAATTCCGTTATCTGCAACTTCGATCACAGTAGAATCTACCGTGATTGTAACATTCCCTTCCGTATAAACGCCGTCTTTATAGGAGCGGCCTGCGATCACAAGGGCTTTTACAGAAATGCTAACTGGAGCTTTGGCCTGAATATCTGCCAGGGAATCTGCCGTCAGGCTATTTAAATACCCGTCAGAGGTCACATGCCAGGTGGAATTTTTCAGCGTTACGTTGATGGGATTGTTCAACATAGGCGCCGGTGTATGGCAGAACCGCCCAATGATCAGGCAATCGCCGTTTTGTCCGCCTTTTTCAGCATTGTAATTTGCATGGTCATATTCTTTTGAACCCATGAAGGCGTTCAGTACGGTTCCATTGGGAACCACATTTCCTTCCAGATCAACATGAATGGCTGTAGTGGAAGAAATCGCGCCTGTCAGGTCGGCATTCTCCAGTTCTGCATTCAACACCTGCTTATAATTATAAATACAGTTGAAAATATCGCCCTTATACGTTCCATTTTTGAAGGTCGCGTGGCAGTCTGCAACGGTACTGCTTGTAGCAGCGGCTTCTTCTGCCTTGTCATTAATTGTATAAGTTGTAATACCCGGATTTCCGGCGTCATCTGATTCTACTAATTCTACAAGAATTCCGTCTTTGGTACGTGTGGAAGTCCCGGAGAAATTTATTTTAGAATTGTCCAGAATTATATTGCTGAATCCGGTATTGGCTGCCCCTGATTTAATCTGAAGCAATGCATCTGTGGTATCTACTGTCGTACCAATCAGTTCGTATGTACCGCCGGCAGACTGCTGTGTCATAAAAGCAGTATGCTCTGCATAAAGATAGGAATCTTCGTAAGTAGAACCGCTGCGCCCGGAGCCCATAATCTGAATATAATCCGGTGAATAGAATTCTACATGTTTGTATCTGTTGTGTACTCCGGAGTCTGCATAAGTAACATACCCGGAACCGCATACGGTAAATCCGTATTTTTTGCCGTTTACTTCTTTTACAGCCGTATATTCTTTCCCTTCCTGTGCAATTTCCAGGCCGCCGATGCCGGAAAGTACGTTTTCACAGTCCAGGCAGTAAGTACCGCAGATATCATATGCCGTACCAGAGTCGCAGGAGATTGCGCCCCATCCGGTAGAAACGATGATGCTGCCCTTAAAAATCCCCTGACCGTCCGCCATAACGTTTAAGGAACGAACCGTACCTTCCATACCAAGGGCAAATGGTACACGTTTCATCATCGCCGGTACAAGATTTGCAAACTCTTCATACGTATCCAGTGTCTCTTTCGTGTAGATCACTGTGTCTTTTACATCGGCCACAGAGGTATTATCCACATACAGGCCGCAACGGATGGCGCCTGTGGTTTCAATATAGGTGTCTTTGATTTCCAGTTTGGACTTGTTGTCTGCCATGATGGAGGCTCCCCATCCGGCAAGGTCATCGCCGCCGTCTCCGTAAGCGAAAAATTCCGAATTTTTGATCTCATACTCAGTTCCGTTGTCAAGCAGGATTCCATTAAAATGCGCTCCATCTGCATGGATTGTTATGCCATTTGCGCTTTTTTCATCATAAGAACCGCTTTGGATCGTATCTGTAACGGAAGCATCGTCTACAATTTTTCCACCGTCCACCAACAGGGACTGGCGAAAGTAATAGGTTGCTTTTTCATCTTCTTTGGCGCCGGACCATGGAGCAGCGCTGGGGCCGCCGATTCGGGTAATCCGAACCGGCTGGATTTTATAACTGTCTTTTACATCATACGTTTTCCCCGCAAGCAGGTCTTTTTGAACGCCGTCTACCACAAGCACAAGAACTTTGCCGTCTCCTGCCGAAACAAATGCATCTTTGCCGTCTTCCTTATAGGAAACCGCGGTAACGGTGGAGGCAACTGCAGTAGAAGTATAATTGTTTGCGACGGTTGTATTTATAATTTCTAATTTCATTTTCAATCTTTCCTCCTGGTTCTGGTCTGAACAGCACTTTACATGATTCTTTATGCCTTATGATCTCCATACATACGGTCGGATGCATTGGCGTCTTCCATTTTCAGCATGGATGCAGTTGCTATGATACCAACTGCAATTACTACCATCAGAATGATATATGCCAAAGTTGCTTTTCCTGACTGAATCAAAACTGTCATCATCATTGCGGCAAAGGAATACGGAATTAACTGGATCGCCATGATGATACGGTTGGCGGACTGGTATTCTTTTCTGCCGTAAGCAAAAGATGTAATGCAGGGGTGAAGCGTGGGTACGCCGCCGGTCATGCAGGCAACCCCGAATCCCCAAAGAAGCATCATAGTTGTATTGCCGCCTACCGGCTGCAGCATTAATGCAAGCACCGGAATTAATTCTGTCACTCCTAATACAATAGAGGCTTTTACAGAACCAAATTTGTCATCCAAAAATCCAAATACATAACTCATGGGGATTCCAAGGATTGCCCCGACGGCAAGGTATTTCACCGCATTCAGCCATACCTCCAGTCCGCCAAGACTCATATAACGGACTGCCATGGAACCCATACAGGCTGCAATCGTAAACTGAAACGCGCCAAAAGAAATGATTAACTGCCATGCTTTGCCCTGGCGCAATACCTGGCCGACGGTCAGATTAACCTCTTCTCCCTTTTCAGATTTCGGCGGAGTCTGCGCTCCATCCGGATACAAGCCTGCTTCTTCCGGCGTGTCTTTGATACCAAATGCAATAATCAGACAAATGGCAACAATAATAAGGGCAATCCCAATGTAAAACGGTCGATAATCGCCGCCCAACTTTTTTGCAATAAAGGTAGACATTACGGACGTACCGATTACAGAGAACAGCGGGCTGCCCATTGTAATGATTCCCATAATCTGTCCACGATAACGAATAAACCAGTTGGCTACAAGCTGGAAGCCCGCCATCTGTAAAATCATGCAGCCGCAGCGGACAACAAACATGGAAATACAGTATAATGTATAATTTCCGGAAGCCGCGCCGCCGTTGCAATCCAGTCCATTTGCAAGAGCAATGCCGATTACGCCAACTGCCGTGATGGCAAGAACGACAATCAGTGGTTTTTTCACTCCGAATTTGATAAACAGGGAACCGTATACAAAAGTCAATACGATACATACAAAGTTTCCAATGGTCATCGGAAGCTGTGTCTGAACCTGCGTCCAGCCGCCGCCCTCTGCTGTGACAAATGCCTGTATAATGTTAATCTGGTCGCTTTGCAGACCGGAAAAAATGAACATAAATACTACGCCCAGTATGCAAAGCAGTAATGCCCGGCCAAAGAATTTTGGTTGTTTTGTCATTTTCATATTCCTTTCTCTATTTCTATCATGAAAAGCGTTTATCTTATCACTATGTATTGTCGCACTGTAATTAAATCCAGGAAATCAATCCGCCGATCATCTGGGGATTTACCTCCGGATAAACATACTTCTCGTAAGCAGCAGGGATATCCGTATATGGGAATTCATGGCTGATCAACGGCGTAATGTCTAATTTTCCGTAAGAGATCAGTTTCAAAAATGCCTGAATGTCTTCATCGCTGGTCCAAACATCTGAATTAGCGTAACGTCCCAGGTCACGATGCATTACCGGCGGCCATACGCCGTCAATAAAGAGATCTGCTCTTCTCAATTTAAACGGTTTGGAATTTACATATGTACCAATCAGGCTGGCGCCTTTTTGCATAATCGGATCGTCGATCGGAGGCATTGCTTCCCCATGTACCTGTGAAATCATAACAAGACGTCCGCGCTCTCCAATCAGTTCTGCTGCCTGCATCAAAGGCCCTCTTGCCCCGGTGGCTTCAAAGATAACCGGCAGTCCGCCAAGGCCAAGCTTTTCTACTTCTCTTTGCAGTCCGTCCGGATCTTCTTTGGAATTGATCGCGATATCTACTCCCATCTTTCTGGCTGCGTCCAAACGTCCATTATCCAAATCTGTCACAATCACCGGCAGAGCGCCTGCAATCCTTGCAACCTGAGCGGTGATTGCCCCTACAAACCCCTGGCCTAATACGGCGCAGGGCTCGCCCAACTGTAAATTGGAACGGCGAAGCGCATACATTCCGGTATGTCCAAGATTCCAGAAAGCTGCCTGTTTTAAATCTACATTTTCCGGACAAATCGTACAATTTAATTCATCCATCAAAAGATACTGCGCATGTTCTCCCGTTGTAACAACGTGGTCGCCCACCTTTAAATCACGAACTCCTTCACCTACTTCAATTACTTCTGCCGCCATCGCATAACCAATGCTTGTTGGCAGCGGTACAATATGCTCGCCAAGCAGTCCGTTTTCCGTTCCAGGGCTCATTGCAGAATATTTCGCTTTTAACAATACTTGACCAAATCCCGGAGCACCAATTTCTTTTTCTTTTAATACAACTTTTCCCGGCTGTGCTTCTGCATACATTGTCTTCATTCTTGATCTCTCCTTATTTTTGTTTGTCATGATTGTAAAAGCGCGCTTTTTTCGTCTTCTATGAGGATGGCCGTTCCTCTTTTGATAGTGATATTATCCCATAAAGAATCAGGTTAAAATACATGGTTTTTCGTTAAAAAAGTGATGTTTTTTGCTATGGAAAATCTATTTTGGGAAGACTTGTAGAAATTTTTTGGCTATGCTAAACTATATATCAAGAAATAATTAGGAACGGGAGAAATGCGAATGGACGAAACTATATTATATCATGGAAGCAAAGAAATTGTAGCTTTTCCTATGATACAAACAGCCAAATATAACAAAGATTCAATGATAAATGACAGCGCACTGATGTACACATGCAGCCTTATTGAATACATTGGCAGGGAGAAAAAGCATTCGCGTGGTGATGTGGTAAAGCTTTTGGGGGTAAAAAATGTCACCCGCATTTACAAATATGCAGACGTACTGCATTGCGAACCTATCGCCCGGGTTGCAGATGAATATATTAACATGGCAAATATTAACTCCGGTGCTTACGACAATGTGGGAAAATGTAAATATGAAGTTCCGGACTATTGGGATATCGGAGAAGTATATGAGCGACTCATTGAAGATGTGACTCCGTCTGAGGTTCAATCTGACATTCTGGAAACTCTTTTTAGCGTATATGATTCCTGGATCAGTGAAGCTATTTCAAATTACAATACTGATTTTTTCTATCAGCCCCGGGATTATATACGAGAGTGTTACCTTGCAGGGCAGGTACTGTAATTGCCGCAACAGTTGCAGCTTTTTTCGAAGAATCTGGAGCTTTAAAAAAGAGGTGTTACAAATTGGCAACCCCTCTATCAGACTTCCTCTTTCCAAAGTCCACTTATATGCAGTTCTCGGTTGTGAAGTTCATTTTTCACATTCAAAAGCAGATTTCTGAGGAAGCTTTCCAGATACTCCGTTGTTTCGTGAACATTCTTCTGTAAATTGGTGTAGTTCGCGCGGACAAGTGCATTTCTGAAATACCATGCGTTTTCTGCAAATATATCATTGGTTACTGAAAATCCCAGCGTCTTCAAATATTTGATAAAAAATACCGCCGTTGTCCTTGTGTTTCCCTCTCCAAAGATATGGATTTGCCACAATCCAGAAATAAGCAAAGCCAGATGATGAATGATGCCATCCATCGAAAGACCTTTATAACTAAAGCTCTTTTCCTGAGAGAAGTCATATTCAAGCGTAGCCCTCAGTTCTGAAGCGCTGCCATAGATCACAGTCGCTCCGTCCAGCACCCATTCCTTTTTCGTTATGTTGTAATCTCTGAACTTTCCAGCATGTTTATAAATGCCCTGAAAAAGTTTACGATGAATAGCGATATATTCGTTGGTAGAAAATGAAAAGGCTGTTTCAGAAAGTATCTCCACAATACGAGACGATACCTTGTCCGCCTCTTCCGTACGCTCATCACCTGACCAGGGCGCTGGCCTTTCTTTATAGTAACTGTCCACAAGGTTCTGCGCTTCCTTTATTGTAATTTTACCCTCAATATTCTGAATAGCAGTATCAATTAAATACTTCGATGGTTTGAGTCCGTCTACTGCCTGAAGACCAATTGCCGTACTCCAGGCATAGCCTTTGCTGGCCTTATCCGGTTCTAATCCTTTCAAATATTCCTGAAACGGGTCTTTTTCCATTTCCGTTACCCTCATTTCTAAAAATGGGCAATCCCACTATGGAACTGCCCATTTGCTTTGTTGATTATGCCATTTTCTTAATACATCTTAGTAGAGTTTTGCCCCTGCCGGAATCCGATCATCTACCATCAAAAGATTCAATCCTTCCTGGCCGTCCTCCTCGTGGACAGCAGAGATCAGCATACCCTCGGAGTCAATGCCCATCATATTTCTCGGAGGCAGATTTACGATCGCGATTACGGTCTTGCCAACCAGGTCCTCCGGCTCATAGTATTCGTGAATTCCGCTTAAAATCACACGATCCTTGCGCACCCCATCGTCCAAAGTGAACTTCAAAAGCTTCTTGGACTTGGGAACCGCCTCGCAGGCTAATATTTTCACCGCACGGAAATCGGATTTTGCAAAGGTATCAAAATCAACGGTTTCTTCAAACAGCGGCTCAATCTTTACATTGGAAAAATCAATCTTTTCCGGAGCTTTTTCCGTCTTCTTTCCATTATCATTTCCATCCAGCGTCTTCATTGTCGGAAAGAGTAAAACATCCCGAATCGCAGGAGAATTCGTCAGCATCATCACCAATCGGTCAATTCCATATCCAATTCCGCCTGTGGGCGGCATTCCCACGCATAATGCATTCAGGAAATCTTCGTCCGTATGGTTTGCTTCCTCATCTCCGGCTGCAAACAGCTTCTCCTGGGCCTCGAAGCGCTCACGCTGATCTATGGGATCGTTCAACTCGGAATAGGCGTTCGCCATCTCCCAGCCATTCATGAAAAGCTCGAAACGTTCCACATATCCCGGCTTATCCGGTTTTTTCTTCGTAAGGGGCGATATCTCAATGGGATGGTCTATGACAAACGTAGGCTGAATCAAGTGTTCTTCTACATATTCTTCAAAGAACAAGCTTAAAATATCGCCTTTTTCATGCCTGTCTTCATATTCCACATGATGCTGGTCAGCTACCTTCTTCGCTTCCGCCGTATCCGCAATCTCGTCAAAGTCCACATTGGCATATTGCTTTACAGCATCTATCATAGTGATACGGGCAAAGGGCTTGGACAAATCCATCTCATTCCCGCCATAGGTAATTACTTCGGAACCTGTTACCTCTTTCGCAACATAGCGGAAGAGATTCTCCGTCAAATCCATCATGCCATGATAATCTGTATATGCCTGATACAGCTCCATCAACGTAAATTCCGGATTATGTCTGGTATCAAGGCCCTCATTCCGGAATACCCGGCCGATTTCATAGACACGTTCCATACCGCCTACAATCAGACGCTTCAAATACAGCTCCAGAGAAATGCGAAGCTTAAACTCTTCGTTCAAAGCATTAAAGTGCGTCTCAAAGGGACGCGCTGCCGCGCCGCCGGCATTGGATACCAGCATAGGAGTCTCTACTTCCATAAAGCCCTGACCATCCAAATATCTCCGAATGGAACTTAATACTTTGGAGCGCTTAATAAAGGTATCCTTTACATCCGCATTCATAATTAAGTCCACATAGCGCTGGCGATAACGGATATCCGTATTGGTCAAGCCATGGAATTTTTCCGGCAGAATCTGCAGGCTCTTTGACAATAATGTAATCTTAGATGCATGGATGGAAATCTCTCCGGTCTTTGTCTTAAATACTTCACCGTTAATTCCCACGATATCTCCTACATCTAATTTCTTGAAGTCCTTGTAGGGTTCTTCGCCCAGGCTGTCCCTGGCAACATAAGACTGAATATCCCCTTTTAAATCCTGGATATGGCAAAAAGAAGCTTTTCCCATCACACGTTTGGACATAATCCTTCCCGCAACAGATACCTGCTGCCCCTCTAAGCTGTCAAACTTCTCCTTAATATCCTTACTGTGATGGGTTACATCATATTTTGTAATCAGAAAAGGGTCTCTGCCGCTTTCCTGAAGTTCTTTCAGTTTATCCCTGCGCACCTTCAACAACTGATTGACATCCTGCTCCTGCACATTTTGACTTTTTCCCGCCATCTCTTCTCTCCTCTTCTTCACGAGTACCGCATCTTAGATTCACTGTTAATTAGAACGCTGGATCTCCAAAACCTTATATTCCAAGACTCCGGCCTGGGTCTCTACTTTCACAGTCTCTCCCACCTTTGCGCCGATCAGCGCTTTTCCTACCGGAGATTCGTTGGAAATCTTACCTTGAAGGCTATTAGCCTCTGTGGAACCTACAATTTTATATTCCAATTCTTCTTCAAATTCACAGTCATAAATCCTTACTTTACAGCCAATGTTAATTTTATCCAGGTCTACTTCGTCTTCTACCACAACCTCTGCATTTTTGAGGATTTTTTCAATCTCTTCAATTCTTGCTTCAATATCGCGCTGATCGTCCTTTGCCGCGTCGTATTCCGCATTCTCCGAAAGGTCGCCCTGCTCTCTTGCTTCCTTTATCTTCTCAGCCACTTCTTTTCGTTTGACTACTTTCAAATCATGTAATTCATTCTCAAGCTTTTGCAAGCCTTCATATGTCAAGATATTTTTCTTTTCCATAACTATTTATAACATCCTTCCTCTTCTCTCTACTGCAAGAATTCCTTTTACAGTCACAGTATTATACCCGATAGGTACAAAAATGTCAAGATTTTCCCCGGTTTGCCAGCTTTTTTTATAGATGGGGAGGTAAACAAAGGGCTCCTGCAATTCCAGCTCCCACAGCTTTCCTCTCTGCTCAAAATCCAGCACCGTATTGGCTCTGTACTGGCTCTGGCAATTTTTTTCATCCATGCAGACAAGCAAACCGTTTTCTTCATACATTGTCTCAACATATTCCTGAAAATATGCAGACCGATCCGTTAGAATCGTTAAGAAATTCAAATCCGGAGACAGTTCTTCCAGTGCTGCCATCACATCGTCTTCCCAAAATACCGATTCCGGCTCTGTATCCGTATCTATGATCAGAAGACGCATCCTTCCATAATCCAGTCCCCTTTGGGGAAGTATCTGGCTGATAATTTCCCGGATGTAGGGTAAATAAGGATTTTCCTTCTTCCCCTGTTCTTCTTGTTCTTCCGCTGTTTTCTTCCGACTCTTCCTACGCTTGAAACGTTGGAATATGTCCCTCAACCACATCACGCCCTTGTCCTTTTTTCTTCATTATATGACGAAAGGCGTTGGAATAATTCCTCCAATTGCTGATACGTTTCTATTTCATTGATCCTTCCCCGAAGCTTGGCAGAATTATGATATCCGCTGGTATACCAAGCCGCATGCTTGCGGATCTCCCGAATCCCTGTATATTCTCCTTTTACCTGTAACTGCATTCTGGCATGCCGCAAAATCGTATCCGTTACTTCTTCCCAAGTAGGTGCAAAGGGTTCTGCGCCAGTTTCAAAAAACTCCCGGATTTGTCTGAAAATCCAGGGATTCCCTCTGGCGCCGCGGCCAATCATAAAGCCGTCGCAGCCTGTTTCTTTTTCCATGCGGACCACATCCTTTGGCCCGGTAATATCCCCATTTCCAATCACTGGAATGGACACGGCCTCTTTTACCTGGCGTATGATGTCCCAGTCCGCTGTTCCGGAATAGTATTGCTCTCTGGTCCTGCCATGGACAGCAATGGCTGAAACACCGCAGGCCTCGGCAATCCTGGCAATTTCCACTGCATTTACAGAAGAATCGTCAAACCCCTTACGGATTTTTATCGTCACAGGCTTTTGAATCGCCTGCACCGTTTTTCTCAAAATCTCTGCTACCAGCTTCGGCTGTTTCATTAAGGCCGAACCCTCGCCGTTATTTACCACTTTGGGTACCGGGCACCCCATATTAAAATCCAGGATATCAAAGGGCCGTTCCTCAATCCGTTTTGCCATTTCACTGATGATATCCGGATCTGAGCCAAATAACTGCAAGGACACCGGTTTTTCTTTCGGATTGATTTCCAGAAGGGCTTCCGTATTTTTATTATGGTAAAAAATAGCTTTTGCACTTACCATCTCCATGCAGATCAGCCCGGCGCCCTGTTCTTTGCATAGCAAACGAAAAGGCAAATCCGTGACGCCTGCCATCGGCGCCAATATTAAATTATTATCCAGCGAAATATTGCCAATCTTTAACGGCTTCATACTTTTCCACGCTTTTGTTTATGGTAAATAATACGAAGCCCTTGCAGCGTTAAATTTGGGTCATAAATATCGATACTCTCTGTCTCATTGGCAATGATTTTTCCAAGTCCTCCGGTCGCCACCACTTTTAAGTCTTTTAGTCCTGTTTCCTCTTTTGTGCGGTTGACAATATACTCTGTCTGACCGATCTGGCCAAACACGATGCCTGCTTGCATACAAGCGATAGTTTCCTTTGCCAGAATACTGTCTGGCTTACGAATTTCAATTTCCGGGAGCTTGGCCGCCGCCTGCCACAATGCCTGGGCGGAAGTTCGGATTCCAGGCGCGATCACGCTAGATACCAGGGCTCCGGATTCATCTACAAAATCATAGGTTGTAGCCGTACCGAAATCAATCACAAAAACAGGCCCTCCATACAATTCAAAGGCTGCCGCAGCGTCCACAATTTTATCCGCTCCTACTTGTTTGGGATTTTCCGCGAGGATACGGATCCCCGTCTTGATGCCCGGCTCTACCACAATGGCCTGCTTGTCCAGATACTTAATGGTCGCGCTCAATAAAGAATGCATCACATTTGGCACAACAGACGCTATGATCACATCCTCAATTTCCTCCGGCTGAACATGATTATGAAGCAGCATACTTCTAAGATGGATCCCATATTCATCCGATGTTCTCGGCTGCTTTGTGGTCATACGAAAGGTCGAAACAATCCGATCCCCGTCAAACACCCCAAAGGTTAAATTTGTATTTCCAACATCACTCACTAACAGCATACTCTCACCTAAACATCCTCTCCGCTATATGCTTGTCCCAGTATAAATACCTTGTAATATAACTCCAGAGATTCTAACAATTCCATTCTGTTCCTTTGAAGCTGCTTTATTTTTAAGATACTTCCAATCTCATCATAAAGCAGATCGCCCTCTTCACAGTCTGTTTCAAACTGAAGGTTTCCCTCCTCATCAAAAACCAGCCTTATTACGCCCCCCACATCCTCTGTATACAGTACGCACATAATTTGTAATTCCTCCCGGATCCCTTCCGGCAGGCTTTTAAACTGTTCGTTTAAATAAAATTTCTGTGTATAAACGCTGGCTCCGCAGAGAACCGTCTCATTCCTTTCCATATCTGATCTCCTCTAAGGCGCATATCCGTAGATGCCCCGGACGGATACCTCTCCGGCATTCACTGTGCTAAGAGTTCCTTCCCGTTCCACCAAAAGTTCTCCCCGCCTATTAATTCCTCTGGCAATCCCCTCATAATCGCCCTGTGGATCCAATACCTTTACCTGCCTGTCTTTGTTTGCCAGACTTCCATGATACTCTTCTAAAAACAAACTCGCATCACCAGTCTGCATAAATTTATCATAATACGTTTCAAACGCTTCCAGCACAGCAGTAAAAAGCATTTCACCAGAAACAACCGTCTCTGGCAGCTCCTGTTCCAGGGATGTGGCAGTTGCAATAATATCCGGCGGAAACGCCTGCTGTCTCATATTGATGCCAATACCTACCACAATATAATCCACGCCTTCTTTTTGGGGGCTCATTTCCGTTAATATACCGCACACTTTTTTCCCGGACATCACCACATCATTCGGCCATTTAATTTGAGGCTTTGCCCCTGGCAGCCGCCGGATTGCCCTGACCACAGCCATAGCCGCAGCCAACGTCAGAACAGGGGCCGATTCTTGCGCAATGTCCGGCCTTAAGATGATACTGAACCAGATTCCTGCATCTTTGGGGGAACTCCAACTGCGTCCGCGCCTGCCTCTTCCCGCTGTCTGTACCTGGGCACGTATGACACTCCCGTGGGGCGCCCCTTTTTCCGCCAACCGCTTTCCTTCTGTATTGGTAGAATCTATTTCTTCATAACTATAAATAGTTTTGCCCAGCCAGCTCGTTCTCTGGCGCTTATGAAGCATGGGTTCCATTTTATTCTCTTTCATCCTTTCAGCGTAGCGTACATAACTGCTTTGATGGTATGCATCCTGTTTTCCGCTTCATCAAACACAACTGAACGGCTGCTCTCAAATACCTCATCCGTAACTTCCATTTCTGAAATCCCGAACTTCTCAAAAATCTTCTTTCCAATCTCCGTCTGCAAATCATGAAAAGCCGGAAGACAATGCATAAAAATGGCGGAATCTTTCGCATGTTCCATAGCTTTCTGATTGACCTGATACGGAGAAAGCTCCCGTATCCTGGTCTCCCAAACTTCATCCGGTTCTCCCATGGATACCCATACGTCAGTATAAATGACATCTGCATCCTTCGTTCCTTCCGCCACATCCTCCGTAAGTGTAATGGAAGCCCCGGTCTCTTTCGCCACATCCTGGCAATAAGCAACCAGATCTTCTTCCGGAAAATATTGTCTGTTGGTACAAGCTACAAAGTCCATTCCCAACTTGGCACAGACTACCATCAGGGAATTTCCCATATTATAACGGGCGTCCCCCATATATACCAGTCGGATTCCTTTTAAATAACCAAATCTCTCTTTGATCGTCAACACGTCTGCGAGCATTTGAGTAGGATGGAATTCATTGGTCAGGCCATTCCATACGGGAACGCCGGCGTATTTTGCCAATTCCTCTACGATTTTCTGTCCATATCCCCGATATTCTATTCCATCAAACATTCTCCCCAGCACACGGGCCGTATCCCGAATGCTTTCTTTTTTTCCAATCTGGGATCCGCTGGGGTCCAGATATGTGACATGCATCCCCAGATCATGGGCAGCTACTTCAAAGGAGCACCTGGTTCGAGTACTTGTTTTCTCAAAAATAAGGGCAATATTTTTCCCTTTTAAAACATCATGGGCGATTCCCTGTTTTTTCTTCTCCTTCAACTCTCCAGACAAATCGATCAGATATGTAATTTCCTCAGGTGTAAAATCCTTCAGCTTCAAAAAACTGCGTCCCGTTAAATTCATGGTGTTCTCCTTCCGCTTCTTATCTCTTATAATGATAAATCGGGCTGTCATAAGGCAGACAGCCCGGGTTCTATCTCCTATAAAATTATTTCTGTGCTATCTCAACGACAGATTTCGCCAATCCGGCAATCCCCTGAATCTCCGAGGGAATAATAATCTTGGTCGCCTTTCCGTCCGCCGCCTTTGCAAATGCCTCCAGGCTCTTCAACTGCAATACAGCTTGATCTGCCCCAGCTTCTTTCAGATACCGAAGACCATCCGCATTTGCCTGCTGAATTTTATGAATGGCTTCCGCCTGGCCTTCTGCCTCACGGATCGTAGCTTCCTTCTGAGCCTCTGCCCGCAGGATCGCCGCCTGTTTTTCCGCCTCTGCATCCAGAATGGCAGATGCTTTCTTTCCTTCTGCCACAAGAATCGTGGACTTCTTTTCTCCTTCTGCCTTGAGAATTGCCTCCCGGCGCTCCCGTTCCGCTTTCATCTGCTTTTCCATTGCATCCTGAATCGCCGCGGGCGGTATAATATTTTTTAATTCCACACGGTTTACCTTAATGCCCCAGGGGTCTGTGGCCACATCCAGGGATGCCCGCATTTTAGTGTTGATCGTCTCTCTGGAAGTCAATGTCTCATCTAGTTCCATATCTCCGATAATATTACGCAATGTGGTGGCGGTCAGGTTCTCAATCGCCATGATAGGATTCTCCACCCCATAGGCAAATAGCTTCGGATCTGTAATCTGAAAAAACACTACCGTATCTATCCGCATCGTTACGTTATCTTTGGTAATAACCGGCTGGGGTGCAAAATCCACAACCTGCTCTTTCAGAAGCACTCTTCTGGCAACCCGGTCAATAAACGGCATCTTAAAATGTATTCCCACGCCCCAAGTACCCTGATAGCCGCCCAGCCGCTCAATTACCATGGCGTGAGCCTGAGGTACGATCTTAATACAAGACGCCAGAATAAGTAAAATAAAAACAATTAATATTACTACTCCAATAATTGGTCCCATCGTTATTCCTCCATTTTTTCTTTTACAACTAATTTTACGCCCCGGATCTCTTCAACCAGAACTGTTTTTCCCTTCGGAATCCCAAAACCGCTGCTGGACCTGGCAGACCATTCCTGACCATTCACCTGCACCCGGCCTACTGCCTGTAGATTATCAATATCCTCCATAACTACAGCCGTCGCTCCGATCAAGCTCTCGGCATTCGTCTTTGTCCGGTCCTTATTAAAATATTTCATAGCGAAAGGCCGCGTTCCCAATAATAAGCCTAAGGATACTACAAAGAACAAAACCGCCTGCACCGGCAAGCCTGCGCCCGCCAGACTGGCCAAAAATGCTATAAGAGCTCCTCCGGCAAACCAAATGGTCGTCAAACCCAATGTGATGATTTCAATCACAACCATTAAAATCAATATGGCCAACCAAAAAATACCTTCCACTTGACCGCCTCCTTTTCTGATGACCGGCTTCTTTTTATCATATTACTATAATTCTACTAAGATTACAAGAACAATACCAATTTCTTCATTGCCGTCCGGTATCAAAGTTGCTATTCACGGCTCCTGGACCGTAAATAGTAACGAATAAAATATGGTATTCCAAAAAGCAAACTCCTTCTTGGAATACCATATGATTATTTTTATACATTTTTTTAATAAAATACATGGTTGCCAATAACAATTCCGGCTTGCCCGGAACTTGCGCTGCGGAATTGGGTTGCCCCGCCTACGTTATCGGCCCCGTTAATCGCCTCCTGTGCGGCAGACAGGCAGCTTCCGTTGACACCGTTTGCCAACACATTTGCCAAGGCTCCGCTGGATGCCGGGGAAAACTGGCCGCTCTGATAGATAACGCCATAAATGCTTCCGGCATATCCTCTTCTCAAGCGATTCATTACAACAGCGCCTACTGCCACCTGTCCTTCGTAACATTCTCCACCTGCTTCGCATTGGATCAACGCTCCCAAAAGAGTTACGTCATCATAAGAAGCCGCCACTGCTCCTCTCTGCTGAGTTCCGCTGCTGGAGGTCTGGGAAGAGGAAGACTTCTGGGCTTCTCTCTGTTTTGCAGCAGCTTCTTCTTCTGCCCTGCGAATTGCTTCCCGCTCTTCTTCAATAGAAATAGCTTTTCCCAGCTTTAACTCAACCGTTACAAACTCTGCACTTACATAAGCTGTAGTATCGGAATTTTTTACAGCTACCCAGCCTTCCGGTGCTTCTGCTTCAGTATCAACTTTTATTTTTTCGCCTTCTTCCAGGACATGGACAATCTCAGTCTCTTCTTCTGAATTTGCCTGTGCCCGTACACGCAATCCTCCGGTAGATGCCGTGGCATATACGGTTCCCAGTTCATAAGCCATCGTTTCTGCTGCTTCATCAAAAACACAGAATTCATTCTTTACATAGCCTTCCACGCTTCCGGAAGAGATTTTGCTCCATTCCTCTCCACGTTCTATAATATCTGCGGCATCGCCTCTGCGAAGCTTGCCGAGCACCTCTGCTTCCTCATTGGCTTCTCCGCGGATATTCAAATACTCCTCAACGTTAGGCATGAGCTTTGTTGTCCACTCTGAAGCAGTCTGCTCTTCTTTGGGCTGTTCTTCCTCCTGCTTCTCGGTATCTCCAGGAGTCTTCGCTTCTTCAGACGTTTTTCCTTCCTCAGATCCGCTGCCCTGCTTTGGCTGTGCTTCCTGAACATCTTTCTTTTCTTCTGGCTGCGCTTCCTTGGATGTCTCCTTTTCTTCCGGCTTTCCTTCTACGTCCTTCTCTTCTTCCGGCTTTCCTTCTACGTCCTTCTTTTCTTCCGGCTTTTCTTCTTCTACGTCCTTCTTTTCTTCCGACTGTTCTTCCTTAGCTTCTTCTTCCGGTTTGGACTGATCTGCCTTGGCTTCCTCTGGAGAAGCTTCCTTTGCCTCTTCTGCCTGCTCCGGTTCCTGAGCTTCTTTCACATCCTGATCCGACTGGCCTTCCTTATGATCCGCCTGCTCCGGTTCCTGAGCCGCTTTTTCATCCTGCTTCGGCTGCTCCTCCTCTTCCTGTCCGTTTTCTGCGGTTTCAGGAGATACGTCTTTCTTCTCTTCACCGACTTCGGAAAGGGAAGTATCTTCCTTCTCAACTTCCGTTCCTTCTGCTGCTGCAACCACATCAATGATTGCTTTCTCTTTCGTAGCAGCCGCCATTGCCGCTTCTTCCTGATATGACTCTTCCTGGATATATTTTGCTTTTGTGTCTACATGGTCTGTTGCAACTGATGTCACCGTAATAGCCATTACAAATACTGCAACCGCCGCGCCTTCTACAACCTTTTTGTTAATATTCATTTTGACCTCCTATCAGCATAAAGGAATGTTGTCAAGCTTTCTATTATTATTTTAGTATTACATGTTTTATGCTGTTTTATTCAAATTTGTTACAAATATTACAAACTTGTTACATTCGCATTATAGCAAATACATGTATTCTTGTCAAGTTTTCATACCCATTTTTTTGAAGATGCAAAAAAGCCTGGAAAATCAATACTTTCCAGACTTTTTTTATTTTACGGTTTTATTCTATTTCTTACATTTTACTGATGTTTTTCTTACAAACCTCGTTTATTAAAATTGCCATCAGACATTGTTTCTTCATTTCGTATGTATAAAGGCGTACTTGCGTTGTTATGAAAAATATTCTTGCATCACCGCATTGAATACTGCCTCATCCTCCGGATCCGGATGCTGCTCTTTTCTTCCCGACAGCAAAAAATCCCGTTCTTCTTTTGTAACTTCCCAATCACTTCGACGTGTATCCCTTGCCGGAGCGGCTTGTACGCCTTCCGGCTCTTCATCCTCCATGATCACATTAAAATATTCTTGAATCTTCCCTGTGATCATGCCCAGATTCCGGTTCAGCTTTTTTACCTGACGGTGCATTCTCCAAAGAAGAAATACTGCCAATAATACAACTGCCAGAATCCCCAATACCGCATATTGGTCTGCAAATTCAAAAATAAGGTCTTTCATCACGTCGCTTGTCCCCTTTCTATTTTATGGATATCATTATAAAATAATGACAACCCTTTTGAAAAGGGGGGAATGCACTTTTTTCATCGCATGTTTTTCCATATTATGACAACATCTTACAGAACTACATTATCTTCTTCAAAAGGCACCAAATATCCCGAAAAACAGTACCCATATTCTTCACTTATGGTAACGATTCTATTTAATGGGCTGGCCACTGCTACATCCGATATTACAAAGGGAGATGTGGTACGATCCAGACCGCATACCCAATATTGGAGATCTTCTCCCAACATCATCGTAAGGCATTGGCGGTTCCAATACTCCCGATTTCCGCAGCTCGATATGGTGATAGCTCTGATCTGCTTCCTAACACCATAAAAACGTCCGAATATTTCCTGTAAATATCGACCCATATTCACATTACCGACAGTCAATGTACCAAAGCACCCTTCCTCTCGGTATTGTTTTTTATGTTTTCGGTAAACTGTGTAATCTTCTTCATATATGCACTTATAAAAACAGTTTTTCTCTTCTATATCAAAGTATGGAACACAGTTCTTTTGCCTGGAAAACACTTTTCCGGCCATTACACTGTCCGTCTCATCGCTGCCGGTATGAAGAGGACATTGAAACATTACAATCGTGGAATTAATAATACTGCCCGGCTGCTCATAGAGACTGACATCCGGTTCATAATGTCCGAAATAAAAAAGCCAGTCATTTTCTATGATATAACCCGCTTTTACTACAGGGACGTAATGACCCTCCATCTCGTTTATTGTTTGAAGCTTTCCCTTGTCCAATAATTCAAAATGATGTCCCGAGGCAAACTGATGCTCCTCCCCTCTCCACACTTCACCATTTCCTTGCAAAAGATATACATTCTCAACGCCGGTATTCTTCAAATACGTATATGGATGTTCCATAAATTCTGCAAGCCCTGGCTCCAATTTTCGCTCTCCCTGATACCACTGAAGCAGCGCCAGACGATGCTGCAAGCTGACATATGGCAATAAAACCGTTCTTAATTGATGACGATGCAGCATTCTCAGCAAGGTCTTTATATAATAAATAGAAAAAGAGGCCAATATAAAAATATGACACGGCTCATTGTTCCTTTCAAAGCGGAACATGGCACCATGCCCTTCGTTGTCTACCTCTTTTTTATTTCTCATTCCGCATACATAAGCAAAATTCGTACACTGATTATCTCTCATATCCCAGATACCGCCGGATAGGACGATACCATCGTCTGTATTCTCAAATAAATAGCGGAAATTCCTTGCTTCCATAGCTTCCTCCTAATGTATCATTAGGCCTCATTTTAGGTAGAAAAAGCTATTTTTTCAAGTGTTTTCTTGACATTTTTTCCTCAGCGTATAATATATGAATAGTATATGGTAAAGACTATATTAAATCGTTCATTGGAGGAATATAAAATGAAAAGAATTATTCTTACCGGAGGCGGCACCGCCGGCCACGTCACTCCCAACATTGCACTACTTCCAAAATTAAAATCCCTGGGCTATGACATTCACTACATAGGCTCTTACCAGGGAATCGAAAAAAAGCTGATCGAAGAATACGATATCCCCTATCATAGTATTTCTTCCGGTAAATTTAGGCGCTATTTCGATATCAAAAATTTTACAGATCCCTTTAAAGTATTAAAAGGATATGCCCAAGCCATTCGCTGGATGAAAAAGCTAAAACCCGACGTTATCTTTTCAAAGGGCGGTTTTGTATCCGTACCTGTAATACTTGCAGCAAAACATTGCAAGATCCCGGCTATTATCCACGAATCTGACCTGACCCCCGGCCTTGCAAATAAGCTTGCCATTCCTGCCGCGCAAAAGGTATGCTGCAATTTTCCTGAAACGGTCAAATATCTTCCACCGGAAAAGGCCGTTCTGAGCGGTTCTCCTATCCGAAAAGAACTACTGTCCGGCAATCCTGTCCGAGCCCTGGAATTATGTCATTTTACTGCCAATAAGAAGGTGATTCTCGTTGTGGGAGGAAGCACCGGATCGCAGTTTATCAACAAGGTAATCCGAGAATCTCTTCCGGAATTGTGCCAAACGTATCAGATTATCCACCTGTGCGGGAAAGGAAATTTAGACCCTTCATTGGATAATTATAACGGGTATGCTCAATTTGAATATGCCAAAAAAGAACTCAGCGACTTTTTTGCCATATCCGATCTGGTCATTTCAAGAGCAGGCGCAAATGCCATCTGTGAAATACTGGCGCTGCATATTCCCAATATCCTGATTCCCCTGTCTGCAAACGCAAGCCGCGGAGATCAGATCTTAAATGCCCGCTCATTTGAAAAGCAAGGATTCAGTTACGTTATTGAAGAGGAACAGCTTACCAAGGATTCATTAAGTAATGCCATTCAGCACATGTTCCATGATCCCACCCCTTATATGCATGCCATGGAAAACAGCCAGCAGCTGAATTCCATCGATACGATCATTCAATTAATTGAAGAGGCTGCCGCAAAGTAAATCCATCTTTCATACCCTGAGTGCACAAAAGAACACTGTGTTCTAATACACTCAGGGTAATATTCCCCAGAATATATGCTGTCTTACAGGGTCAACAGCTTCACAAGTTCTTCTGTCTCTCCCTCTTTATACTGTAACTGATTCCAGATCAGCAAATCCCGGTTATCGCCCTCTTTGTATCTCGGTATCAAATGCAAGTGAAAATGAAATACGGTCTGACCTGCCACTTCCCCATTATTCTGAACTAAATTAAATCCGTCGCACTGAAGTTTTTCTGTCATATGCCCCGCCAGTTTTTTCGCCAAAATCATTGCTTTTGCGGCCAAATCTTCGGGCAAGTCATAAATATTTGCATAATGTTGTTTGGGAAGAATCAGGGCATGTCCTTTGGAGGCCGGACTGATATCCAATATTACTTTGAATTCTTCATCCTCATAAATCGTGTTGGAAGGAATTTCTCCTCCAATAATTTTACAAAAAATACAATTTTCAGCCATTTTTTTGTTTCTCCTTTACTGTTCTTGTCGATATTTGTATCATCTTTTTGATTGAATTTTAAAAACAAAAATGTTACACTTATTCAAGTTTCAACAGCATTATACATTTAGGGGGTCTTATCATGTTAAATACGGAAGATTACATGAAAATATTTCATGAAATCAAAAATTCTGTCACATTAATTAACAGCTATCTGCAGTTAGTTGAGAAAAAGAATCCTCAAATTTCCAGTTTCGACTACTGGGACTCTTCAAAAAGTGAAGTAGCTCGCCTTCGTACGGTTGTAACAGAATTATCCCAAGTAAAATTTGGCGACAGTCTTCAGTTAGAATACACGGATCTGAACTCTTTCTTGACCGAATGCTGTAATAATTTCCATTGCTTTGATGGAGCCGAACAAATCTCCTGCAAGTTATCCCTGCCGGAAACTCCCTGCGTAGCTGCCGTCGACGCAAAACAGCTTCGCCATGCTATTTTGAACCTTTTAAAAAATTCCTGCGAAGCGATGGAACATCATGGAACTATAAAATTGTCGCTGTTTCAAAACAATGGCGCAGCATCTATTCGCATTACTGACTCAGGAGGCGGCATTGCACCAGATGTCATGGATCACATTTTTGATCCCTTTATCACAACCAAGTCCGAAGGAAGCGGCCTTGGATTAAGCATTACAAAACAAATTATCACCGCGCATCACGGCACTATTACGGTGGAATCACAACAAGGAGAAGGTGCTACCTTTACCTTAATGCTTCCTCTGGCCCAAGCTGATTGACATTAGAGCCATATGCAATCGGAAAAACTGGCAACTTTATTTCAATACTTTTTAAATCCCTGGCCTTATGTCTTACACACATAAGGCCGCTTTGATCAGGACTCAAATATAAATATGCGATCCAGCATACGAAGCGTTTTAAAATTTCCTTTCGCGGTCATCTCACCTGTCATAAAGGCCCTTTGAAACGTCATGCGCCCCTTTACAATACTGTTCATTACGTCCATCGTAAGCTTTGTATACACATCAATCGTCCCATTTTGCCCATAGAAACAATTCAGCTCTTCCCCATTCACCTGCACAGTCAATGGTTTTTTCTTTCCGTCTATCATAAACAAGTAAGTCGCTGCGAAATCCTCCTGGGGCACAAAATGAGCTTCTAATTCACCAATATAGGCCGCTTCATCATCCACATTAGCTTGTCCCAACATGTTCTTAAACATGCTTGCAAGTTCTTCAATATCTTCTTTTTGCTTTTTAACATATACGTCATCCGCCACATATTTGGATAGCTGTTCACTCTCCTGGGGCGTCAATTCTAACTGCTGTGTCCGAAGCACTGTCCTTGTAACAGCCTGGCTGCTGCTTGGCAGGCTCTTTGTTTTCTTCGATATGGTACGATACAGATTTTCAGCCTTTTTTTCAATAATTAACGTATAATCATGATTCATCTCAAAGGCAGCCAAGTCGTCCACATAGCCTCTAAGACCGGAACAGGGAAGCCCGCCCAAAATCTCCCAGGCGTTGGAAAGGGTCAGTTCTCCTTCACGCTCTCCGCATGTTGTTGACATAACTATGGGCTGCATATAAGTCTGAGCTATTTTCTCTTTATCTCCATACAGCCAACATGCATCCAGAAACTGCTGCATATACCCGCCGATACCAAGCCACTCTACGGTAGCCGCCAAAATAATGCCGTCCGCATCTTTGATGGTTTGAGGAAGCGTAGTGATACTATTCTTATGCTCGTAAATATTATAGCGTTCTACTTCAACACGCAGTTCGGTAAGAACTTCCTGCATCTTGTTCACCACATAAAGGGTCGGATCATCCAAAAGACCACGGCCGCCATAATAAATATTTATCTTCATACACAACCTCCAACTTCATTCTCTTGTAATCATATCATTAGTATATAAACTTTTTTCCACAAAGTCAATCACTGTCATTTTTCTTTCGGTACAAGATTCCGGACAGTAGAAATCCGCAGACAATACCTCCAACGTGAGCCATATTATCCACGCCGGATGCCGTAAATCCATGATATAGACTTAACGCTGCCATAAATGCCAGTCTTTTTGACGTCAAATCTCCCAGTTTTCCCTTATTGCGCAGCGCAATAAATATCAATGCGCCAATCACTCCAAAGACGGCTCCAGAAGCGCCTGCCGATACAGCCGACTCTTGATTTTTCATCATATAAAACAGAGAGAGCAGGCTTCCTCCAAAACCAGAGCAAAGATAAAGCAGTACATACTTTATATGTCCCAAGGACCGCTCTAAATATTCTCCCAAAAAGAAAAGAATCAGCATATTATTTGCCAGATGATGGATTCCAAAATGTAAAAACATACAGCTGATCAAACGGTACCATTCTCCCCCGTACCATACAGCCTCTGGAAGCATAGCTCCATGATCGTACATAAACACTATGCTCTCCGTATCTCCTGTTAAATCCAGAACTAGAAAAATCAGGATATTGGCCGCTACAATTATTTTATTGCAAATATCATAGGGTTTTGATTTCATGACAAATATCCTCCGGAATTTCAGTATATCATATCCTGACTAAAAGTCCATCCCGGAAAAATATTCTTCATGATAGTACAAACCTATACAAACCGATATTCTACGGTCCCAAAGGTAATATTATCTCCTTCCTTTAACCGTACCCTCTGATGATATTCCAACTGCTGTCCATTTAGATATGTTCCATTGGTAGAATTCATATCCTCTATATAATATTCTTCTCCATCTAGTTCAATCTTAGCATGCACCCGGCTAATACAGCTTCTATCTATAACGCCATCTACCTCAGATTCTTTTTTCCCAATGAAAAAACTTTCTTTCTGAATTGTTATATCTGAAAGCCCATCCATCCCCCGGTACATTAAAATCCCTTTTTCCTTGCTGATGGAGTACAGAAGTTCTGTTGGATGCAGCGTTTCCTGTGAAACCTGAATGACATCTTCCGGATACACTGCATAAGATATTTCCTGTTTGCTTTTTCTTTGAATCTTACGGTTTATAAGACAAAACGCGCCTTCCCATATATTCTTTAACATATTTTTTAGGACTCCTGTTTTCGGCGGCCGTTGTTCTTCCCCCAATCGCCCTGAATGTTCTTCCTCTCTATGATCTGCTTTCACCTTATCCTTACTCTCCACCTCTTTTCTTATCTTCTCTTCTGCCTGGGCACATACATTCTCCATCACAGGATTATTGCTCTCTGTCTGGTAAACTTCCTCCAGCATCTCTTCCAAAGAAAAACCCTCTTGAAGTGTTCTTTGATATACTTCATATGCAACGTTCACTGCCTTTTTATTGTTATGATTTAAATTTTGTAATATTTGTTCCATCAAATTGCGAAAATAGCTGCGGATATCCCCATCTAAGCCAGGCAAATAGACAAATTCTGCGTGTTGCTGTTCAAAATCCAAATATATATATTCTGCTTCCAATAAAACTCCGGCCTCTGTCAATAAATAATCCTGTAAGACACCACACACTTTTTTCAGTTCCAAAAACAACGTGTGAATCAGTTCCATATCCACCTTCCGCCGTCTCAAAAAATCCGCCAAGCTTTGCCGGCCTGTTATTTCATACCAGAACCGCAACATCCCATCCGTCGTCTCCATTTGAATGGGTAACAGACCCGGCACCTTATTATAGGAGAAAATCTCCAATTCATAGGAAGGATCAGAATCCAAATCCCTTTCAATGATCATATAGCTTTGGCTCAAACGCCTTTGAAATATAGCTTTCACCAGATTTCCTCCCTTCTATGGCAGCAGTTCCTTTCCCATTTCCATGAGGCGGAACCGTTCCGCTATCTCCGTTAAATCTAACCATTCCGATTCTATAGCGGCCGCTTGCTGATACATTGTAATAGCTTCACTCATAATCCACATAAAAGTCAACAATATAATTGCCATGACTAACACCGCCTCAATGGTCATACTGCCCTCCTCCATCTGACTGATCATAACACTTTCCCCACTAACATTGTAACATATCCTATGAAAACAAAGGGTGCAAAGGGAATCCTTTGTTTCCCGACTTTACTTTTTCTTTTTTTGAATACGATCATTCCCAAAGACCATATCCCGGCATACATCAGGCTGAACATCAAAAGCTCCACATTCCCTGAACCTCCTAAAAAAATACCGGCCGCACAAAAAATAAATCCGTCTCCCATGCCAATACTTCCTCTGGTCAAAGCACTTAGGCCCAATAGCCCAACTCCCACCGCGATCCCCGTCCCCATATCAAACAGAAACAATTTATGCCCATACCAATGTAATCCTATGCCGACAAGTCCAAAGATTACAAGATACGGCAAAGGAATGCTTCTTTTCTTAATATCCTCTGCCGCACATACTCCCAGCATTCCCAACAAAATCCCCTGCTCCATTATCCTCCTCCACATCGACTGCATGCTCCTCTTCCATTTATCTGGGATAACCGTATCATATAAACAGTTCTCTTTAGCCCGCTGCAATCTAACTTTGTATGATATCGTTCTCCTTCATCTGTCACATAGTAAAATACATTTTCACTATTTTTAGAACCGCATAAATTACAAGAAGTATACCCTGCGTGTACGGCTGCATTCTTGCCCATAGTGTGGATGGAAAGGCGTAAATGGGTACATTCTCTGGTCAAATGGTACACGCTCCCATTTTCTGCCAGATAGACCCACTGTTCCCTGGTGCCGTCACCAGTCCCGCTCTGGTATCCAGTCCACTTTTTCATTCTTACGCGTTGTGTAATGGAAATATTTCGCAGCCCCAGCAAACGAAAAGGCATCTTACAATCATAATGGATCCATAGATCCACATAATCTCCGGACAATTGTGTTTTCGTCCAGCGAAATCCTAGCTTTCCATTCACAATATGTTGAAACGGAAAGTTCTCCTTCGTCAATTCATGGAAAAAATATCCCATTGCCCTGCCAATACCTTCATCCTCTGTTTCCAGCTCCAACGACAGGCTGCTTCCCGATACAGCTAACGCTCCATACGTCATATGACCGATCTGAAGTACGCGGAAGAAAAACAGCATTCCGCACAATACAAACAAGACAATGGGAAACACCAGCGCTGCTTCTACTGTCAAGCTTGCCGGTATGGAGGTGCTCTGCAGTACCTCCTGCCTGGTAGCATCCTTTGAGACTTTCTTTTTATTTTTTTCCTTGTGGCTGAGTGAGTTTCTTGTTCCCGCAAGAGGCACCGTACAACACCCCCTTTACCCAATTATTTTATAACGGTTCATCCTTCGGCTTCACGGTTACATTATTTCCCGTATGCCATGATATTTCTGACGGAAAATGAGTAGTCTTTTATCTCCTGCCGCTTTACCATGATCAAGCTCCAAAACAACGGGGAAGCCTGATAGTAAACAGTTCCTTCTGCAGCATAAATCATATGTTCCATATCTACCTGCTCATTTTGCCCGATTAAATCCATACAGCGGTAATTTATCGTCTCCGAAGAAAGTAAGAGAAGCATCAATTGAAGGTATTGTGTATAATCCATCCCTTCTCCGTCATTGTCTGACATTTGACCGCTCTCAATCGTCCCCCTGCTGTCCGACAAATCACTGGCCCATTGATCAGTCCTCTTCAAAAAAGGAACTTTTTTTCCTTCCAGCAGACTTCGGATATCCAATACACTTTCCACAAATGCCCAGGATAATAAAATCCCGATTTGAACTGCCTTTATCAAGGGCAGTATTCCGGTAAATCCCACAGCCGCCGTTGCGATCTCTAACGCCAATGTCTTTTTTGCAGCATCCCCCATAATAGTAGTAAAATTTAATGCCTCCCGGATTCCCAGTAACTCATATACAACCATCTCCAAATTTTCTCTGTCACTGAGCTTTCCCCCAATCATATATTCCATTTCATAATTCAGTATTTTTTCAGAAGGCCCCTTTTTACTTTCTGCCAGATAATTTGAAAAATAATTTTGAATAAAATATTGCAGCCATAGCCTTCCGGAAACTGCATTTTCCCGCTCCGTTTTTAAGCTCCCCGAAGAAAGTTTCCTATCCTTTAACGGTATCATACTTTTGATCGTTTTCTCGGATAATCCGGCTGCATCTTTTACCACCAGACCCAACACCGCGTTTCTTCGAAGCTGTTTCACATACTCCATGGGATTCTCTAAACTTTCACTTATTTCTTTGTGTCCGGACTGTTCCTGCTTCTTATCATCAACGTTATTTCCCTCTGTCTCCTGCTTCTCGTCATCAACGCTATTTCCCTCTGTCTCCTGCTCCTGTTCCTCCTGAGCCTGTTCCAGGGCATTCCATGCCTTAGACCATTTTTCTTCTGCATCCTGCTTTTTATCCTCCGTATCCTGTTTCAGTTCTTGCAAAGAAAGAATCTCATCCAAGGCATCCACAGCCGCCTCCATTTTCATCTGCCGGGCCACCTGACTTTGAAAAACCTCTCCCCCATCATCTGCTGCCAGCTCATATCCTGACATTTCAAACTCCGACGCCTGTAATTTCGTTAAATCCCAAGAAGGGCTGCCAACCTGCCCATTTGAACGAGACATGTTTGCTTCTATCTCATCCATCGCCCTGAAAGCAAACACCTCCTTGGAAAATTCATCCCTTCCCCAAGTTCCGTCTATAAACAGCAAATGATAATCCTGCCACACCCCTTCGTGATAGTTTCCAAACATGGACTGAAGACATAGATCCGTCACGATTTCAGCCTTCCCCTTCAGATAAAAAACCCGGGCTCCCTCAAGTAAAGCAAAAATGAAAGACAACACCAAAACCAGAACCAGAGACAAAAAAACAGTGATACTTCCTTTCTCCACCTATATCTTCCCCGCATTTGTATTGATGGTCTGGAAAATCTTATTTACCAAGGCGGTAATCTTTGTCTTAAAAATTGCCACCAGTGCAATCAATACCACTAAGATCAAAATAACTTCCACTACGCCTACGCCGTCTTCCTCTTTCAAAAATAATCGAATTTGTTCCATATCCTTCTCCTTTCTTACATACACTTTTCAGACTATTAGATACTGCTGCCATGGTATACCGTATTTGATCTATAACCTAAGATTCATCATGGCCGGCAGCATCAGTATTGCAAATACCAAGAGCAGCATCAGTCCCATAGGAATCAGCAGCTTTGTACTTGCCTCTTCTCCCAATTGTTTTGCATACCGTTTTCTCTCTACAAACGCTTCCTTTGCCTCCGCATCTAAAAGCTGCTGCATTCCTTTTGTGCCTTTCTTTACATTCTGCATCAAAATCGAAGCAAATTTCCGATACTGAGCCTGTCCGCATCTGACCCCAAAGTTTCCATATGCCTGCTGCTCTCCTACCCCATCTTGTATCTCACGCCAAGTCTTCTTCATTTCTTCAAATCCCGGACGCAATATAGACACCCCATACTCCCGCTGCCTGCCATATTCCGATACGATTCTGCCCCAAGCGGAAGAAACTGTCATGCCGGCCCCTGTCAGCAAAGAAATCTGAATCACAATATCCGGATAATCCAATTTCATTTGTCGGTCCAGTGCTTTTTTTAATCTTTCTTGCTTTTCTTTTCCAGATACATGCCAGAGAACCATACAGGCCAGTCCCAAGAGCAATAGTTTTAAAGAAAGGTTTTCCGGCTCCTCCTTCCAGTTCAAATCCACATCTTGATATGTTTCCGGTAGCTGCACATAGCTTTCCCCTGTTTTTTGATTTTCTCTGGCAATTCTGCGGCGGATATCCAATAAAAGAGCTGTTTTTTCTTCCATCATTTTGGGAAGTAGACGGATATAGAATTCATGCATAACCTGATATTCCTGGCACCGCAGTTCTGCGGATACCTTAACCAAAGCCTCATCTTCTTCCATACTATCCCACAGTATCGTTCCGTCCGGCTCTATCAAATCAAATGGTTCGAAATAATACGAAGCTTCTACTGTCCCCTTCTGCAGCATTTTAGGCAAATATAGATCAGATGTAATTTGCTCCCCGGAAGAATTTGCTCCCAATATAGCTGTCTCTGCTTCCCGGCCGGCCATATTTAAGAGCCGTTCTGCTTCTTCCTTTGTCAAAAGCTGCTCTTCCACGATTACCGGAAACGTCTGCTGCTCTAACAATTCTCCTGCCTCTAAGGACAGCCAAATCTCTTTTGCACCTTCTCCCGCACCATTTCGTTCTAACTTATACACCTCCTTAGACTGCCCTGAAACAGTTTCCCAAATAGCCGCAGCAAAACACAGAACTCCTATCAAAGCGATTCCCCAACCGTACTTTTCATATTTTTTGTACTTGCCCTTGCTGCCCTTTCTTCTTACATAGAATCCCACACCCAGACCCCCTGCCGCCAGAATCCCATATCCCAGAATTTCTCCTGCCATCTCCTGTCCCCCCTTGCTTTGCCCATACAGCATGACACAATGCCATGACCGCCGACGCATGGTACTTTGCTGCCCTTGCTTTGCCCATACAGCATGACACAATGCTGTACTAGATCCTGATATCTACTATTTTTTGAGACAGCAGATACGCTCCTCCATATACCAGCAAACAAATTGTCATGCACACTCTTCCCCAAATACCTCCATACATCATTTCCAAAAATTCCGGCGAAGTCCAGTTGATCAGAGACAGAATTCCCAAGGGAATTATGTTCATAATTCTTTGCTCCATGCGCTTTCCGGCTATCATGGTCCCTATTTCCTGTTCCAAATCTGTTTTCTCCGTAATCCGTTGGGCTGTATCCCGGAGAATCCGCTGAAAGTCCCCTCCGCTGCGTTTGGCATACCCAAATACTTGTCCAAAACTGAAAATCTCCTCCACCCCGCTTCGATATGCCAGCTTCTCCAATAGCCCTTCGATTGGAACATTTAAATGAATCTGCTGATTCATCTGTACTAATTCCCTGCACATATCCGCCTGGCTCCCCAATAACTGTTCCAATTCTTTTTGGGCTTCCAAAAATGCATTTTCCACAGAGTAACCCACCTGCATAGACGCTGTCACAACCCGAATACATTCCTTAAACTGACCTCTCAATGTTTCCTGGCGTTTTCTAATATTCTCCTGTTTTTGTAAATGATACATTACCGGACAAAGAATTGCCGCCACTATCATTCCTGCTATATTTCGATAAAAGAGCCATGCAATCCCGGCAGACAATACCAGCGCCATTCCAATGCTTTTTACTGCATATACCTTGCTCATTTGGCAGCGTCGATAGTCAAGCCCGCCGCCTCCAGCTTCTCCCGGCGCTGCAAATTTCCTACTTTTTCCCAGCATCCCCGAATGTACTCGCCCCCTTCTTCCAGTTCCCGGAATTGAAACAGTGGATTCACACGTATCTGATGATCTTCAAATCCAATCACCTCCATCACATCTAATATTTTTCTGCTCCTGTCCCTAAGCCTCCCCAAATGCACCAGTATGTCAATGCCGGAAGCGATCTGGGCTCTGACGGCATCCAACGGCAATTCCACTCCCATCAGCACCATTGTTTCAATTCTTCTTAACATGTCGCGACATCCATTGGCATGGCCGGTGCTTAAGGAACCATCATGGCCCGTATTCATTGCCTGCAGCATATCCAAAGCCTCCCCGCCCCGGATCTCCCCGACTACAATTCTGTCCGGCCGCATCCGAAGGGCGCTTTTGATCAAATCCCGAATCGTAATCTGATTCCCGGACTCCATCGGAGCATTCCGTGTCTCCAGCCTAACAAGATTGGGAATATTCTGAATCTGCAGTTCTGCAGAATCTTCAATCGTAATCACCCGCTCCTCCTCCGGGATAAACGCAGACAATACATTTAAAAGCGTTGTTTTCCCAGACCCGGTTCCTCCAGAGATAAAAATATTATACTTTGCCTTCACAAGGATCTCTAAATATTCCGCCAGCTCTTTGCTGACAGAACCAAAGGCAATCATATCTTCTATTCCAATGGGATGTTTGGGAAACTTTCGTATGGAAATACAGGAACCATCAATCGCAATGGGCTCCAAAACAATATTTACCCGGGAGCCGTCCCGCAGTCTGGCATCTACAATAGGCGTATATTCATTTACTACCCGGTTATTGCCTGCCGCAATTTGCTGAATGACATCTTCTAGCTTCTCCCGTGAGGAAAACTTTTTTTGCCACCGCAGAAGGCGCCCTTTCTTTTCATAAAAAATATGGTCCGCCCCATTTACCATAATCTCCGTGATCTCTTCATCTTCCAAAAGCTCCTGAAGCATATCCAGGCGTCTCAGCGAATAGAATACTTCCGTCCGTAGTTCCCTGCGGCTCTGTAATGACAATACCTCCTCCCTGGCCCGTTTGCAGACAGCTTCGTCAATGACGGACAAAACCTCCTCATCCGGCACTTCTCTGGTAAGGTCAAGCTGTCCCATTACTTCTTTTCTAATCTGCTCCATACTGTCCATACCGGGCGGCTCTTACCCGATCCCCCAATCTGCCGTAAAGCCATTGCTGCATCACCGGCTCCTGCTCCAGTAGCTGAGAATCTGCCGCTGTAAAAGCCACGGATATAATTTTATCCAAAATTTCGTTCATACCGCGCTTTGCCATGCTCTCTTCAAACTGTATGCACTGGCCTCTGGCCATTGCCCCTGCGTCAATTACACCGTAAATGCTGGTACAATGTTCCAGCAGATTGAAAAATCCCGGAACCATGATCCCAAAGTCCAAAATAATTCCCTCATATTCACTTTTCTCTGCTAATAAAAACAGCAATTTGAGATAATCCTCCGCCGGAGTTTCACAAAGAAGCTGCGCATCTGCCATAGGGGGAATATAATCCATATGGTTTACGGAATAAATCACACTTTCCAAAATCCCCCGTACCTGTACGCCATGATTGGAAATCAAATACAGTAAGTCTGCCAGATCCCTGTGATAACTCTCTTCCATCCATCCCCCAAACCCGGCCCATTCCCCCAGGTTCACATAAAGCGCCTTTTTCTCAGAAGCCATAAGCTGCGCCATGGTCAATGCAAAAGGCGTCCTAAGCCTGCTGTGGGTGGGAGAATAGATCCCAATCATCTCTGTTTGCTTCCGGGATCTGTATCCGTTCTTTTTCCCCAATTCCATATAAAACGCAAACATTTCCCTCCAAATCTCTTCTGCGGGCTGATACTTGAAAATAGCGGACTCCTCCACATCCGGAGAATCACTTAGAAAAATAAAAAGACTGCCTGTCCCTTCTTTAGGAACAATTCCTTCAAAGCCCTTACTCCAAAGTACAATATCAAAGGGGGCTTCCTTCTGCCGATCTGTAAACTGCCTTCGGACAGAATAGGAATCAATCCGCGCTTGATCAGCCTTTCTGCGCATAAAATACTCTGCCAGCCGTTCTCTGTATGCATCCTGTCCATCACAGACCGCAATTGTCACTTTTTTCAATTCACCACCTCCATGGCGATACAAAATCCTACCAGGATTGCTATTGTAAAACAAATGGTATTTTGCTTCCCATCAGACTGCCGTTCATAAACACCTATACATCTGGTTTCCAGAGAAGTTTTGATATAACGGCAAAAGTAAAGAATACGAGAAATTAGATTTTTTTGATTAAGCAGTTTTAGCAATGAAAATACTGCTCCGGTTAGAAATGAAAAAATCATACAATAACATAACACTTTCAAGTTCCAAATACTCCCAATCATGGAAAACAATTTGATGTCGCCTGCGCCAAGCGCATGCATAAGAAATAAAAGAAATAATATGATAACCGGAAAGAAGATCCGCACTCCGGACCAAAATAGGCCCATCATTCCAAACTCCCATATTTGAAATAAAAAACCTGTGCCAATACCAAGACAAATCAGCCGGTTCCTGACCTTGCCGGTACGAATATCCGTGAAAACAGCTATCAGCAGCAACAGCAGCGTCCACGAAATCTTTAAAGCCCCAATTCATCACCTCACTTGTATTTGTTGGGTTGATTATAGAGTATGGTGTTGGATTTGTCTACTATTTTATACTTTTTTTCCAAATTTTGTAATATTTTCACAAGGTCTGGTAAAACATAATTCCATAAAGCAATAAAACCCCGCCTATTCCAAGGCATCCGGCTGTCAAAAAGCTCACAGGATTTATGCCTACGGTAAAGGCCAACTGCCTTGTTTCCAAAAATTCATTACAAAAATAAATGCATACCAGCCCGACAGCCCCCCGCATTACAAATTGAAATACTACTTTCGATTTTTGCTTTAACGCTCCGATCATAAGCACCAAAGCGCAAATCGCCACAATTGCAATTACTCCGTAATCCATATATCTTTTTCCTTGTACATCCTTTAATAAAATATATACTGTTTTCTATTTTTTATTCCGTTTTTTGTATAGTTTGGAAATTACTGATTATACTTAGTAAAAAGAGGTAATTCATTACCGTAAAGGAAGTGAAAACTTTGATTCGTATTTTTAAACAAACAACCGAAAATGAAGAAAATTATGCCTTACTTTTAGATGATCTGAAAAAGACCAAAAGCGATCTGGATCTTGCTTACGCTAATTTTGAAAACGTGGTAGACCCAGATTTAATCGACAGCTGTATTTATCAAGTGAATGCCGTACAGCTTCGATATAAATTTTTATTGGGGAGGGTAAAGCAGATCGAGGATTCTTACGCAAAGAATCCTCTGGAACTGCTTGGGTCTTGAAGGGTCTCCGTTAAGCTCCCCCTCTGATAGGTCATCCCAGCCACAACCTGCTGAGTATGTTTCATTAAAGGTTCTGACGTATCTTGTTTTGCCGCTTCCACAAAGCCCACATACAGGTTCCTCAGAACCTTTTCTGCTGCATCCAATCCTTTGGTATCTCTCTGATAAAAGCAGGTTGACAACTGCCTTAACGCAAACTGATACAAAGGATACAGCTCTTTTGCTATGGGATAGCGGAAATCCAAGCCGTCTTTTAGCTGGGTAACGGCCTGCTGGGCCTTCCTGAGGCCAGCCAAGAAAGCGTCATGATCTTGCTTCTCATACGCCTCCCTGACCTCCCAGGCATAGGCAAAAAAGATATCGTATATCACCACGATCAGTCCGCCGCGGTTGCTGTTGCTGATGCGCCTGGTAAATTCTTTTTTCTGGGTAGCTTCCATCTTCTGCTCCTGTCCTTACTGCAGTAACTGCAAAGCCTGCTGAGGAATATCGTTCGCCTGAGCCAGCACTGCCGTAGCGGCTTGGGACAGCACCGTATACTGCGTATACGTTGACATTTCTTCCGCCATATCCACATCCTCCACCCGGGACAATGCGGCTGTCATATTCTCTTCGGTGGAATCCAGGCTGGCAACGGCGTGCTCCAATCGGTTCGTATAAGCGCCCAAACGTGATCTGGATTCGCCGACTTTTGCGATCGCACGGTCATAGGTAGTGATCGCACGGTCGGCGCCTGTAACGGTGCAGACATTTACTCCGTCAATATACAGGGATTCCGGGGAAACTGCCGGTATGCGGACTTCCATCACCTGGTTCTCATTCGCCCCAATCTGCAGCGTCATCGTTCCGATTTCCGTCACATCAAAATTAAGTTCCTGAACCGGAGCATCCGCCGGCTCCGAGGCCTCTACATCAGCCGCAACATCATCTACCCCCTTATCCACAAAGGTAGTTCCCGTCACTCCCGGATCCGCTTCAAAGGAAAGCTTAAACCCATTACGGTCGGTAATGGTCACTTGATTTCCATCGCATACATAGCTGGCCTGTTTGGAAAATCCTTCATCCAGGCTCAATTCCGCATCCAGCCCTCTGACCGTTGCATTGGTGGAGATTCCCAAATAATCTGCTAAAAACTGATTATCACAGGTGATATTCATCTCCGTAGAACTTCCGTACCGATCGGAAACAAACACCAAATATTTGCCTGCCGCAAAATCTCCCGGAACATAGCCCGCATCTTCAGCCTTACCGTCCGTATGGGTCAGATCGTCCGCTGCAAACACATTTACTTCCCCGCGTTCCGCTGCATCCCGCAGAGCTTCATATACACTGTCCAAATCCTGGCCTTCTGTAATTTCCACATCCGCGCCGTTGATGCTGATTACCCCGGCGGGTATATCGCCCGTCGCATTAATGGTATTTCCTGTAAGTACGGCCTGTCTGGCGTCCTGAGTCATCATCACCTTATACATTCCGGAAGAAACGGAATCCGAAATATCGATTCTATGAATCTCCCGACTGTCTACGTAAACCCTCTGATCCAGACTTCCATCCAAAAGTTTTTTCGTATTAAATTCCGTATCCGTGGAGATACGTCCAATCTCATCTGTCAAAGACTCTATTTCAAGCTGGATAGCCTCCTGATCTTCTTCCGAATAAACGCCGTCGTTGGCTGCCTGAACTGCTAATTCCCGCATTCTCTGAAGCATGCTGGTTACTTCTTCCAATGCTCCGTCCGCCGCATCCAATACCGAAATACCATCAGAAGCATTTCTGGACGCCTGGTCTAACCCCTTGACCTGCGCTTTCATTTTGGTAGAAATTGCCATACCTGCCGGATCGTCCGATGCATGGTTAATTTTCAATCCAGATGACAGACGTTCAATGGAATCGCTTAATCCTGTCTCATTTCTCAAAAGCTGATTATTGGCAATCATTGCCGACATATTATGATTTACTTTCATGTATTTTTCTCCTCTATGCTGCCTGTTTTACAGTTTCTATAAATAATTTCGCCATGTTATAAAGTTCTTTTGTCTGAACCTGGTATTCTTCCGAATCCTGCTGTCCGTCTATTCTGTTCTGCTGCCCTCTTGTGAATTCTGCCAAATCCAAATTCTCTTGCTTTACATAATGGAATTGCAGTTCTTTTCCTTCTTCCCCGGTCATTTGCTCCCTCAGCCACTCCTCCTGCTGTCGGAGCTGTTCCACCGTTTCCTCCCGATCAGACGCCAGAAATCCTTCTATTCTCTGCTCCGACACGGTAAACCGGGCGGCAACCTTTCCCATTCGCGCTGTTTCAAAAAGGACGTCTACCATACCTCTGGTCTTTTTCCCTCTTACTATCTTCAACTGCACATTGGTCATCTCATCTGCGATCAACACGGGAACGGCATAATTTTCTTCCTTGCTCATGGAACTGCTTAATTGTATCTGGGTTCTTGTAATTTTCAACTCTTCTACCGTAAGGCTTGAAAGGTCTGTCTCATTGATCATCCCTTCCATTACGCGCTCTGCTGTCTCTGCCAGAGTGATCTGCGCCTTCGCCATATCCTCCGGCGTTTTGACCGCCTCGGCAAATTCCTGTAAAATTTTCTCTTTGGCAGCTTGAAGGTCCGGACTTTGTTCCATCTGCTCATGATCAAAAAGCTTACGGAATACGGAATTCCTGTTATGGATCAGCTGGCCCGCTGCAAGGATATGCCAGGTGTCCACTGGTTGATTATAATCCTTCAGTATCTGTAAAACTGCCTCTTCCGCCCTCTGATTTCCCTCAAATAATTCCAATTCCCGGCTGTAGGAATATGCTTCTTCCTCCGGCCTGGCCTGCTGCTGGCCTTTCATCATCCACAAAAGCTCTTCCGGCGTTAGATCCTGCCACTCTCCGGTATTCACACTTTGCTCCAAATATTCAGGTTCCAGCATCTGATATGCTTCCTTCCCACAATCTGTCTGATAGGAAGCTTCAATCTGCTGGCTAATACTCAAATCCTTCCTGTGAACTTCTTCTGCAACGCCAAATTCATCATTGACCGTTATGTTCAATCCTCTGCTTTTCTTACTGCGGACTGCTGTCAGAAGATTTCTCAGGGAAAGCTCTCCCCCCTGATTCACCACAGCCCCAATCACTGCGCCGTCTGTCTTTTCAATCTGACGCAAAAGCCGGTAGATTCCGATATAGCTTTCTTTCTCTTCCGGGGAGATCTCTTGATTCTGTTCTAGCTTCCACAAATATCTGCTGTATTTTTCTTCCTGTCCGGAATCTAATCTATCTCCAATCTCTTCCGCTTTCTGGTTGAGAGTATTGAGATCTGTCTCCAGCGGGTTAATGCCTTCCCGTATCATCTCCATCACCACGGCAGGCTTCATATTCCGGAAAAGATTCTGCATCTTTTCATCTGCCGCCTTCACCTGGACGATATGCTCCGGCGTAATCTCCATCTGATTATAGGCCAAAATCCGTACGGCTCTTTGATTCACCTCCGTAGGCTCCAAAGAAAGATCCCGCAAAATATCGTCCACATTTGAAAATGCCTTCCGGATAGAATCTCCCAAATCTGCCCTTGGGGCAGTCATCATGGTCTCATACGCCTGATTTGCCTGATCCAGAGAAGCTTTTAAGGCGGCTCCGCTTTCATACATCTGGGAAACCGTGGGCGTATCCGTAAGATATCTCCCGATGAGATACGATGGGAACCATTTCAGAGCTTGTGTCTTCTCCGCAGTTTCCCGGAACAATGACGTATTCTCGGGAGTAGGTTCTATCCCCTGTTCTTCCATTAAAGCCTTATAATAATCATTTTCCAGTTCCTTCAAATCTTCTACCAGTTGTTCCAGATCCCTGGTCTCAATGGATATCCCTTTTTTCAGAAGACGGTAATTGGCCTGGGACGTCATCATCAAGCGAATCTCTTCCAATTGCCGCCTGGCTGCAAGAAGCCGTCCTTCCCCATCTTCTGCTGCATTCCCGGAGGTTATTGGCTCTTTCTGCTCCTTGAACCCTTCATGGGTGAGAGCCTCCCGTCTCTTCTGAGCATTGCCCAAAGACTCTATGGTGACGGGTTCTCCCGAAGATACCACATCCTCAAGAACCTCATCGTCTGCCTGTTCCACAACCTGACAGGCCGCCTGTGCCCGTTCACCCAGACTAAAGCCCTCCATCATATAAGCTTCCTCCGGCGCTCTTCCTTCCGAGACCGCTTGGGAAATTGCCCGTTCTATTTCTGCCTCCTCCAATGGGAGGTTCAAGTGTGTCAGCCGGTCCGCATAGCTTATATTCTCCGGTGTCAGAGGAATCTGGTTCCCCAATAACAGTTCTCCATAACCTAAGGTTGTCTCATTTACCGGAAGTCCCGCCTGTTGTATGATCTGCTCTACCTGTTTTCTGAGATTTGCATCCTCCAGCATGGATGTATCGCTGCTTTTGCGGCTGCTGCCAGAATGCTGCGCCCAATACAGATTCTCTATGGTGGGTTCCAGCTCATGCTCTGTCAAATAGGCAATTTCCCCTTCCCCACACTGTCTTAAATCAGACGCCATCTGAGCCGCAGAAGCCGCATTCCCGGTCATATCTTCCAACTGATCCATGGACAAATCGTCCCCAAATACGCTGATATCCATCCCGCTCTTTGCAAGCTCCATCTTAATCTTATCCATCACTGTCACGATGGTCTCTGCCTGAGCATCATTCAGAGAATACCCTTTCTCATGGAGATGCTTGGCGTCCTCCCCGGTAAGGGTGTTGGACAATACCGCCATCTGTGTCTTGATTAAATCAAGATCTATGGAACCTGCATCCTGTTTTACCTTTTCCAGTTCTGATTCCAAGGAAAAAAGAGCCTTTTCTACCGTAGCAGCCGTGACGCCGTATCCTCTGGATGCGCCGTCTATCCTGTCCTGCCCTTCCTCTTGCTTAGATGTCCGGGCCACAGAATCTGCCTTGGCCTGATCAGGCCCTTTTACATTGATTCCTGTATTTGATGTTATAATTTCATTTCTTCCGGTGTAATCAATCCGCATGCTAATACCCCGTTTTCATTCTTCCGAAACAATACGTTTGCATGTAATATTTCGGAAGAATGAGATAAAAACTTAAGGGTTATTCGAATTTCCGTCTTTCAGGTATCCTATAAACACATTTCCCGATGCTGAAAAATACTCCTCGCTGTCCTGAAGACCTTTTTTAATTGCAGTATTTGTGATTGGATCATATAAAATAGTATTGTGTTCATCATATCCCACAATCAGCATAGGCTGCTGGTTTTCTCCTCTTGCAAAAATAACGCCGCCCTGATCCACGTAATATAAGACCTGAGATACCGTACATCCACTTAAATTGATCACCTGAGCCGCCGGCATCGCCTCCTGCAAAATATCCTCCGGGGTTTTTCCCTCCTGAACCAGACCGGATGCATCAAAACTGACATTTTCGGCTTTCCATACTGCCATCAGGCACCGCAGCATCATATGATCCAGCGTCGCTGCTGCTTCCTCCTGACTTAGGATCACTTTATCCGCCATAGATTTGCTGCTGCTGCGCCCTCTGCGCCACAAGTACCGGTAATGGTCTCCGATTACCACACCTGCCGCCCCATCTGCTTTGCGGATTGCTTCCCCTTCATCCTGAGTGCGCAAAATAATATCTCCTGCTGCATATACCACATAGCGACCTGCCTGGGGATTCCCAGATAGCTCTACCGTATTCTTTTTTTCCAGAACCACCTCCTGAGGCATCAATATTTGCGGTGATTTTGCAGATAACTCCTGGGCCAAGGCTAATCTGACCTGAGTCTGCTTTTGTTCCGTTACATACGTTTCCACCTGAATGTTCCGGGAGGCTTCAATCTCATGGCTTTTGATGGCGTCTCCTTCTACTGCTGTAAAAATATCACCGTTCTGCACAGCCCTGTCTAAAAATACCGTTGAGGATTCCACATGAGCATCGGTAATAAAATACCCGGACTTCTCATACTCTTTGATCACCTGCTGTTCCTTATCCACAATTACCAGCTTATGCATGGGAAGCTGATCTGATGTAACGGTACTCCCCTGTCCGGCTATGCCATATACAAGGTCGCTCTCCACAAATCCAATAATCCTTAAAACCTCGGAACCTGATCCCTCTATCTGCCACTGGTTTTCTGTGTCCAAATCTGTGACCGTTATCATGGGTTTCTCCTGATCTTCCACCCAGGCAATATACCGCCCATTTCCGGAAGCCGCAAACTCCTCTTCTCCCAGGCCGGAACGCAGAACCTCGGTGCTGCAGTCCTCCAGTCTGATTTTATAGAGCTTGTCTTCCGCCAGCATATAGAAATACCCGTCGTCGCTTATATAAAATAGCTTTCCCCAGGTTTCCTTCATAAGCTGATATGGCTCCCCGGACTGGATAAACAATTCTTCCTGTACTGTATTTGCCACACTGTCATAATGATAAATACTAATCCCCGTATATCCTTCATGGGTACCCCGATTCATATAGCCATATACTGCAAAATCAATATTACCCTCTTCACTGACTTTCATAATGCGGATATTGTGGTTAGGATTGTTCTCCCGGTCGTTCATTCCCTCAATCTCCCGAAAACTATGCACCAGGGATAACTGATTGGATGCACAGTTATAGCTCCACAAATCCCCTTCCTGTACAAAGCTGATAATCGTCCCGTTTTCATTTGCCATATAGGATACATTCGTATCCCGGATTCCCAGCAAAAGGCCGGACTTTGAAGCATGGTCTCCGCTTCCCCTGAAAATTTCATTCATGGTCCGTTCATAATCCAGAAGATATAAACGGTCATTTACCTCGCTGTACCGAGTGCGGTAATATTCTTCCACATTATAAAATTCTGTTTCTCCATTGTCCCCTTTCGCCGCCATTACGTAATTTAATTTTACCGTGTGAAAAGAGCTGCTGATCTCCCACACAGAAGGAACCGGGTCTTTCAATGCCTCTCCTTCAAAGGAACCCCAGGCGACCTGATTCAGGCTGGAATGAATCGTCACCTTTTGCAGAGTCGTATTATCCCCCTCCGTATTCGGCTCCAGATACAGCGCCAATTGGGCCGCTTCTACCGGGTCAAAGGTTTTCTTGTGAAAATCCAGTGCAAACTGGATGGCATCGTCCACATGCCAGTTCAAAGCCCGTACCACCCTGGTATGGTATTTGATTTCCCCGCCCGGGCATTTTAAAGTAATGATAAGGCGATATTCCTGTTCCTCCTCCAGCAGATTCTGAAGATGGAACTTTGTTTCAATTACACCGTCTTCCTGGGTAAAATGTTCTATTTTTTTATCTTCCAAAAGCCGTTCCATATCCATGGTACGCACTTCATAGGAGATTTCCTCTACTCTTGCCTTAAAGGTCTGTATCGTAATCGGCAGGACCATATCAGCCGCCAGAGGCGTGATTACATCCCGGATGCTCATCACATCCATTTCCCCTTTATAGCCAAAGAGTTCATTGATGTAAGTATCTCCCTTTTGAAGATAAATTACCGGCATGGAAGCCGCTTTCATTTCTGAGGTCATATCTATGTTTTCCCTGTCCGTCAGCAGGCTCAGGCCCACCAATGACGCCAGAAACACCAACATCAGCACCATGGCTTTTAAGATCTTTTTACCCATTTTGCCCCGTCCTTTCCTCCTGCAGCCTGGCAAGTGTGGGATTCACCTGCAGAAAGTCCATCAACTGCCGATAATTTTCCCGTCTTTCTTTCCCTTGTCTCTTTACGGCCCGGATCAAAATATTTTTCGGTGTATGCTCCATATCGATAAACTCCAATATCTGGACGTCATATCCCATGCTCTCCAAAATCTGGGCCCGCAAACCATCCGTAAACAGGGCGGCCATCCGTTCTTTCAATAGTCCATACCGCAGCACCGGCTCCAGAATATCATTTTGTATCTGCCCGTTCAATTCATGTTGGCAGCACGGCACGGATAAAATCACTTTTGCACCCCAGCGGATTGCTTTATCCAGGGCATAATCCGTAGCCGTATCGCAGGCATGAAGCGTAACCACCATATCCACCTGATCGGCGCCATGATAGCGGGCAATGTCTCCTACATAAAAATGTAATCCCTTATATCCGTATTTTTCCGCTAATTTATTGCAGTTTTCAATCACATCTTCCTTTAAATCCAGCCCGATGATCTTCACATCAAGACCTTTTAATTCTTTCATATAATGATACATCGCAAATGTCAAATAAGATTTTCCGCAGCCAAAATCCAAGATCGTAATCTCCCTGTCCCTGGGAAGCTGAGGCAATATATCCTCTATAAATTCCAGGAACCGGTTGATTTGCCGGAACTTGTCATAACGCGCTTTTACAATTTTTCCTTCCCTGGTCTGGACACCCAAATCTTCCAAAAATCCCACGCTTTGCTCCGGGTCTAAAATATACTGCTTCTTTCTATTATGGGATAAATCCTGCTGTTTTACACAACCACATCCGGCTTTTTCCTTCAGAGAAATCTTTCCCTTTTTGCTGACCCACACATGTGCTTGTCCCCATGCGGCGGACAATTGGAGCTGACGATACTGCTCCATCCATTCCGCAGTCCTTTCCACAGCCAGCGGCTTGGGTAAATTATGATGATACACCTTTGTCCCAATGTACTCCGTCGCCTGATATACAACTTCCTGCTTTATTTTTACCGGACGGAGCTGAATCTTATGTCCGTTCCTGGCATTCCGGGGGCTGCTTAGAACAGCGGACTGAAAATCCTGGTCCATATATCTATTCAATAGTTCTTTTAAATCTGTCATAAAATAGAAACTCCTTGCCAATCCTGTTTTGCTTACTGGTAGTAACAGTTCAGCCTTTGGCTTCCCTGTTACAGAATCCGGCTCATTTAGAAGTTTGCCTGCGGCAAAGAGCCGGATTCCCATCATATCAGCTTTATCATACGGACTTTGCAGTAAATGCAAAGTCCTGGGATGAACTGTTACTACTGCTACATTATAGCAGGAGTTCCAAAAAATGAACAGGGCAAAAATATATTGGTTTTCAACGATACATGTATCTAAAAGAACAGGCGCTGCGGAAACAGCCGCCTGTTCTAATATGAACTTATTACCACCAGCGTCTGCACCGTCTATGCCTGCACCTGCGGTTATACATTTCATTATATAACATAACTTCAATCAGGTTCTGCAGGCCCTGGTTCGGTCTTGGCGGCCTGGGGGGGCCGGGAGGCGGTCCGAAAGGCGGCGGCCCGGGAGGCGGTCCAAAGGGCGGCCTTCCACCGCCAGGAGGACGTCCGGGGCCTACCAGACGCAATTCTTCTGCTTCTACGGCCTCATATTGTTCAGCTTCAAAATCCTGAGGCTGGGACACTGACTGCAAAATACGGTCAACGATCTGCTTTAGCATCAATCTGTCCGGATATTCATCAAACATCATGCTGCCCTCATATTCCATCTTGTCACATTCTTCTTCCACACGCTCCTGGATTCCACGTACTTCCCTGGGATATAAATTTTTCAGCCGATCCATATCGCGCTCGTATTCTGCTTCTTCCAGAAAAATATTCTGCATGGGATACGTCATATAAAAAGGCATTTTCTGTGAACTGCCATTGGCCATTCTGTAAAAGTCATCTTGTTTTTGATTCAATGATATTCTCCCAATTCTGACATCAATATAATATATGCCCCGCCTCCCTCCTCGGTGACAGTGCTCTGTAAAAATGCCATTCTTGTTTTTTGTCGATATTTGTGGTAAAATATGGAAATATTTTCCAATTGTGTGAACGGAGAGGTGATTGCAATGAAGCGAAAATTTACGGAACAGAATGTTTATGATGCATTGCAGGAGCGGCTTCATTTTTTATTTGAAGAATTTGATAATATATATGTCTCTTTTTCCGGCGGAAAAGACAGCGGCCTGCTGCTAAACCTTACGCTTGACTATCAGAAGAAATATTATCCCAATAAAAAAATCGGTGTTTTCCACCAGGATTTTGAAGCACAATACACCGTAACTACAGAGTATGTGGAACGGACCTTCCAGAGAATCTGCAATGAGGTAGAACCCTACTGGGTATGTCTGCCTATGGCCACCCGAACCGCCTTAAGCAGCTATGAAATGTTCTGGTATCCCTGGGATGACCGGAAGGAAGACGCCTGGGTTCGTCCTATGCCCAAGCACCCCTACGTGATTCATCTGAAAAACAATCCCATCTCCACCTACCGCTACCGTATGCATCAGGAGGATCTGGCAAAGCAGTTCGGCCGCTGGTATCGTATGTCCCATCATCGCGGAAAAACCGCTTGTTTGCTGGGAATACGGGCGGATGAATCTCTCCAACGATACAGCGGCATTATGAACCGAAAATACGGTTATGAAGGAACCTGCTGGATCAGCAAGCAATTTAAGGATGTCTGGTGTGCTTCTCCTTTGTATGACTGGTCTTTAAACGACGTATGGCACGCCAATTACATGTTCAATTACGACTATAACCGTCTGTACGATCTTTACTATATGGCGGGATTAAAACCAGATCAGATGCGGGTAGCTTCGCCTTTTAACGACTATGCCAAGGACAGCCTAAACCTATACCGTGTCATTGACCCAGCCATATGGACCAAACTGGTGGGACGTGTCCGAGGCGCTAATTTTGCATGTATTTACGGAAAAACAAAGGCTATGGGCTACCGAAACCTGACGCTGCCCGAAGGGCATACCTGGAAATCCTATACAAAATTTTTACTGGATACGCTTCCGGCAAGGTTAAGAAATAACTATATCAAAAAATTTAACACTTCCATCGAATTCTGGCATAAAACCGGAGGCGGGCTGGAAGAGAAAACCATAGAAGAGCTTTTAGAACATGGATACAATATTCGGCGCAACGGAATTTCCAACTACACCCTTATGAAGAATTCCCGCGTCGTCTTTATCGGAAAGCTGCCGGACCATACCGACGATATCAAAAGCAGCAAGGACATCCCAAGCTGGAAACGCATGTGCTATTGCATACTAAAAAACGATCATATCTGCCGGTTCCTGGGCTTCGGCCTGACCAGACAACAGCAATACCATATTGATATCCTGAAACAGAAATACCGCGCCATAGGAGATGCATAATAATGTCCAAAAGTCCCGTATACAATGTAATTGCCGTTCCCATTGAAAAAATAGAGCCAAACACATACAATCCCAACTCCGTTGCCCCGCCGGAGTTCAAGCTCCTGTATGACAGTATAAAAGAAGACGGATATACCATGCCTGTAGTCTGTTACTATGTAAAATCCACCGATACTTATGTCTTAGTGGACGGGTTCCACCGTTACCGTGTTATGCTGGAATACCCCGATATCTATGAGCGGGAAGGCGGTTTGCTTCCGGTGGCTATTATTGACCGTCCGCTGGAGCACCGAATGGCCAGTACAATTCGGCATAACCGCGCCAGAGGCTCCCATAATGTAGACCTGATGAGTAATATTATAAAAGAGCTTCACGAAATGGGCCGCTCTGACGCCTGGATTTCTAAGCATCTTGGAATGGACCGGGACGAGATTCTGCGTCTGAAACAAATTACCGGATTGTCTGCCTTGTTCAAGGATGTAAAATTCGGGAAAGCATGGCTTCCGGAAGATGAAGAGGAAGCCCAATTCCCATCCTCTGAAGAAACAGCAGAAGACGTAGATATTGAAGAAATGGAAGAATAACATTTTCTTTTTCTCTGTTGGAAAGTATGGTATGATAAATCAAAAAAGGAGTGATTGCCATGTCCATTCAAGCTGAAATCGCCGATCAAAAAGAATCCCTGGGTATTCATGAATATGCTTTTCTTTCTACCTCTGATCTAATTTTCTCCCAGGGAGTCCGAAATCTTTGTGAAATGAATTCCTGCGGCCAATACGGGAAAACCTGGGCATGCCCCCCTGGTGTCGGAACCTTTGAAGAGTGCAGAGATCGAATTCTTCAATACGAGCATTTATTTGTATTTACCACGTTACATGAATTGGAGGATTCGTATGATTTTAAAGGTATGACAAAAGGAAAAGAACGTCATTGCAGCCTATGCCCCGGAATTGTTGATCTTTTCCGCAAAGAATATGAGAATTTATTTGTACTGTCGGCCGAAGGATGCAACCGTTGTAAAACCTGTACTTACCCGGATGCTCCCTGCCGTTTTCCGGAGACCTTATACCCTTCGATTGAAAGCTACTGTGTAGAAGTAAACCGCCTGGCCACAACTGCCGGGATTCATTATATCAACGGTGCGAATACCGTTACCTATTTTGGATGTATTTTATTCTAAGAAAAACAGCCGGGCATGAAATTGCCCGGCGTTTTTTAATTATAATTTGATTCTAATATGAAAAAATAGCGATTCCGTAAGGCGGCAATTCGTACCCGATGGAATACTCCCTGCCATCCCATTCTCTCTTCTCCGCTTTATAAATCAACGGACGTTCTGCTCCGCTTCCTCCAAAACGCTCCTCATCACTGTTGAAAATCAGTCTGTACTGGCGTTTCAGCGGTACGCCAACCCGGTAATCCTTCCGCTCCATGGGAGTAAAATTGCAGACAAACAAAAGATTCTTCCGTCCGGTACGACTTTTACGCACAAAGCTGAAAATACTCTTTTCCGCATCGTTGGCATTGATCCATTCAAACCCTTTGAAGCTGTTATCATCCTGATATAAAGCCGGATACTTACGGTAGATCTGAAGCAGCTCCCGCACTGTATTGTGCACCTGCTCATGAAGCTGTTCGGAAAGCAAGAACCAGTCCAGCTCCCGTTCTTCGCTCCACTCCCGAAGCTGCGCAAAATCCTGCCCCATAAACAGAAGCTTCTTTCCGGGATGCCCCATCATAAAGGCATATCCCACCTTCAAATTATCGTATTTGTCTCTTCCCAGCCCAGGCATTTTGTTCAACATAGAGCATTTTAAATGTACGACCTCATCATGTGACAATACCAGGATATAATTCTCACTTTCATTGTAACTCATGGCAAACGTCATTTTATTATGGTTATCTTTCCGGAAATAGGGATCCAGCTTCATATAATCCAAAAAGTCGTGCATCCAGCCCATATTCCATTTAAAGTTAAAGTTCAGTCCGCCATGCTCTGCCTCTCCTGTCACCATAGGCCATGCCGTAGACTCTTCCGCTATCATGGCAACCCCCGGATTCCTGCCCCGCACCAATGTATTCAGATGCTTAAACAGTTCAATCGCTTCCAGGTTCTTGTTCTCACCATATTTATTTGCCACCCATTGCCCGTCCTGCTTACCATAATCCAAATAAAGCATAGAAGCTACCGCATCTACCCGCAATCCGTCAATGTGGTACTGCTCCACCCACATAAGAGCGCTCCCAAGAAGGAAATTTTTCACTTCCGTCTTTCCGTAGTCAAATATTTTCGTTCCCCAATCGGGATGCTCGCCTTTTCTGGTATCCGCATATTCATACAAAGGCTCCCCGTCAAACTCTGCCAATCCATGGGCGTCTCTGGGAAAATGGGCCGGAACCCAATCCAATATGATACCGATATTGTTTTTATGGAGATAATTCACAAAATACATGAAATCCTCTGGTGTCCCGTATCTGGAAGTAGGCGCATAGTAGCCTGTGACCTGATATCCCCAGGAACCGTCAAAGGGATATTCTGCAATACCCATTAACTCCACATGAGTGTATCCCATGATCTTAACGTACTCCGTCAAACTGTGTGCCAATTCCCGATACGTATAAAACCCTTCGTCTTCTCTTCCGGGATGACGTTTCCAGGAACCTGGATGCACCTCATAAATGGCCATAGGCTGCTCCTGGATATCTTTCATTCCTTTTCGTTTTTTCATCCAACGGGTATCTGTCCACTTAAAGCTGTCAATATCCGCCACCCTGGAGGCGGTTCCCGGCCGCAGCTCACTGCTGAATGCAAAGGGATCAGACTTATACAGCTTTCTTCCATCTGGGGTCTCAATGTAGAATTTGTACAAATCTCCTTCCTTTACCTCCGGAATAAACAGCTCATAAATTCCCATGGGCTCTAAGCGCTCCATCTCATCTGCCGTTTCATCCCAGTCGTTAAAGGTTCCAATTACAAACACCTTTTTTGCATGAGGAGCCCAGACGGAAAAGAAAACGCCATTTTTTCCTTCATCTTCTGAAATGTGGGCTCCCAGCTTATGATAGATGTCATAATGCGTCCCTTGTCCGAACAGATACATATCAAGTTCCGAAAATTTCCCCATAAAAACGCCACCTGCTTTCCTTTATTCTCTAAAATCTTTTTCCTTAATTAATACAAGCCCATTTTCCGTATTCCGCTTCCCGCCAAACAACTTCTTTAATCCGCCCCGGCTGGCCCTGGAAATCGCATCGTCCATAATTTCCTTCACTTCCGTCAATGTAGTGGCCTCATCCAGTTTCTGAATATTACTGATACTGTTATACAATGCCAGGATTCCCATATCTTCAATTTCACAGTCATGCTCCATGGCATAAGCTTTTGCGAATTCTACTAATTCATCACTGGTAAATATTGGGACGTGGATTCGTTCTGTAAATTTCTTCGTAAACTCAGGATTCCTGGCCAGAACTTTCTCTATACCGGCCCTCTCATCCTCCAAAATTACCATCATTCCCTTTGTATCCTGCTCCATTAAATGAGAAAGCTTATCTACGGAATCACGGGACATTCCTCCGGCTCTTTCTATCATTAAATATCCGCCTTCTACCGCTTTCACCAGCGTATTGATATTCTTCTGGTTCAAGGCTTCCGCTGATATTTTTCCGACTTTTCCTCCCGTATGCCTAACCAGCTTTTGATAAGCCTTCACAAAATCTGTGGCCAATACTGTTTTTCCGCTTCGTTTCCCACCAGTTATCACAAGATTGCCGGCAATGGATGTAGAAATATTTCTTTTCCGTTGACGTGAACCTTCCAATGCCTGACAAATCTGCTGTTCCATACCGCTGATTAATGTAAAATATGTAAAAATCTTCTTCTGCTCTTCATCCAGTTCCATGATCGGCATATCATCCTGGGAAACGCTCTCGATTGTTACTTCACTTTGCAGAAGCTGTTCTTCCCGAACCTCCCGCTCCAACACCTGCTGTATCACTTGCTGACGTTTCAGAATTTTTTTCTCCAGCTCTTCCTGCTTTTCCAAAATCTGTGTCTCTGGCGCCGGACTTGGATCAGATACGGGCTCCATAGCAATCTCTGGTTCTGCAATCCCCACATTCGGCTGCATCTCCTGTACCTCTTCCTCAGACTGCTCCGGCTCCGCTTCCTGAATCGGTTCTGTCATATAATTCGGTAAATCCTGTATGACTTCCTCTTCCATTGGTATACGTTCCTCGTATTCCGGCTGCACCTTTGTTACCGCCGTATCGTCCGATTCCAATTGTTCTCCAGACTCTGGCTCACTGGCTGGCACCTCCTCCGGTTCCGTCTGTACATTTATTTCCGGTGCTGGATCTGATTCAGGCTGTTCCCTCTGCTCTGAGGCTGATTCTTCCTCCGTCTCTAAGTCTATCTCTGCCATCAGACGTTCCATCAGCATTTCTGCTTCCCGTAGAGCTTTTACTTTCGCATTCTTCAATTTCCGCTGCTCTGCTTTTTCAAGAGCTGTTTTCGCCGCCTCTTTCGTCTTTTCCCATTCTGCCAAAATTTCTTCCAGACTCATTTTTCCAGTAATATGAACATTGGGTTTGGATGAATCTCCAGGCTCCTGCGGTTCTTCCTCTTGCGGCTCCTCTGACATAATCCCCTTAAAGTCTATATCTAATGCAGGCTCAAACACAGATTCATCTATTGGTTCCTCAGAAAAATTCTCTTCCGCTCCGGAATCTTCCTGCCCTGTATCTTCCGGCTCCATAGCCTCTCCCGGGGACAACTGCTGCATCCACTCCTGCCTCCGGGTTTCGGAAGCCCGCTGGGGCCAAACAACTTGGTCCGGCGCATATACTTGTTCTGCCTCCTGGATTTGATCCGGCCCCTGATCCTCCATGGAGATGGGACCCGTTCCATACATCATTTCCTCTGGTGTCTGATCATTCAAAAACATCGGCCCGGTTTCATAACCCGATTCCGCATCCTGGCTCTCCCACACAATTTTCTTGATGTTGCTCATGGCGTCGCTGACCGTCTCCTGCTTGGTAGCCGCCATAATCTGCTCCATACTTTTCGCCAGCTCTTCCTGAAGATTCTGTGTATTAAATCTTCCGGTATCCGACAAAATACTGGGAATTTTTACCGTCTCCCGGACAATTTCACCGGATGAAAGCTCATCATAAGGCGAAACCTCCACAACGCCTTCCCGCTTCTGTTTATATCTTCGGTATTTGTCTTCCTGCAGCTTGTTCAAGGGCTGGTACATCATCTTTAGCTCTAATGCTTTTTCCACATATCTGCCTTCACCAAACCACAAGATCAGCTCGTCACAAACATCCACACATTTTTCTGCCTGGCCGTTTCTATGGTAAAGATAAGCAAGCTCAAACGCCCATTCTTCTGTATATTCCCGTTCCTTAAACTCTTCCAGAATTGATATCAGCTCATCCAGACTTGCCCCTTTTGCCTTGGCAATCTCATATTTCAACACATATTTCATATTATCATGAGGGGCTATTTCTACAAATTCCTCATAATATTCCTGAGCTTCATCTAAACTTGATAATTTAATGGCAACGTGGGCCAACCGATAAATGATATTCCTTCCCACAGGGGAACGGTCATACGCCATCAGCAAAATCTCTTTGCTCTCTTCCAATCGTTTGGTTCTCTCAAACAGCTCCCCGATCATACAAAGTGTTGCAACACTTTTTACCTTTTTCCAATTAATGCTGTCAGCAATCTGGGCAGCCGTCTCATAATCTTTGGATTCTATTAAATTCTTTATCTGTTCCAGCTTCAGCTTATATTCATATTTATCCAATCGAATTCACCTCAAACATTTTTCGAAAAAGCACAGCCACCCCAAACAAATCAACTGTACCTATACTTGTACCTTAGTGTATCATATGAATACCGCCTATGTCAAAAATATTCGAAAATTAAAGGTTGCTGCTTGCGCCAATGGCGCTCACAGCAACCCATCCTATTCCTTTTCCTTGTAATCCAGACGGTTTGTTGAAGGATCTACACAAGAAACCTTAATATACTGCCCCGTCTCCTGGGGCAAACCTCTCTTCCGCAAGATAAAGGAAACCAGTCTCTTTACCATATAATAGAACGTAGCAAATACCGGTACGCCCATTACCATACCCAAAAATCCGAACAATCCGCCGCCTACCAGGATTGCAAATACGACCCAAAAAGAACTTAAACCTGTAGATTCCCCTAAAATACGAGGCCCTATAATATTTCCGTCAAGCTGCTGCAATACTAAAATAAAAATCACAAAATACAACCCCTGGATGGGATTCGCCAACATGATCAAAATCGTACTTGGAACCGCCCCAATATAAGGCCCGAAGAAAGGAACCACATTGGTAACGCCTACAATGACGCTTACCAGAAGGGCATATGGCATCTTTAAGATATACAACCCAACAAAACACAGAACCCCGATAATAGCGGAATCCAATATTTTGCCGGAAATAAAGCCGCCGAATATCTCATTCCCTTTCCGTACCGTCTCGATCAAAACATTCCCCTTATATGCCGGAAGGAGCGCATATACCAGTTTCTTCGCCTGGCCGATGAAGGTCTCTTTGCTCATCAAAATATATACGGAAATGATGATACCGATCACTACGTTAAACAATACCCGCACCACAGAAATTACACCGCCGGTTACTGCTGTCATAATATTTTTGGTCTGGGGCAAAAAATCAGTCTTTGCCCAGTTTTCAAAGTAATCCAGCCCCTTATTCAGCACCTGCTCCAGGTAATTGGCAAATTCACTTTCTTCACTTATAAATCCCTGAATCCATGCGGTGAAGCTCTCCACCTGTTTGGGCAGTTGTACTACCATACGTTCAATACTGGAATACAATTCCGGAATCACCATTCCCAATAATACGGCCACGATCACCAGGACAAACAAAACTGCTCCGATCACGGAAAGAGTTCTGGCTGCTTTTTTTGCTTTTCGCTCTTTCTTGGTACGTTTACTCAATAAAGAAAAAATATGCTTTTCTCCAAACATAACAATCGGATTCACCAAATAAGCAAACACTAGCCCAATCAACACCGGCTGTAGGATTCCCATCAGCCTGTTCCAGTAGGCAGCCAGGCCATGGTAACGATAAATCAGGAAAAATACGGATATACTTAAAACAATGACAATAAATGCCGTCAGCCCCATAGCCAGATAAGGTCTGATATTCCAGTCAGCATTTTTCTTTTTTTGTCGCCTTTCTTCCAAGAAACCCACCTCTTTATGCTTTTAATCGCGATAATAATTAATTAGGCAGCCCTTTAAAATAATCGTCCGCTCATCCTCTGTCAGCTCTCCCATTTGCAGAGTAAACGCTTCCAGTCCTTCGTTCCTTACAACATAAGCCGTAATCTGAGACTGCTTCTCTTCGATAGCTTTCTTAATTTCCGGAAGGAACAGGTAATCCCCGTTGGCAAAAGGCAATTCCCCTTTCTCAATCAACAGCGGCAGCATTCCCCAGTTGATCAGATTGGAACGATAACGCTTCGTCGCATATTCATTGGCAATATTGGCCCATCCACCTAATACCTTCTGGCAAGAAGCCGCCTGTTCCCGGGCGGAACCGTCCCCCGGCTTCACAGCAAAAATCGTACTTCCGATTCCCAGATTGCCTTCTCCGGCCTGAGGGAATTTGGTATGGACTGCTCCCATCACCTCTTTTAATTCCGGAACCACTTCCAGAGGGCAGGTTCCTGCCTCTATGGCTTTCTGCGCCTTTTGAATCTCCTTTGCCTTCCCTACATAAGCCGGATCCTTCCGTGACAATGTAAACTCCGCAAGTCCCAAAGGATTGGAGCGATAGGAAGAAGTCTCGCCGGAGGGAATCAGCTCATCGGTAGTTGTAACCGGATCATGTATCTCAGATACCACTTTCAGAAGCATATGTTCCGGCAAAGGACTCATGCTGGGCCAATCTTTAATATTAGGCCCGAATTTAATCTCCTGATTTGGATCTGCCTGGCCCTTACTGTCAAACACCCGGTTCTCATAAATTTTCTGATCAAAGAAGTATTTCGGATTGCTGTAATTCACATCAATATCCGTGGCTGCTGTCAAATAACCCTGATTCGCTGCCGTTGCCGCAATGGAGCGGGCGTCCATCAGAGCCACCGATGCAATCTGGCCGCTTTGAAGCTTGGAGCCTTCCCGGTTAGGGAAATTCCTGGTGGAATGACGGATACTAAAGCCGTTATTCCCCGGCGTATCCCCCGCACCAAAGCAAGGTCCGCAGAATGCGGTCTTTACAATAGCTCCGGTTTCCATCAACGCAGCAACGGAACCATTTTTTACCAGTTCCATGTATACGGGTGTGCTGGCAGGATATACGCTTAATGTAAACTCATCCGGACCGATACTGGCCCCCTTTAATATATCAGCCGCCGCACAGATATTTTCAAATCCGCCGCCTGCGCATCCTGCGATAATTCCCTGATCTACATACAGCCTGCCGTTTCTTACTTTATCCTTTAAAGTAAAATCTACCGCTCCATCCAAGCTTACTAAGGCTTTTTTCTCACAGTCATCCAGAATATCCATCAGATTGCTGTTCAGCTCTTCTATTGTATATGTGTTGCTGGGATGGAAGGGCATTGCAATCATCGGCTTAATGGTGTCTAAATCAAGTTCGATCATACCGTCATAATAGGCCACTTCGCCAGGATTCAATTCCTTATAATCTCCGGCCCTTCCATGAATCTCATAAAATTCTTTTATGGTATCATCCGTTTTCCAAATGGAAGACAGGCAGGTGGTTTCCGTCGTCATAACGTCAATGCCAATACGGAAGTCAGCGCTTAAGCTGGATACTCCCGGTCCCACAAACTCCATGACTTTATTATTTACATAACCGTTGGCGAATACCTGGCCGATAATTGCCAGAGCCACATCCTGGGGACCTACGCCCGCCTGGGGCTTCCCGGTAAGATACACGCCTACGACACCCGGCATATTAATATCATATGTCTTATTTAATAACTGTTTTACCAGCTCCGGGCCTCCTTCCCCCATTGCCATAGTACCGAGGGCTCCGTAGCGTGTATGGGAATCCGATCCCAAAATCATAGCGCCCCCAGCCGCTAACATCTCCCTGGCAAATTGATGGATGACTGCCTGGTGAGGCGGCACATACACCCCGCCGTATTTCTTGGCGCAGGACAATCCAAACATATGATCGTCCTCATTGATGGTGCCGCCTACGGCGCAAAGGCTGTTATGACAGTTGGTAAGCACATAGGGCACCGGAAACTTTTCCAGCCCTGACGCCCTTGCTGTCTGTATAATCCCTACGAACGTAATATCGTGAGAAGTTAATTTATCAAATTTTATTTTCAGCTTTTCCATATCACCGGAGGTATTATGGGCTTTCAGTATGCCATAGGCAATGGTATGCTGCGCTGCTTCTTCTTTGGAAATCTCTTTTCCCGTCTTCGCCCGGACCGCCGCTTTCGCGTCCTCAGTATCTTCCAGCAATTCCGTCCCATTGATTAAATATACGCCGTTTTTATATAATTTCATACGTTCCTCCTTATAGTTGTTATGCATTCAAAGTATATCATTCGTAATTTGAAAAAGCAAGCGGTTTCGCTTGCTTTGGGTATTCCTATTCCGCTAAAGGAAATGTTACCGTCACCTTAAATAAATCCCCGTCCAGATAAATCTCAAAGTCACCTCCCATAAGATTTGTCAGGTTCTTTGCAATGGACAGCCCAAGCCCGCTGCCCTCCGTGCTTCTGGAAACATCTCCCCGGATAAAACGCTCCGTCAATTCGCTGGCATCAATATTCAATGCCTGCTCCGATATATTTTTAATGGAAAAACAAACCGTTTGGGCCGCAGCCTCCATATCCACATATACTCTGGTATTTTCCATAGCATATTTGGCAACGTTATTATACAGATTCTCCAAAACACGCCAGATGCGCCTGCCGTCAGCCAGGATCACCACCGGTTCCTTAGGAAGCTTTGTCACGGCCGTAAGCCCTCTCGCTTCAAATTTCTCATTAAATTCCCCGGCGGTTTGATATACCAGTTCCACCAGGTTCAACCGGTCCATTTGCAGAGTAATATTGCCGGAACTCACTTTTGATGCTTCCACCAGGTCTTCGGTGAGCTGCTTCAAGCGCTGGGACTTTACATCCAGGACAGAAATATAATTTTTTGCCCGCTCGTTGTCCAGATTTTCCCGTTTCAGCAAATCCACATAATTAATAATTGATGTAAGAGGCGTCTTGATATCGTGAGACACATTGGTAATCAAATCCGCTTTCAGCCGCTCATTTTTCATACTGTCATCCACTGCCCGGTATAGGCCTTCACTGATGGTATTGATCGCAGCCCCCAGCATTTTATTGTCTCCTTTCAGGGCTTCGGTATCAATTTCATATTCCAAATCTCCCCCTGCAATTCGTTTAATCCCGCGGATCAATACATTTTTCTCTACGCCGCCCCGCAAAAACGTCACCGCCTCCACAGCGCATAAAAGCAGATAAAACGTCAGCATCCAGACAACTACGGACTTCTCCCTGGACCATGTAAGGGCAATCACCGCCAAAAGCAATGTAGCTATCACATGACCTGCAAAAGCCAGCAAAATCTTCACAGAAGGATTCCAGTTGCCCACCACCTTACAGATTCCTTTCCCAATCCAATAAATAAGGCTCTCCTTCCACATCACCCCCGCTTTGATACGGCGGACAAAGCTCATATAAAATATCATAAACAAGGCTACAACGGAAAATGTCATGCCTCCTGCCATGATCATCATGCCTACCAAGTCGCTGTCCTTCAATAAAAATACCAGCCGTTCCACAATACGGACTGCGCCGACACAGACAAAAACAAAGCCCGCCAGTAAAATCTCTGTTTTAATTTTATCCAAACGGTTCAAATGAACCAGGGAATCTATTCTGTTCCTGCCTGCCGCCAACGTCAAATATAACAGGCACAACAGGCAGCCGAACGCACTTGCCACCGCAGCTCCCAAAGCAAAGGAAGCCCAGGGCAGTAGACGCTGATACTCTTCCATATCTTTTTTAAAATTATCTTCATATGGAAACGTAGTGTCCATTCCCACAAATATGACGCTGTTATGGCCATTATTCAAGGATTCCAGCTTCTCATAGTACAGCTCTTCCATACCATCTACATTTGAATCAAGGCGAATATCATTTTTATTGTAATAAAAATAACTGCCCAGTGTCTTTCCTAGTTCCTGAAAATCTTCAAAAACTCCTTTTCCCATATTTGTAAAATACTGATTTCCTCCTTCTTCATAGATCCAGAAGCGAAGATTGGAATCACTTTTCTCGTATCTGTTTACCAGCCGCTTATAGGCAGTAATTTCGTTTCCTATGGTATTTAACGTATATTCCAGGCTCTCATACGCATGGATCATCTCTTCCAAAGTAATAGAATTGCTTAAATATTCCCCCAGAATCGTGCCTTCCTCCACTGTGAGAAATTTTTCCTCCAGAACAGTACTCTTTGTACTGGCGCTGATATCCTCCAGGTTCAGATCATCTAATATAAGCGCCAGGTCTTTTTCTTCCAATTCAAACAGCTTTCCATCAATCACCTGCTGCTTTATCTCCTCAAGCTGACGATCTACAGACGCATCTTCCTGTACCCCTCCGTCTTTTTGATCCTCTACCGCCGACGATTCCCCGGCGCCCTCTTCTGCTTCCGCCTCCCTGGGCATAGAAGCTATCTGTGCAATATCTGCAGAGCCGCCAGTCTCTTTTTCCGAGGTATTTATAGATCCGGTTTGAACCTCCACTTCCGTGAACACGGAAGCGCTTTCTTCACCTGCCGCAGAATTTTGTATCTCATCAATGGAATAATAACCTCCATAATAATACTGGGCCTGAACTGCAATCTGTCTTTGTAAGGATACGTCCATGTCTCCCAAATTGTGGACAATGGTATCTGCCTCCTGTACAATATCTTCATCAATATATATTTCCTGAACCTGGTGTATCTCCGTTCCGTTCACATACAGCCGGCTATCCACACGGAACGGCAGATGGATATAGTCTTTGGACCAATTTTCCAAATCTATCAGATAATACCGGAATCGTTCATTTCCTTTTAAAGAATCCCGTTCATTGGAGACAGATATATTGCTGTCCATATAGGCCAAAATATTTACGGCTTTCTCCGGATTATAGACGCCCTCTGTTTCAAATTGCTTTTTGAATGAAATAAAGGAAAGGACTTCCTGGACAGCCCCCTGGAAAATCTCTTCATAGTACCTGGATTCTGTAAACGGCCTATTTTTCAGATCCCCAGGATTCAACATACTGCGGTCAAATAATGTGGAGACTAATATGATGCATACCACTAACGCTACGGCAAAAATCTCCTGCATCAGCATGGCAACAGCTTTCATTCCGGCAGAATATCCTATTTTCTTCATGCTATTCGCCCCTTTCCGCTGATGACCGGAGATTGTCTGAAATTGGACGCGTTCACTTTAGCCGGTGACCTTACGTCACCGGCCGGACATCATCAGCTTTTTTCTATTTTATATCCAACGCCCCAAACCACTTTCAAATATCGGGGCTCCTTGGGATTGATCTCAATTTTTTCCCGGATATGGCGGATATGCACAGCAACTGTGTTATCTGCCCCTATGGCATCCTCATTCCAAATATTCTCATAAATCTGATTAATGGAAAACACCTTTCCCTGATCTTTTACTAAAAGCAGCAAAATATTATATTCAATAGGAGTCAATTTTACCGGCTCATCATCCACCGTTACCTCTTTTAAATCATCGTTTATTACAAGGCCGCCAACCTGATATACTCGTTGATTGGCATCTGCCGCATTGCCCAGCTGGGTATAACGCCGGATCTGGGATTTCACTCTGGCCACCAGCTCCAAAGGATTGAAAGGCTTTGTCACATAATCGTCTGCACCCACATTCAACCCCAGGATCTTATCTGCATCCTCCGACTTTGCAGAAAGGATAATAATTGGAATACTGCTGTTTTCCCGAATCTTTAAAGTTGCCCGGATCCCGTCCAAACGAGGCATCATGATATCAATGATCAACAGATGTACCTCGTTATTCCGCAGGATTTCCAGCGCCTGTTCTCCGTCATACGCTTTCAGAATATGATAACCTTCCTGCTGAAGATAGATCTCAATAGCGTCCACAATCTCTTTATCATCATCACATACTAAAATATTTTTCATGCCGTACACTCCATTCTTTTTTTCTAATGTCTCTATTATACATGAAAAATAATACGCCTGCAAAACTATATCTAAATTGCGTTCTATTTCTTCCCATTATAGCGGATAATTTTAAATACACAAATAATATTTCCTTAAAATTTATTGAATTTTAGGCGAGAAACAATATAAAAATTTGTCTTTCCTCCAAAAATAAGATGAATTAAAAAACGAAGCGCACCACAAGAGTCTGCTTCGTTTTGATCAAACATCTTATTTCTTACCAAATAAAAACCGCCGTTCTTTCTTCCGCACAGCAGGAGTCTCTTCCTCTATCTCCCCATCCGTACCGTTTACGGCTCCTTTTTCCTGAGCCTGCCATTTAAAGTATTCCGCATCCAGATCTACTTTAATCTCGGGCATAACAAAAAGCTGCTCAGGCTCTTCTTCCAGCACAGCCGGCATAGGCGGAATATCGTCTAAGATCTCCTGACTGGCATCCTCTTCCACCGACGTTTCTTCTGCCTTTGGAGGAAGATCATTCAAATCTTCCACATCTATCACCAGATCAGAATCTGACCTCTGTTCTTCTTCCTCTGAAAGAGAAAATGATTCTGCAGATCCGGCGGGAACCGGCAATAAGTTCTCCTCCGTCTCTTGCATCCCTGACTTCCTGCGGCGGCGTTCAAAATATGCGGGATTCACCCGAATCTCAGGTATCTCATTCAGTGCGTAATGCTTTGCTTCGTTCTGAATCTTTTTCCCAGGTTCTGTCCCTTCTTTTTCTTTCTTATCCTGCTTTCGATTGAAGTCTTCAATAATATTCAAATATTTATTGGAATCCTGGAAGTCCTTTAATTGATCCTTTAATTCTTTTTGGTCTCCTTTAATCCTGTTTCTCTCTTTTTCCAGCTCTGTACTGAAACGATTCCATGCATTTTTGCTGGAATTGACTGCCTCTTCCATCAGCTTCTGCATCTGTTCCAGGGCATTGTCCGTGTAAATCAGCGATGCCGCATATACATCATCCGCCTGCCGTGAAATCCGTTTAAGCAGCTCCTCTCCCTTTTTTTCGCTTCGGCGCTGTGCCAGTTCCCTGGCCTGCTGGGTCGCCTCATACTGGTCCATCAGTTCATATACAGCCAGGTTCAACTGTTCTAAAATAGCAAATACTTCCTTCTTATCTACTACAACTTTATCCGGATTTCCTGCGATAATCGGCCCGTCGGAAAATAGTACATGAATCTGTTTCAAGGTCCGTTCGATCTTGTCCTGTGCACTCATGTCTTCGCTCCTCTATCCCTCGTCTCTCAATCATCATGTACAGTGTAGCAAAATTCATTATTCCCTGCAATGAAAAGTTCACAGGAATTGTATTTTTTTCTCCGAGGCGCCCTTTTTATGATCTAAAAACGGAAATCGCGCTTTCCTTCCTGAATATGCTCCAGATAATCTTCTACCTTTTCCCTTACTACGGGATTCGTAATCGTGTCCAACTCCTTTCGTATCAGAACGTCTCCCACTTCTTTTGTCTCTTGTGACGCATAATCCTCCAAATATTCTTTTAAGGTCATCAATGCATTGGGATGGCAGCAATTGACAATTTGTCCGTTTTTCAACAATGTCATAAACCGGTCGCCGGTTCGGCCCTCCCGGTAGCAAGCCGTACAAAAGGAGGGAACGTATCCCATATCCATCAGCCATTTTACTACTTGGTCTAAGGTACGGTTATCACTGACGTCAAACTGTGCGGAGCTTTCTTCTTCCGGCTCTTCATCGGCATATCCACCCACACTGGTGCGTGATCCGCCGCTGATTTGTGAAATGCCGAGATGCAGCACCCGTTCCCGGCAGGCCTGGCTTTCCCTGGTGGATACGATCATTCCGGTATAGGGGACGGCTATCCGGATACAAGCCACAAGCTTGGCAAACGTATCATCATCAATACCATCATCAAAAGCATCCGGGTCAATATCATCCGCCCGCCGGACTCTGGGTACGCTGATGGTATGGGGCCCTACTCCTTTATAGGCTTCCAAATGTTCTGCATGCATTAGGATTCCGGTAAAATCATAGCGGTAATTGTTCAGTCCAAACAATACGCCCAGCCCCACATCATCAATCCCGCCGTCCATAGCCCGGTCATGCGCCTCCGTGTGATATGCATAGTCATGTTTCGGCCCAGTAGGATGCAGCCTCTCATAATTTTCTTTATGATAGGTTTCCTGAAATAAAATATAGGTGCCGATTCCCGCTTCCTTCAGCATCCGGTATTCTTCTACCGTAGTAGCCGCAATGTTCACATTGACCCGCCGGATCGCTCCGTTTTTATGCTTAATACCATAAATCGTCTGAATACATTCCAAAATATATTCGATTGGATTATGTACCGGATCCTCTCCTGCTTCTAATGCCAGACGCTTGTGCCCCATATCCTGCAGCGCCATAACCTCTTTTACGATCTCTTCCTGGGTCAGCTTTTTTCTTGGGATATGCTTATTTTTTGCATGATAAGGGCAATATTCACAGCCATTGATGCAATAATTCGAAAGATATAAAGGCGCAAACATAACGATACGGTTGCCATAGAAATCCTGTTTAATCTGCTGCGCCAGTTCATAAATCTCCTGATTCTTATCTTCCAGTTCACAGTCCAAAAGCACAACGGCTTCCCGATGGGAAAGACCCTTGCGCAGCCGTGCTTTTTCCAAAATCCGGTCAATCAATTCCCGGTCTGCTTTGTGTTTCTGGCCGTATTCCAGACAGTCCATTATTTCCTCATGGCTGATAAATTCTTCTGCCTTTGGCGACATTACATTATACATTTAGTTTTCCTCCTTATAATCTCCCCGATCCACAACCAGTTCATATCCTATTTCTTTCATTCTGGATGCCAGGCATTGGCGACACTCCGCCGCCTCCTCACCGGTGCAGATCTTATTGTCATACAGTTCATATTTTTTTCTCACGCCCAGGGGCGAAAGATTCGGCATCACCACATTGGCTCCTGCCAAAATTCCTTTTTCTCTCCCTCTGGGATCTATGGTGCCTAAGGCCGTAGTGGCAGGCAATAACACATTGGGCAGCATCACCCGTAAAAGTCCCAGCATATAAAGCGTCAGTTCCACGGTTCCCCCTTTTTCCTTGGCAAAAGGTGTTTCATGGTGGGGTACAAAGGGGCCGATCCCCACCATATGAGGATTCAGTTCCTGTATAAATATCAAATCTTCGGCCAAGCTTTGCGGGGTCTGGCCGGGAGAGCCAACCATAAAACCTGTACCGGTTTGATACCCGATTTTCTTTAAATTGTACAAGCATTGTTTTCGATTAGCCTCTGATAATTCTGGCGGATGCAAAATTTCATAGTGCTCCTTCTGGGCTGTTTCATGACGCAGCAGATAACGGTCTGCCCCTGCTTGATACAGCCGCAGATAACTTTTATAGGAGCGTTCTCCCAATGACAGGGTAATGGCACAGTCCGGATAGCGTTGTTTCACGGAACGGATGATCTCTTCCACCCTCTCATCTGTATCATACCCATCCTCTCCCCCCTGCAGTACAAAGGTCCGAAAGCCCAGGGCATATCCCCTCCTGCAGCAATCCAATATTTCTTCGACTGTCAGCCGGTATCGCTCCACAGATTTGTTATCTCTGCGAATCCCGCAGTAATAGCAGTTATTTTTACAATAATTTGTATACTCGATCAGTCCTCTGGTATAAATCTTGTTTCCAAAGTGTTGCTTTTGGATATCTCTGGCCAAAGCAAAAAGTGTTTCCGCAATCTTTTCCCTGCGATTTTCTATTAGAAATATCCATTCTTCCATTTCCAGTTTTTTTTCCTGGTTCAATTTTTCTATCAGAGACAGGGCGTTCTTCATGAATGCCTATTTCAACTCCTTTCATCGATCCACAAGTTTCTGTCGGGCAGCATTTTCTCAATCCATGAAAAATGCCTCCATACCGCAAAAGGGTATGAAGGCAGAATGATCCTGTCTACGCTATGCCTTTCCCTTCAGGTATCCCTTGTGGTTAGCCGATTGTATAGGGTTTGCGGTAAGGCTGTTCCTATCCGCGCACCTTTTGTATATGGTAGCATTCCATCTGAAAAAATGCAAGCGTTAGATTTTTAACGGAAACAATCTCTTCGTTTTCTCCGAATGTACTTCACCAATTTCACAATCCCGATGATCAGAAGAACCAAGAGGACAATTACTGCAAGAAGAATTCCTGCCATGATCAGGGCAATTTTATTGGGATTTCGTAAAAATGCTCCTATGCTCTTATCATCATCAATCACTTTACGTGCTCTGGTCTGGCTGTAATATTCTGAAATCTCCCCCTGATCATCTCCCATGGATTCCACATAGCGGGCAATGGCAACCCAGGCTTTCATCTCCTGTCCATTGTCATATACTATATAATCCTCCAGGTCTTCTACAGGATTCCCTTGGGCATCCTTGGGTACGATGGATAAAATCCCATAGGACATGTCCGTTACTGCGCCTAACATCTGGCCGCTATAAAGATCCGCCACTACCCGGTACAGCTTATCGTCCTCCAACGGGATTTCATTTCCCTCCATATCGCTAAGAGAGGCTTTTGTAACCTTGTTTAAAATCAAGCGGTTTGGGTTCAAGGTATAATTCAGCCCGCTCATAAAGAGCTGTGCTGTGGGCATCATCGGGGAGATAGAAGCATCCACCTCTGCCGCCGTTTTTAATTCCGCACCAGTAAGGTAAATACTAATCAAAGGATATCCCGGCACTCCATCCGGTCCAATCCCCAGTGAAAATGCATTAAACACATCGGATACCGTAACATCACTTTTTTCTGCAAATACATCCCGTATGACGCCGGATGGCACTACGGCCACATCCACGGGATCTTCAGCCATCTCCGGCAGTTTATTCAGGGTGTCCCGATAAGCATCTGCCAACAGGTTAGTATATCCGTTCTCACCAAAAACATCGGAGATTTCCTGAAGCGTCGGGTTTTTCCAGGGATTATATGCCAATACCTGCTCTTTGGTATACCCGAACTGCTCCAAATAATCTTTGTCTATTGTGGCTCCAAGGTCTTTCATCTTCGTGCGGGCTCCCGAATCCTCCTCCACATCTTTTGTCATGGCTGCCAGCTGATATTCCTTGACTTCCCAGCGCCCTTCTGCCGTCTGCTCCATCCGAAGCTTACCGGCGCGTATTCCATATTCTCCAGTTGAGACTATGGCAGTGTTTCCATGGACAATAGGAGCATCTAAAGCCGTATGTGTATGTCCGCTGACGATCAGATCCAGTTCCGGTACTTCTTTTGCCAGAATCTCATCTTCAGATTTATCCGCCTCTGGCCAAGTACCGCTGTGAGACACGCAGACAATCAGATCGGCTTCTTCTTTTTCACGTATTTGAGTTACCGTCTCTTTTACTGCCTGAACCGGATCCTGAAAGATCAGTTCGCAGGTAGGAGCGCATTCCAAAGCATCTTTACCAAAAACACCAAGTACTGCCACCCTGATATCTCCTTTGTCTAACATGACATAGGGCGCAATGCCATATTGATCAAAGGTTTCCTTCAATTCTTCTACTTCTGGGATTCCCTGTGCCAAGCTTGCCTCCCAGTCTACATTACAAAGTACGAAAGCCGGCAGTTCATCATTACTTTTCATGGCGCTCTGGAGCATACGGTTCAGTCCTGTGGTCCGGTAATCAAATTCATGGTTTCCCATGGTAGTAACATCCATCCCCAGGTATCCCAGCATCCGAAGCTCGGCCGCCTGAGTCTCATATACTGCCTGATATAAGGTTCCCATGGAAAAGTCCCCGCCATCCAGCGCTAGGGTGTGCTCATCTTCTTCCCTTGCCTCATCAATAAATGTCTTGATGCGGGCAAAGCCTCCCACCTCCTGTTCCTCCCCATCCAGGGCAGCCATAAAGCTATCCAGGTGGGAGTGAAGATCATGGGTAAACACCACCGTCATCTCCTTTGGCGGTTCTTCTGCCTGGATCACATTCCCAAGCCCTGCTGCCAGCAGCAGACAAATCAACAGGCCAAGCATAGCTCCCAGCCCTTTTTTCCATCTTTGTTTCATGCGCTCCTTCGCTCCTTAAATTTCTATCAATTCATATTCCATGGATCCAAGACCGATTTTCTGGGCGTGCTCTACGCAAGAACGCCAGTTAGTATCGGGATGGGTTACATGGAAGTGGTCATGGCCTTCTTCCTTGTCATGGGCTTTGTGATCTGCAAGTATACTGCCGGAAATAACAGGCTGCTGATTGCAGGCATCTGCGCATGCCACATCCAACGCTACCGGATCAAAGGATGCAAACATACCCACATTAGGAATAATCGGAATATCATTTTCCGCATGGCAATCGCAATTAGGCGACACATCGCAGATAATAGAAATATGAAAGCAGGGACGCTCCTGGCAAATGGCTTTGGTGTATTCTGCAATTTTATAATTCAGGACATCATTGCTGGCATCAAATCCCGGCTGTACGGCATCCTTGGGGCAGACGCCTATACAACGGCCGCAGCCAACGCATTTGTTATGGTCAATGGAAGCTTTTTTTTCTGTAACAGTTACGCCTTCATGGGCGCAGACCCTGGTACACATGCCGCAGCCAATACAATTTTCCTGATTTACCTGGGGTTTGCCCTCACTGTGCATTTCCATTTTTCCGGCTCTAGAACCGCCTCCCATACCAATATTTTTCAAGGCCCCTCCAAATCCGGTTGCTTCATGGCCTTTAAAATGTGTCAGGGAAATCAGGATATCTGCGTCCATCAGCGCACAGCCGATTTTGGCCTCTGTCACATACTCTCCATCCACCGGCACTAAAACCTCGTCCGTTCCCTTTAATCCATCGGCGATCAGCACATGGCATCCGGTGGAAAAAGGTGTAAAGCCGTTTTCATAAGCAGTATCCAAATGATCCAGGGCATTTTTACGACTGCCTACATATAGTGTATTACAATCTGTTAAAAATGCTTTGCCCCCCTGCTTCTTTACCACATCTACCACAGCCTTGGCATAGTTTGGGCGAAGAAACGCCAGATTCCCCAATTCCCCAAAATGAATCTTAATGGCTGCATACTTGTCTGTAAAATCAATATTCCCAATTCCAGCCGTTGTGATCAAACGCTGCAGCTTCTGAGGTATGTTCTCCGTATAACTGGTTTTAAAGCTGGTAAAATAAACTTTCGATTTACTCATAATTTTAAATACTCCTTTCCCTTAGTAAGTTATACCATTATATCAAAAACAAGCCCGGAAAAAAAGCACAATCTATCGTTTGATTCACGAAATACATAAAAAAGATTTACACACTCTTTAGAAATTTTTTAAACTTCTTCATGATTCTTTTAGAAAATATCCATACTTTGCACACATTTTCTTCGTATACTGTTTTTGTCAGATATTAGTAGTTCCTTTTATTTGATGTGTTCCTTCTTTCGGGAACACGAGCATTTCATAAATTTACTCCCCCCAAAAAGCGTTGCCTTTGGCAGCGCTTTCCTTCTTTATTAGAAGGCGTATATCTCCTTGTACGCTGAGGATATCTATTCATTTTTTATTTCTCGGAATTCCCCATACATCACAGAACATGCCTGCAATATCTCCCGCCCGTTCTTTTGTTCCGCCTCTGAGCCATACGATCGCCGTATTAAACAAAGCCCCCATATACATATAGATCTGGTAGCGTTCAATAGAACTATAAGGCATGGATCCCGCTACCTCCTCATGGAATTGGTTCAGTTTTTCTAATAATATGGATCCATATCCAAATAGGTACAGATCCAATACGTAGCTTTTATATTGCTCAAAGAATTCAAAACTCCTTAAAATATTTTGATATGTATAATAATCATCTTCTTCAAATTCAATCACTTCTTTAAATTGATCCAGCACATCCCCGATCAGTGTAATCAACACATCCTCCTTGGATTCATAATTTCGGTAAAAAGACGTCCTGGCGACATTTGCAGTCTGAATCAGTTCCGTGATAGATATGTCAGAAAAACTTTTTTGATACATCAATGATAATAGCGCTTCCGTAATACTGCTTTTCACCCGCCTGTTTGCTTCCTTTCTTTTATCCATAAATTTGCCGCTCCTTCTATATTCTTAACATTATTTAACTATCTGACACAATATCGCCTGTTTTGTACCAGATTGCTCCCTTGTGGGAAATGATACAATATGATACAGTTGTTTCACATTATTTTAGCAAAACTAATGGGATTGTCAACAAAATTTCAACTCTGCCGTACATAAGCTTGATTCCCATAATAAGGAGAATATTATGAAAACAGCGATTTCAACAGATACAAACAGCGGCATCACAACAGAAGAAGGAAAAAAAGCAGGCATTTTTGTCCTCCCCATGCCTGTCATTGTAGATGGGAATAGTTACCTGGAAGAAGTGGATATCACACACGAACAGCTTTATGAAGCCATGCGCAGCGACAGGGATATTTCTTCCTCTCAGCCGTCACCAGGCTCTGTAACCGACATGTGGGACGAAATATTGCAAAATGGTTATGACGAAATTGTACATATTCCTATGTCCAGTGAATTAAGCGGCTCCTGCCACAATGCGGTTCAGCTTGCCAAAGAATATGGTTCTAAAATTCAAGTAGTAGACAATCATCGGATTTCCGTCACTTTGATGGCTTCTGTTTTAGAGGGGAAGATTATGGCTAACCAGGGATATACGGCTCTTGAAATTAAGGAATCCCTGGAACGCAGCGCCTATGAGGCCAGCATTTATCTGACTGTAAATTCTTTAAAGTACTTGAAAAAAAGCGGGCGGATTACACCCTCAGCCGCTGCCATAGCCAATGTTCTGAATATAAAACCTGTACTGACCATTCAAGGCGGGAAATTGGACGCTTACGCAAAGGTCCGAGGTATCAAGCAATGCGAAAAGAAAATGATTGAAGCAATTCAAGAAGATATTACGAACCGTTTTTCCCAAATACCTTCCCACCTGCTTACCATCGCAACTGCCGGAACGCTGGAGCAAGAAGAAGACGCCAGACAATGGATGGCCCTGGTACAGGCTGCCTTTCCGGAACACCCAATAGAATATTATCCTCTTTCCTGCAGTATTGCCTGCCATCTTGGGATAGGAGCCCTTGGAATCGGCGTATACAAAACTCCCCAATAGAAAAAAGTAAGATACCATTATATTTCTATTTTACAAACCCTTCTCAATATACTATACTAATCTATGTGCAGCCTGCTATCAATCCTCTGCGGCTGTATAAAACAAACATAAGAGAGGGGTCTTTTTCATGGAGAAAAAACGAAGTAGCTTTTCCGGAAAACTAGGTTTTGTCCTCGCCGCGGCCGGTTCTGCCGTAGGCCTGGGAAATCTCTGGCGTTTTCCTTACTTAGCTGCAAAATATGGAGGCGGAATCTTTTTATTAGTCTATCTGATTCTTGCCGTAACTTTTGGTTTCACATTGATGATCGGCGAAGTGGCTTTGGGACGCAAAACCGGGCTCAGCGCCATCGGTGCATTTAAAAAACTAAACAGCAAATATACATTTGTAGGATATTTTGCCGCACTGGTTCCTATTATTATTATGCCTTATTATTGTGTAATTGGGGGCTGGGTGTTTAAATATTTTACCGCTTTTCTCACCGGACATTCCCAATCTGCCGCCCAGGACGGCTATTTTGAAGGCTTTATCAGCCAAACCGGCCAACCCATCCTGTGGCAATCTGTTTTTATACTGGGTACCGCCATTGTTGTATTCCTGGGTGTGGAAAAAGGTGTGGAAAAGGTCAGTAAAGTTCTGATGCCCCTTCTGGTGATCTTGACAGTGGGTATTGCCATCTATTCCGTCACTCTGCCCGGTGCGTCCGCAGGGATTATTTACTATCTCAAACCAGATTTCACACATTTTTCTATTACTACGGTAGTAGGAGCCATGGGCCAGCTCTTTTATTCCATGTCCCTGGCCATGGGAATTATGATCACTTATGGATCCTATATGAAAAAAGATGTGAATTTAGAGAAGTCTGTGTCCCAAATCGAAATATTTGATACAGGCATTGCATTTTTTGCCGGAATGATGATTGTACCGGCCGTGTTTGTATTTAGCGGCGGAGATGCTTCTGCCATCAATGCAGGACCGGGACTGATGTTTGTTACCTTACCCAAAGTATTTATGTCTATGCCCTTTGGAACGATTATTGGTATATTGTTTTTTATATTGGTGCTGTTTGCCGCATTAACCTCCTCCATCTCCTTGATGGAAACCATCGTATCTATCACCTGCGACAGACTGCATTGGAACCGCAGGCTCGCCACGATCATTGTATCCTTGTTTGCTCTGGCAGTAGCTCTTCCTTCTTCTCTGGGCTTTGGAGCATGGTCCGGGATTCAGCCTATGGGAATGAGCTTTTTAGACTTTTTTGATTTTATCAGCAATAGTGTCTTGATGCCGATTGTTGCATTTTTCACTTGTATTTTTATCGGTTATGTCATCAAACCCAAAACCATATCTGATGAAATTAAGCTGAATTCTCCTTTTAAACGAGAAAAATTATTTGTAGTAATGATAAAATACATAGCGCCAGTTTGCCTGATCATTATTCTGGTTTCCTCTATCCTAAACGCCTTGGGCATCTTTGTAATATAATCAAATATTTGGAATTTCTATAGAAAGCCCGGAGGCAGAAAGCATATTTCTGTCTCCGGGATCCTTTTAATTCTGAGCTTCTATCTGTTCTGCCAAATCATTCAAATATACCCATCGCTCCATTTTTTCTTCCATCATCTGTTGCAGTTCGACTTGCTCTTTCATCAGTTCCCCCAGCTTCATGCTATTGGTGGCATTCGCTTCTATTTCCTGTTCCAGCGACCGGGATTTTTCCTCTAATTTCGCGATTTCCTCATCAATTGTTTCATATTCTCTCTGCTCTTTATAGGAAAACTTTAATTTCCGGGGTTTGGCACTCACCCTCTTCTCATTCTGGACTACTTTCGATGTTTGGCTAGACAGTTTTTCTTTTCCACCTGCCATAGATTCTTCTGGATATCGAAGGGCTCTTGCTTTCAGATAATCTTCATATCCGCCTTCATATTGCTGTATATGTCCTTCCCCTTCTAAAGCGAAAATGCGTGTTACAACCCGGTCAAGAAAATACCGATCATGGGATACCGTAATAACAATTCCGTCAAAAGCATCCAAATAATCTTCCAGAATTCTCAAGGTTTGAATATCCAAATCGTTGGTAGGCTCATCAAAAATCAATACATTGGGTGCCTGCATCAAAATCCGCATAAGATACAGCCTTCGGCGTTCTCCTCCGGACAGCTTTCCTATTTTTGACCATTGAAGTGTGCCGTCAAATAAAAACCGCTCCATTAATGCGGAAGCTGTCATTTTACCGTCATTCGTCCTGATATATTCTGCTACCTCACGGACATATTCGATTGCTTTCATTTCGGGGTCCATATGCACGTTATCCTGGGCAAAATAACCGATGCGGATTGTCTCACCTAGTTCCACAACGCCCGTATCCGGCTGAGCCTCTCCTATGATCATCTTCAGCAATGTACTTTTTCCGCTTCCGTTGGGTCCGACGATCCCAATACGGTCATGTCTTAGAAAAATATAAGAGAAATCACCAATTAAGCGTTTCTCTCCATAAGATTTTGATACGCTCTGCAGCTCAATCGTCTTTTTGCCCATCCGGGACGCCACACTGGATAACTCCACCTTTTGTTCTTCCAAAGGCCCTTCCTGATTAAGCAGATCTTCAATCCGTTGAATATGGGCTTTTTGCTTGGTAGCTCTGGCCCTGGCTCCCCGTGCCAACCATGCCAGCTCTTTCTTTAGTATACTTTTTCGCTTCCTTTCTGTGGCCAATTCCATATTCTGCCTCTGAATCTTTTGTTCTACATACTGGGAATAATCTCCTGGATAGCTATAGATTTTTCCATGATCCACTTCCACAATCCGCTTCACTACACAGTCCAGGAAATAGCGATCATGGGTAACCATTACAACCGCCCCGCGATAGGAAATCAAGTAATTCTCCAACCACCGGGCCATCTCATGATCCAAATGGTTCGTAGGCTCGTCCAGTACTAAAATTTCAACCTCCTGCAAGATAACATTGACCAATGCCACCCGCTTCTGCTGTCCTCCAGACAGTTGACTTATGGGCTGATTTATGTCTGTTAAATCCAAACGGTTCAACATAGATTTCGCTTGGCTGACTAATACCATATCTTCCATATCCACCCCTGCCAACGCTGCTGTAAGAACCGTATCGCCATCGGCAAATATCGGTGTTTGCATTAGATAACCAATTCTCACATGATTTCCCATTACAACTGTTCCACTGTCCGTCTCTTCTATTCCTGCGATGATTTTTAAAAGCGTACTTTTTCCCATCCCATTTGTCCCAATGACGCCAATTTTTTCTCCTTCTTGTATATGAAAGGAAGCCTCATGGAACAATATTTTATCTGTGTATGCTTTTGAAAAATTTTCTATGGTCAGTAAATTCATCTATTTCTCCTTATATGCTTTCTACAGCTTTTTTCTCATCCTGCCGACTTTATCTTACTTCAAAAAAACACGCAGAACCATAAGCCGGAACTGCGTGTCTATTCGCTTTATTTTGCTTTTACTTTCTTTTTATAAATTACCAGATATACTCCTACCAATAATACACCGCCACATAAGAAATATTTTGCATCAATTCCATCTCCTGTCTTTGGTGTTAAATCCTTTACTCGCGCAGTGCTTCCGGTAGTAGATCTGGTACTGGTACTTCTTGTCGCCGTTGTACCATTATTGTTATTTCCGGAATCCGTTGGATTTGTCGGATTCGTTGGATTCTCTGGGTTATTTGGCTGTTCCGGATCCGTTGGGTTCTTCGGATCTGTTGGGTTCTCCGGATCTGTTGGGTCCTCCGGATCCGTTGGATCCGTTGGATCTGTCGGATCAATAGGTGTAACCGGATTCTGGGCTGTTCCAGTACTCTCGAATACATATCCATTCTCATCTGCAAATACTTGAGCCTGAGAACCTGTAAGGCCAAAAATCGCATCCGGCGTCCATCCAGACTGAGAACCAATAGAAGTAACGCTTTCCGGAATTGTCACTGTAGCGATTCCACTTCCAGAAAAAGCACCTGCTTCAATTGTAGTAACACCACTTGGTATAGTCAAATCTCCTATTATGCTATTGCTGCTAAATGCTCCCGCGCCTATGCTTGTCGTTGTGCTGGCAAGGGTAATAGACCCTTTTCCTGGCGGGCAATAAATTAATGTCGTCAAAGCCGCATCATAAATGCATCCGTCTGAACTCGCATAAGTACTGCCTCCGCTGGCTATAGATATGGAGGATAGGCCAATACATCCGGAAAAAGCTCCCAAATCAATAGAAGATACGCTTGCCGGAATAGAAATACTTCCTAATGAAGCACAACCGCCAAAGGCATTGCTTCCAATACTGCCGATGCCAGACGGCAAATCAATACTTCCCAAACTGGCACAGCCATAAAATATATTATCCGGTAAACTGGAAATGCTCGCATTTAATTCTACAGAACCAAGACCGCTGCAGTCTGCAAAAGCTCCTTCTCCTATACTTGATACACTGGAAGGAATGGATATACTGCCAAAGCTGCTGCATCCATTAAAAGCGCTAGCCCCAATGCTTCCACAGCTAGAAGGAATTGAAACGCCTCCCAGACTGACACAGCCACTGAAAGCTTCATTTCCAATCGCAGACACTGCGGAAGGAATCGCTACATCCACCAAACTGGAGCAACCACTAAAAAGCTGGGATGAAATCTCTCCCAGGTTCTCCGGCAATGATACAGACACTAGGCTGGTGCAGCCATAAAATGCGCCGGATCCAATACTCCCTGCCGAAGCAATAGAAGCGCTGGTAAGGCTGCTGCATCCTGCAAAAGCGTTGCTCCCAATACTTTGCACAGAAGCCGGAATAGTAACATTCGTAATGCTTGTATTACCGGAAAATGCATTGTCCGCTATTGCGGTTACCGTATCCGGAATCACAACATCACCGCCTGCACCGCCGTAACCGGTCAGCACTCCATCTGTAATAACAAACTCCTGGGGCGTTGGTTCCGGCTCCGCTTCCGAAGCCTCTGCTTGTATCCCCGGTGCCAGCGATGCACCAACTAACACCGCAGCAAGCAGCAACTGCACACATTTTTTCACTCTCTTCTTCATCAGGTCAACCCTCCTATGGTTCTTACGCTCCGTCTACCTTCTTTGCAATCAGAAAAAGACGGCCATCTTCAATATAATAATTACAGGTGGAAAGGGTAATCAGCTTATCGCCGTAATTCATATCCAATTCATCCTGAAATACTTTCAGTTCCTCAATATTTCTCTTATATTCTGCGAAGGCCGCTTCGTCTTCTGCATTAAGAAAATCATAATATCGGAACACATCTTCATCCTGATATTCTACTTTTGCTAAACATACTGCTATAATATCATATTCTTCTCTATCATACAATGTATGAAATTGAATTCTTTTATGATTTTTCCAATAAGTTTCATCCAAATACTCTCCAAGGCTGCCAAACATCATGCCGCTTTTCATATTATGGCCATATATCATCAAATTGTCATCCCGGTCTATGACGTTATTCCGCATATCCATAAATATGGAGCCGTTTTTATCTTCTTCCTTTTCAAAATTATGCTTCAGATAATATTCATTGGAATCTAAGGACTGCATGATGGGATAATCAATCTCTGTCCCTGGTATTTTTATCCATCCTGCCAAATCAGGATTTTCTGCATGAAGTGCGGCATACTCCGGCAAAATAGAAGGCGGTTCTTCAACCGGCGGTTCGGCTTCCTGTTCTTCCATAGAGACACCCGGCTGTGCTAAAAACTCCTCATCCGCCACCTCTTCCTCCGTCTCTCCCCGCAGGCTTTTGTTAATATAATCTGCTATATACTGGGCTGCCTTAGACGTCTCTCTGCTTTCCTGCAGCTCTTTTACTTCCCTGGCTTTCCGATAATCCAAGTATTCGTTTCCAAAAAAATAGCCAAAACAAAGTATCGCCGTAATAATGCACAGAATCCCGGCAATCTTCCGGGGAAATCCTCCTCCCCGGTCAACTGCCAGGCTTTCCATGCCTTCATCTGCCAGTTCCTTGTAGTCATCTGCCAATAAATCAGACAGATACAGAAGATAATCCTCTCCTATTACACTCTGGAATTTAATATCCTTCTGTCTGATCAGGGTGTAGAGCCGAAGCGCTACGCCCTGTTCATTAATGTCCACTTCGTCCGATATGTACTTAATCTTTTTTACATCTTCCAAACCCTTTTTGTACTCCGTGTAGGAGTCAAACTGAAAGCGTCCGATACGATATATTTTTTTCATAGTTTCATCACTATTTGATTGTAACATACTTTACGGTGGAATAGCTACTGTAAATTTTTACACCATTTACAGTACGGTACGTGCGCACCTTGTAATAGTAACGCTTTTTGCTGGTCAGCTTTGTATTCGTATAGGTTAATTTACTGGTGGTAGCTATTTTTTTATAGCCGCTGCTTTTCTTTGTGCTGCGGTAAATTTCATATCCTGTAGCGCCAGTTACTTTTTTCCAACTGATGGTGGCCTGCTTTGCCTTCTTGGACTTCAAAGTTATCTTGGGAGCTGCCGGCTTGGTGCTCACCTTCATAGTCTTGGAAAATCCGCTGTAACAAGTCCTTCCATTCTTTACTACATAAAATCTTACTTTGTAGTTATAAGTAGTTCCTGCTTTCAGCTTGGGAATCGTATAACTGGTCTTGCTGCCGCCCTTTACAGTTGCTACCAGCTTATTCTTATTATTGTAAATCTTATATCCGGTAGCCAAACTTTGCTTTTTCCATGAAATTTTAACTTGTGTGGTACTTACAGGCGAAGCCTTTACCCCTGAGATAGCAGGCATTTTAATATTAAAGTTCACAACCTTCGTACCAATCATATTTCCCTTCCCGCTTATAATAATTGTCGCTTTTCCAGGAAGAGTATTATTCATATAAACCATGGAATAATCTGTGTTTTCCTTTAAAGTCTGCCCGTTATATTTCACAGTTACTTTTGGCTTTTGTTCTTTTCCGTTATAGGACTTATCTGTTACCTTAGAAACTGTACATTGAGCTATACTACGTTTGGCAATATCAAACTGGAAGGTCTTAGAACCTTTATAATATCCAGTTCCTTCTATTTTCACAGATGCTGTTCCAACCTTCACATTATTGCTTACCGTAATCTTATAATCCTTATTTGGTGTCAAGGTCTTGCCGTATGCGCTAACCTTTCCTAATGGAGGAACTACTGCCTTTCCGGTATACAAATAAGTCTTTACCAACCCAACAACCTGCAGCCCTGCGCTTACGTCTCGGATAATATCGAAGTTCACCGTCTTACTGCCGCCAAATTCTGTTCCTGTTCCGGTAACTGTTATGCTGGCTTTTCCGGCTTCTACATTATTTGCATAAGATATGGTATAGTCCGTTCCAAGAGTAAGGGTTCTTCCACCCTGTTTCACCGTTACTGACGGGGTGATTGCTTTTCCCGTATATTCTTGCGCCGGAACGGCACTTACCTCCGCCAATGCAAGTGTCCCTATAATGGTAAATGATTTCTCCATGGAACCGCTGTAATTGCCTATACCGGTAATCGTAACTTTTGCGGTGTCAATCCCGACTTCCTGATTGGAACTGTAGCTTAACTGATAATCTTTGCCAGACACCAATTTAACCTGTTCGCGCTGCACCGGATTATTATAATAAATCTCCGGTTCAGGAGTCAATGCTTTTCCAGTATATACCTGACGTGGGATCTCCTTCACCGTGATTGCACTGTTGGTCACCTCCAAAGGGGTAATTGCAAAATTCACTGACTTCGTACCGCTGTAGTTACCTGTCAATGTGACAATCGCCGTGGCAGTTCCTACGTTAATATTGTTCTCATAACTTATCTCATAAGTAGTTTCCGGCAATACCTGATCATTCCATGTCACAACCAAATTCTGTGTCTGGGGTGCATTGTTGAATACCCTGTCTTCTGCACCTGTGACCGCCACATCATCAATATTGATCTCCATTGGCTGGATATTAAATGTGGCCTGGAATGTTCCTGTATAATTACCAAGTCCGGTAATCGTTACAAGAGCCTCTCCCACATCCTTATTGTTCTGGTAGCTGGATATCCGATAATCCGTATCATATACCAGCTCCATCTCCGTCTCATTTACAGTCCGAATTACTTTGATGGCTTCTGGAGGAATCTCTACCGCATTCCCATTGTCATAATTCTGAGGCTGGATAATTGCCTTGAATTCTCCTTCTTCTGCTGTTCCCATATCACGCCGGGTTATATTAAAGGAAATATTTCTGGTTCCGCTATAATCTCCCAAGCCATAGATGGTTCCAGTTGCACGTCCTACTGCTATATTGGTTGCCGGATCCCATTCTACCCGGTAATCCGTCTCTTTCACCAGTGTATAGTCGCCCTGGGTAATGACAACTTCCGGTTCTATGGGCCCGCCTGTAAATTGCTGTGCCGCAATGGGCGCTATTTTTATTGCACTGTTGGTTATAGGTGTTCCCACGATTGTAAAGGGGAATCTCATGCTGCCGGTATAGTTACCGCCTGTCTGAGTTACCGGATCATACTTCCCGGTAATGATAATGCAAGGAGGATTCTCGCTATCCGGGCCACCGCCGTGAATATTATTCTCATAAGAAACCTCATACTCTGAAGCATTCACAACTTCCCCGTTATTCTTAAGCCGGAAACCAGTAGGTTCGATCGGCAATCCGGTAAACGCATAGCCGTTGGCATTCAATCCTTCCAGGGTCATTCCTTCTGGATTCGTTTCAAGATTACGCACTACGATTTCAAAGGCTTCTTCTCGTTGGGTCCCGGCAAAACCATTGATACCGGTAATTACAACTGTGGGATGAGGATCATCATAATCCTTTGCCACATTTTTATTGTTCAGGTAAGACAGTCTGTAATCTTCATCTTCTATCAAATCCACCCCGTAATAAGTAACCTTGACCTTCGGCTTACAACCATCTCCCGCCGTATATGGCTGGGGATCAATGGGTTCTACCGCTGTATTGTCACTTGACAGATCGCCGGTGATCAAGAAAGGTATTTCCTTCGTTTCACCATAGTTCCCAATACCTTCAATCTTAAAGACGGCATTTCCGGGCTTATGATTTGACGCTACATCCTCTTCCCCTTTCTTTGTCAGATAAGAAATTCTGTAATCTTTTCCTTCTTCCAATAAAATATTATTACAGGTAACTTTCAACTCTTCTAAAAGTTCTTCCAAACGTACGTCTATACCTTCGAAAGGAATCGTTAATCGATTTGGAGTAAGTGTTTGGGTAGTCGGATTCTCTCCATTTTCATCACGCTGCACATAAGTTACTACCGTTTCATCCGTATTAACTGGTCTGGGGTTAATCTTAAAGATAATCCGTCTTGTTCCGGTGTAATTCTTTTCTGTTGCCGTAACTACAATGGAGGGTTTTGCCTCATCCGGAATGGTTTCATCATTCAAATCCACCACATCGATGGGATTCTCCAGACTTAAGGTATAATCACCAGTGGGAAGCGTCTCTTCTCCTCCAGTCTCACCGTCTGAACCCTCTTCTCCTTCTCCTGGTTCCGGCAATACCCCTTTTTCCAAAGTGAATTCACCGTATTTCAATGCAAAATTTGCAGCTTCTTCCGGATGAATCTCTTCTCCTGTGTAGGTATAACCTTCTTCTAATAATCCTTCTACTTCAATATCCAAATCTGCGATAGGCTTCTTCTTAATCTGGAATTTCTCTTTGGCATTTTCCAGGTTTGCAGCTTTATCACCCATGTAAAAGCTGTCGTCTCCTGTCACTGATTTCACGGTAAAAGGAACTGCCTCTGTGGCATCCGTATTCCCTTCCGGATATTCCAGAGTATAATCTGTGCCAAAAATCATCGTCTGGCCATAGTAGGTTACTGTAATTTCATCTGCGGTCAATTCTTGCGGATTTCCGGTATAAGTCCTGTCAGCATTTACTGAAATCGCTACTGATGAGGCATATGTCGCCAAATCACCTTTTACTTTAAAAGGAATATCCATTTGTCCTGTAAAATTAGGCCCGGTTCCCTTTATCCGCAGAGTCGCCATCCCGACTTCTTCGTTATCAGGAATATTATTTTTATTTTCATCTACATTATAAGTGAGTTGATAGGTGATATCCGTATTATTAAGCGTAATATCATTTCCATCGGTGTCTTTTCCTGTGTAGGTAAAAGTAACTTCTTTCTCGTCATCTTTTACTTTAACAGGAGTACCATGATAGATTCTTTCCTCATCAATATCTGCTACTTCGATTGTACCAACACCAAGATCTCTGGGTACAATCTCAAATTCTACAGTCTGTGTTCCCTGATAATGAACGCCCGTTCCACTAATTACGATAGAAGCTTTTCCTGCATTCGTGTTGTTCATCTGAGGAAGCTGAGGCACTACCATATAATCGCCAGACTGGCTGTTCTCATCCCAGGGCGTTAATTCCAGATTGCCATAGGTCACTTTTAATTTAGGAACAATCGGGGAACCCGTATATTCCTGAACTTTTTCTAACTCAACTTTTACATCTGTTTCATTGTCGCCATTCCCGATATCCTTTTTCAGAATCGTAAAATGTTTTACAATTTCATCGTTTGAACCATCCGTGCTACTGTAATAGTTGCCGGTATCCGTCCCGGTAATTCTCACACTGGCAGTGCCCTCCCCTGGTTCAACATTGTTTTGGTAATTATCCAACGTATAATCTGTACCCAATGTCAACGTCGTACCTGTAGGCTTATATACAATCGTAAGATCATCATTTTCTAAGGAGATCTCCGAACCAGTATACACCTGCTCTTTAATTTCAGTGATAGCGCCTTCTACTGCCGCCGCACCAGAATACAAATCACCTTTGATCTGGAATGTTTGTTCCAAAGTACCGGTAAAGTTACTTCCATCTACTCCCTTGATAATAATTTTACCAGTTCCAGGAGCCGTATTATTTGCATACTCCCGTGTATAATCCTGTTCAAAAATCAAGGCTGCTTCAGTCTCATCTCTCTGATATTTGATACTGAAGTCTGCAGGCTGCACTTCTTTACCAGCTTCAGAACCTGTGTAGGGATAATAAGGAAGCATATTCTCAAAGGTGAAATAAGCTTTATTCTTATCCAATTCCATAGGGGTAATCCTATACTGTCTAGTAATGGAGCCGTCAAAGTTTCCTATTCCTGTAACAGTTACATTGTAAATCCCAACCTCTGTATGTTGCTGATCATATGTTAGCGTATAATCTGTATCCTGTTCCAAAACAACTGTCTGAGTACCTACAAGATGTGATACCTTTACGGACGGTTCAATCGCTTTGAAATTATACGGAGCGCTGGTAAATTCCAATACATAACTTGCATTATTGTCCGTAAACACCTTCTTGGTAATCTCAAATGTCCTGCTAATCTCACCCGTATAGTTATTGATTCCAGTTATGGTTAAAGTCGCAGTTCCTACTCCTATATTATTTTCATAAGTAACCCTATAATCTGTACCGGAAACTAATTTTGTCCTACCCTCATCCAATGATACCTGAAGACCTTTTTGATCAATAGCACTGCCTGTGTAGACTGCATCTACAATACCTTCTACTGCTGCGCTTGTAATATCTCTGGGATTGATATCGAAATGTTCTACTCTGGTATTTTTATAATTCCCCCGTCCGGTTATAAGCACATCTACTGTTCCTGCATTGATATTTTTATCATAGCGAACCGTATAATCTTTGTTGTCTCCCTGCTCAAGAGTAATCGAGCTTTCTCCTTCCGGAGTATAAGTCACCGTTACGCCTGGAGTTTTTGCTGCCCCATCATAACTATAATCAGTTCTTTCCAAAGTAACGGTTACATGATCTGTGTCATCCAGAGGCTGCTGGTCAATCGTAAAGCTCTCTGTCCTGCTATTTTTTAAATTATTCTTACCTTTAATATCAACATAGCCTGTTCCTGCATTGGTTGTATTACGGTATGCGACATCATAATTGTCTGTCGAAATCTCTGTCTCTCCCAATAAAACTTTGGGTATTTGGTCATGAGGTTGTCCGGTATATACAACTTTCTTTTCAATACCTTCAACCGTAGCTGTCTTAATGTCCGCCGCCTCTATCTCATAATAAAAAGTCTTAGATCCAGCATATCCATTTTCCTCTATGCCGGCAACTCCAAATGTTGCGGTAGATGTAACATCCACGTTATCTCCCTGCTGTAAATAGTAATGCGTTTCCTCTTTTAAGGCCTGAGGCTTTCCACCAATTAAATCATAAACAATTAACCCCGTGATCTGTATTGGCTGTCCTGTATATACTTGTTTGCCAATAGGGCTGGTGGTAATATGATTCTCAAATCCTGCACCGGCCATATCCTTTAATATGATATATTCCTCTGTACGGGTTCCGCTGTAATTACCCTTCCCAGTGATTGTAACCGTGACCTTTCCAGGCTTTGAAGTATCGCTGTAGCTAATTGTATAATCATCAGCCGTCATAGTTTCCCCGTTATATGACAGAGTGATATTTTCTGGTTTGTACTGTGCCTTATCCCCGGTATAATTGATAATTCCGTCAATCCCTTCAATGCTGACGTCATCCATTGATTTTGCTTTAATCTCAAAGGTCTTTGTCATAGTCCCTTGATAATTGCCTTTGCCTGTAATTACTATAGAAGCATCTCTTCGAACGGTTGTATTGTTCTTATACTCAAAAATATAGTCAACAGTAGAGGTATTCGAATCACTCTTCTCTTCACCGTTTAAGGGCGTTCCATTATATGAGACTGTAAACTCTGGCTTAACCGGAACACCATTTCCGATAACAGTCAAATCCTCGCCTTCATTAATGTCAATACTAATTCCTTTTCCAGAGGACAAAAATCTGGGGGTAATTTTGTAAGTCCCTTTCTTCGTCCCACTATAATTGCCCGTTCCTGTAATCTCGAATTCATAATCTCCAACATCTGTGGAAGGACTTGGCCAAGCTACCGTATAATCTGTCCCTTCTGTTAATGTTGTCGTTCCAATCCGGACAGTAATACTGGGTTTTAACTCCTCTCCGGTATATTCTAATGATTGGCTTGCATACCTTATCGTTGCTTTTGTGCTCAAATCCACTGGATCTGCTGCTTTTACTGTCAGCACCGAAAAATCCGCCATTCCCAGCAGCATACACACGCTCATGAATACTGCCAGTATTCTCTTCCCTACATTCTTATTCATAGCAACAACCTCCTGTCGAACTTAACTATGTTCTGTTCTCCGTCAAATTGTACGTATACGTTTCTTGGCTTCATCCCCCAAAAATGTATACGTACTCTATTTCTTATATCGGTTTTTTTAACAAATAAATTAGTGCATTTATTCTTCTATCTATTTCTTTTTTGAGCTTTTTTTCTGAAAAGCGGAAAATATTTTTTCATTAATATATTTGTAAAACTTTCGCATATGTTTTGCAATGAATCTGTATTAATTCTATTCTTACGTTTACAAAATGGAAATTTTAGTACTGAAAGAATATTCCAAAATGGTCATTGACGAATTCAGAAACTTTCCTTATTCTCTTAATAAATATATATATTGGAATAGTGGACGATCAGATGTTAGTTTAATATGGCGAGAAATTAAGGCATCAGCGGGAACCGTAGTAATATTTGGAAGTAGGAGGAGGTTAACAGGCTTGAAGAAAATTACGCAAGATGAACTACGGAAAGGCCTTACTGGACATTTAGAGAGGGTGATTCTAATGAAAACCTTCTTAAGAGTCGAAACGCAATATGGAGATACTATCATCATTTCAGAACAAGAATGGAATATCATTATTAAGCTTCTTGGGAAATTATTAAGAAAGAAGCTATGAGTACCAGACTGTCATACGAATGTAATCTGCTATGTATATTTTGTTTACAGGCGTTTACTTTACGCCAAAAACCTGGCTGTACGGTTCCCTAAAAGAATTTCGGCAGCATAGTCCCAAAATAATAAAACGATTCCAATAAATGATATGGTTCCTGATGTAGAGGGGCGGCCGCTTTCACAATTGATCGACCGTGAAGCGGCGGCTTCTTTTTTGTCTTTTCTTCAATTTCCAGATTTAGAGTAAATTAGGGATGTTATCTGGCTGCTGCTTTCTTCACGGCCTGGCTCAAAAAATTCCTGCATTTCCGGATCGACATTATACATATTGCCTTTTGTATTCAGGAAAATCTTAGTGGTTTCATCCCCCAGTATAAGGGAAGGGATTTCCACACACCTGTTCTCAAAGGTATACAAATGGCGCTGCTCCCCAAACGGGTCAAAGGTGCAGATGAAGATGACAAAGGATTTTTTCAGCTTCCTGTAATCTTCCCCTGCTGAAATGATGTCCAGGTCAATATTCCCCTGATAATACCTCGATCTCTTGGGAAGGACAGCTTTCTTACGCTTCCCACGCTCCAGTTCCACATTATATACCGTTCCCTTGTCATCGTTTAGGTATACGTCAAGCCGGATACCTTTCCCCTCATAAAGTATATTGATGGTTTTCTGTGTAGTGGGCACGGATACTTCCCGTATGGAAACGCCCAATATTTTTTCTAATACTTTCCTGCTGATCTCCTTATCGCTCATTACTTTAGCAAAAAGGAAATCGTCCTCCAAATTTAACTGCCGAATAGTTTTGTCTGTGCTTGGCATAAATGTACCTCTTTCTTAAAATTATAGCATGATTTTGCCGTTTTGTCAGTTGTGATTTAAAATTTCTGAATCCCGGCTTGTTTCCATTATCGTTTTTTCACATCTTCCGCATCTCATTTTTCAGCATACGCTTAATGTTGTCGCCCCGGCTCCTCCCCCGGCAAGTTCCATATCCCCAACGCCTCTGTCCATAGCTGCCTGGACTTCTCCGGTAATCTCTATCATATAGTTTCTCCAGCCAGCAATAAAGAATCCTGATATTCCGGCATCGTCATTGACTTAATTCATCTATCTATTTACTCTAATATCGAAAGATAACACACCATACATACACCATAGAAAAAGGAAACTTCAATGAGAAAAGGAACGAAACCAAGGCCAATGGAACATGCTTTTCAATGCAAATGGCAAGAGAACCAGGGAGACAGCTTATTTTTAGAAACACTCATTTCTATTTTGAATGATATGTACCGAAAGAAAGAATCCAACAAAAAAAAATTCTTTCGCACCGGTACCATCATCATTACATTAAGCGCTCTCGTTTCCTTTTTTAATACCGTATCCCTCACTTTAACATTTGCCAGTGTAACGCCTTGGATTGGCGTCTCTGTTTCCTTCCTCGTCTCTTTGCTGTCAGCAATCGTCACCATTCTGATCGCACTGAAAAACAGCAAAAAGTACAAAGAAACCTGGCTCCGGCATCAACAGAGCTACGCCAGAATCTATCAGGAGATGTATAACTACACCTTTTCCCTGGATATTTATCTGAATACCAAGAACGCCAATGAACGCAATCTTTTATTTAAAGCTCAAATTGGCAGATACCTGGCGGAGGATCAGTCTCGTTTTGAACAAAACATGACAAATATCCAGGATGATGATTATTCATAATATACAATGAAAATCATTTTTCAACATCTTTTAGAAGCGTTTTGACCATATTATTTTTTTACAGATTACACAAGTACATAATTATGCCTAATATTTTTCTTGAAACTACGGTTTGTTAGTGCTATACTGAATAGTACACGGCTTTGCGGTTACAATACATCACAAGGCATTCTGTAAAGAATACTTTATATTAATGAACCTAGATTGGGGAAATCGTATGCGCTTCACAAACCATACTTCAGAGACGTCCATTTTGAAAAAGGATTTTTTCCGATGCATTACAATTATTCATCCTGATGACCAAATCAAGGAATACCGCTGGTTTTCGGCATTCTTTCGATTGGCCGGAATTTGGGTATGTGAAAACATTTTAGAGAATGAACATGGAGACGACACAGACTTCCTGATCCGTATTCGCAAAACAGACACACCCGGATGGGCGGATATATCTTATCACGGATTTGGAATGACCTCCCCTCAATCCCTTTCTTCTGACATCTCCATGGCCTACGGGGAACAAAATTGGCTGACGGCCATCCTGTCCTCCATGGCGGACTATTTTCAAGACGATACCTTTGTGGAATTGCAGAAAATCTCTGACTGCTTTGTTCAGCATGACTTGATGCGAAGCAGCTATGCCATTGAATATTTTGGGGATATGGGCAATCCCAGGATATATGAATATATGTGCACCTCCAAAGAACACTTTTTTGCTGCGTATGAAAGCCTTAAGCGTCTGGAGACTCCCAATTCCTCTAAATATTTGCTGGCAGCTATTTGTAATTGCCAGCGGCGTATCAATGAACTGCATACAATCATATGGAACGGCCTGCAGCGCAAAAAACAATTTAAGCAAAGAGAATCCTTACTCTCTGCCCTGCAGAAAATACCCTTCCAGCCTTATGAAGAAATCGAACAAAGGATAAATCGAATCCTTAAAGCAGATCCAAATTTTTATGCTGCCTATGCAATCCGCGGTTTTGCGAAACGGACAGACGATAGGCGGATGACAGAATTTGTATATGATTTTGAACGAGCCGTCCTTTTATGCGGCAAACATTCATACACCAGCTATCTGTTATACCGCATGGGAAAGTATTTTGAAGTTATCGGCCAGGACGATGAACTTGCAGAGACCTACTATTCCCACGCCTCTCATGTAGATCCGCATAACTACCGCGCCATATTCAAATTAGCGATGTACCAGAAAAAAAGAGCCCGCTGGCCGAAAGCGCTGAATTTATGGGATCAAATCCTGGATCTGTTAAGCAAAAAAGAATCCTCACAATCACTGCAGCCTATTGAATGTGCATATTTGTACAAAACATACATGAATATCGGAGAAACTCTTATCCAGTTAAGAAATTATGAAAAAAGCATATACGCCCTGGAAAAAGCAAAATCCTTTGGCAGTTCCGAACGGAATATGGATTTTTACCATTGGATGTTTGGGAAAACATATGCCTCCATCTTTAAAGCGGCGGCAGTAGAAAAATTAAGGCTTTATGACTGCTATGCAAATCTGGCAGATGCCTATTCAATGGTAAACTCTTATGAAAAAATCCTGCAGATACAAGAACCAGCAGATGCAGGAAACCAACAAATCGAGGGATATTATGGAGAGCAAAGAACCCATTACTAACCTTACCTTTCAAACAGCCGGAATAAAATACGAACACTTTAATGATTTCAATACGTCATACTACAGACACGTTTATCTGGCCGCATATAAAAAAATTGACGACATTATTGAAAAATACGATAAATTAGTCCAACAGGAACCTCTTGGAGCAGCCCGGCGTTATAATGAATTTCCAAATGTCCTTACCTTTATCGGCAAAAGAGGCACCGGAAAAACCTCTTCCATGCTTTCCTTTATGGAAAGTCTAAAAAACTATCAAGATATTACGTCTGGTCAGAAAACAGATGATATATTTTATTGTCTGAAGGAACAGAATGTATTATTTACCTGCCTGGATTGTATTGACAGTTCCTTGCTGGAAAAAGGAGAAGATATTTTTCAGATGGTTCTGGCACAGATGTATCAGAAGTTCCAGGATATCCATGATAAGCAGAACCTGTCTTTAACGGAAGAAAATGAATTCGGTTATCCTGCGCGGGAACTTCAGCAAAAATTTGAAGAACTGTATCGAACTACTTGCATCCTGGAACAAATGGCTGACAGCAATGTACGGGCCGGGGAATCCTATATGAGCAGCCTGCGCACTCTGTCCAGCAGCCAGAAGCTAAGGGAAAAATTTGAAAAACTGGTATTAGAATATCTTTCTATTATACGCAACAGGCGTCAATCATATACAAGAGGTGTAAAACATCATTTTCTTGTGATAACCCTGGATGATATTGATTTAAATATCCAAAACGGCTTTTCCATGCTGGAAAAAATACACCGTTATCTCATGATCCCTCACATCATCGTGCTGCTCTCTCTAGATTACAATCAGATGCTGAAAATCTGCATGAAAAATTTTTATAAGGTGCTTCCCAAAGTAGACATCGCTTTAAAAACCGGCCTGGAATATGTCCGGGGCGTGTCCGTGGATTATCTGGATAAAGTTCTGCCTATTCATTACCGCATTTATATGCCGGAAATGAGCAACCGCTATGCAACCTATTCTATTGACCAGAAACATATGCCGGGAGGAGCCAAAACATATCTGCTTGTAAGCTTATTCCAAAAAAGTGGCGTACTATTTGACTCTCAAGGATTGCAGCGTCACTTTTACGAGCCAAAATCCATGCGTGTCCTGGCTGGATTTCTTATGAGCATAAACCATCTGGAGCATCTCTCTCCCATAAATTTATCAAAAATGGACGAAGAATCAGCCACAGCCTTCTACCATATTTGTGAGCACAACCATCAATTTCTGCGTTCAGACTTGGGTACACGTATGGCCATGGAACAGATTACAGATGAATCTGAACGGACATTCCTGGAATTAGTCATGAAGTCCGGCGTACACCGTTCTCTGGAATTGGCGATTGATTTTATCCGCAAAATTTTAGTAAAATCTCGCGAATCCTCTGAATCTATTTCAGAAGAATACAATTATGGCATTCTGGTCAATATGATTTACCGCTTAATCCGTCTGGATGGAGGCATACATAAACCTCTGGCTAACTTTTTGCTGGTTTATTTTTCTTACGAATTTACCAGGACTTATTTATATGAAAAAATCCAGATCAAGGATAGCGTCCATCAGATCGTAAAAGACGGATCCATCAAAAAACTCATTGCCGACTCCATTACCGGAAACTGGTCTTCCGATATGCTTCCTGCAATCAACATACCAGAAGCCTCCAACACCACAACTTCGGAAAGAGGCATTGAAGCAGGATACAACTGGTTAAAACCCTTGCCGACAATTTTGGAAAAAGGCGTTAATGGCGGAAATAGCTGGCTAAAACCCCTCCCAAATTTCAAAAAAATAAATTTGTCCAAAAATCTTCCAATGACCAGATGGTTCCACATTGCGCTGCCACCCAAATCAGAACCCCAGGATAAATTGACCAACAAGCTGCAAAACATCATTCTACACATTGAGATGTTATTCCTAAGTCTAAACTGCTTCAAAATTATTGGTGATGCAGGCGACAAATGGGGCTTCGAAATCGCGGAGAGACCTTTAAAAGACAACAGCTCTCTCTCAGTTCCATTATTCAATCGGAAATTAAAAAGAGGAGGGTGTACCACTGCTATTACTGCCCGGTTTGATATTTTTAACTTTGTGGAAAGCTCTATGAAAGGCTATAAGGCAATACAGGATTTAGAAAATGCTATTTTGAATACCTTTGTGACTTATTACGATAATAAAATTCAAAAGAAAAAACTACAAGAACCATTATTAGCTTCCCAATATAAAAAATGGGAAGAAACATTTCAGGATAATATCGCGCTTCCGATTTATCATTTTGACTTAATGTATAATATTTTAAAGAGAACCCGACGGAACGCAATAGAACAAAATCCTGATGCAATAGAAAAAAAGGACCTATTTACTTATATTCAAAAAATATACGACGATATTGCCAATCAATTACAAGAACAGATTAATTTTTATTCATTATCCATTTCCACAGACGATGACATATTAAAACAATGCGCCAAATTTCGGAAATGCCCCTACATAAATTATTTTCTTGAAAAACGGAATTTCCAAAGCAAACAAGCATTTTTTACCGAATTGGCAGCTACACTTTTGGAGTGACCATCATGAACCATCTGGAAATCATATTAAAGCTATTATATAAAAGGGTTCCCATCCAGGCCGTTCTGGAAAATAAACTTCTTTATAATTGCTTTGATAGAGACACTTTTATGAAAATGGCTGTCTCCTACCTTCCCAACTACAGTGAAAACGAAGCGGAGAACATCCTGCTGTACTACATTGACACCTTTCGGGACAAGGCGCATTCCAAAGGGCATAAGGCGTCGGATGAATTAAATGTATTTGACGCTCTGTTCTACTATGCCGGTGACTGTCTGACTGTACAAAACAATAGTGTCTTATGCAAATATAACCGGCTGGTTTACTGGCGCCAAATGACTTTGGAGCTCAGCGAGGATCTGATCGTATCCGCCTTTCTGGCTCAGGAACACTTTCACGAAGAGCATGTAAAAGAACGAGGCTTCATGTGGAAACGGGTGATTGGCCACAACAATATACAACTGAACCAGATACTGGCCCGGGGAATTTCTGAGAACCACTTCCATTTGGCCGGTTCCTCTCCTATTTTTCATATTTCCTGGCTCAGCCTAATGAATAACGTTACTTCATCAAAGCTGGCAGAACATCTAAAGCAATACGACGGCAGCCGAAGATATACGAATAGACTGTATTCTAATGAATACAAGGAACAATCCTTTTATCATCGGTATCTTCAAGCTGCTTTTATTCGTGTGCTTATTTATTCTAAAATAACTAACATGCGAATCCATATTGGCAGCTATGCAATTATTTCCCAGGAAGCATTCCGCCTGCTGCATATCCCGGAATTTCATGAGGGCGCTGCCGGAAAGATACGTTCCATCCCAAAACTGTATCAGGCAATCCAGCCTTCCCCCAAAAAAGAATTTTACCTCCAGGAAGTTTTCTGTATCCTATTTTTTGAAAAAACACATTATTCTATAACAGAAGAAGCCTCTCTAAAAGATACACTTATGGAGAACCCTTTTTATAACCAACTCCTTTTTCAAAAAATGGCTCATTACAAACTGCAAAAACATGTGATTTTACAAAACCTTTCGCTTTGCCTCAGCTTTCAAGAAGGAATCACAGTAAAGCAATTTGTAAAATTCCTTTTTTTCTGTATGCCAAAGGTAGATCTGGATGATATTTTGATCCAATGGACAGACCGGGAATCCTATCTCAAGCTTTGGGAAACCATCACTTTAAAAAACGCACTACAACTGCTGCACCACCCGGAAGTTCTTGAAAACTATACAACGGAGCTGCAGGCAACCATTGACTCCTTCCGTTTTCCGCCCGATAAACCTATTTCAGACGATACGCAAGAAATTGATTATTTACTGCACCAAATCAAACGAAGCGATATCGAAAAGGAAAACCCTTATTTCATATTTGCGGGGGAACGATGGCTGCTTTATACCATGCTGCATCAGATTTATCGGAATGACTCCCGGTATGCAGGTTATTATCACTTATTTTACGCCTACATTTTAATAAAAGAAAGCATCCGTTCTGAAATCATACAATCCAATAGCAATGTAGGTTTTAAGAATTTTGAGAACTACCAGAACCGGAAACTGGACTTGCTGAAAGACGCTATCTACGAAAATGCGTCTGTTAAGCTTGCTTTAAAAGAATGTCTTCTGACAGAAAACATTCGGACGCTGGAGCTGCGCATTTCACCTCAAAGCACCACGGAAAAGCTGCGGGATCAAATTATGAAGCTGGACAATTTGATCGATCCTTCTTCCAGTTTCCGGCACCAGTTTTTTTATACCCTGCATTTTATAAAATCTTCAGACAAAATGGCGGTATCGGAAGCCCAGATCACCTGCCGGCACTATAACAAACGGGAAACTATCCGGCAGCAAACTATGGCAATCATTCACCTGCGGGAACAATTTCCAGAAATCGCCAAACGCATTTTAGGTATGGCTGCCGCCTCCAATGAAATTGGCTGCCGCCCTCAGGTATTCGGACAATTTTTCCGCCAATTGAAAAAGCATACCAGTGTCTATTATGAGACAGACGGCCAGCATAAACTGCCGCAGCTGAGAGCTACCTACCATGTAGGAGAAGATTTTCTAGACCTTTCTGACGGTCTTCGGGCAATCGACGAAGCCATCCTGTTTCTGGGCTTAGACTGCGGAACAAACCCTTCCTCCAATTATTTAATTGGTACATTCCGCAGCTATGACAGGCATCCTATTATTAAATTTTATAATCGCGGACTCACCACCGATCCGGAGCAGCTCCGGAGCTGTCCTCAGATCTCTGTCTCTATCAATACAGACGACCAGGGCGTATTCCGTACCTCATTGGAAAATGAATATGCTTTAATAGCATGTGCGCTTGAAAAGGTAAAAGACTGCCAGGAAAACAGCATATATAATAGAACGATGATTTATGAATGGCTGGATCACATCCGAATTATGGGAAATGAACAAAGTTTTGGATTTTCACAATATGAAAAAGCCTTATCATCAACAAAATATTAGGCATGTTCATTCAAAAAGAGAGGCAATCCGCCTCTCTTTCTCTCAATCACTGTCTTCCATCTGCAACGGCTTTGTATGCTGCTTTAATCGCTCAGACCTCTCATGAATTACTTGATCCCGCTTCTGTTTCCTTTTCTCATGAAACTTCTTCCAATCATAATCCGAAACAAACATATCTGTACCCTCTTCGTTTGTAGGAAGATCCAGATACTTCTTCATGGCAAACAACACAGCGATACTAACAATGCTGAGTAGATTCTCTACAACGCTTGTCTCCTCAATAATCATATGCCTTGCCACCAAAAATGTAAGGACTTCCAACACCGTATTTGCATTCGGATGGCACAACAATTTTAAAAACTCGATTCCAATAAGAATGTTAAATACATACCCCACAAATGTCAAAAAAGAGCCATGCTCAAACCGGCTGTTTACAAACTCCATAAAAGGCTCCCATAGAGAAATAAACGCAACAAATATGGCAATCAAAACCAGCATTGCCATCACCAGTTCCATGACGTCGCAGGAATCATAAACAAAATTACGAATTTTTTTCCACATAGTATTTCCCCCACAATAAATCCGAGCGCTCTGCTTTGAATCACGGCCACGGACGTTACTCCTACAGTTAGCTCAGATCAGGCGCCCTCACGGCACACGAAAGGTTCTGCTTAGTGCTGCTGTATTCCTACCCTGACACGGTTCACAGATTTCCGTTGCGTAAGACCCAACCTTCAACGCCACTTATACGAGGCAGCCCCGCAGCCAGTCACCCGGGGCAGAGCATCACTCCAACTATAGCGGATTGTTGGTACAGGGCACCGCTGCCTCCCCAGCTGCTCGGAGCCTTAAGTATACCTTGTTTTCATTAAAAAGTCAACCTTCTGGCGAATTTTTCTTATAAATACGCAGTTCCCGGAAAAATTGTGACAGCATTTGAGAACATTCGTCCTCCAGAACGCCTTTTTCCAATTCTACCTGATGATTAAATTGTGCTATTTTAAAGAGATTAAGCACGGAACCAGCGCACCCGGCTTTTGGATTCATGCTGCCTATGACCGCTCTCGTTACCCGAGCCTGAACAATAGCCCCGGCACACATTTGACAAGGCTCCAGCGTAATATAGATCGTACACCCTTCCAGACGCCAGTCTCCCAGCTTTTTACTCGCCTTTTTTATGGCAATCAGTTCCGCATGAGCTAATGTATTCTTATCCGTATTTCTCCGGTTATAACCCCGTGCTATCACTTTTCCTTCATGTACGATCACACAGCCAATCGGTACTTCTTTTAGAGCATATGCTTTTTTCGCCTGACGTATAGCTTCCTTCATATATCGTTCATCCTGATCCATGATACTTTCCTTTCTACTAATATAGATCAGTATAACAAAAAAAAGATAAATCGTCATGCCTTTGTTTCTATATTATGCTATAATATGAAGCAGTTCAACCTTCTGCTTCCTTGTTATAGACTTTGCATTAAATGCAACATCTAGGGTTAAACTGTAAAAATTATTATGTGAGAAAAGGACCGGCTATGAATATTCAAGGACTCCAAAAAACAACTTTATTAGACTATCCAAAGCACGTAGCAGCAACCATATTTTTTGGAGGCTGTAATTTCCGTTGCCCATTTTGCCATAACGGCAACTTAGTACTTTCACCGAATACAACTCCCGTCTACGGTCCCGATGACGTCCTCACTTTTCTGGAAAAAAGAAAGGGCATTTTGGATGGCGTATGCATTACCGGCGGAGAGCCTACCCTTCAAACAGAGCTTGTCCCCTTTCTCTCGGAGATAAAAAAGCTCGGCTTGTCTATAAAACTAGATACCAACGGCTACCAACCTCAAATATTAAAAGAATTATGCCAGAATGGCCTCGTGGATTATGTCGCTATGGATATCAAGGGTACTCCGGAGAAATATGCCAAAATCTGCGGTCTTTCTAATATGGATGTTTCCCGTATTGTCGATTCTGCAGCATTTTTGTTGGGTGGTTCCGTAGCCTACGAATTCCGGACCACGGTTACAAGAGAATTCCATCAAAAAGAAGATTTTGCAGCTATCGCCTCCTGGCTCGCCGGTGCAGACGCTTATTACCTACAAAGCTATCAATTCTCCCCCCAGGTTATTTCTCCCAGATTTTCCGCATATACTATAAAAGAATTGACAAGCTTTCAGAATCTGCTCTTTCGCACCATCTCTCATGTGGAAATCCGAGGGACAGACTCCACAGAATCCCAGGAGGTAGGATAATGGAAATATACTACAAAACGGAACGTTTAATTCTAAAAATGCTTCATGAAAATTCCGCTTCTGACGTTCTTAATTTTTATGTAAAAAATAAAGCCATATTCGAGAAGACAGAACCGAACCGACCGCAAAATTTCTATACGATAGAATATCAATCCACTCTTTTGCGATGTGAATTTCAATTAGCCCTGAAACAACATGCTCTGCGTTTCTGGGTTTTCACACAAGACAAACCGGAGCAAATTATCGGCACCATTTCTTTTCAAAATATTCTCCGTTCTGTGTACCAGAGCTGTCTAATTGGATACAAATTTGATTCTGATTTCTGGCATCATGGATATGCTGCGGAAAGCATTGAGAAAGCGATAGCGATCATATTTCAAGAAATGGGACTGCACCGGATTGAAGCTTTTGTCTTGCCGGAAAACCTGCCTTCCATTCGGCTTTTGGAACGGCTTGGATTTGAGCAGGAAGGAATCTGCCGCAGTTGTATTTACTTGCATTCCAACTGGGCAGACCACTTTCGCTACAGTCTTATAAATCCATAAAACGATACCAATAACCAAATTGTCCTGTTTTTTGTGCACATGCTTTCTCACTTTTGTATTCAGGAAAACCAAAAATTGCCGCCATGACTTTTTCCTGGCTCTGGAAAACTCCCGGCACCCCTATGAACCACTCCCTTTTCTCTCCTTTTTTCATGGTTCCTAGTATTAAATATCTGTAGTTAAAAAAACCATGCAACAGAAAACTATTATTGCCAAGATACCAGTAGCGCTTTGGCAAAAGGCGCAAATCTTTTAGCTCCAGATGAATGCACAAAATTTCCTCCTCGCCTTCAAATGGAGTCAGCACCGGATAGTTCTCTAAGATAAATTGCCATTTTTGTTCCCAGGGCTGTTCTTGTATTGCCTGAAGAGACTGACGCGCCCTTTGAGCAGCCGCTTCCGTTGCTTTTATTGCTGGCTTTCCAGGATTTTTTGTTATGCTCGCCGGCTGGCTGTTCTCGTTATCTTCTTCCTTAGAAGAAAGAGGTTCCTTTTCCGTACTATTTACAGCTTGAATTGTCTGAGCGCTTTCCCTGTGATTCAGAGTACTTGCCTCTTCCTTATCTTCTAATTGGATGGATATATCCACTTTCTCTCTGTTCTCCTGAGGAATGGCCGAATTTACTGCTTGAATTTTATTGGGCCCCCCTCCCATATTTCCAGTATTTTCTTGCAATTTGGATCTCTGATTTTTGGGGCGGCTTTCCGCTGCTTTTACTGCCGGGATCTTTTCCTCACTTTCTGTCCTTTCCGGCAAATAAAAATGCTCTCTGCTAATCTCCTGATCATCCCACTGGCTTACAAACATCACCTTTTCATTTACAAAAATTAGAAATCCGCTGATTTGCTCCAGACCATAACCGCTTTTACATATATTTTCCCCATCAACTAGAAAGCGTCCGTCCCCAACCCCGTTCATAATCTGTATTTTTCCCAGGGAGATCCCTTCCATCTGCTTATCCTTTCTTACAAATAGATACACCGGGCAGGAAATTCCCGTATACCCAGTTCCTCTCATATGTATTTCAATCTTGCATTGTCCTCCTCGTTTTTCTATTTTTGCAAAACCAATACTTCGGATTTTGCTGTTTTCTTCATATAAGTTAATATAAGTAACAAATCGTTGAAATTCAGACATACTTACTCCTATCAACACTTTTTACATTTTATGATATCTTTTCAAATTTAGAACTTTTTTGTTGACAAATGAAATATGCTGTATTATTATAAAACAGTAACAATTACTATTATTGATTGGAGGTGCCTATGCTGAAACACAGCCGCCAACGGGAAAGCATCAAGCAATTTCTTATGCAGCGCTGCGATCATCCTAGCGCTGAGACAGTGTATTGGGGCATCAAAGAAGAGTTTCCCAACATCAGCCTTGGGACGGTTTACCGCAATTTATCCCTGTTAGCGGAAATTGGTGAGATTTTGAAAATATCTACCGGAAAGGGGCCAGACCGCTTTGATGCTAATGTCCAGCCTCATTACCACTTTTTTTGTAATGAGTGCGGCAGCGTACTGGACTTGAAAATGGAAAGCATTGAACATATCAACGTCATTGCCGACCATGAATTTAGGGGCAAAGTAGAGGGCAGCGTTACTCATTTTTTCGGAAAATGTCCTGATTGCCTGGAGAAAGAAATTTCCCAAAAAAGTTGTTGACAAACTATTTTGAATATGTTATCTTAAAACAGTAATAATTACTGATTTTAACAAAATAAAATAATAGAGATGAAAGGAAGAAATACTATGAAAAAATTTGTATGTACTGTATGTGGCTATGTTCATGAAGGAGAAGCAGCACCGGAAGCATGTCCCGTTTGTAAAGCTCCCGCAGAGAAGTTCAAAGAGCAGACTGGTGCAAGGGAATGGGCTGCTGAGCATGTAGTTGGAGTAGCACAGGGTGTCAGCGAAGATATTCTGAACGACCTGAGAGCTAATTTTGAAGGAGAATGCTCTGAGGTAGGTATGTATCTGGCAATGGCTAGAGTTGCTCACAGAGAAGGCTATCCGGAAATCGGCCTTTACTGGGAAAAGGCTGCTTGGGAAGAAGCTGAGCACGCTGCTAAATTTGCTGAATTATTAGGTGAAGTTGTTACCGACAGCACCAAGAAGAACCTGGAAATGAGAGTAGATGCTGAAAACGGCGCTACCGCAGGCAAATTTGATTTGGCAAAACGCGCAAAGGCTGCTAACCTGGATGCAATCCATGATACTGTTCATGAAATGGCTAGGGATGAGGCTAGACATGGCAAGGCTTTTGAAGGTCTGTTAAGCAGATACTTTGGCTAATTGGAAAACAGCTTAATATAAGATTTTATAGGGGAATTGGTACATCGTGCCATTCCCTTTTTACATTTTCTATAAATGCAAAACCACCATTCCATCTTTCACAACCCATGATTTGGAACAATCTGACATACCCTTATTTTTGTTCAAGCGGTTGTGTCTAAATGTGGATTATGTAAACTCCAGACAAAGCAATAAAAATGGAATGAACCTCGAACAGCTCATTCCATTTTTATTCCTAATCCAGGCTATATTCCATAATCGCTCCTGTCAATGCATCTATTTTATAATCATATTCCTGATTCTGTTTATAAAATTCAATTTCATATATGGCTTGACCATCATCAATGTCCAATTCCGCTTTCAAAAAATTCACATCCTGTACAGATAAGCCTGCATGATTCACTGCAATTGATTTGGCTTCTTCTTCTCCGATAAAATCTTCTGCCGTATGTTCCATGCCATTATAATGCTGGGCATCGCCAGAATGCTCTGTAGAATCGGAATGGGCTGCATGAGGCTCTTGGTTCGTTCCATGAACATCTGCCTGTTTGCTGTATATAGCTCCTGTCTCAGCGTTTATCTCATATTCATATTCTGTGCTGGAAGTATAAAACTCAATATCATACACTGGCACACCATCTTCATAATCCAGCTGTTCCTTTATAAAAACAACCTGGGAAGCATCTGCACCAGCATCGGAAAGAGCGGTATTTTTAGCCTCTTCTATGCTGATCTGTCCATCACGATTTTGCACATCCACTCCCCGCTGTGCATCTTCTTCGAGAGATTCTGCTGGCAGTTTTTCTTCCGGAGACATTTCAGGAGGCGTTTCCTCTTGCACTGTACTGTCCCTTTGAGAAGTATTGTCCTGCAACGTTTTTGGGCCTGCAACTGTCTCTTTGCTTTTGCTATAGATATCCCCTGTTTTTCCATTTACTTCATATTGATATTTCATATCTTCTGTATAAAATTCAAGTTCATACATGGATACTCCATCATCTCTGTCCAGTTCTTCCTTAGTATATGTGACATCATCTACCGTAACACCTGCATCTGCTAATGCTATTTCTTTTGCTTCCTCTACCGTAATGTCATAGGTATTTCTCCGGAACATGAAGACCATAATCAACACAACTGCCGCCAGAAGTACTATACCAATTATCCAAATCACGATATTTAATAGTCGTTTTGTACTGCCTGATGTTTCCCCTGAATCTTTCATACATGTCTACCTCGCTTTATTTTTGATTTGCCGGTTCAATATTAATACTCTGTCCTTTAATCTTGGCATTCGCCATGGCCTGCAGGACTTCTTTTCCATATTCTCTGGGAACTTCTACAAAAGTATATTTATCAAACATGTCAATGGCCCCCACCAGCTTCCCAGGCATTCCGCTCTCTCCGGCAATGGCGCCTAAAATATCACCCGGTTTCACCTTTTGCTTTTTGCCAATGTTGATAAACAATCGTACCATGCCTTCTTCGGCTCCAGTGTCGCCAAAGTCAACCTCCCGGGCAGTCACGCCGCCTGCTTCCTGCATTCCAAGAGCCATCTTTAAAAAAGCAGCCGCAATATCCATAGCGGTGTAATCCGATTCATTGACAAACTGTTCAATCATATTGATGGGTTTTGTCAAGTCCTCTTCTTCAATAATCGTATCAATATTCTGCATAATTTTTTCCAGCCGCATCTGCGCCACATCATCCATACTGGGGATAGGCCGGGCCAAAATCTTAGTCTTACAGTAACGCTGAATATCCTTCAGCTTGTATACTTCTTTTCCTTTTACAAAAGTAAATGCCTGGCCGCAGCGTCCGGCGCGTCCGGTTCTTCCAATTCGATGTACATAATATTCATCATCCTGAGGCAGGTCATAATTAAACACAGCTTCCACATCATCCACATCAATGCCCCGGGCCGCCACGTCTGTGGCTACCAGAATCTCTGTCTTACCATTCCGAAATCCATTCATGACCCTGTCTCTCTGGCTCTGTTTCATATCTCCATGGAGGCCTTCTGCAAAATAGCCCCTTCCCTGGAGCGCTTCTGTCACTTCGTCTACCATACGTTTTGTATTACAGAATACCAAAGAGAGCTTGGGATCATATACATCCAGCAGACGGCTTAATATCTCCACTTTATCTTTTCTTTTCACATCAAAATAGTACTGTTCAATATTGGGAACCGTTAATTCTTTCTTTACCACCTTAATGGTAGTTGCGTCCTTTTGATATTTTTTTGTGATTTCCAAAATAGGTTTTGGCATTGTCGCAGAAAAAAGCACGGTCTGTCGCTCTTGGGGCAAATATTCCAAAACCGTCTCAATATCTTCACGAAAGCCCATATTCAACATTTCATCTGCTTCATCCAACACAATTGTATGCACATGCTCACAGCGAATCGTTTTTCGTCTCAAATGATCCATGACACGCCCAGGCGTACCGATGATAATTTGAGCCCCTCCCTTCAGGGAACGAATCTGTTTGCCAATATCCTGTCCGCCATACACCGGAAGTACTTTAATTCCGTGCATGTATTTGCTCAGGCTGCGGATTTCCTCCGCCACTTGTACTGCTAATTCTCTGGTAGGGCAAAGTACGATAGCCTGTGTTTTCTTATTACTGATCTCTACTTTTTGTAAAAGAGGAATCCCAAAGGCCGCCGTCTTCCCGGTTCCGGTCTGGGCCTGCCCAATGACGTCTCCTCCTTCCATCACTATAGGAATGGCCCGCTCCTGGATGGGGGTCGCTTCTTCAAATCCCATTTCCTTAATCGCTCTTAAAATCTGCGGGTATAAATTCATTTCCTCAAATCTGATCTTTTCCATATATTAAATAAATCCTTTCTAAACTGCCGACATAATCATAATGCCGCATTTCCCTGTCTGTCAGACATACTGTTCCTTATCATAACAGACCCCCATGACAAAGTCAATAAATTTGTATTGACTTCTCCACTCAAGTGTGCTAGTATTCAGTTATCCTATATGTGGTTTTTAAAACTATATTACATATTTTCTTCATTACTACATATATTATACAGAATGATTTTTTATCTTATTGTATACCTTTATATGGCTGAAAGTATTACTCTATAAGCAGTCAATATATCACATGAAACAGGAGATGATCGTTATGAAATTTCATTTAAAAGACCCTGGCAGCTCTATTACACATTTCATCGGAATGATGATGGCTGTTTTTTCCGCGACGCCGCTGCTCATTAAAGCATCCACGAATCCGGATAGCCTGCACACCATATCCTTAGGCATCTTTATACTCAGTATGATTTTACTATACGGTGCAAGTGCAACTTATCATGCCCTGGACTTATCGGAACGTACCAACCGCATTTTACGAAAAATTGACCATATGATGATATTTGTACTGATTGCCGGCACTTATACTCCGGTATGCGTCATTGTTCTCCAAGGCAAAACAGGTTATAGCTTGCTGGCCCTTGTCTGGGGAATCGCTCTTGCCGGTATACTGGTAAAGGCTTTTTGGATCACATGCCCCAAATGGTTTTCATCTGTACTGTATATTGCCATGGGCTGGGTATGCGTACTGGCTTTTACCCAGATTTTAAATTCTCTTCCTGCCCAGGCATTTCGTTGGTTGCTGGCCGGAGGTATTATTTATACGGTAGGCGGTATTATCTATGCACTGAAACTGCCGATTTTCAATTCTAAGCATAAGAATTTCGGTTCCCATGAAATTTTTCACTTATTTGTTATGGCCGGAAGTGCCTGTCACTTTATTATGATGTACTTTTTCGTAGCAAATATGCCCCTTCCATAATCAGGGGCATTCATTCTGCAGTCCTACTGCTTCATTCCATAAGCTTCGATCCCAGGAAGCGATCAGACACTGCTTGTCCTTCCGATTCATTCGTTTAATGGAAGCCTCCCGTCTCATTGCTTCCTGTTTCGTTTCAAATACTTCCAGGTATACTAATTCCACCGGTCTTCTGCCACGGGTATATTTTGCCCCACGGCCTTCGTTATGGGCTTTCAGCCTTTTTTCTATATCATTGGTCCATCCAGTATACAAAGTACCGTCATTGCATTTTAAAATATATGTCACATTCATTTTTTGCCGCCTATGTAGCGAGGCCAAAGGCCTCATCTATGTGAAGCAATCGACAAGAACGTATCTCAGCCAAAAAACAGGTGCGGTAAAAATAAACGATTGCGGATTTTTGCTCCTGCTATATTATAAGCGGCTGGTTCGTTTTCGTGTCTGTCCTTTTCCTACTCAATTAACATACAGAATACCGGACAGCCATGTTACAGCTATCCGGCTCCATTATATAGGATATACTTCCTGAATGCAAATTATTGCATTTATTCTTGTTGTAAAAATTCCATGGGGTCTATGGTTTCATTATCTTTGATCATTTGGAAAAACAGATTCGGGCCTTCATTTCCATAATATTTTGTAGGATTACTGAGATAGCCCACTGCTGCCCCGGCTTCCACATAGTCTCCGGCGCTCAATGGTACGCTTTGCAGCTGACCGTATACAGCGCTGTATCCATCGCCCAAATCAATGGTAACGGTACATCCTGTTTCTTCGTTATCATATTCAATGTTACTTACAACTCCGTCGGCCACAGAGGACACTTTTGCATTCAATTCTCCCTGGATAATCAGGGCGTCATTGATCTTAAACTGATTTAATGTTTCAAAATAAACCGTTTGTTCCTTATTAAAGCTCATAAGAACTTTTCCTTGCAACGGCCATCCCATGTTTGCTGCGTCAAAATGAAGTTCCGGCTGTTTGGGCGTGGCGGAGGTTTCGGCGACAGGCTCCTGTTGGGGCTGTTCCTCTTTCCCATCTTCTGACTCTTGTTCTTCTGCGTCCTTTTCTTCCTCTTCTTTATCTGCCAGGGTATCGTTACTTGGGGAAATTGCAGCCGGTTCATCCAAAAAATCATCATTATGAGAACGGATCACACGGTCAACTGCCGCTGTTTTCGGAGCTTCTTTTTCCGCCAGCTGATCATGTTGCTGCTGCAGCTGTTCTTTTACCTGGGACTCCAGTTTTGCCTCCTCTTGCTTTTCGGCTCCTTGTTGGGCTACGTAAACGCCTGTCATTCCCAATACGGCAGCTAACATAAGTCCTGCAGCCAGCAAATAGGATTTCTGTTTAAAAAAAGTAACTGACTTTTTATCATTTTTCATGCTATCACCATCCATGTTCTAAGTTTTGATAATAGCATTTCCTTATTTTTTATTTTTAATCAGAAATTTCAATATTTTTAAAATAATAATTTAAAATATCCTCATAGCTGCTGCCTTCTCCGGCCATGACATTTGCTCCATACTGACTCATGCCAAGACCATGACCCAGGCCCTTGGTCACAATACGAATCTTTCCTTCCACCTCTTTTATATACAGGCAAGCCGATGGGAGACGAAGGGCATTACGGAATTCCTCTCCTTCTAGCTCCATTCCATTATAAGTCATTTTTAAGACATAATCCCCGCTGTCCCGGGCTGTTATCTCCATTCCCTCTAAAGGAGCCTCCTCATTGATTTCCAATTCTGGGAAAGAGGTCTTTAAACGTTCCGCAAACTCCTTTTTTTCAAAAAAAGTCACCTTTAAAAATTCTTCCGAAGGGATATCACTGGTACTGTCTGTGCCTTCCAGCCAAGGCATATGGTCACTTTCCAGCGCTTCCTTTGCATTACGGGTGCGCCCTGCGCTTACCGCATGGAAAGCAGCGTAGACATAATTACCCTGATATCGCATAACAACGCCTCTGGTTGATTCTACCGCTTTAGACAACCGTTGATAATTATCAAGATATCCTTCTTCTCCCCACATATCTAAAAGCTTTTCCTGGGACAGAGATTCTGGCAGCTCTTCATCCTGTTCCAAAGCAGCTTTTACATTTGTTCTTGCAATCACAGCCTGCGCTTTTAAGGCTTCGGATGCATAATTCATAGGAATCTGAGCTGCTACAACTCCCACCAAAAATTCTTCTATATCCAAATCCTCCCGGCCCATAGCTTCAACATCTGATTCTTTTTCTTCCTTTCCATCTTGTTTTGTATCTGTCTTCTCAGAAGCATTATTTTGAACGATATTCGGCTGACCTTCTTTTCCCTGCAGACATAATGTAATAATATAGGGAAGAGAACAGGCCAAAAAAAGTACACAAAAAAAGGTCTTTATCTTTTCTTTCATATGCTGCTCCTTACCTTGTCCTTGCAGTATATGAATTTTAGAAAAGATATAGACCTCTTTTCGTAAAAGTGAAGCCGAAGGCTAAACTGTTACCTCTTTTCTATAAAATTATCCGGCGTAATACTCTTTTACTGCCGCGAAAAATGCATCTATATTTTCCCAGTTAGACATAGGAGGAATATCGCAGCCGGAAGAAATCACGAAATTCGGATATTTGCTGCATTGCTCCAGCAATGCTTTTGTGGATTCCTTAATAGATTCCTCCGTACCGTTTCTAAACTGAGAAGCCGGATCTACATTTCCGGATGCAATCACATTTTCAGGAATTAACGGCATCATTTCATCCATATTAATGGCATTTCCAAAATGAAGAATGGGAGATCCAATACTCAAAATCGACTGAATCTGCTGAATTGTACAATTTCCACAGTTATGATACACTACAATAAACTCATCATCCTGTACTGCATCCACAATCTTTTTCATGTATTCTGCTGAAAATTCTTCTGCCAGATTCGGAGACAGCAAACCCGCCAAAGGTTCTGCCACCACTACGCCGTTTGCTCCTACTTTTTTGTATTCCAGACAATATTTGATAATGAACTGAGTCACTTTATCCAATACCGTATGTACCATATCAGGCTCGTCATAACAATAAATCATAGCCTCTGACACATCCATCAATCTGCCTGCCAGGGAAAACGGCCCGATTACACCGGCCAGCACTGGTCTGTCTTCAATCATCTTTGCAGCCTTCTCAATGGCTTCAATATAAATAGCTGTACGCCCGGCGCCAATTTCCGGAATCTCCAACGCTTCTGCATCCTCTTCTGAAGAAACAACACTACCGATAACGGTGGGAACTTCATCATCAGAAAACCGGATAGTAGAACCAAAGCATTCTGCTTCCAGGGATAAATCCATTAAGCTTACGGAAGCTGCCGCATCCACCCGATCTGCCACCAGCTTCATACCCCTCGCCTGCAGATCACTGCTGGATATCAGCTCTTTTACAGTAACTCCCATCATCTGGATAGCAGGAAAGGACAATACCGGCATTGGTTTCTTCTGAGGCGCTGCCAGAGTATCCGCTACCCACTGCTTCATATTTCTCTTCATGATTTTCTCCTCCATATCTTATTCCGAATCATTGAAACTGACTATAGTATAAAGGAAAAATTTTAGATTGTCTGGAAAAAAACATATATTTTTTGTAAAAGCTTTGGATGTATTGCATTATAAAAAATTCCTATCCCTCAATATTTTCTGAAAAAATAACAAAAAGCTGTTATCAGTATCTACTTGTTCCTGGCGTTTTTCAACCATATCATAATAGTAAGCCCCAGTTACAATATTTTTTGTCAAACAATCCAAAGGAAATCCCTTTTGCCTTTTTGGATGAGGAATAGCGGTCAGTAAAAAGGGCTCCCCAGATAAACTTTCCTCCATGCTTTCATAACTATGTTCCCTGTCCCAGACCAGGCAAACCGCATTTTTATATCGGGCCGTGATATCTCCATATTGTTTCGCCAGGCCGCTGTAATATTCTGTCATTTCACTGTCCGTCAATTCTTTTCCCCCCACCCGGCGTACATGGATACCGGGCTGTATTTCCTGGGGAAACCCTTCAAAATACAAACCACTGTCACAGGAAAAAACCGGCCTATGAAATGCTTCATAATATGCCCAGGCTTTGATCCGGGCATTTTCCAAAGGAGTTAAACCATTTTCCCGTACGGATGGCAGGGGCGATGGCATATCCATCAGACCAATCACTTCAAGGTCAGAGATTGGCGCCAGACGTCTGCGCATCCACTCTAATTTTCCCTGATTTGTAGTTCCATATAATAATTTCATATTTTATTTTTCCTTCTTGTAAAAAACTGAACATATTTTTGTTTTTACTCTTGCCTTTTTCGAATATATGTGCTATATTGTATGAGGAACGTATGTTCATTCTATGGAAAGGCGATGATATCATGCAGATTACTCAAGAGATGGGACTGATGGAAAAACTTCATATTCTCACCGACGCAGCCAAATATGATGTGGCATGTACTTCCAGCGGCGTAGACCGGGCTGGCAACGGTAAGAGCATGGGCAATTGTCTGGCCCCGGGCATCTGCCATACCTTTTCCGCAGACGGACGCTGCGTTTCATTGCTCAAAATTCTGTTTACCAATGAATGTATTTTTAATTGCTCCTATTGTCTCAATAATTGTGAGAATGATGTAAAACGGGCCTCCTTTACCCCGGAGGAGATCTGCACCCTTACCATGGAATTCTACCGCCGTAATTATATTGAGGGACTTTTTTTAAGCTCCGGTATTCTGGTAAGTCCTGATTATACTATGGATCTGATTTATCAGACTTTATACCAATTACGTCATATACATCACTTTAACGGATATATTCACGTAAAGTCCATTCCAGGAGCCGACCCGGTACTTGTGGAACAGACCGGATACCTGGCAGACCGCATGAGTATTAATTTGGAGCTTCCAACTTCTGATAGTCTTAGAAAGCTTGCGCCTTATAAGTCTAGGAAGACGATCCTAAAGCCCATGCGCCAGATACAAAACGGTATCCAGGCGAATAAGAACGAACTTATGATTCGAAAAGCCCCCCGCTTTGTTCCGGCAGGGCAAAGTACCCAGATGATTATCGGAGCTACGCCGGAAAGTGATTTACAGGTAATGAGCGTTGCGGAAGGACTCTATCAGAATTTCGGGCTAAAACGCGTATTTTATTCCGCTTTTGTCAATGTAAACCATAATTCCAACCTTCCTATGCTCCCCGGAGGGCCGCCGCTTTTGCGGGAACATCGCTTATATCAGGCCGACTGGCTGCTGCGTTACTATCATTTCCAGGTTTCGGAACTTTTATCGGAGGAGCGTCCGGATTTCAACATTTTTCTGGATCCCAAATGCGACTGGGCTATCCGTCATCTGGAATGCTTCCCGGTAGAAATCAACCGGGCGGATTACCGAACCTTACTTCGCGTTCCAGGAATTGGTTACAAATCCGCAAGCCGCATTGTACAAGCAAGAAAGCATACCGCTTTAACTTTCAGCGACTTAAAGAAAATTGGCGTCGTCCTAAAACGCGCCTTATATTTTATCACATGTAATGGACGAATGATGTACCCAACAAAACTGGATGAAGATTATATATGCCGGAACCTTATGGGTGACAGGACACAAATCCCCCGCGAGATCAGGGAGAGCGGCTACCGCCAGTTAAGCCTGTTTGATGAAGGGATGGTTTCTCCGCAAGCAATTCTGTCTTGACCATAGAAAGAACAGGGTAACAATGAAGCCGAAGGCTAAACTGTTACAGAACAGGAGCGAGTGATATGCATATTTTAATTTGCGAAAACAGCATTGATGGTATCTTCTCCGGAATTTACCATGCTTATGAAAGACGGTATGGACATAAGAATACACAGCTTTCCACCTCAGAGGGAATAGATACGTATCAACTATTTTGTGAATATGAAGATATTCCTCCTGATGCAACCATTAGCCAAAAAGTAGCAAATACACTGATCTCACGTATGGGAACGGAAGTATACTATGAAATATGCCAAGCTATCAGTGCTTATGAATCTCCTAGAGAACAAAAAAAGTATATAAATAAAGCGGAAGCCGTCTATAAGACCGTTGTGCTGGGACTATCCATATCTCATGGAAGCAAGGTATTAGACTATCTGGGCAGTCCTTATGTAAACCGTGTTTTTCAGTTAAGCCGCAGCACCTTTAATGAGGCCCACCATATGCTGGGATTTCTGCGTTTTAGTGAATTAGAAAACGGCATTCTGTTTTCCAGAATCCATCCTAAAAATTACATTCTTCCTTTGTTGGCAGACCATTTTACCGACCGTCTTCCTCAGGAGAATTTTATTATATATGATGAACCCCGGAAAGTAGCGGCCGTTCATAAAAGCGGCAGCCGGTATATGCTGGCAGAAGCGCCCCACGTCAATGAAAACTTTCTAACTCGTTTTTCTGATCAAGAACAGGAGTACCGGTCATTGTGGCTCACATTTTTTCATAGTATTGCCATTGAAGCCAGAAAGAATCCCAAGCTCCAAAGCCAGAATCTTCCCAAACGATTTTGGCAGGATACAATTGAGCTGTCAGGAACACCCTGACAGCCCACTAGCATTGTCTGCTGCCTGAAGTTTTCGTTTCATCAGATTACTTAAGGCGGCAAACTGTTCCAAATCCAAAGTCTCGCCACGAATGGAAACTGAGAATCCCAACTCCTGAATAGATTTCTCAATTTGTTCTTTGGTAAGCGGAATTTCCCCTGCATTATTTAATCCATTGGCTAAGGTTTTTCTTCTTTGATTGAATGAGGCACGAATGATTTTAAATAGAAATGCTTCATCTTCTACCTCAACAGGAGGTTTATCATGGCGTACCAGACGAATTACTGCACTTCCTACTTTAGGGCGGGGCATAAAGCAATTCGGAGGGACGTTAGCTACCAATTCTGGTTTGGCATAATACTGTACTGCCAAGGATAAAGCTCCATATTCCTTGCTTCCTGGTCCCATTCCCATTCTATCTGCAACTTCTTTTTGTACCATTACCGTAATGCTGTTGATGGGAATATGGCTTTCAAAGAGCCCCATAATAATAGGCGTTGTAATATAATAAGGAAGGTTTGCCACTACTTTTATTGGTTTCCCCTGGTTTTTCTCCTGTACTATATTATGAATATTTATTTTTAAGATATCCCCATGAATAATTTCAATATTTTGATATTCTTTTAATGTATCTTCTAAAATAGGTATTAATGCAGGATCAATCTCAACAGCAATCACCTGACGAGCATGTTCACAAAGATATTGGGTCATAGTACCGATTCCCGGACCGATTTCTAACACAAGATCTTCATCCTGAATATCTGCTGCCCGAATGATCTTATCCAACACATGGGTGTCTATCAGGAAATTCTGACCATATTTTTTTTGAAAATGAAATTGGTGTTTCTGAAGAACAGCAACCGTATTTTGTGGATTACCTAAATCAGCCATATAAAGTTCCTTCTTACATGTTGTTTTTCCTGTGATTCACGTTTCGCGATAACATCCGTGAAAATACTATATACAATATAATTTTTCTGCATTATGAAAGGTTACATCTTCTATTTCAGCAGGCGTCATATGTTTTATCCTTGCAATTTCATTCAGAACATAAGGAAGATAAATAGATTCATTGCGTTTTCCCCGGTAAGGTTCCGGCGCCAAATAAGGGCAATCTGTCTCTATTACAATTCGTTCTAATGGAATTGCTTCAACAGCTTCTTTCAATTTTTTGGCATTTTTAAATGTAATTACACCCCCTACTCCAATGTAATATCCCATTTTCACATATTCTAATGCTAATTCCTTAGAGTAGGAGAAACAGTGAATAACACCGGAAATATCAGGCTGTTCCTTCAGAATATTCAAGGTATCTTCCGCTGCGTCTCTGGAATGAATAACAACCGGAAGATTTGTCTCTTTGGCCAGTGATAGCTGACGCTGAAACCAATACTTTTGTTGCTGCTGCTTTTGGGGATCCTTTTCCCAGTAATAATCCAAGCCGATTTCACCAACAGCCACCACCTTCTTGCAGCTCGTCTGTCTCTTAAGCCAAGCATAATTTTCTTCATTCAAGCAATCCACATCACTGGGATGAACCCCAACGGCCGCATAGATAAAATCATATGCAGCCGCCAGCGCCAGTGTCTGTTTTGTAGTCTCTATATCAGCTCCAACATTCACAATTTTAGTAATATTCGATTCTTTCAAGGATGATAACAGCTTATCTCTGTCTTCCTCAAACTTTCTGTCATCGTAATGGGTATGTGTATCAAAAATCATATTAAGAAATCTCCGCGCCGGAGGGCATTTTCTTCTCCGGAATCATTAAGGCCAGGTTTCCGTCATTGTCTTGTGCACACAGAAGCATACCTTCTGATAAAATCCCCGCCAGTTTTGCCGGTTTTAAGTTTACCAGTACCATTACCTTCTTGCCAACCATATCTTTTGCACTGTAGTGAGCCTTGATTCCAGATACAATCTGCTTAATCTGATTACCGATACGAACCTGGGAACACAATAGTTTTTTAGATTTTGGAACTTCCTCACAGGCAATGATCTCTCCCACCTGAAATTGCAATTTGCTAAAATCTTCATAGGTAATTTCCTCTTTGGGTTCCAGATCTATTCCTTCTTCTTCCATTGTCTCAGGCTGCCTTTCCTCTTCCTGAGGATGAAGCTGCTCTACTTTTTCTTGTACTTCTTTCATATCAAGACGGGCAAACAAAATCTCAGGCTTTTCTGTAACTTTCGTTCCGCTCTCATACAAACCAAATTCCGAAAGCTGATCAAACTGACGTCTTTTCGCATTCAACTGGGCAAAAATTTTCTCAGCCGTATCCGGCATAAAGCTCTCTAATAGCGTTGTACCAATACAAATGCTTTCCACCAGATGATACAATACGGCAGCCAAACGATCCTGCTTAGATTCATCCTTCGCCAAAACCCAGGGCATTGTTTCATCAATGTATTTATTACAGCGTTTAAACAAGGTAAAAATTTCAGTAATTGCATCGGCCACCCGGAGTTGTTCCATTTTTTCACTTACTTTCCCGGCTGTTCCAATGGCAAGCTGTTTCAATTCCTCATCTACTGGTTCCGTAACGCCTGTGTCCTTCACAATTCCGCCAAAATATTTATTACTCATGGAAATGGTTCGGTTTACCAAATTTCCTAACGTATTTGCCAGATCAGAATTCAGCCGTTCAACCAAAAGTTCCCAGGAAATAATGCCGTCATTTTCAAAAGGCATTTCGTGAAGTACAAAATAGCGCACGGCATCCACTCCGAAGAAATCCACCAGCTCGTCCGCATACAGCACATTTCCTTTAGACTTGCTCATTTTACCGTCTCCCTGAAGCAGCCAGGGATGTCCGAAAATCTGTCTGGGCAGCGGCAGATCCAGCGCCATTAAAAAGATCGGCCAATATATCGTGTGAAAACGGATGATATCCTTTCCAATCAGATGCAAGTCTGCCGGCCAGTTTTTATGAAACAGCTCTGTGGAATTTCCGTCACAATCATACCCAATTCCTGTGATATAGTTTGTCAGCGCATCCAACCAAACATAAACCACATGTTTTGGATCAAAGTCTACCGGAATTCCCCATGAAAAAGACGTTCTGGAGACGCAAAGATCCTGAAGGCCCGGAAGAAGAAAATTATTCATCATTTCGTTTTTGCGAGACACAGGCTGAATAAATTCCGGATGGCTGTTAATATATTCAATTAAACGATCTGCATATTTACTCATTTTAAAGAAATAAGCTTCTTCTTTTGCAGGAACTACTTCACGTCCGCAATCAGGACACTTTCCATCCACCAATTGGGATTCCGTAAAGAAAGATTCACATGGGGTACAATACAGCCCTTCATAATGACCTTTATAAATATCCCCCTGCTCATATAATTTCTTAAAAATTTTCTGTACCTGCCGCTCATGATCTTCATCTGTGGTACGGATAAATTTATCATAGGTTGCATTCATCATATCCCAAATACCCTTTACCTGTCCTGCAACCTGATCCACATATTCTTTCGGACTAATACCTGCCTCCTGGGCTTTTAATTGTATTTTTTGCCCGTGCTCATCTGTCCCAGTCTGAAAAAATACATCATATCCTTCCAGCCTCTTATACCTGGCAACACTGTCTGCCAAAACAATCTCATACGTATTTCCGATATGGGGTTTTCCCGATGTATAAGCAATGGCCGTGGTCATATAAAATTTCTTTTTGCATTTATCACACATGAGTACTCCACCTTCCTGTTAATAATTCATCCTCCATTATAGGCGTTTCCATGTATCTTTTCAACTATTATCGCAAACAAATATAGAAGAGATACACCACATATAATAATAGCATAACAATACCCTCCTTGCGGCTGATATTCTGTTTGATCCAGGCAAAAACAAAGGTAACAAAACTCAATCCAATCAAAAGACATCCGTCAATCAGGTTTTCTGTCAGAACCTCCATGGGGCTTACCGATGCCGCAATTCCCAAAATCAATAAAATATTAAAGATGTTGGAGCCTATTACATTCCCCAATGCCATATCTGCATCGCCTTTTTTCGCAGCCACAATAGAAGTAACCAATTCCGGCAATGATGTCCCACAGGCAACAATGGTGAGCCCTATCAAGGTGGGGCTTAACCCAAAACTCTCAGCAATTGCAGATGCGGCGTCCACTACTAAATCTCCTCCTAATACAATGGCCGCAATGCCCCCTGGAATAAAAATGATACATTTCCATACTGGAAGCTGTTTCAAAGGTTCTTCCTGTTCCTCTTCTTCTCTGGCTTTTCTAGCAGAAAGCACCATCCAAACCAAAAAGCATACAAATAGTAACACAAGAATCATCCCGTCCGTCCGGCTCATGGAAAAGCCCAAAAAACACATTGCCACAAATAGCACGGAAGCAAGTATGGAAATGGGAAATTCTTTTCTTAAAACACTGTATTTCACAGATAGAGGCTGAAATAAGGCACAAGCTCCGCAAACTACCAAAAGATTAAAAATATTGGAGCCTATTACATTGCTGATTGCAATAGCATTACTTCCTTTTAAGGAAGCTGCCGTACTGACTGCCAGTTCTGGAGCGCTGGTTCCCATGGCAACAATCGTCATTCCAATAATGAAAGTCGGAACTTTCAATCGTTTTGCCACACTTGCGCTTCCGTCTACAAACCAGTCCGCCCCTTTGATTAATAACAAAAATCCTACTACCAATAAAATATAATTCATATGTTTTCTCCCTTCCATATATTTTTCATTCTTTTTACTGGACAAATCTTATATTTATGCTATAATTTTTTAAGGCTTTAACGTTATAAAGTGCTTTTATTATTCGGCAATTTCGGTAAGGAGGATAAATAATTATGGTATCAAAACGCATGCATACTTCTTTAGAAAATTCCATCTGCATACGTGATATTTTTGAAGAAGGAAAAAAAATGGCTGCTGTATACGGCAAAGAAAATATCTTCAATTTCAGCATCGGTAACCCCAGCGTGGCTCCCCCTGCAATCGTAAATGAAGCCATGAAAGAGGTAATGGATTCAGAAGAACCTTTGACGCTCCATGGTTATCCTGCAAATGTGGGTCACCCTGATGTTCGTACAAAGGTTGCGGAATATCTGAATCAAAAATATCATACAAACTACACTATGGATAATATCATTATGACCAGTGGAGCAGCATCCGCCATTGCTATTTTATGCAATACCTTTCTGGATATGGATGATGAGGTCATTACATTTGCTCCATATTTCTGGGAATATAAGAGCTATGTAGAATCCTTTTATGGAAGATTAATTCCGGCTCTCTGTGACCAAACAACGCTGCAGCCAGACCCCAAGACTTTTGAGGAAGCATTTTCTCCTAAGACAAAGTTTGTCTTGATCAATACACCTAACAACCCTACAGGAGCTGTCTATACGGAAGATTCTATCCGCATGGTTGCACAGATCCTGACACGTAAAGAGAAAGAATACGGCCACCCGATTTATCTAATTTCTGACGAACCCTATCGGAACTTGGCTTACAATGGCATTCAGGTCCCCTATTTAACCCATTATTACAAAAACACCATCGTTGTCTATTCCTATAGTAAAACACTTTCCATCCCAGGAGAGCGTATCGGTTATATCGCAATGGAAAGCTGTGTGGAGGGCTTTGAAGAAATCATAGCTACTGCTACTGCATCGATTCGTTACCTTGGCTATGTAAATGCCCCTTCTCTTCAACAAAAGATGTTACTGAAATGTGTAGATGCTTCTGTTGATATCAGCATTTATGAAAAAACCAGAGATGTACTTTACGAAGGCCTTACAAAAATGGGTTATGAATGCATTCATCCGGACGGAGCTTTTTACTTATTTGTAAAAGCACTGGAGGAAGACGATTCCCGTTTCTGTGCAGAAGCAAAAAAAGAAAAAATCATCATGGCTCCTGGTTCTGCCTTTTACGGTCCTGGCTGGGTACGCATTTCTTATTGTGTTCCTTATGAATTGGCGCAAGCCAGCCTTTCGGCTTTCCACCATCTAAAAGAACGATATGACAAAGGTGAAATTGACAGATAAATTAAAATAAACTAATTAAAACCAGATTTTTACTTCCGTCCCCCTCCCTTTCTCGCTGATCAATTCCATTTCAGCATTGTGCTGGACTACGATATGTTTTACAATAGCCAATCCAAGCCCGGTGCCGCCGCTTTCTTTCGAGCGGCTTTTATCTACCCGGTAAAACCGCTCGAATACCCTTTCCTGATGCTCTTTTGGAATACCTATTCCCGTATCTTTTACAGATAACAATACGCCCCTGTCTTCCCCACACACAGATACCACAACGCTTCCTCCCTGATTATTATAGCGAATGGCATTACTGCAAAGATTATACAAAAGTTCATCTAATAAGCTTTTATTGGCAATTATGATACATGGATTCCCTTTTAAGGACAATGTAACATGATGCTTCTGTGCCTGCAACTCCATCATATCCAGACATCCAAGAGCCGCCATATATAGATCTACAGGCTCTTTCTCCTGTAATACATCTGTTTCGTCCAATTCTGAAAGTTTCATAATATCATTAATTAATGTAAGAAGACGCTCCGAACTTTTACAGATTTCTTTTGCAAAATGGGCGACATCTTTCTCCCCTGCCATACCGCTCCCAATCAATTCTGCGTATCCGGAAATTGCAGTTAATGGCGTTTTTAGTTCATGAGACACATTTGCTGTAAATTCCTGCCTTATTCTGGCATTGTTCAATAGATTGACATGCTGTTCTTTAATTCTTCGGACAAAGGGCTGAATTTCCATATAAATATCTTCCTGTCCGCTTCCATCCAGATTTTCTGTCAGTTTTTCTATTGGTAAGAGCAAAGTTTTTGTCAGAAAATGAGAAAGAAGGATACAGATTCCAAGGGTAATAATAGATAAAATAATCACTAAAATCACCGTATTGCGAAGGATATGATAAATTCTTCCGGAATCCTTCCCTATTCTCAAGATGCTTCCTTCCGGAAGCCTTAAGGCATAATACAAGGTATGCATAGACATCGTATCCGATGTACGGACTGCCATTCCTTCCCCATATTCCATGGCGCTTTGAATTTCTGGCCGGTCTTTATGGTTGACCATGGTGTTTTGATCCGCTATGCTGTCATATGTGACCCACCCGTTCTCATCTGTCAATGTAATACGCAAATCATCTTCACGAGGGTTATAGTCCATTTCCTGAAAAAGATTCATATTACCCATTTCACATATTACGTGGGCATATGCTTTCAAATCGTCGTAAACCTGATTTTTAAATATGGTATAAAAAAGCAGGGCAGAACTGATAGAAATAAAGAGGATTGCCCCGGCGGCTACTATCATGAACTGCAGGTTGATACGTTTTTTCATACTGTTTTTATTTTTCATAATTCCTCTGCTACTCTTTTATGGAATATCCTACATTTCGAACCGTTTTTATTACGCTTCCGGCATCTCCCAATTTCTGCCTCAAGGTCTTAATATGCATATCCACAGTGCGGCTTTCTCCTTCATATTCAAAGCCCCACACCTGATCCATAATTTGATCCCGGGACAGTACAATCCCTCGGTTTACCAACAGCATTTTTAAAAGCTCAAATTCTTTGTAGGTCAGTTCACAAATATTCTCATCTGCCAATACAAGATGCTTTTTTACATCTAATGTAATCCGGCTGTTGGAAAGCAGCAGATCTTCCTCAGCAGCCCTGGTTCTGCGAAGCAGCGCTTTTACTCTTGAAATCAATTCCATAATGCCAAAAGGCTTCGTCATATAATCATCTGCTCCTAAATCCAGGCCTTTCACTTTATCCAACTCCGTGGTCTTAGCTGTCACCATGATCACAGGAATCATTTTTGTGCTTCGATTCTTCCGAAGAGTTGTGAGAATATCCAGCCCATCTTCACCAGGAAGCATAATATCCAGTAAAATAAGGCTGGGAATTTCCTGTTCCAATGACTGAAACAGATCTTTTTTGCAATCAAATTCCTTTGTCTCAAATCCGCTGTTTTTCAGGGCATACCTCTGAATCTCTCGGATATTTACATCATCTTCCACAATATAGATTAACGACATCCCCATTCACCTTCCATTTCGAAGACCTTTTCGTATCATTCAAACGTCTATATTTTCTATCGCTACGGCAGCACATATTGACGCTTATAATCTTCCATCATAAGATCAAACTGTTTTTTCGTCTCACTCTTAAGATTATTCACATATTCATGAGCTTCAAATCCACTGTCTTCTATCTGAATCATATAAACCGCCAGATTAGAACAATGATCTGATACTCTTTCATAATTTGTGGCTATATCTGACAGCAGTAAACCCAGTTCTATGGTGCAAGTACCATTTTGAAGACGTTTGATATGGCGTTTTTTTACATCTTTGTTTAACTGGTCCACAACTTCCTCCAAAGGTTCTACGGTCATAGCAAGCTCCCGGTCGTTTTCAATAAAAGCCCGAATTGACCGGCCCAGAATATCTTCCACTGCCCTGCCATATACGCGAAGCTCTTCTTTCGCCTTGTCAGAAAACTCCAGCTTTTTTTTCTTCTGATCTTGAGCCAGTTCCATAATATTTACTGCATGGTCTGCAATTCGTTCCAAATCCCCAATGCTGTGAAGGAGTGTAGAAACGCTTTGACTTTCCGTATAATTTAAATCTTTACTGTTTAATTGCACCAAATATGCGCTTAATTTATCATCATATTTATCCACCAAATTTTCCAGCTTCTCTACTCGGTCTGCTTCTTCCTGAGAATAGTCTTCAAAAAGCTTCATAGAACGGATCATAGCTTCTCTGGATAACTCCCCCATCTTAAACGTCAGGCTTTTACATTGTTCAATGGCAAATCCCGGCGTAGACAAAAAGCGGCTGTCCAACAAAGGAAAATCATTTTTCTGGGACTGTGCCTCCCGCTCTTCCTGAGTCTCTGGCAATGTTATATAAGCCAGTTTTTCCAGAAGCTTCGTAAAGGGCAAAAGAATCAATGTGGCAAAAATATTAAAAATGCTGTGTACAAATGCAATTCCGGCCACGCCAACTTTCTCATTGACAAACCCAAAATCAAACAGAGACGTTAAAATATAGTAGAAAATTAAAAATACGATTGCTCCAATCATATTAAAATACAGGTGTACAAATGCCGTACGTTTCGCCCCTCTTGTGGCTCCCACAGAAGAAAGCATGGCAGTAACACAAGTACCGATATTCTGTCCCATAATAATGGGAATGACAGATCCAAAGGTAAAGGCTCCCGTCACGGATAACGCCTGCAAAATACCCACGGATGCAGAAGAACTTTGGATGATAGCCGTCAACAATGCTCCCACCAGAACGCCCAAAACAGGATTTGAAAACTTTGTCAGAATACCGGTAAATTCCGGCACATTGGCTAAAGGCTTCACTGCCGCACTCATAGCATCCATTCCAAACATTAAAACTGCAAATCCCAACAAAATAACTCCGATATCTTTTTTCTTATTTTCTTTACCGCTCATTAAGAAAATAATGCCAATCAATGCCAGAATAGGTGAAAATGAGGTGGGTTTTAAAAGCTGAATAAAAAAATTATCTCCTTCTATTCCTGAAAGGCTTAAAATCCAGGACGTAATTGTAGTACCGATATTGGCGCCCATAATAATTCCAATAGCTTGAGAGAGCTTCATAATCCCTGAATTCACAAATCCCACCAGCATCACGGTTGTGGCTGAAGAAGACTGTATCACAGCTGTTACCCCTGCCCCCAATAATACCGCTTTCAATGGATTAGAGGTAAGGCGTTCCAAAATCCGCTCCAATCTTCCGCCGCTTAATCGTTCCAGGCCGCCTCCCATCACATTCATTCCATAAAGAAACAGGGATAAACCTCCGATCATAGATAATATTCCAAAAAAATCCATTCTTTCTTTCCTCCTAACAGTGTAATTCCTACGTTACAAAATGGATTTTCGGACATGTCAAAGCCCTGCCATCCATTTTTTTATAGTATACCCAATAAGTAAAGTCAATAGCTATTTCAGGTAAAATCTGTGTAAAATAACCTATCGTCAATGATTGACCTGCATTTTTCTAAATGCTATGATACTTCCATACCTCAAGCTTTGTATCCCCATGGGATTTTTCCCATGTTTTGGCAAAATAATTCAAGGAGAAGCTATTATGAACCAATTAAGCTATGAACTGTTAAACGAAACATATCTGAAAGAACAATTTGGCTGCAGCAAGGATGGAATCATTACCGTACCAACTGCTTCCCATAATAACTGCGGCAGCCGATGTGTCATCAAAATCCGAATACAAAATGGAAAAATTCTGGACTTATCCACAGATACCTGTCATGACACCCAGGATTATCCACAAATTCGTTCCTGTGTGAAGGGACATTCCTATCTGGATACCTTTTTAAGTAAAGACCGCATTTTATATCCCATGAAAAGAATAGGGAAGCGGGGAGAAGGAAAGTTTCAACGAATTTCCTGGAGGGAAGCCGTAACCTTCATTGCACAGGAAATGACACGAATCAAAAAAACCTACGGCCCTGAAGCCAGGTATTGTAATTATGCCACCGGATATGAGATGTGCGCTGCCTCACCTTCTGTTATGATTCGAAGACTCCTGGCACTGGATGGAGGATATCTTGGATATTACAATAATTATAGTTGTTCCCCTTCTTCTTTGGCTGCAAATATGATGTATGGGACAAATTTCACAGGAAACAGCCGGAATGATTATGTCAATTCCAAGCTGATTTTGTTATGGGGATTTAATCCTGCCGAAACGTACTGTGGGGGAAATACCATGTATTCCCTCCTTCAAGCAAAACGTGCAGGAGCAAAAATAATTGTAATAGATCCCCGCTTTTCCGATACGGCCGCTTCACTGGCAGACGTTTGGATTGCCCCAAAACCCACCACAGACGAAGCCTTATCAGACGCCATGGCTTATACCATCTACACGAAACAGTTACACAAACAAAATTTCCTGGATACTTTCTGTCTTGGATTTGACCAAACCACTATGCCAAAAGATATTCCTCCTGGGGAATCCTATTTGGATTATCTCATGGGAAAGAAAGACGGCATTCCAAAAACACCAATCTGGGCATCCAAAATTACCGGAGTGGACGCAGAGATCATAGAATCCCTGGCCATAGAATACGCTTCTGCAGAACCGGCCGCTATTTTAGAAGGTTATGGCCCCGGCCGTCATGCTTTTGGCGAACAATTTTCCAGAGGGTTGATTACCCTTGCCTGCATGACCGGCAATGTGGGAATCTCTGGAGGTTCTGCTGCAGGACTGGGGATGGTTCCCAACGGCGCAAATTTTCTTACGGAAGCTCCAGGTCTTATTTCCAATCCATATCCTGGAAAAATACCCTGTTTTTGCTGGACAGATGTGATTCAAAATGCCAAAGCATTCACACCTGAATTGGGACTCCAGGGTATTCAAAAATTGGACAATAATATAAAAATGATCTTTAACCTGGCAGGAAACTGTCTGATTAATCAACACTCAGACTGCAACCATACTGCTGCATTGCTCGCAGACACCGATCAGGTGGAATGTATTGTATGCAGCGATATTTTTCTAACTCCCAGCGCCAAATATGCCGACATTCTCCTGCCCGGAACCACTATGCTGGAAACAGAAAATATCACTGCTTCTCCCGCCAGATTTGATGACTTTTTTAAGATCAATCCTGTCATAAAGCCCATAGGAGAATCTCGATTTGATTATGACTGGATTTGTGATGTGGCAGAAGAATTAGGATTACTGAAACCATTCTCTGAACAAAAGAGCCTCAATGACTGGCTTACAGAGTGTGTGGAAAATCTCCAAAAAAAGCTCCCGGATTTTCCAGATATGAATACTTTTACATCGAAAGGCGTGTACAAGCGGAATTCAACCAAAAAATATATTGCATTTGAAACTCAAATCCAAAATCCTAGCCATGTGCCGTTTCCAACACCCTCCGGTAAAATAGAAATATTTGTTCGTTCCCTCTATGAACAGTATAATCCTAACCTGAATCCTCTGCCTGGCTATATGCCAGCCTGGGAAGGCCCTTTTGACCCACTGATCGAAAAATATCCCCTTCAATGCATTGGCTTCCATATCAAATCCAGAACCCATTCGGTTCATGATAATAATAAGAAGCTAAATTCATTGATTCCCCACGAATTGTGGATGCATCCGCAGGATGCCAAATCCCGGAGCATTAATTCTCACGATCTGGTGCATGTATACAATGACCGGGGCAAGATCTGTATTCCGGTAAAAATTACGGAACGCATACTTCCGGGCACCGTAGCCATTCCTCAAGGCGCATGGTTTTCCCCTGATGAGACAGGGATAGATCAAAGAGGCTGTATCAACACTTTAACTTCATTAAAATCTACGCCCATTGCGAAAGCCAATGCCCAGCATACGAATTTAGTAGAAGTAGAAAAAGCTTCGGACCCTATTGCAAAAAAAGAAGCCTCCCACCAAGAGGAAGCTCCCGTATATCAAAAACAAACAATGAAAAACTGCAGTGGATGTCTCGCCTGTATGGCTGCCTGCCCCCATGGCAGAATGAAAGTAATAGAAGAACATACGAAAGATATCCACAAACCTGTCCGCTATCATCCTATTTCCTGTGGACAATGCGAAACCCCTGCATGCGTTTCCTCCTGCCCTTTAAGACTCCTATAAGTCCATTCCCCTAACTGGCTTCCATCTTCTTTTCTTTCAGCCTGGTGTTCACCCAATCCCGCATCAGGCTGTAAAGAACTGACATAATAGGAATAAAGATCAACATTCCCGCAATGCCCATAAGGCTGCCTCCCACCATAGCCGCAAACAAAACCCACATGGAAGGAAGACCCACAGAATTACCTACAACATGGGGATAAATCAGATTCCCTTCTATTTGCTGGAGAATCAAAAACATGATTACAAAAGCAAACGCCTGCATTGGATTTACCATTAAAATCAAAAACGCTCCGATAAAGCATCCGATAAATGCGCCCACAATGGGAATCAAAGCCGTAAACGCAATCAATATACCCACTAATAATGCATAAGGAAAACGGAAAATTACCATGGCCACAAAAAACATAGCTCCCAGAATCAATGCCTCTACACATTGCCCTGTGATAAACCTGGAAAATGTAAAATGCGATAAACTGCAAACATGAAGAATTTTTTCTACTGCTTTTTTACTAAAAAAAGCTTGAACTATTTTTGTTGCCTGGTAGGCTAATTTTTCTTTTTGAGTTAATACGTAAATGGCAAAAATAAATGCAACGAAAAAAGTAACCGTACTATTTACTACAGCTACAGTTGCATTGATTGTATAGGACAGCACACTCCCCGCCCCGTTTACCGCAAAGTCTTTCAAGGTTTCTACCCATTTACCCCAATCCAGATTTTCCAAATTAATGGAACTAATATAATTTACCACTTCTTCTTTTCCGGAAAATCTCTCTTCCAACCAAATCTGTGCTTTGGGCAGAAATGTTTTCATAGCGTCGCTGATGCTTTCAAAGGTACTGCCCAGTTGGGGCACGACTACGCCAATTACAAGGGCAATTACCCCAGCCAAACACAAAAGCGTCAATGTCAGGCTAACTGGCCTTGCCATCGCAGTTCTTACCCGGGGTTTCTTTCCATTTTTCACAGAAAAAAGTTTTCTTTCAAAAAAGCACATGGGAATATTCAGGCAAAATGCAATAGCCGCCCCTAAAATAAATGGATACAACACTCCCAAAAGAAAACCTAGATATTTTAAAAAAGCAGAAAAATTGATTAATAATGCGCATAGAATCACTGTAAATGTAATTATGACCATTATTTTTTTCATGTTATTTTTATTTAATTCCATATAACGCTCCTTCTCCTGTAGCTGTACTACATCATCCGAACATCATGTTTTCTTGTTTGACATTATAACTGCTTTCACCAGAACAATCAAAGACTTTATATTTTTTTATGGTTTATTTTTGAAATTCTTAACAATCTCTTGACAAGAACCTATCGGTTGCATATAATTAAGTCTACGAAAACTTACGCAGAATGTTTTAACAACAATATAAGAAGAAAAGCAACGAAGGGAACAAGTAGCTGCAAGGGAAAGGTACAGAAAGCAACCGGTTGATGAGAGGTGCACACGGAACCTTATAGTGAATACATCCCCGAGCTTCACACCCAACCCTATGGAAGATCTTATAGGCAGTAGGCTGTGACGGAGTGCAGCCGTTATATTGCAGGAGTGCTGACAGGCACTTGCTAAGGCAGATTATGTGAGTAATCTGTGAATAAAGGTGGTAACACGTGATATATTCTCGTCCTTTTTAGAGCGTACACGCTCTAGGGCGAGTTTTTTTATTGATGAAACTATCACTCCACAAAATGAATGAAAATCAGGAGGTATCATATGACTATTTATGATGAACTTGTTGCCAGAGGGCTCATCGCCCAGGTAACAGACGAGGAGGAAATCAAAGAACTAATCAACAACGGAAAAGCTACATTTTATATTGGTTTTGATCCCACTGCCGACAGCCTTCATGTAGGGCATTTTATGGCATTATGTCTGATGAAACGCCTGCAGATGGCGGGAAACAAACCCATTGCCTTACTGGGAGGCGGCACCGGCATGATCGGCGATCCATCCGGCCGCAGCGATATGCGCCAAATGATGACAGTTGAAACCATTCAGCATAACTGTGATTGCTTTAAGGAACAAATGAGCAAATTCATTGATTTTTCTGATGGAAAAGCCTTAATGGTGAATAATGCCAATTGGCTCATGGACTTAAATTATATTGATGTGCTGCGGGAAGTAGGTCCACACTTTTCCGTCAACCGGATGCTGACTGCCGAATGTTATAAACAGCGTATGGAAAAGGGATTAAGCTTTTTGGAATTCAACTACATGATCATGCAAAGCTATGATTTTTATGCTTTATTTCAAAAGTACGGCTGCAATATGCAATTTGGGGGCGACGACCAATGGAGCAATATGTTGGGGGGCACTGAATTAATCCGCCGGAAGTTGGGAAAAAATGCCTATGCAATGACAATTACCCTGCTTTTGAACTCCGAAGGAAAGAAAATGGGTAAAACCCAGTCGGGAGCAGTATGGCTGGATCCCAAAAAGACATCTCCTTTCGATTTTTACCAATATTGGCGAAACGTTGGAGATGACGATGTACTGAAATGTATCCGCATGCTGACATTTCTACCTCTGGAAGAAATTGATCAAATGGACGCCTGGGAGGGCGCACAGCTAAATACGGCCAAAGAGATTCTTGCTTTTGAATTAACCAAGCTGGTTCATGGAGAGGAAGAAGCAGCCAAAGCGCAAGAAAGCGCCCGGGCTTTATTTTCTAGCGGAAATGCTCAAAACATGCCGACAACACAACTGGAAGCAGAGGATTTTACAGATGGGAATATAGATATCCTAACCCTTCTGATTAAATCCGGTCTGGTTCCTTCCAAATCAGAAGCCCGTCGCTCCGTAGAACAAGGAGGCGTATCCGTAGACGGAGAAAAAATAACGGATCTGAAAACCATATTTGCAACTTCATTGTTTGAAGGAGAAGGCATCGTACTGAAAAAAGGAAAGAAGAATTTCCGAAAAGTAACTTTATAGTTATTTGGTAGTATGATAGACGGAGAACGGGCAGCCTGGTACTATTCCACCATACTGCCCGTTCTTTTATTATCTGACATGAAAACCATTTTCATGCTCCTCACAAGGAATCTCTCTCCGTTTAATGTCATCTATCTGAATATATGTGCCCTGATTGATCACAGTAAGCATACGGTTCAGCTGCTCTATCGTTCCCTGAACCTCCATCTCCACTGTTCCATCCCATTCATTTTTTACCCAACCGGTAAGCCCCATGGAATTGGCCACATATTTCGCCCGATAACGAAAACCGACTCCTTGCACACACCCGGAAATTTTCATATGCTGACGGATTTTATTCATAAATCTTTTCGCTTTCTCTTCCATCTCTTTTGCTTTAAAATCCCATCCTTGGCATTATGGCCTCTGCGGGATCGAAATTTATAGCGAATAAAGTAAAAGTTATCTCCAAATTTATAGATGCCGAATATAACTGCTCCTAAAACCACAATACCTGCAATGATCAAAATAATGTTAAGTACATTTAAACGGATTATTTTTTTTGGTTTTTGCTGGTCTGTCTCTACTTGAAGCTGATGCTTTCCGAAAGGAAACGCTTTGATTTCTAAATCTGTCCGCGTAATATTTACTTTACCGATGACATGCTCTCCATAACGATATTCCAAAGTACCTACTGTATCCTGATCTGACGCACCTGTAACAAATTCTTTTTCAACCTCAGAGAAATCAGCTTCTGAAGGAAGCACAACTGTTCCTCCTTTTTCAATGTCTACAAAGGATTCTCTAGACAAAAAATTACTTTTAGGCAGTTTTTGTTGCAAATCATCCCCCAGGTGATCTTCTATATTATAAGTACGAAAATGATCAAAGCAATAATCTAACAGTGTGATAGAATCTTCAAAGTGATTCGGTATTTCCTCTTTCATTACGACACAAACCAGTGTCATACCATCTTTTTCCGCAAAGGTAACCAGAGTATGAGCCGCTGCCTCCGTGTATCCTGTCTTTCCTCCTACACAGTATTCATAATAATATTCTTCATCTTCAAATAACATCTTCTGATGATTCTTTAAATAGGTAATTTCATCCGGATGCTTATTGGTAGGCGGAATCTCATAACGTTTGGTAGCTGTAATCTGGCGAAACATATCATTTTCAAAGGCTTCCCTGGAAATCAGCGCCAAATCATAACAGCTTGTATAATGTTCTTCATCTGTCAATCCGTGGGGATTGGTGAAATGGGTATTTTCGCATCCCAGGGCTTGTGCCCGGTCGTTCATCATCTTTACAAATTCTTCAAAACTTCCTCCCACATGCTCTGCAATGGCATAGGCGCATTCATTTGCTGAATTCAACATCAATGCGTACATGCATTGCTCCATGGTCATAACTTCATCCACATCACGCCAAATTCCTGATCCTTCCGTCTTATGGACACTGTCATAGGAAAAAGTAACCTTTTCCTCCATTTTACTATTTTCAAGAGCCAGTAGAGCAGTCAAAATTTTTGTTGTACTGGCCGGATACAGTTTCGTATGGGCATTCTTTTCGTATAAAACAGTCCCTGTATCAAGTTCCATTACAACAGCGTATTCTCCCACAATTGCAGGCCCTTCCGGCCAACTTCCTGCAGCCTGTAGTTTTAATGTACTCATAAAAAGAGTACAGCAAGCTGTCATCCAAATGCATATTTTTTTCTTTATTTTCATTTTTCTATTTTTTCCTCTATTTCTAAAGTAATTCCAAACACATCTTATCCAGTGTAGCATATCGCCCGCTTTATTTCAATAAAATCCATCACTATTATCCCCAGTTATGCATAGAATAAAATAACAAAGTTTTTTAGGAGCAATTATGCTGAACTATTTGTGGGGATTCATGCTGCTGATCGGTGTGGTCTATGCCGCAATTACCGGTAATTTACCTGCTATTACGGATGCTGCTTTAGATTCTGCAAAAGAAGCGGTCACACTTTGTATCACTATGACAGGAGTTATGGCTTTCTGGGTTGGATTGATGCGAATCGCAGAGAATGCAGGGCTTATTTCAGCCGCGACAAGAAAATTAAAACCTTTTTTGCGATTTTTATTCCCAAATCTTCCGCCAGAACATGCCGCCAATGAATACATAGCAACTAATATGATCGCCAATGTTTTTGGGCTCGGTTGGGCGGCAACGCCAGCGGGATTGAAGGCCATGGAGGAGCTATCTAAACTGGAGGAGGACAGAAGGGAGGGCAGGATTTCCGGGCCGGTACGGCGGCGAGGGATTGCGAGCAATGAAATGTGTACGTTTTTGATTATTAACATTTCGTCGCTGCAGCTGATTCCGGTGAATATTATCGCCTACCGGGCACAATATGGGAGCGTGAACCCGACAGCGATCGTGGGACCGGGGATTGCGGCTACGGCGGTGAGTACGATTGCAGCAGTGATTTATTGTAAAATAATGGATGGGAAACTATAGAAACTTAAGAGGACAAAAGATGCAGGCAACTGATAAATGGAAGGCGAAGAGCATAAGGCTCTTCGTTTTTGTCATACCTGACAAGCAAATTTCCATATATTATAAAAACAGCATCCTGCAATAGGAGGTATATAGAAATGAAATTACTTATTTACCTTTCCGATGCTTTGATTCCTCTCTTGATTTTCTATATTGTTGCCCTTGGATTGAATAAAAAACAAAATATTTATGATGATTTTATCAAAGGAGCAGCCGACGGTTTCAAAACAGTCATAAATATCATGCCTACACTGATCGGCCTTATGGTAGCAGTAGGGGTATTACGTGCATCCGGATTTCTTGATTTCTTATCGTCATTAACCGGATCTTTTATGGAATTATTACATTTTCCCTCTGAATTGGTCCCTGTAACCATAGTAAAAATGTTTTCTTCCTCTGCCGCCACAGGACTTCTCATTGACCTATATAAAGAATTTGGCCCAGACTCTTTATTAGGAACTATGGCATCGATTATGATGAGCAGTACGGAAACTATCTTTTATACTATGAGTGTATACTTTATGGCCGCCCATGTTAAAAAAAGCCGTTATACATTAACCGGAGCTCTTTTGGCTACATTAGCCGGAACAATTGCTAGTATTATACTGGCTGGAGCCGTTGTACATTAAACCAATCACTGAAAAAAAACCATCTTTAAAGAATAATTTTACGAAACAATTCCATAAATAAAGAAATTGCCGGATTATAGTTATTCTTTTTCCAGCTTAATACCGTATCGTGTTTTCCAAGATTCGGAATTGGGCGAAAAACAATCTGGCTGCTTTCTTTTCCAATTGTACGGTCCGATGCAATTGCCACACATCCTCCGGCTTCCACCCAAAGCTGGACATTCGCCATAGAATCAACGAGACGAAGCTTGGGGCGGATGCCGTAACGGTGGAATAGACTCATAATATAATTATAACCTTCTTCACTTTCTTTTGCCCCTAACGTAACGAATATTTCATCTTTCAAATCTGATAGCTTCAAGTCCTCATTCTCGGCTAAAGGATGGTCCTTTGGCATCATAATGCAAGATTCAAATTTCTGGACATTCTCCACCAACAGATCCGGCTGGTCAAAGAGAGAAAAACCATATGTCAATATCAAATCCAGCTGGCCTTCCTGAAGAAGTATGGGAAGCTTTCCCAGGGAATATCGTGCCATAGAAACCTGTATCAACGGGTATTCTTTTTGAAATCTCTTCAAAACCGGAGGAATCAATTCCTGAATATCATAAATATCTAAAAGCCCCAAATGTAAGGTACCTTCAAAACCATTATTTGCATCTCTGGCCTCCTCCACGATATCATTATAATCACTTAAAATCTGAGGCAGCTTATTATATAAAATTACCCCTCCCGGCGTCAATTTCAAAGCTTTTTTGCTGCGGACAAATAACTGCATATTTAACTCCTCTTCTATCGTACTAATTTGTCTGCTTAACGCCGGCTGCGTAATAAACAGACATTTTGCCGCCTCCGTAAAACTTAAACACTCCGCTACCGTAATAAAATATTTAATCTGTTGAAAGGTCATTTTCATCTCCGTATTTCTTATGCTTCATAACAGTATAACTATATTAGGATTATATCATTACAAAAAGGCATATGTATATAAAAAATTTGCATAAATATAACTATTTTTTTCTCTATATTCATTGAAATTTGTGCAATCTGATGATATTCTATAGATAATCATATTAGATTCTTTTTACATATCAAAGGAGGATTTGAACATGAAAGTAATGGGTATTGTAGCCGGAAGGCACAATGGCAACAGCGAAATTATGGTTAAGGAAGCTTTACTGGCATGTCAGGAAGCAGGTGCAGAATGTACATTAATTAATTTATTTGACTACAATATTTTACCCTGTACCGGCTGCGAAGGCTGCACCATGAACATGGGTGAAGTGGCTCAAGGAAAAGGAGAATACAGAGGCTGTGTATTAAAGGAAAAGGATGATTTAGATAAACTTGTCACAGCTATGCAGCAGCAAGATGGCGTTATTATCGGATGCCCCACCTACGATCTGATGCCAAGCTCTGTCTATACAAGATTTGCGCAAAGATTTTTAGCCTATGAGCAGGCATTTTTATTAAAAATCGGCGCATTAAAAGAAGATAAGCACTGCGTTGCCGGATTAATTGCTGTAGGCGGTTCCTGCCATGACTGGCAAGGACTTACCCTGGAAACAATGGCCGCATCCATGTTTACACAATCTATCCAGGTTGTTGACCAGTATATGACTACCCGTGTAGGACGTCCCGGAAATGTATTATTACGTGAAGATCATCTGAAACGCGCCCATGAAATGGGAGAAAATATTATCAAAGCTATTCAGACTCCTTTTGGAGAAAGAACATGGATGGGTGATCCTGATTTAGGACTTTGCCCCAACTGCCATGGCGGGTTGATTTTTAAAGGCGATGTACATTGGGATGGCATTCAGTTCCCATTTGAATGTGCTGTTTGTGGCGCAGGCGGAGATTTAGTAAAAGATGAAAACGGCAAAGTGAAATTTGTATTGGCTGAAAATGGATTATGCCGCGACCGTAATGTAGATAAGTGCCGTGATTTACATTTGGACGAAATCATTGAGACAAGAATTCACTTCTTCCAAAATATGGATGAAGTGCAGCAGAAATATGGAAAATACCGTGAATTGAAATTCCCGGCAGTATAAATCCAAAACATAAGAGACTGTTGCATGCAAAGATTTTTGGATATATTTTCTCAAGAAAAATCTTTGTTTTTCAACAGTCTCTCTATATAATCTGCTAAGTTACTAACATCAATCTAAATATCTTCCAAGACTTGGCATCCAATCTCCAAGAAAAATACGGTCTTCCAAAAAAGCTCTCCATATAGGAGAAAAAAACTCATTCATTAATTTGATACATTCTTCCCAAGCTATTTCTTTTTCATATATTTTCCGATATTTATCCCATTTCTTTTTCATATAAGAGTAATCAATATAGCCCAATACGGTATCCCAACGTTTTTCTACAGATGCTATTTCATTTTTTTTCAAGTAATCTTTAAAATGAAGATACATCCTCCTCCCTTCCACCGGATAATTTTTCAAAATCCAGTAAACCGTATCGTAAACTTTTGCATCACTAATAAGCTCCAGTTTATCCAAAATCTCATAAAAGCATTCTGTCAACTGCTGTTCCATCGGATATGCATTATATGTAATTTCCTTCTCCTCTAAAAGAAGAAACTGATATTTTTCTTCTTTTGGAAATCGGTCCTTCTCCAATATAGGACAAATAATCATCTTAAACGGGATTGCCACGTGTTCCAACTTTGTATCCAATACAATTTCAATCTTTTTGTCATAAATAAGAGCCTCCCAATTAAATTCAAAATCTTTGGTTTCTCTTCCTTGAAATAACTTATTCAAAGATTCATGCAATTCCTGATAAGAAACATTTTCCCGATAAAAAATAATCTCATTACAGATTCCCGAATGTCTTTCTATAATTTGAAGATCGGAGGGTTTTAACCATAACTCCTCTCTTAACTTTGATTGACTGACCCAATACAAAATTGTCTCATATAAGAATAATGAAAGAGATTGCACGTATGAAAATCCCAGTTCATTTCCTTTTTCCCGAATAGTTCCAATTGTAGGAATATTTATATTTATACGCCTCTCCATTACAGCCACACCCCAATTCTATTCTGCACCTTTTGAACGACTCTTCTTGCCCTGGCATACTCCATCAGTTTCTGAATGTCCTTTATTGGTTCTCTCAGATAACTTCGCAAAGCTTCCTGCATGATCTCACGTTCCAATTTTTCTTCAAATTTTAAGCAATCACAAATCATACGTTCCTTATCGTATATCCCAATAATACCTTCTTTTAGCTGAAGTTTCTTTGCTCCTAATTTCAACATATCAGGTTCCGTATAATATGGTTTTACAAGAGGATAATCCATTTTAAATCTCGACTTTGAAGTATTTTTATCCACAGCAATATGCCAATAAGAAGGCTTCACCTGTATATAATGATAATAAAATAATGCGCTCTCCAAACAAAGAACTCCGTCACCAAATAAACGGACTACCATAGATTCTTCATCTTTCTCTTGAAAGGCAATACTATAGTATCCGTTTTTGACACGTTCCAATATTCCTTCTTCTACTAATTTCTGAATTCTGCGATAATCTATATCCAGTTCATATAATTGAGCAGTTCTCACTAATCCATGATTACTTTCTACCAGCTCTGTCACTTTCCTGATCAGAAGTTCCTTTTTTTCTTCTTTTTTTGACATATTTTTTCCGCTCCAATAGTATTCATGTGGTTATTAATTATATTTCAATTTTCTCTTACTGTCAATAGAATCCTTTCTTGCATTCCTTACTTTTTTGACGTATAGTAGATATAATACAAAATTAATTGTCTAAGTTATTTAATAAGACAATTAGAAAAGAGGTATGATGTCTGCAGATACAAGAACTTCCATCCGAAAAAATCCTTCCAGAGAAGTATGCCAACAAATCATACGAAGAATTCTTGATGTAGAACTACAACAACATGGAAAAAATATGCACTTCAAACAATCTTCAGATTTTATGAGTTACTTTGAATCTCTTTATCCTGCTTCCGACAGCCTTGCCAAACAAGTCCAGAGAGCCATAAAATCAATGCAAATGCCTAAAGATGAAGAAGGCTATTTTATTCCCAACAAAACCTCTCTCCAGTTAAACCAAGAAAAGGAATTAAAGCATCTATTCGATAAATCCCATATTCAAATAAAGGATTTAAAAAATTGCGAACCTCTTTATCTAAAACTTGACACCCCATATGTGGATTACATCATGCATCTGCTTCAGGAATGTGAAACCTTTCAGGAAATGTATGAAGCAATTATCAAGGCAAAAGATGGCTTAATTTTATTTACTTCAAAAAAAGATGAATTAATTAAATTATTAGATAGTTTAAGGTAATACCAATAATTTTTCTGTCAATAAAATAAAAAATTATGATGTCCTTTTTCATATAAAAAGACTATAATACATTTAATAAATTGTCTTATTATATGTATAGGACATCATAAATATCTTATACTTAAATATCAGGACCTTTACCATCTCATTTTCCATTTACTGTGCTTTCCTGACTTTATAACTTTAAACCTGTTTTTTTCTTTTCGTTTTGATTTTAATTTATGGCGGATAATATAAAAATTACTCAATAAATAATAGAGAATCATCCCTATGATCGCAGCGCCTATGAAAGCCGCAATTCCGACTGCTATATATTTTGTGTTGATTTTCAAAGGTGCTCTTTTAGTCTTTTTTTCCGGTAAGTTGTTGTGAAAATCATACATTTCTACTTGGGCGTTTGTGGCCGCAATTCTTGCACTCCCAACCATGCGATCCCCGTATTTATATTGCAGTACCACCACTTCGTCCTCATTTTCATTTTCAATCACTTCAAAAGATGCATCTTCAAATACTGCCGTCTTTGGAAGTACAATCTGGCTCTCTCTATCTAAATCCACAAAACTTTTCGATGCAGCAAATATTTCTGTATTAGCAGTACCTGCAATTTTATACTGAGACTCGTTCTCTGATATATTCCACATAGTGAAATTATCAAAACAGTAATCTAGTAACTGCGCCGTATCGATGTAATCCACATTGCTGTTTTCCTTCATGACAACACAGATTAGCGTCATATTATCCCGTTCCGCAAAGGTAACCAATGTCCTTCTTGCCAAATCAGTATAACCTGTTTTTCCTCCGATGCAATCTTCATAAAGATATGCTGTATCTCCCTGATAATTCGTCAGCATTTTATGGTGATTTACCATGGGAGTTTCCTCGTTTGGATGCTTATTGGTAATGGGAATCGTATAACGCTTCGTTCCTGTAATTACCCGGAATGTGTCATTTCGAAGGGCTGCCTGGGAAATCAAAGCCATATCGTAAGCGCTGGTATAATGCTGTTCATCTGTCAAACCATGAGGATTATTAAAATGAGTATCTTTGCATCCCAATTGGGAGGCTTTATCATTCATCATTGCAATGAAATTCTCATAACCTTTTCCAACATGTTCTGCAACAGCGTAGGCACAATCATTGGCTGATCCCAACATAACTGCATACAAACATTGATCCATAGTCATAATTTCCCCTACGTCTCGGGAAATATGGGTACTCTCTCTGTCAATATTGTGTACAGACTCATAAGAAAATGTAACTTCCTCATCTAATTCACAATTCTCAACCGCCAAAAGTGTAGTCATAATCTTTGTTATACTCGCCGGATACAATTGCTCATGAGGATTTTTTTCGTAAAGTATAGTTCCGGTGGAAGCTTCCATCACAACGGCAGCTTCTGCTTCCACTTCCGGCCCGCTAGGCCAATAAGCTTCTGCATAGACAGGTATATGGCTAAATGGGAACAGACATATGAAACCTGCCAGGATTCCACTCAATCTCTTTCGTTTTCTCATAGCTTTCTCCTTTGTCTCATCCACATCATTTATATTATAAAGTATTTTCATTAAAATGGCAACTTTTACATTTCTTTTACTTTTTTAAGTATTAAAGTTCATACTCTTTTCATTTTTTATTTCTTATAGTAAAATAGAAAAGCAACAACATCAATTACAACATTGCAGGAGGAATTCATGAGATTAAGAAATATTCCTGGTTCCAGGGAAATGATAGCAGAAAATGAATGGTGTATCCAAGAACCAGAGGCACAACAAGGTTGTTGGAATCAGCATTTTAAAAATAACAATCCAATTCATATCGAAATAGGTATGGGAAAAGGGCAGTTTCTCATGGCATTGGCTGAGAGAAATCCGAATATTAACTATATTGGTATTGAAAAATATTCCAGTGTACTCCTTCGCGCTTTGCAGAAAATGGAAGAACACCCATTGGAAAATTTACTTTTTATACGTATGGATGCGGAAAATATAACTTCAGTCTTTGCTCCTGAGGAGGTATCACGTATTTATTTAAACTTCTCTGATCCCTGGCCAAAAGACCGTCATGCAAAGCGGAGATTGACATCCAAAGAATTTTTTTCCAGATATCATCAAATTCTTGCAGCTAAAGGCCGTGTGGAATTTAAAACCGATAATGAGACCTTATTTAACTTTTCTCTGAAGCAAATAGCATTGGCTCAATGGAATTTAGATGCCTGTACCAGAGATCTCCACCATGATACTGATCTGAATGTTGATAACATCATGACAGAATATGAAGAACGGTTTTCTGCCATGGGAAATCCTATCCTGAAATTAATCGCATCGCGGTAATCCTTATGGAAAATAAAATAATGTTTGGGTAACAGAACAGCCCGGCTTCTGTACTATAAAATGCTCTTCCCAATTTCCCAGAAGAAGATCTCGCAGTACCTTTGTAGAACCTTCTGTCATTTGAGAAGATAAGCCAAGCAGCCGGGCAGCCTGATTGGCATATTCCATTACCGGGGCTTTTTCATAACTATCCGTATCAATCACCGTTATTGTTTTATAATGTTGATACATCATCTCTATGATTCCCTCTGCAGATTCCTCTCCATAATCTTCCACATATTTATCATATTGGGACAAAATAGATTCCGAGTCCAGTGTCCATCCTCTTGTGATATAAATACTGTCTGCCTTTGTAAGACCGCGGCTTTCACGTTTCCCTTTGCATAAAAGCATATTAATACAATCGTCAAATCTGGGCATAACAAGCATAGTATTTTTACTGACAATTCCTTCTGTCCCATTGCCGCAAAGGCCAAATGTTAATAATATTTCGTCGCAATCCTGGTGCTCATCAATGATTTTTTGAAGTTCTCCATTTAGTTTTTCCGGAGTATTATGGAAACCTCTTTCTACCCAAATGACAGGAATATTGCACTCTATTTCTTTATAAACTTTTTTTATTTCATCCTCTAACATGGAACAAGCGATCAAGATTCTCTGCATATTATTTTCCTTTCTCAAGAGATATAAAAACAAAAATGATTATAATTTACATACACATTTTTTTATTCATATTGTATCATAGAATCTATTATTTTGAAATATAATATAGTAAAGCTTACAAAACAAACAAGGAATTTATATGCCCAAAAGGAAAAAGAATTTCAAACAGAAACTTTCTGAACTTGCCTATGCAAAACCTTCTATGGATAAACGGGTAATGTCACTAAAGAAAAATCTGGGAGAAGTATCTTCTATGTTAAATGATAAAAAGAAATGAACTAAAGATCAACTTTTATAAAATAAGACAAAAAAAGAGTCATAACAGAGCTTATATCTTGCTACAACCCTTTCAAAATGCGCCTTCAGGGGCTCGAACCCTGGACACCCTGATTAAGAGTCAGGTGCTCTTCCAACTGAGCTAAAGGCGCTTAATTCAATTTTATATAACTTGTTCCTTACGACAAAAATTATTATATAATACTTATAAAAAAAATGCAATACTTTTTTTCAATTTTTTTACATTTTTTTAAGTAATTTCTTGACATGTACAAAGAATAAGAATAGAATAATAGTATTCAATTGTACTATTTAAATAGTACAATTGAACATACTTTATATTATCCACAAAGGAGCAGACTATGAAAAAGATTTTTGTAAAGATACTGGCAGTTATTTTACTTCTTTTTGCAGCATTTATTTATTATTATATTGCTCTCCCTGCCATCAATATTCATTCTATGGGTACTTGGATATTTGTACTTGTACTGTTGTTATTTATCAGCATCATATTAGCAATTCGCCGATGTACAAAATCTGATATCAAATCGAAAAAAACATCTCACAACTTTTTGTTTTTCATTCAATGGAAAGAATTGGGAGTTGCAAAATATGGTTTTTTATTGGCAGGAATTCTTCTGATCGTATTAGCTATTGGAACCATTTTATCATCTCCTATTATTAATGCTAAAAAATATCAGAAACTAATGACCGTGGAGGAACGTAACTTTACAGATGACATTACTCCTGCTGATTTTAATACAATTCCTATTTTAGATAAAGATTCTGCGACGCTTTTGGGTGACCGTAAAATGGGAAGCATGGTAGATATGGTTTCCCAATTTGAGGTATCTCATGATTATACTCAAATCAACGTTAATAACAGGCCGGTTCGTGTAACACCTCTTTCTTATGCCAGTCCCATCAAATGGCTGACAAATCAAAGTTCCGGCATACCTGCTTATATTAAAATTGATATGGCCACTCAAAATACGGAATGTGTAAAACTTACAGAGAGTATCAAATATTCAAAATCTGAATATTTTAATCGCAATATTTATCGTCACCTGCGTTTTCAATTTCCGACTTACATTTTTGATGAACAAATTTTCTTTGAAATAGATGATAATGGTACTCCTTATTGGATTTGTCCTGTAAAAAAATTTAATATTGGACTATTTGGCGGACAAACAATTGGAAAAGTAGTAATCTGCAACGCCATTAACGGCAATTCCACCGTATACGATGTGGACCAAGTACCTGAGTGGATTGATAAAGTTTATCGTGCGGAACTTTTAATGGAACTTTATAATTACAATGGCACTTTAAAACATGGATATTTTAATAGTATTCTTGGGCAGCGTGATTGTTTGCAAACTACGAATGGTTATAATTACATTGCCTTAAATGACGATGTATGGGTTTATTCCGGCGTCACAAGCGTTAGCGGAGACCAGTCTAATGTAGGTTTTGTTTTGATTAATCAGCGTACCATGGAAACTCATTTTTATAAAATAGAAGGCGCCACAGAAGAATCTGCCATGTCTTCCGCAGAGGGACAAGTACAGAACCTTGGCTATCATGCCACTTTTCCTTTGCTGTTGAATATTGCAAATGAACCTACTTATTTTATGGCCTTAAAAGACGATGCAGGACTGGTAAAAAAATATGCTATGGTCAATATTCAAAAATACCAATGGGTTGCTACCGGTGATACCATCAAATCCTGTGAAAAAGCATATAATGAACTTTTAGCCAACAATGGAATCTCTGCTTCCGAAACTGGGCTTGCCGAAAAAGTTTCCGGTAAAATCCAAAATATGATGCCTGTTATCATAGAAGGAAATTCTCACATTTATATGACGTTAGAAAGAAGCAACAAAATTTTTGATATTGATATGACAAACAAGAATATGATTCAAATTGTAACTTATAACATCGGTGACAGAATTCAATTGTTTTACCTGGATGGAGAGGATCCGGTTACAGTCACCGAAATAAAATAAAAGGAGGTACTTATGAAAGTTGAAGATCGTTTTTTAAAGTATGTTTCTATTTGGACCACATCCTGCGAGGATCAGGATAAGATTCCCAGTTCTGAACGTGAATTTGATTTGGCCCATGAACTGGAAAAAGAAATGAAAGAAATGGGACTATCAAAAGTCAAATGTGACGAGCATTGTTATGTCTATGGACTGCTTCCAGCAACCAAAGGTTATGAGTCTAAAAAATCAATTGGTTTCATCGCTCATATGGACACTGCTCCTGCATTTTCTGGAAAAGATATTAACCCAACTGTGATACCAGATTATGATGGAAAAGACGTTGTCCTAGCTTCCACAAAAGAAGTATTAAAAGTATCAGATTTTCCCAGGCTCTCTTCCCGGGTAGGACAAACTTTAATTGTAACGGACGGTACAACATTACTAGGGGCCGATGACAAAGCAGGTGTAGCTGAAATTCTCACAGCCGTAGAACAAGTAATACAACATTCTATCCCTCATAGTGATATTTGGATTGGTTTTACACCAGATGAAGAAGTTGGACGTGGCGCTGATTTATTTGATCTGGATTATTTTCAGGCTGATTATGCCTATACGGTTGATGGGGACTATGAAGGAGAAATTGCCTATGAAAATTTCAATGCCGCCTCTGCTACATTTCATATCAAAGGGGTCAATGTTCATCCAGGATCAGCAAAAAATATTATGGTAAACGCAGCCTCTATTGCCTGTGAAATCCAATCTCTTTTACCATCTTCTGAAACACCGGAGCATACTCAGGGACGAGAGGGATTTTATCATTTAACAAATATTTCCGGAGATGTCAATGCTGCCCAGCTATCTTATATTATTCGGGATCATGACAAAGCTTCCTACCAAAAACGGATGGATTTCTTGAGGGATGTTGCCGAATTGATGAAGAAAAAATATAGCGAAGAATTCATCTCTCTCGATATTTCAGAGAGTTATCATAATATGTTGGAAGTTATCGAGAAGAATTTTTATATTGTGGATAAAGCCAAAGACGCTATTCGTTCACAAGGCATAGAACCAATTTCCCTTCCGGTAAGGGGAGGAACAGACGGCGCAAGGTTAAGTTTTCAAGGTCTTCCTTGTCCAAATCTTGGAACGGGGGGAGAAGGCTTCCATGGACCTTACGAACATATCACTGTGGAAGCAATGGAAAAAGCCGTTGCCATTATTGTTGAAATTATGAAAAATCCAATATAACAAATCTTTGTATTGAAAAAGAGGTTCTCGTATTATCATAGATTTAGCCAAGACAAAAAGTATTAATACTTTCTAAAATGCAAATATACTATATGATACAAAAACCTCTTTTTTAATTTTGAAATAGATATTTTAAAGTCCTGCTATGAGTGCAGCTATTTCATCAGGCGTCATCATCTTATTGGGATTTGATTCATCCAATGTAATGGGCTTTTCTTCTAGTTCTGGTAGCACAACATCTGGTTCCGGTTCTGGTTCTACAACTGGCTCCGGTTCTGATTCTACCTTTGCTTCATTGGAACCGATTCCAGCCAATAAAGCGGCAATATCATCAGGCGTCATCATTTTATTGGGATCATCCATGGTTTCAGGGCTTAACACCTCTTCTGAGTTTGACTCATTCTCCATATTATTAGAAACAAATATATCACTGTTTAATTCAACTGTTTCCTCCATATCAATATTATTTATAAAAGTATCTGTTACTGGTTCCTCTATGGAAGGAATATCTTTCTGATCATTCATTTGATCATTATCAAATACTTCCTCCTCCACGAATTGCTCCTGATTTATTTCTTCACTTTCGGTAATTTTTTCTGTATCTTCAATATCAAAGTTCTCTTTTAATACCTCATCCATGATTTCTGGCTCTTCTTCTAAAATAGTTTCACCCTGTATATCATTTTCTTCCAAAGGTATCTCACTAAGTACCAATTCTGAATCTTGAACAACTTCAAAATCATCTTTTTCTTCTTCGTAGCTAGATTCGTTCACTATTTCAGTTTCATTTACTGTTTGTTCATCTTTTGGAATATTAGATGTTATGTAAGCTTTTAATTCTTTTTCCATCTGTTCGATAGATGTAATAATATTCTGATACTGATCCTCTCCTGACTCATGCGTTTTTAAAGTTGTGATCAAATCCTCCACAGAATTCATCTTTTCATCTATGTCGTCTAAACGCTTTTCCAACTCCAGCATTTTTCTTTTTAATTCATTATTAGAATTAATCACAAAGTCCGCATTCTCTTTGCTTCTTCCAACAGAAATTCTAGCAACCTTTTTATCTTCTTCCATAATCTGCATGATTGCTTTTTGAATCTTTCGTTCACTAACATCAATCGCATTTGTTATAGAAAGATTCATTTTATCCTGCTTCATAAATCTATCTTCCAGATCTAAAAAACTCTTTTTTAACAGAAGGTAATTTGCTTTTTCTGACTTATTAATATTTTGGATCTCTTCTTGCCAAGCCTGCTTTTTTTCTTCTTTTTCTTTCGCTAAAGCAACATTTAATGAAATAGTCAAACATATGCAAAGAATAAGAAGCAAGGCGTCCGCTATTATTACAATCCACAAATTAGGATAATTAATCATCAAATATACTTCTAAAAGAACCAAAACTACCATACAAATAGCATAGGAATAATTTTTTTGAAAATTACTATTTTTCATTTTTTTACCTCCGGTTATATATCATCTACCTACATCAATGCTACCACACGAACCAAAAAATATCAACAAAAAAGCCATTATAAAATGACTTTTTCAACATTTATGACTCTTGTAAATCATTTTCTTAATAAAAAAAGAAACGCCGAAAAATCATCTATAAGATTTCGGCGTAATTTTCGCGTCGCTAAGAGGATTTGAACCTCCGGCCTACCGCTTAGGAGGCGGTCGCTCTATCCAGCTGAGCTATAGCGACAGTTTAAAAATATAAGATTGTAACATTATTTATATCAATGCATGATCAATCTTCATAATTGAGATTGCCTTGCATCCATATAACTCCTTTAAAACGACGGCCAATGGCTGGTTCTCCAAGCAAATCTGTCTGATTGATACAAACATCAAAAACCAAGTCATTGCAATTTAAATTTAGTATATATAACTTTTCTTTTGTGAGAGTATTTTCAATACTGTGATAATCTATAATTTCCCCTAATATACTATATTGATCACTTTCTATTCCATATGGCATAAAATAGGAACTTACAATAGTCAGAACATCTTCATACAAAATCCTTCGGGAAATCATAGAATATGTATCTATATCTTCCAAAGTCAAACTCTCTATGGCTTCTTCATCGCCATCTCGAGCAGCAGCTATTAGGCAATTTCTATCTCGAGAAAGAGTTTCATCAATTTCTGAATTATAATCACTTTTTTGTATTGGCAAAAGTATCTTTCCAAATCCGGATAATGCAGACAAGGTAGTGGTTGTACGCATTCCGCTCATGACGCTTGTTCTGTCTTTATTTAAATATTCCATTACGTTTTGTAAATAGAATATTAATGTAACGCCAATCTTCACTTCATCACAAACACCTGCATAAGAATCTTTCTCAGCATGCTTCTCTACATCTACTCTCTCTACGGTACTAATACCTGTTCCCTGGAGATAAGGATAAAAATATTCTGCTTCAAATAAACCTTCTTCTGTATATTCACCACGCACAGCAATACCAATGAACTCACCGTAATCTTTACATAATTCTGCAAGAATATTTCCTTCTGCATCTTCCGATATCATCTTACGATCCGGCCGCTCAATGGTTTCTTGTATCAAAGCATCAATTTCTTTCTTCTTTTTCAATTTGCTGAATCCGATACTTTTTAAAAAACTATGCATGATTCCTCCTCTTTCATCCAGCGCCTAATATATTATATACCATAACACTCTCATTTGTAAACAACAAAATTCATTTTTTATTACTGATTTTTTTGACTTACTATTTATTTCATTGCCATATCCAAAGCTTCTTTTTCTTCATCGGATAATACTATAACAGAATTTCCCTGAATGATTTCTTTGATATATGTATAACATCCTTCTCTGCTGTGCATAGCATTAATAATAAATCCATCATTTTCTCTATTTAGAAGAGCCAATGAAAAACTTAACTTTCCTCCCATTTCATGAAATGCATCATATTTTACCATACCAATCTTCTGGAAAGTAGAATTAAGATTTTGAAAAATTTTTTCAATGTTCTCTTCATTCTCTTTATTGGATGTAATCAGTTCTTCAATTTCATTCACTCGTTTTACTAAATTATCCTCTAAGGAACTTCCATCTTTTCCCGTCATAAATTGATTATACTTTTTCTTTAATTTATGATTTTGCACAATATTAATAATAATCAAAATAAACAATATTACTATTAGGGCTGCCATACCTATAAAAATAAAAGCCGCATACTCATTTATCATTGAAAAAATATCCATCATATCAATCCTTTCCATCTAGAACAAATGTTTGCTAATTATGAATCGATGCAAACATTTCTACAATTCTATCTAATTCTTCCTTGTTATAATATTCAATTTCTATCTTACCTTTTTTGTGATCTTTCGTATGAATACTTACCTTCGTACCCATTATATTTTTCAATTTTTGTTCTAAGTCCTGATATATAATTGTTAGAGAAGAAGTATCTTGTTTCTTAACAACATCCTCTTTCTGATTTTGCAACTTTTTTATTAACTTTTCTGTTTCTCTAACACTTAGTTTTTCATCAAAGATTTTCTGAGCAACTGCATATTGTTGCTCTTCCTCTGCTATTCCAAGCAAAGCTCTTGCATGTCCGGTGGTAATCATTTCATCTATTACCATTTGCTGAACTTTTTCATTTAACTTTAAAAGTCTCATAGAATTAGTAACAGCTGTTCGGGATTTTGATACTCTTTCTGCCACTTCATCTTGTTTTAAATGAAAATCATTTAATAGACGTTTGTATGCCATTGCTTCTTCTATGGGATTTAGATCTTCTCTTTGAATATTTTCAATCAATGATATTTCTACAATTTCTTGTTCATTTAGCTCTTTTATAATGATCGGTATTTCTTTCAAACCAGCTATTTTTGCTGCGCGCCATCTTCTTTCACCAGCAATAATTTCATAATAATCTTTTCTATCCTGAACTAATAATGGCTGAAGAACACCAAATTGTTTGATTGATTCTGCTAACTCTTGAAGAGCATCTTCATCAAAATTCTTTCTCGGCTGTTCTCTATTGGGCTCTACTTTAGAAATATTAACAAACACTTCCTGCTTCTCTGTCTCGGAAACCTGAGGTGTTCTGCTTCCTACCTTATCTGTAATTAAACTATCCAGTCCTTTTCCCAGTCCGCTTTTCTTATTTACTGCCATTCTTTATAAATCCTTTCTTTCGATTACTTCCTTTGCCAATAAGCGATAACTTTCTGCACCAGCGGATTTGGAATCATAAAGATTAATAGGTAAACCATGGCTAGGTGCTTCTGCCAATCTTATGTTTCTTGGAATAATTGTTTTATAAATAGTGGTATTTAAATTGCTTTTTACATTTTCTACTACTTGCAAAGATAAGTTTGTTCTCGCGTCATACATAGTAAATACTACTCCTTCCATATGGAGTTCCGGATTTAATCGTTCTTGTACTAACTTGATTGTATGTATCAATTGACTCAATCCTTCCAATGCATAATATTCACATTGAATCGGAACCAAAACAGTATTTGCTGTTGTCATAGCATTAATAGTCAGCATATTTAATGATGGAGGACAATCAATTAATAAAAAATCAAAATCATCTTGAATATAATCTATCTCATTTTTTAAGATATATTCTTTTTCTTTTATCCCAAGTAATTCAATTTCTGCTCCGGCAAGATTTACATTTGAAGGCATTAACATCAGATTTTCAATATCTGTCTTATGAATGCTTTCTCGGACGGAACACTCTCCTAGCATCAATTCATATACTGTATCGGATATTTCTTCTTTCTCAATACCCAATCCACTGGTGGTATTTCCCTGTGGATCCATATCAATTACTAATACTTTCTTACCTGCCTCTGAAAGACAAGAAGATAAATTTATTGCTGTTGTTGTTTTTCCAACACCGCCTTTTTGATTTGCGATAGCTATTATTCTTCCCATTGTAAAATCCTTTCTAAATTCATACTTTTAATATTATAACACTTTCTAATATATAATGCTATAGAAAAATGTTTCACGTGAAACATTTTCATTGTGAAACAGGTATTTCTATCATAAATATCACATTATGTTCTGTTTCACTTATATTCAAGGAGCCAAAGAATAAAGAAATAATTTCATTTACCACTTTTACTTCCTTACTTTCTATAAAATCAATATCATTTTCAGTAAAAGAAGAAACAATTTTTAATATAATATTTTCTGATGAACTTTCCATCTCAATTGTAATTTTAGATGTTTCTATTTGTAACATGTATTGGCAGACAGTTTGTATAATACGTAAAATTCCTAGACTCATAATCTCAGATAGCTTTTGCATTTTTCCTTTTTTCTTAAAAGATATCTTTATATGATAATCTTTTCTAGTATAATCTATATATTGATACATCACAGAATCTATATTTATATTTTCACCAAAGAAAGGATAAATTATATATTTCAATCCTACAAACTGATTTGCTGCTTCTTGCAAATCTTTAGAAATATTCTTAAGTTCTATTTTACAACGTTTTGGATCCATATCCATTAGTCTATAACACAACTCCATTTTATTATGAATAGCATATAGTACTTCTGTTTTTTCTATAATTTGTTTCATTGTATCTTTATTTTGATCTTCTATTTCCTTATAAAAATCCATTCTATTTATCTCTTTTTCTATTACTTCCTCCTCTAACTCGCTTTCATTTCTATCCTTTTGTTTACAGAGACTTATTAAATAATTTAATTCTTCTATTTTTCTATCTACTTCATCAATATCTTTTTCTATCCGTTTACTTTCTTCTTCAAATTTTCTTTGTTCCTCCTTCAATTTTTTTATTTTTTCTTTATTAGTCACAGTTCTATAATTTTGTGGAAAAAAAGAATTATAATTTTTATCCTGGGATTCTTCTATCAAATGAATAAACTCTATATTCTCTTTGATCTTTAACTCGCTTTTTTTAAGCAGCTTTCTAAAGTCTATTCTTTTTTCCACTAATTCTTGTTTTGATTTTAATAAATATTGTTTTATCATTATATCTCCCATATTTTAGAACGTATGTTTTTACTGATTTATTTCTATTTTATATCACGTTATCTCACAAAATAATAAATACATTGTACCAAGCCGCTAGCGCGGCGGCTGGCCCTAAGTACATGAAACCACCGCTTTTTCATAAAAATAGTAGCAGTTTTTGAATATATATTGTATTGTTGAGATACCCCTATCACAAGCAATCAACTATACCAAAAACTG
>JAAVYA010000063.1 GCA_022790855.1 Lachnospiraceae bacterium | reverse complement strand
CCTCAATTAAGATAATCGGTACATGATAGCTAGGATCTATTTCCGGCGGTCTCGATTAGTCATGCACTCACATCTCAGAGTTTTTGTCCTTTTTATTACCTTTCATGCGCGCATCTTAACCAGACTCTGTTCTTTTTCTTTACTGAACAGTGCCTCATAATGTTCGCTATGCAGATAATAAGCAACTGAAGCTGCTGCGAAATTAACTGTTGCCATGATCGTTTCCTTTCCGGACTTATCCGTCCCATTTGTTATTTACTGTAACTACTATATCACCGTTCAGCCCATTTGTCATTATACCGGTAATATAATTTCACAGATAATATCGGCTTCTTTCTATTCCGCCTTTACCTCCAGCCCATCCAGCTTCAGTCCCGGCAGTCCCACCAGATACCATTTCCTGTCATCCCCCATCTCCACACGGGCAGGAATCCAGACATCATTCAGTTTGAACTCAAAGACTTCTCCACAATGGATACCGCCGTAATCGCACCTGTCACCGTTATCGTCAACATAAAAGAAATTGTACCTGCCGCTTTCCCTGTCATAAAATAATGTACCCTGTTTCATTTTATATCCTCCTCGAAACCTTATTTAATAAGTAAAGATACTGTTCCATACCGTTTTCTTGAAAAAACTTATTTCTCACTCTCAAATTTTTTTACCAGACGATAAAAACTGTCCTTTTTAAGTCCGGTCCGGCGCATTGCTTCAACTGCACTAATACTCCCTTCCTTCCATGCGCCATAACATTCGCTCCAATTCTCCGGATACTCCACACGGGGCCGGCCAAGATACTTTCCTGCTTCCTTCGCTCTTTCGATTCCCTGACGCTGCAACTCGTGCCGTTCCTCCCAGTCACCTTCCGCCACATAGGACAGTAACGCCAGCACCACATCCGTGATGACCTGTCCCAGCAGTCATGGCAGTCGCCTCCCAGTACGGCGGAGACCTTGCCTTCCGAGATGCGCAGGAGCGCCTCTCCCTTTGCTGCCTTCAGACAGTCATTCAGGATTCGAGCATACACGCCCTTTTCCACCCTGCGCAGTCCCGCACCGGAAATACCCGCGCGGTCGAGGATGCTCTTGATTGCACAATCCCTGACAGGGTAATACTGGTTCCGAATCTTCAAAAGAAGTCCCGTATTGATGATGGTATCCGTGATGATGTCCTCATCCAGCCCCTCATCCGCATATATCTGCTTCAGTTCTTCCTCCACCTTACTCCCGCTGGTGATTGCCACAAGGCGCAGGTTCTTAGAGGTCTTTCTCTCCCAGAAGGAATTTCTCCCGATGCTGTTCAGGCACGCAAGGAAATCCTCCTGATTCTGGAATACGCCACGGTATCCGTCGGCAAATACTCTTGTTTCACCCATTCTTTTTTCCACCTTTCTTTTATCATAACTTCTCGGAATCTTCGACCCTTATTTTATAAGGCCTTCAGACCCTTGTTTCAAAAAATCACCCACTTTTTTCAAAAAACGCTTGACAAATTACTCAAAATTTGCGGCGAAGCCGATTGATTATATTTTTATTTCAAT
>JAAVYA010000027.1 GCA_022790855.1 Lachnospiraceae bacterium | reverse complement strand
GTAAATCTGATTATAGGGTTCCCGAAGGGGTTCCTATAATAGCGCTTATCAGAACTTGCAAAGCAAGTTTTGATAAAAGGCGCCGGTTCTGCGCCGTAAATCTGATTATAGGGTTCCCGAAGGGGTTCCTATAATAGGATCTTAAACTATGACGTAAGGTAGGAGTCAATACTTTTTTTGATAAATCTTCCCCAGTAAAACAAAAACTTCTCCCCAAACCAGGATACCTCCTATGATAAGGCAAATAACTCCCTTTTTTTGTAGTCTCAAATATTCCAGCTCCAACGTACTTTTTTCTGTCCTGGCTATCAGCTCCAGTTCTTTGGATTTTTCCTGCAGGTTGTTTTTCCATCCTGAAAAATCAGACCATTTTCCAGGAACCAGCTCTTGAACCCAGGAAAATCCTCCACTTAGATCCCAGCGAAGCAATGAGCCGTTAAGACCATGGCGCATGAAAAATTTTTCTCCTAAAGCTTTGATCGGCTGCCCCGAGATACGCTGCAATGCCATTCGACGAAATCCTTCCTGCCCCTTTCCGGAGCCCTGTAGGATGATCATACGTTTTGGAGCGGAAAATACCCCCCGTATGACTCTTTTCTCCCCTTCCGCCAGGATAACCATTCCTTCTACCCTGGGGCTGCCGAACAGCTCCGACGCCGTCTCCGCATCCACAAGGCATCCAGCGGAATCCTCCGGAGATAAAATTTTCCCATAGGGAAGAAGCAATTCTGAGGATCCGGAAATATACAGCAAATTGGCCCATGTGTCATTTCCTGTTTCCTCCGCCTGAATCCTTTGGTCTTTTTCTTCTCTCCATGCCGTAAAGGATACTGGCTCTCCCTGGGTTCCTTCCAGTTCTCTCATGATTTCCACTGTTTTTTCATCAACAGGTTCCTGTAATAGCAGCGTTACCTGTTCCGTATACTGCCCGGCCCGGTTTAACATAATCTTTCCCTTCCCTATTACAGCTACGGCCAAGGCCAGGCAGAGTACACATATGGCCTGCCCGGCATACTTTTTCATGATTCCCGCAGACGCACACGGTCGCCTGCCTGAATATAACCTTCGCTGTCTGTGATCACCCGGGAACTGTCCGAAAGCAATTCTGATGTAACAGCCGCAAACTGGCCGTTTTGTTCCTCTACCGTCACGTCTACCCGTCGGGTGGTTAGCTGTGTACCCAATACCGTTTCCTCTTCTTCCAATACATACACATAATACTTCCCGTTTTCGGAATGGACTGCTCCAATGGGAAGCGTCAAGGGATAGGTATCTGACTGTTTTACTGCTTCCAGTGTGGCCGTATCCCCTATGGACAAGGTTCCTTGCTCCAGCAGGATGGTTACAGTAACCATCCCATTCTCTTCATCCGGTTCCATATGAAGCACCTTAAGGTCTGCATAAACTTTTCCGCCTGCTTTTAAGCTTACGGCCTCTCCCGCTGCAAGGTATTTTGCGTCCTCCTCTTCAATTTGGGCGACATAGCGCATGCCGGAAGTAATATCTGCCATGGTGAAGGCTGCGGTATCCGTCGTCCGTTGTCCGGTGACAATATTCATCTGTGTAACTACACCGTCCACTGGGGCAAGGATAGAGCCGCCGTTTTCTTTTAGCTCCTTTAGTTTGTTCTGTTCTTTCAATTTATCTTCTATGGTAATTCCGTTGATCTGGGACGTATTGTCCGTTGTGCCGCCGGTTCCTGCATCCTCTATGCGGCGGGCCGCATCTGTCCTGGCTTTTTCCTGGCTCCGCAAGGCCTCTTCCAATGCACGGTGAGCCGAACGTACGCCCTCTTCCAGGGCCGCTCGTTCTATTTCTGCCTGATCCTGCTGTGCTTGAGCATCCGTTCCTGTCGCTTCCGGTTCCTGGGCGGGTGCGCCTTGATCATACGGTATCATTCCCTGAGTCACACCCTCGTCTTTTATACCCTCTGAAATGTCCTGCTCATTCTTTCTCTCTGGTTTCTCCTGCTCCTCTGTCTCTTCTTGGTCTTCCGGCTGCGGGTCAGTAGCCGGGTCGTCTGCCGGAGGCTCCTGAGAGGGCGCAGCCTGCTGCTGTTCAAAGGCGGCCAATGCATCCTGAGCCCGGCGCAAATCTTCTTCCGCCTGAGCTACCAGACTTCCCTGTTCTTCCATGGTACGGTTATAATCCTCCTGGGCCCTCTGTTTTTCCTTCTCCCTTCCCTGCTGTTCTTTTGCCGCCGCGCTCCCTGCCGCTTCATTCTGCAGTTTCAGGATTTGAATTTCATGCTCCAGCTCCTCTATTCGTTCCTCAATGCTCTCTGGATCCAGCAATGCCAGCATATCTCCTTGACGCACCGTCTCTCCAACGCTTACATAGATCGTCTTCACCAAAATATCCGGCTGAGTCAAAACCGCCAGCTCCCGGTTCTTTTCCACCGTTCCTTGTCCCTCCACGATATGCTCGATCTTTCTGGGAGCCGGCGTCTCTACCTCCACCTGAATCACCGAAACAGATGCTGCTCCCCGGGAAATCACCGTAAACGCCAGCATTACCATCAACAAAGCGATAAATCCCTTCAAAGCGCTGTTTTTCCAGTTCGTCTTTTTATCCTCTATGACATGGATCTTATCTTCTATCACCGCCTGGCGCCTATCATACATAAGTCCAGACAGCCGTTCCCTTATGTTCCATTTTCTTTTATTCAAATTTTTCACTCCTGCCCATCAGGCGGTGTGGGCCGATAACTATGTCCGTCCCTCCCCGCCCTGCATTATTCTTTTACCGCCGCAGCTACAATCCCCTGCTCCAGATAATCGGAACCGGCCAAAAATACCAAAAGCGCCGGAAGCAGCGTCACCATGGAAGCACAAAGGGCGAATCCTGCTTTCTCCATACTGATTTGTGGCAAATACAAAGACAGGGGCCAAAGGCTTTTTGTCTTTAAAAATGTCATTGGCTGTTCCATTAAGTTCCAGCACTCCAAAAACTGCAGTACCATTGCGGAAATAATCCCTGAAGATCCCAGGGGAATTCCTATCCTCCAAAAAATCTGAAATTCCCCTGCTCCATCGCATCTGGCCGCCTCTATGACTGCATCCGGGATTCCACCAAAAAAGCGGTACATGATAAATACGGAAAAGGTGGAAAATACTCCCGGCAAAATAATCGCCCATAAGGTATCCATTATGCCCAGCATATCCAAAACAAGATATTCCGAAAGCATAGTTACCTGAAACGGCATCATCATAAGTACGATATACAACATATAGACCGCTTTTTTCCCCGGAAAAGAATAATGCGCCAATCCCCAGGCAGAAGGCATCCCAACCAAAAACTGTCCCAAAAGAGTCCCTGCCGTGATCTTCATGGAATTCCAAAACATCCGGAAAAATTCCGGTGAATCAAAAAATACTTCCACCAAATGCTTCAAGGTAGGGTACATAGGAAACAGCCGCCAGACGGCGTAACCATCTCCTCCCCTGATTACCGGGCCGATACAGTCTGCGATCTCATTGCTTCCCATCAGGCTGCCTCCCATCAAAAACACCAGAGGCCCCAGGGACAGGAAGGCCATTGCCAACAACACCCCCAGGCAAACCATTTTTTGTATCCTTTTTCCCACATGCATATGCGCCCTTACTTCCCATTTTTCCATGTAACCCTCACTTCTTATCCCAGCTTTTTTGCAGCAGGCAGACCAGTAGAAATATCACCGCCGCCATGGTTACCGCTCCAGACGCCATTTTATCTACAGATAGCTCCCGAAACCAGTTATGAAACAAATGCTGCAGCAGATAAATATCATCCTGGGGGTAATTTCCAGCCACCAGATACGCTTCCCGAAACACTTTAAAAGAGTTCAAAAAGGAAATCACCACAATGGTAAAGGCTGCGGGGCGGATGCCAGGTAACGTAATGTAGAAAAAGCACCGACATTCCCCTGCCCCGTCCACCCGGGCCGCTTCATACACTTGTTTTGGCACCATGGAAAGCCCGGCAATCCAAAGCACCACATCATACCCCAGGTTTTTCCAGATATAGCTAAATACCAGTACTCCGAAGGACGCCCCTGTATTCATCCAGTCTATGCCAGGCTGTCCCGCCGCCGCCAGAAGGCCGTTTAAGATTCCCCGTCCGTCAAACAGCAATTTCCACAAAAGCACTACACTGGCCGCCGGTATGGCCAGGGGAACCAGATAAGCGCCCTTCAAAAAACCGGACCAGGTTTCCAGCCGCTGCAAGAACACGGCAATTCCAAGGGAAATTACCAAAAGCAAGGGCAGGCACACGGCGGCAAACCGCAGGGTATTTTTTGCCGCCAGCAAAAACGCCTGATTTTCAAAGACCATCTGATAATTGGCCAGTCCCACAAACCTTCCCCCTACTGCCTGAGTAAAAGAACGCCGTATGACATCCAGAAATGGGATCAGATAGAATACTGCTACTCCCAAAAATCCCGGCAGCACAAACAACCATCCCGTATATTTTTTCCAACCCATCGCATTTTTTCCTTTGCAATTACTCTGACAAATACAGCTTCACCTTCTGCATAATCCGGTCTGCGACTTCCTTTTGGGTCCCATCCCCGTTCAGATACTTTATGCCTTCCTCCACGATCAATTCCTGAATGACCCGGTCTGTCAGCACGGGACGCTTGAGGCTCTCCAATTGTTTTAGCAGCGTATTTGCCTGTTCTTCTGTAAGAACCTTTACATCCACTCCCGCAGACGTTCCGTCGAGGCGGCTGGTGCCTATCGCATATTCCTTTTGATTTTTCTGATGCTCCTGATAGGCCGCCCGGTTTACCGGGAATCCGTCCATGGAAGCGCTCTGGCACTCTTTTCCCAAAAGCCCTTTCACAAATTCCCGGGCCTCCTGGTTCTCTGCACTCTGGGCGGCAATCCCTACGGAAACATATGGAACAAAAGAGCCGTTGTCCGCTTCTCCAAAAATGTCATACGCACCGCCTATCTGGGCTTCTGTCGCATAAATCTGCTGCACATCTCTAAAAGAGCTTATGGTTCCTATTCCGCCGCATCCCATGAGAATCAGCCGGAAATTTGCCACGGTTGATGCTGCGCCGCCCATCCCGCCAAAGCGAAACGTATAATTCTCTACCGAATTGTTGTATTCCTCTTCCGCATACGTATCCAAATCAAAATAATCTTTTGCCGCTTTCAAGTATGCCTCCAGCTTTTCTTCTTCCAGGCTGCCGTCTTCTTTGCGCCATCCTGCGCTGTCGGCATAGTATAACTCATGGAGCAGTCCCGAAGCGCTCATGGGCACCAGGACATTTTCATCCGCATTCGACGACTTCTTTCCTTTTGCATATTCCAGGAAGGCTTCCAGGCTGTTTTTAGCTTCCACAGCCTCCGCTTCCCCTTCCACTACGGAAAATCCAAACCGGCTTGGCATTTCATAGATGCTTCCGTCCCGGATATAAGCCTCTTTGATATTTTCAAACAATCCGTCTTCTCCTTCTACTTCTTCCACCAGATCCCTGATATCCGCAAGAATGCCTTTTTCTACGTAGCTTTCCACCGGGATCCCGTCCAGGATCAACACATCCGGCCCGTTTCCGGCCATTATGTCCGTGCTTAACGTCCGCAGGGCATCCTCGGCCGTAATCCCGTCTTCGTCCGTCAATCCGATGATTTTTTTCACAAAGACGTCTGGATTCTCTTTTTGAAAATAGGAAATTGCCTGCTGCAAAGCTACGGAATCTTCCAAGGCGTAGACCTTTAACTGCTTTTGGGGCACCGCCGATGCCTGGGCATCATACATATAACGATACATCCTGGGCACCCCCAGGGAATCGGAGCCCAGCACCAGATAAGTGGAGTCGTCCACAGTCAGAGCCTGTATGAAACCCAAACTGGAATCTCCCAAAGATACCAGGTCACCATTGATTAGTTGTTCATTGACGCTGCCGCCCATTTTGTGAAAAAACAGCCCTTCATGATTCACATAAACAGTACTGTCCTCCTCTGCGCCTGCCGTAAACAAGCAGGGGTACGAATTTTCGCCGCTGATGGGTTCCTGACTGCTGTCCGTTACCTGTTGCAGCGTCTCATCTTTTTTCAGTTCTCCGCTCCCTGCATCGACGCGATATACCCCGGACCCCATAACGGACACAATGTCATTGCCCGCCATACCAAAGTAATATACGGCTTCCGGCATATTTTTTGTAACTTCTTCCAAGGTTCCCTGGGTTACGTCTGCCCGGTACAATACCCCGCCGATATCCAGCACAATGAGCGTCCCGTCTTTCGTATACCCCGCCTGTTGTACTTGATTTTTATTTTCTCCCTCCGTTCCCGGCAAAACCAGACTTCCTGCAGTCGCCGTGCCATCCGGCGACACCTGAACCAATTCTTCCCCATAAGGATCCATCAATACGGCGCTGCCGTCCGGTGCAATGGCCGCACTGGAAACATAAAAGACGTCCATTCCTTGGACTGCCCTGCTGTCCCAGCTATCCCCCAAATCCTTGGTATTCATTAAGTAGTACTGCATACTGTTGCTGTTATAGCCGACCACGGATATACTTCCATCTGACAGCTTCCCAGCCGCCAGCACACGATCCGCCTCCTGGGGCAATGTCAGCTCCGTTTCCAAAAATCGTCCTTTCCCGCCGTATCCATCGGAAAAGGCATCCTCTCCTCCGCCTTCAGAACCGCTTTGTCCTCCCGTTCCCTGGGCTTCCTCGCCAGCTCCCTTTGCGTTGCCCTCATCCTTTTTCGTATCTCCACATCCGGCAATTCCGGTCACCGCCAAAACCAATGTCAGCAAAATTCCGGCCGCTCTTGTTCTTTTTTTCATCCTGCATCTCCTTTCGTTTTGTTTCTCCCTTATTGTAACAGCTCTGTCTTAAATTTTTCTTGAAACGAATCTTTAATTATTTTTTTCATTTCAAGATTATTTTAAGAAAATTTGTGATAAAATCGTAATAGTAAAGCGAAAAGCTGATTTGTTACGCAAAATAGCCTTTATAAAGGAGGATGTTGTGAGAATCTTATTGGTGGAAGACGATAAAAAACTCTGTGAGACCTTGCAGTTCCAACTGGAAAAAGAACACCATCAGGTAGACATCTGCCACGATGGGAGAGACGGTCTGGATCTATTTGTGCAGGACGCCTATGACCTGGTGCTGTTAGACCGGATGCTGCCCACCATGAACGGTCTGTTGGTACTGCAAAAAGCCAGAAAGCAGGGGATTTCCACGCCCGTCATTTTAATTACCGCTCTTGGGGAGCTGTATGACCGGGTGGAGGGATTGGACAATGGGGCGGACGATTACCTGGTAAAACCCTTTGCATTTGAAGAGCTTTCTGCCCGTATCCGTTCCCTTGGGCGGCGCAGCGGTACTTTTGAGGAACATGACGCTTTTTCTTATGGGGATATTTCTTATACGGGGGATTTACGGGAATTAACCGGCCCAAAATGCTCCTTGATGCTCTCCGGCAGGGAGGGACGTCTCCTGGAAGTATTTTTGCAAAGCCCCCAGTCCGTTTTACGCCGTATGGTGATTCTTTCTCGGGTATGGGGCGCGGATGCACAGGTGGAGGAAGGAAATCTGGATACTTATATCCACTTCCTCCGAAAGCGGTTAAAGCAATCCGGCAGCCGATTGTCCTTAAAAACCATCCGCGGCGTGGGGTATATGCTGGAGGATCCCCATGTTTCGTAAGCTTCACCGCCAGTTGGCCCTTTTTAGCACACTTGTCACAGGAACTATTTTTTCTGTTTTATGCCTGATCTGTCTCCTTTTCGCCCAAAACAGCATCCGCCAAAACAATTACACCTCCTTTTTGAAGGAGCAAAGTACATTAACGGCCAATCTCCAAAGTGAACAAGCCATCTCCCACCAATGGCTGAACCAGATGCAGGAGAATCATCACCTAATAATTTATCTTTACGACAACGGAAGCCCCTTATACTATCAGTTTCTGCATCAAGCCGGTTCCGCCGGCCCGGAGGATAGCCTTGCAGAATCTGCCCGGCGTATTGCCAGGGATACTTATGGACTGGACATTTTCCAGAATTCCTCCGGACTTTCTGTCCGCCATGAGGAATTCTCCCTGGAGTTTGCAGGCAAGGACTATTATGTTTCTGCCGGGACGCTACCCCGGGGAAACGGCCATCTGGGCTTTCTGATCTTGTATTCTCTGGATGATGAAACACGGCAGATTACCTGGCTGCGTATCGCCGTTTTGTTGGCGGACATCATTGCCCTCCTGCTGCTGTCGGTTTTTTCCTGGCTGTTCACCGGACGCCTGATAAAACCCCTGGAGGAAAGCCAAAAACAGCAGACCCGGTTTATCGCCTCCGCCTCCCATGAACTGCGCTCTCCCTTAGCCGTCATCCTTTCCGGAACGGAATCCATAGAAAAAGCAGACACTCCGGCCCAGGCACAACGCTTTCTGGAGCTCATCCGCTCGGAAGGCCAGAGAATGCAGCATCTTATTTCAGATATGCTGTTATTAGCCAGCTCTGATTCCCATGCCCTTCGTCTCCAAACCCAGCTTCTTCAGCCGGATGAGCTTCTGCTGCAATGCTACGACGCTTACGCTGCCCTGGCCAGGGAACGGCAATTATCCTTCCGGCTTCTGCTGCCGGAATCCGACCCGCCGGACTGTATTTGGGATGGACAGCGCATCCGGCAGCTTCTATCTGTTTTGCTGGATAATGCTTTATCTTACACGCCCTCCGGTATGGGAATCCTGCTCTTCCTTTTTTATCCCGGCCATGATTCTAGCCAAAAATCCGGCAGAGACAGTATTCTTTTCGGCGTGGCAAATCAGGGAGCCAGTATCCCGCCGGAAGAAAAAAAACTGATTTTCCAGCGCTTTTACCGTTCCCAGCATTCCCGAACAGAAAAGGAACATTTTGGCCTGGGGCTGTGTATTGCAAAAGAAATTGCTCTGGCCCACCAGGGTGAAATTTGGGCGGAGGATCTAAGTGAACTGTCCGAACGCTTTGCTTCGGATTCTGGTTATCTGGACGTTCCGGATTTTTGCAAAAAAAAATCCGGCGGCTCTGCATTTCTGGCAAAGCTGCCGGTAAGGCTTACGGATTCTCACTAAACAGGGGGGTAGATAAATACCGGTCTCCGGAATCCGGCAATAAAACCACAATATTTTTTCCTTTGTGTTCTGGCCTGCCTGCCAGGATAGCTGCTGCTTTCAACGCAGCTCCAGAAGAAATTCCCACCAGGATTCCCTCGCTCACTGCAAAAGCCCGCCCTTCTGCAAAGGCATCCTCATTGTCAATGGCAAGAATTTCATCGTATATTTCCGTATCCAGGATTTCCGGGATAAATCCGGCGCCGATGCCCTGAATCTTGTGGGCTCCCGGCGTTCCCTTGGAAAGCACCGGGCTTTGGGACGGTTCTACTGCCACCACCTTTACGTTGGGATTTTTCTCTTTGAGATACGCCCCTACCCCGGTAATGGTTCCGCCGGTTCCTACTCCTGCCACAAAGATGTCCACTTTCCCATCTGTCTGCTCCCAGATTTCTGGGCCGGTGGTTGCCTTATGAACCGCCGGGTTCGCGGGATTCACAAACTGTCCCAAAATTACGGAGCCGGGAATTGTCTCTTTCAACTCCTCCGCCTTTGCAATGGCTCCTTTCATTCCTGCGGCCCCTTCTGTCAAAACGAGCTGGGCTCCGTAGGCTTTCAGAAGATTCCGCCGCTCCATGCTCATAGTATCTGGAAGGGTAAGAATGGCATGATATCCTTTTGCTGCCGCCACTGCCGCCAGGCCAATTCCTGTGTTCCCGGAGGTAGGTTCAATGATCGTGGCTCCCGGCTTCAAGATTCCCTGCCTCTCTGCGTCCTCGATCATGGCATTTGCCACTCTGTCCTTCACAGAACCTGCCGGGTTTAAGTATTCCAGTTTCGCTAGTAATGTTGCTTCTGTTACCCCTGCTTTCTCCTCATAGCGTTTGATATGGAGTAAGGGGGTTTTTCCTATCAATTCCAATGCGCTTTCTGCTATTTTGCTCATACATTTTCCTTTCTGTCTGTTTATGACTTGGATTAGATATACTGCTTCCTTATAGTTTTGTCAGAATTTCTGTTGTTATATCATATTAAATTACAGGAAATAAAACAATTTATAAGAGAAGCCATTCCGCAATATCACATATCTCAATGCCCTCATAAGTATATTTCGGATGTTTCGTTCTGGCAATTACTTTTTTAGGATACGCATCCCGGATGCTTAAAAGTGGCGCAACCTCCCGTTTAAATGTATCTTCGCCGGTAATATTGTCACTGACCTGCAAATACATTTTTTCACTTCCACGCTGTACCACAAAATCAATTTCTTTTTGATACAATTTTCCCACATAGACATCAAATCCCCTTCGTAAAAGCTCCATACAGACAATATTTTCGTATATTCGGCCATAGTCCATATTTCTGCTGCCAAGAACTGCATAACGTATACCTGTGTCGCACAGATAAAACTTATCCAGAGATTCCAGATATTTCTTTCCTCGGATGTCGTATCTCTTAATGTTATAAAAGACAAAAGCGTTGCATAGATATTTGATATACTTTCCAACTGTCATATGGTTGGTAGTAATCTTGTTTTCGGACAAGATATTGCTCACTTTATTGGGCGATGTCAAATTACTGACATTATCCATCAGAAATTCACTGAGCCGCTGCAGTACCGTAGTATCGGGAAGATGATACTTCTGTACGAGATCTCTGGTTACAATTGTTTCATATACTTCTTTAATATAATTTACTCTATCCTTTTCGGTTCGATATACATAGGAACCCGCCAGCCCGCCGTTTACGGAATACTCTTCGAAAAGCTGTTCTCTATCTTTGACATCATTGTAGTATTCACAATATTCTTCAAAGCTAAAAGGAAATACCGGAATCTCAATATATCTTCCTGTAAAAAGCGTAGCCAAATCTGCACTTAATAAAAACGCATTCGAGCCGGTAAGATAAATGTCATACTTTCTTTTTGCATACAGACTGTTAATGGCCAGTTCAAATCCGGGACACATTTGCACCTCATCTACAAAGACATAATTTGTCTTTCCTACCTGATACCGCTCATCCACATAATTATGAAGTGCATGATACTCTTTGATCTTCTCAAATGCCAAATCCATATAATCTATATAAATAATATTGATATTGCTATAATGATTCTGCAAATATTCTACATAAGCCTGCATCAGCTGAGACTTTCCGGAACGCCTGATTCCCGTAATAATCTTTATATCTGGGGTATCCTTCAAATCAATCATTCTGTCCAGATATCGTTTCCTCACTATTGTCTTCATGATTTCATCTGCTTTCAAAAATATAATTTATTTGCATTTTTGAAATTAGTATATCATATATTACGGAAAATATACAACAGTTCTTCTTACAAAACTTAAATTTTTCTATTCTTTTGAAACCACTCATAATTACAAGTGAGAAAATATCAGCAGAAACACCCTTCTAAAAGTCTTCCTACCATTATAAATCACCATTCGCTCCCAAATATTTCTCCGTATCTTTTCTTATGTCCTCCAAAGTAATAGACGATAGCTCTTTCTCCATGGCAGCTTGTACGCGAAGAAGCTTATCGTCTAATATATGATGGATATTCCTTCCCACGGGACAGTCCGTACTGGGATTCTCATGAAAATGAAACAGTTCTCCTTTTTCTACGCATTCTACTCCCCGGTATATATCCAACAACGTAATCTCCTCGAAAGGCCGAAGCACCGTAATCCCGCCGGTGCCCCGGGCAACCGCTATCAGGCCGGCTTTTTTTAACTGGCCAAGAATTTTCCGAATCACCACAGGATTCACATTGGTGCTTCCCGCAAGGAAATCGCTTGTCACTTTATACTCATTTCCAAACGTATCTATGCAGGCAAAAATGTGGATCGCCAGTGTAAAACGGCTTGAAATCTGCATATTCTATCCCACCTTCCGATTCCATTTTATCCTGCTTCCGTTGTAATGTCAACGTTTACGTTCTATTTACCGGGCCTGCACCAGCCGAACTATAAAATACACCATGATGCCAAACAACGCCCCCATGGATATGGGCAAAAAAGCAGCCGGCAGGCTTCTGGCAGTGATGGATTGCATCATCAGATAGGAAAATATCACGACGCATTCCAGCTTGGTACTGCCAATCATATTCTTTAAAATCCGGTAAACTTTTTCTTGATTCCGGGGAGTTACAGGAACTCCTGTATTCCATATCCCCGGGATCTGCTCTATAGCGGTGATAAAAAGATAAATCAGCCAGTTCACAATAACAATAAAAAATATGGATTTCCTGTTCCCCATTTTGTCAACTTCCCCTGCAAAATTATAGTGTATTGGAATCTCATCCGGGATTGATTTCCAAATCACAGCTAAATAAATACATCCTCCCATCAGGCAAAGCAAACAGGCCGCTTCTACAAAAATATCGTATTTGCTTCTTTTTACCTTCACGGACAGCCCTCCTTTTACCGGATATAAAATCCGGTCAATTTCATTTCTTGATCAAACATCATGGTATAAGTAACGCTGGTATGCTCGTAAGACACATTCAGCTGTATCAAAGCCATTTCCTGGCCCTGCTGCACCACTTCCTGAAAATAAGCGTTCCCAAAAGACTGAAATGCTCCCCAGTCTCCGCTCACCTGTTCCCTGGCCCGCTCCAGCACCTCATTGGTTATTATTTCTTTCATCTTTTCCGAGGAAAGCTCCCTCATGTCTTCATAATTGCCTTCTTCAAACAAACGAATCACATGTTCGGAGCTTTCCCGCACCTGCTCCTGGGAAAAAGTACCACTATATCCCATAGGATAGCCTTTGGGCAGCATCCATAAAAAGATCCCGCAGCAAATGGTAACAAGCAGAAGAAAGCTCACACATGATATCAGCACCCATTTCAGGATAAAGCGTTTCTTTTCCCGGGGCGAGAGATTCTGGTTAAATTCCCGGGCTACCTCCCGGGGAGCGCCCATGGCCTTTATCACCTGCTCCAAGGATTCCCCATCCTCCTGCCGAAACGCAATATCAGACAAAAGCTGCCGTTTTAACTCCCCACGCCGTTTTCCGGTACATTTGACTCTTCGTATGATACGGTTTACATATGATTTCGCTTCCATGACTCATTCCTCCATTATCTGGGCAACCCCTTTTTGTATCTGCTTCCACACTTTCCCAATGGATGCCAGGGCGTCCTTTCCCTTGTCCGTGATCCTATAATATTTCCGCGGCACCTGCTTCCCTTTTGCTTCACTCCACTGGCCCTCGATCCATGATTCTTCTTCCAGGCGGTAAAGGATGGGATATAAGGTTCCTTCCTTTAATAGAAAAATATCGCCGCTTTTTTCCATCATCTCATGGATTAACTGGTATCCATACTTTGGTTCCGTCTCCAAAAGCTTCAGCACCAGCATGTCCAGTACGCCTTTTTTCATTTGACGCTCGTATTTGTCATTCATACATTTTCTCCATATACTTAGTATTACTAAATAGATTATAATACTAATCTAACCCAATGTCAATTTATTTGCAACAAATGCGTACCTTTATAATAACATGGAAACCGAAGGATGAACTGTTCCCCTTTATACAAAAAGCAAAGGAGCCGCGCACTAATTTCTTAGTGTGACAGCTCCTTTTTCAGGATGCATACGATCCACAAACTATTTATTATTTTTCAAAATCAAATCCGGACCAAACAGGTACGCCCGTATAGGTCTTGGCTTCCTCCGCACCGGAAAGTACGCGGATAGCGCCGGACGCCATAGCTTCCATTTCAAACTCGCCGGGATATGCGCTGACAGGTGCAATCCATTCACAGGCTTCTTTAATCTGTGCCACAAGTCCCTTATTATGCACCATACCGCCGCCCAGCAAAATGCCGTCTACTTTTCCGTGGAGTACTGCTGCCATGGAACCGATACACTTATTGATCTGGTAGATCATGGTATCCCAAACCATTTTCGCATATGCATCTCCTGCCTCTGCACGATTGCTCACTTCCAATGCGTCGGAAGTACCAAGATGGCTTACCAGGCCGCCGGAACGAGTACACACGCTCTTAACTTCCTTTAAGTCTTTTCCGGTTGCATAACGAATCAAGTCCGCTACTGCAACGGAACCGCTTCTGGTGGGAGCCATGGGGCCCTCTCCGCCTACGATATCATATCCGTCCACCATCTTCCCATTTCTATGAGCCGATACGGAAATGCCGCCGCCAATATGGCAGACCACATAATTCTGCTCTTCATACTTTTTCCCCTGGGACTGGGCATGACGGATGGCTGTCTCCTTCAAGTTCAGGGCATGGAGATGTATCACACGGTTTACGCCCTTAATGCCGGTAAGTCTGGCCAGATCCTGCAGTTCATCCACATCCGGCGGATTCACTACAAATGCAGGACAGTTGTACTCTTTTGCAAACTCTTTCGCAAGCTGGGGGCCAAGCTGTGCCGGATGCTGCACACCGTTGGCGCCCCTGGTTGCATGGTCTAACAATGTATCATCAATGGTATAGGTGCCGCCTTCCATTGCAAGGAGCCCGCCGCCCCTTCCAACACATGCAGATATCCCTTCTAAGGATACGTTATCCTCTTTCAAAAGATTCAAAATCGTCTCTTTCCGATAGGGCATCTGCGCAGAAATCCCATCAAATTCAGCCAATTTGCTGGCGTCATGGGATACATTTTTTGAAAATAGAACCGTTTCATCCTCAATCAAAGCGATTTTTGTAGAGGTAGAACCGGGATTAATGGCAAAAATTTTATAGCTCATTTTAACTACTCCTCCTTTTTACTGGACCGTTCTTTCATGCAGGATGCTTCCCAAGATATGGCCTCTGCAATGGCGACAGCATACTCTCCTTCATTGCTGATGGAGATCAGGACGTCGTCAATCCCTGCTTTTTTCAAAAACGGTTCCAGCCCGTCCCCTATTACAACCCGGGGGCTTCCATCGGGAAGCCTTTTTGTCTCAACCATCCTGAAATCAAAGGTCTTTTCCTCTGTCAAATGGGCTACTGCCTTAAATACAGCCTCTTTTACAGCGAATCTTCCTGCATAAAAAACATAAGGATCCTGGGCGGACGCTGCGTCCTGCCTTTCTTGCTCGGTAAAGGAGCGCCTTAGAAAGGCGCCCTTTGTCCTTTGGTCAAGATCCCGTAGCTCCGAAATCTTGACCAGATCTATTCCCACTCCCCGGACGTTACCCATTCTTCTTGCTTCCGGCCGCCCGAACGGCTGAAATCACAACGTTTCCTTTAATTTCAGAGACAGGCGCCCCTCTGGAACAGTCACAGACTACTTTATTAAAGCCCTGAAGCATAGGACCATATGCATTTGCATGTCCAAACTGCTGGATTAATTTCACGCTGACATTTCCTACGTTCAAATCCGGCCAGATGACAACATTTGCTTTTCCGGCCACTTTGCTCTCTCGTTTTACTTTCTTTTCTGCTACTGCCGGGACAATGGCGGCATCCAACTGGAATTCTCCGTCAATGGCGAGATCCGGACGAGCTTCCTGGGCAATCTTAAGAGCTTCTGTCACCTTATCGATCAATTCTCCCTGACCGCTGCCCAAGGTCGAGTAGCAGACCATGGCGCATCTGGGTTCCCAATCAAGCAAAGCCGCAACCGTATCGCAAGCGGAAATAGCAATGCTGGCAAGCTGTTCTGCATTGGGATTTGTGCACACCGCACTGTCGCCCACTGCAAGAAGCGTTCCTTCGCTGCCTTCAAAGCCTGGAATATCACACAGGCCGATACTAGAAATCGTGCTGATTCCCGGTTTCAGGCCAATGATCATCTGTCCGGCCAAAAGCACGTCTCCTGTGGTATTATCAATACCTGCAAAGGTAACATCCGCTTCCTCCACAGCCTGCATAACCATGGAATAATACAGAGGATCTTCCATCCGGCGTCCCAGAGCCTTTTCTTTCAGACGTGTCTCGGGCAGAGCCACATATTTGGCAATCAATTCACTTTTATAAGCTTCCTCATGGATATCTACAATCGTAAATACGCTTTCTTCGTAGCCTCTTTCTTTGGCAAGCCGTTTGATTTCTTCGGCATCGCCTACCAATACGGGAATGATGTAACCATCTTTTCCCGTCTCGTAAGCCGCCTGCATCATCTTTTCATTGGCTGCTTCCGGGAATGCTACCTTCTGAGGATTCTGCTTTGCTTTTTCATAAAGCTGATCTAAAATATTCATGTATTGCTTCCTCCAAGGTTCTAATCATTTCAGGGTTCCCTGTTTCTACAGTTCTTCTTCCACCAAGTCTACAAACTCTTTGATGGTTGCGCAGGCGCTTGCATCTGCCAGCATCAAGGTTGCATCCAGCTCATTTTCCACTTCTGCTACCAAAGCCACCATCTGTACGGATGCGCCGGCTAAGTCTTCTTTGAAGGACGTCTCCATAGAGAGATCGCCTACTTCTTTCTTGTAGGATGCTGCAACTAATTCCAATACCTTTGCTTCTAATTCTTTTCTGTCCATGATTCTATTCTCCTTTATATTTAATTTTATTTTTTACTTATGCTTCGTCCAAATCAAATACAACCGTCTTAAAGCCGCCTTCTCTCTGGAAAATGGAGGCGTGGCAGTTTACGGGAAGCTTATCCTTCAGCTCGTTCCGTTTCTTTTTGTTGATTCCCCGCACAACTGCATTGAGCCTTGTGCCTTCTTCCAATTCTACCTCGCCGTATGCAAATTTCCCAAGATTCTTATATTCCGGTTTGGAAGAAAGGGCCGCCGGCAACACGATGGAATGCATTTTTGCTTTTCCGCTGATCTCATACCATTCTGTCTCCAAATTGCCGCATGCATTGCAGGCATATACCGGAGGAAATTCCACATTTCCGCACTTCGGGCATTTACGGCCCATAATTTTTCCTTCTTCAAGGTTTAAGTAAAACTGCTCAACAACCTTTTCCAACTTGATACTCATGTTCCGCTCCTCCTTAATCATCAATTCTTCTGACTACTACCGCTGCAACGTTCTGCGCTCCGCCGTAACCTCTGAGCATTGCTGTTTTAGGCCGAATTTTTACCTGATGGTCGCCGCACTCGCCCCAAATCTGCTTACAGCATTCATACATATCGGCAAGGCCGGATGCTGCATGAGCATGACCAAAGGAGGTACGTCCCCCATTGGAGTTGATGGGTCTGTCTCCATCCCATGCCGTACGTCCTTCACAGATATATTTCCATCCTTCACCATAGGGAAGATAGCCTGCAATCTCCGCTGATACAAGATGGGAAGTGATAATAAAGTCATTGGCATAGAACAAATCCAGATCCTCACCTGTCAGACCGGTAAGTTCATACACTTGGCGGACAGCTTCTTCTGTCGCCCGTACTTCAAAGTGAGGCGTCGTAGCTTCGCACGCCGCGCTGCCGATACCAAGAACTTCAATGGGTTTATGCTTTAAGTTCTTTGCAATCTGGGGAATCATCTCTGTTGCGCACACAATCGCTGCCGCCGCACCGTCGCATTTCAATTCAATACCGCCTGCACGGAGGAAATCACCCATTTTGGGGTTAAATGCCGAATTCATATATTCATCTAAAGTCATCCCTGCCTCTTCCGCCAAGGATTCATAGGTCTTTCTCTCAATTGCAAGGGGATTCACGGATGCATTTCTTCTGTTGTTTATGCACATCCAATTTAAGGTATCGTTCATCTGCTCTGCCGTAATACCCCGGGTACGTACGTACCATTCTGCTGCATCGTCATAAATCAGCTCCTGCCCGGCCATCAGACTCCGTGTATATGTACGGTCATACAACCAGCTTGTCGTCTTTAAGAACTTATCCATGGTCATTTTATCACGTTTGTAAGGATGCTTTGGTGTTTCCACACTATCAGCAGGAGAAGGAGTGCTGTCGCCAAACTCTACGGCTCCGGTCAGAACACAGTTATATTTGCCGGATGCAACGGCGTTCACTGCCTGTTCAATGGCCAGATAACCGGTGCAGCATGCTTCCGAATGATGGATGGAACCTTTACCTTTCATACCGAACCAATTGCCGATCTGAATGTTGGGAGTCAAATAGTTGGATCCGTTTAAAGGACTTGCCTGCCCATGGAAATAGTAGTCAACGTCCTGGGGATTCACGCCGGCGTCTTCCATTGCTTTCAATGCCGCATAGCCGAACATTTCTCCCTCTGTCAATCCATCTGTCTCAGGATTGTCAACCGTGTACATAAAGGGTGTACAACCAACGCCAATGATGGACACGCTTCTGTTGTACTTGTTAATTTTTGTCTGATTCATAAGGCTTCTCCTTTCATTTCCGCTCCGTATTCAGCTCTTTGATTTATCTCTTCTTTAGTATAATATAACATGGACTGAAATCCATCGTGCTCAAGCACAAAAATTTTTTTTATTTTTTGTGGAAGGAACAAAAAAGGAGAATCCTGTCCGCCAGGATTCTCCTTTTCGTGTATATAAAATTATTCTAAGATCAACTGTACGCATCCATACATCCCTGCATCGTTGCCCAGGATTGCCAAAGCAAACTCCGTCACTTTGCAGGAGCTGAATGCCTCTTCCTGATATGCCTTCTTTACAGCGTCCAAAAGGGGCTGTCCCGCCTTGGACACACCGCCGCCGATTACATAGATCTGGGGATCTACCACACAGGAAATCTTACTTAAGCCTCTGCCCAATACGGCGGCAAACTTCCCTACCACCTCGGCTGCTACGGCGTCTCCTTCCTTGTATGCGTCAAACACATCTTTTGCGGTAACTTCGGGGATCTGGTCCAACATTGTCGCTGCATGTTCCTTGGAAAGCGCCTGTTTCGCAAGCCGTACCAGCCCGGTAGCAGAAGCATACTGCTCCAAGCAACCCTTCCTGCCGCATCCGCAGCTTTCGGCTTCGTGAGGATTCATAGTCAGATGGCCGATCTCGCCCCCTGCTCCGTGTGCTCCCGCTACCACCTTTCCGCCAACAATGATACCGCCGCCGACACCGGTTCCCAGAGTCACCATTACCACATCTTCATAGCCTTTGCCGCCTCCCTGCCACATCTCGCCCAGGGCCGCCACATTGGCGTCGTTTCCAGCCTTTACAAGCATGCCGTCCATTTTCTCAGACAAATCCTTTGCCACACACACATGGCCCCAACCCAGGTTTACGCAAACAGCCACGTCGCCTTTGGCGTCCACCGGCCCCGGAATCCCGATTCCAATTCCCTGCACATCCTGAGCCTGAATCTGCTTCTCTGCCATTTTGCCTTTTAACGCAGCCGCCACATTGTCCAGAATATTCTTTCCATTATCGCTGACATCGGTAGGAATCTCCCATTTTTCCACCAAAACACCGGTAGTCTCAAATAAACCAATCTTGCAGGTAGTTCCTCCTACGTCTACGCCAAAGCCATATTTTTTCATCTCTCTCCTCGTCCTTTCCTAATCTGCCTTCCCGGCCATTTTTATATCATAAAAGCTTCCTTCTGTGTCAGTGTATCATAACACTTGTCCGCTTTCATTCTTGATGTGTTAAAAAGTTTCAATTCCGGAAACTGAACGGCCCCTGAGCCGTGAACCGTAACAAACTATTTATTTCCGTACCCTTCCGGTAAATGTATCTACTTCCACCCGGATCAGGGAAACAATGGAAACCAGCCGTTCTGTAAATTCAAACTCCCGGTCTGAGTACTGCTTCATCAAGTACTCCATAGCCTGAATTTTTTCCTGAGACTCCTCCAGAATTCTGGCCGTCCCAGTACCGGCTACGCTGGCAAATTTAAATGCAAATTGGCAAGGCACTTTACCTTCCACCAATTCATGGTCGCAATCCACCTCAAATCCAATTCTGCCATTCTTCTTCAATAGATCGATCTTCTTGCCCTCCAATGCTCCGTGAAGATAGAATGTCAGCTTGTTGTTTTCCCAAGTATATCCGTAATTCATGGGAATTACATAAATATCCTCACCGTCATGCATCCCGATATGTATCACCTGACAGCGGCGTATGATTTCTATTAGTTCTTCCTGGTCTGTCACCAGGCGGTCCTGCCTTGACATATTCTCCTCCTGTAACGTGTCGGGACAACTCCTAGAGCGTGTTTGAAAATTGCTTTCTGCCAGATGTGCGTCACAGTTTGTGGGAGATTTGTGCCAAATGAAGGCGGCGTAGTGGGCTACGTCAACTGAATTTGGCACAAATATCACGCAAAGTGGGGCGTACAGATGGCGGGAATGAATTTTCAAACACGCTCTAGCCCACATACATATCAGCGTACCTTATGCTTCATCTCCATAATTTTGACAAATTCCGGCGCTGCCTCCATCACCACCGCTATACGTTTTCCCTCCTGGTTTACCACCAGAGTATAAATCATTCCCTCATTCTCTCTCCGGCAAAAATATTTCGTATTCTGCTGGGGTTCCACTTTCTTTACCATATATTCCATATCTTCCAACCGGATAGACATCTTCTTCTTCCGTCTGGCCTTATTAAAAATAGCCGCTACATCCAAATCCCCGTCAAAATAACAAAATTCATATTCCACAAATGCATGGGTCTGCATCCAGGAATACAAGATCGCAAAAAGAGCCGCTCCTACTACGGCAAACAGACGGCTCGTTAAAACAAAAAACAGAAAACACGCTACCGCGGCGGCAAGGCTCACAATCCTGCCAAGCTTATGGCCCATTCCCTCTCCGCATACCGCCATCCATTCCATTGGTTTCTCATTCATGTCTCGTTACACTCCTTTTTATTTATCGTTTTCTCCAAGAAGATATAACAGCATCTCCTTAGCCTCATCCTGGTTCACTCCGGTATAGGGGATTCCTGCCATCACCCCTTCTCCGTAATATCCGTCCTTCTCCAAGGGATTCCCCTTAGGCAGCCGGATCCCGCAGACAAATTCTTCACCCGTATCCTGGGCCCTGGCCGTATACAGGTCGTCCTGATATTTCTCCACAAGCTCTTCTGGCAGCACCGTATCCATCTCCAATAACCCGTTCCCGGAACCGAAAAGCTGAAAAACCGCCTCATCCCCAATCAGCAAATCAATCTCCCCTACTATGGACATTGCCAGAAGGGCCTGAAACGCAACCGCACTGCTCTGGCTGGCATTATTGGCATCCATATACAAAGTGGAATTTACTGCGATAGTCTCATCCTTGGGGTTATAGCCATGCTCTTTTAAGTATCGGTCAAAGGTATCCTCCCCTTCCACGTTGAGGGGATAGGAATTCACCATCGTCACATTCAGAATGCTGTCCGGCTCCGGCGCCACCAGCTTATAAATAATATAAATCACAAGCCCTACCACCAGCGAAATGATCAGCAACGCTAACTTATAATACTCCCAGATATGTTCCAGCTTCTCCCCCACTGTCATGGTCTTAAATGTTTTTTTCTCTGTCTCCATGGTAACGGCCTTTCTTTACTTTGTAATGATTCCATACTAAACTCTTTATGGAATACTTGTCAACATTTTAACGGAAGTTTATGTTTTTTTTATGAAGTCTGACAAAATAGTTTATGTTTTCCCCCGTCAAACATAAGGTAATTGTTGCCAGCGTTGGATTATTTGTATATAATAAAGCCTGAGCCATTGCTTTATCAGGCGTCGAAACAATTATATCCCTCTTTTTATCGCAATTTTTGTGAAAACACACAATGCCCTGAAAGGAGCTTCCTACAATGGAAATACATGAACTTCTGGCGCATTTGGAGGATTTTCCTTTGTCCCTGATCGGAAAAAAGGACCCTTCCGCCGATATTTATTCCCTGCATTTTTATACATCCGATTCTACTGCATTTGAATCCAATATTTTATATTTCTGTCCGTCCTCCAAGATGCCGCCGCCGGAATATCCCCATACCCTGCAGTTACTCTGCTATGGCCGCGGTCTGCATGAATCGGACTACCGGAACACGCCTTTGAATATTCTCTACTATGACAGCGACGAACCCATTGAGCCCTTATTTAATCAAGTACAGGCCATGGTTACCCATCTGCAGCGGGCCAATGCCGGGCTTCATCTCTTTGCCAATGCTTTTTTCTCCGACCAGGGGCTGCAATATATGGCGGATATTGCCTACGAGGTATTCGGCAATCCTGTGTTTGTAGTAGATTCCAGCTTCAAGTATCTGGCAATTTCATCTGCTTTTTCCCCGAATAATACGATTTTAGAGGAAGAGCTTGCCTCAGGGTATATTCTGGAATCCGGCATCCGCTCCATTCGGGAAGCAAATCTGGATGAAAAGGTGCGCAGTTCCAACACTCCATACTATTTCCAAACGCCGCTTCATGGAACGGGGATGCTCATCGCCCCTGTGAAAATCCATGGTATTGAAGTGGCTAAAGTAATGTTATATGAATCCTTAAAGCCCATTACGGATATTGACTCCCTGCTGCTCTCCCGTCTGGCTCGTTTTATCTCTATGGAGCTTCAAAAGGACAGCTTTTATAATCAGAACCGGGATGTGATGTTTTCCTATTTTCTGGCGGATCTTTTGGACAACCCTGACACCAACTACCCCAGCGTACGGGAACGTCTCCATATCCTGGGCTTTGACCTGAAGGAGGATCTTTATATTATGACGATTTCCGCTTCCAGCTATCGGGAAGCCAACGCCAAGCTGGAGGTGATCGTGCGGGAATTAAACAACATCCTTACCGGCTCCCTGTACGCCATTTACGAAAACACCCTGGTCATGCTGTTTTCCAGAACCCGGGAAAACGGCCTGTCCGCCTATGAACTTCATACCCTGGAAACCTACCTGGTGAACAATTCCCTCACCGCAGGCATGAGCAATTTTTTTACCGACTTAAAAACGGCCCGGAGATTCTATCTACAAGCGCAAAAGGCTGCGGAAGTCGGGCTTCGGCTCCAGGATCCCGGGCCTATCCACTACTATTCCGACGCCTATTTCTACCATATTATGGAGATCTGCGAGAAAGAGGAAGATCTGCAGTATTTCATCCATCCCGCTATGATGAAACTCCTCTATCACGATACAGAGCGTCATTCAGAACTCCTAAAAACCATGTATCACTTTTTGCAGACCCCCGGGAACCCAGGAAAAACTGCGGAAAATCTCCATATCCACAAAAATACCCTGCTGTACCGGATGAACAAAATCAAAAGTCTCACCGGCTGCAGCCTGGAAGACGGGGATGAGATCATGTCCCTAGGACTTTCCTATAAATTAATGCGTTACTTAAAAATGCTCCCGGAGGAATCAAAATGAGTTATCACATTTTACTAGTGGAAGACGATGCCTCCATCGTTTCCACCCTCACTGAATTTCTTACAAAAGAAGGATTTCAAATCAGCCATGCCGACGGGCAAACCCAGGCCCTCTCCCACCTGGAACAACATTCCTGCGACCTGGTTCTTTTAGACGTGTCTCTAAAAGACGGCAATGGTTTTGGGGTCTGTACTGCCGTGAAAGGTTCCTGGAACATCCCTGTGATCTTCCTGACAGCCTCCGGAGACGAGTACAGCGTGGTCACCGGCCTGGATCTGGGCGCCGACGACTATATCGCCAAACCCTTCCGCCCCCGGGAACTGGTTTCCCGAATAAAAAGCGTACTGCGGAGATATTCGGGTCTGTCCCAGCCGGTATTGGAATATGAAACGATCTCCGTGGATACCGCAAGAGGCTGCGTATCCAAAAACGGCAATGAAATTCCTATGTCGGCTTTGGAATACCGGCTGCTGCTATACTTTTTTACCAACCGGGGCATTGTGCTTTCCCGGGAAAAGCTTTTGATGGAAATTTGGGATGCGGCAGGCGAATTCGTCAACGATAATACCCTTACCGTCTATATCAAACGCATTCGGGGAAAAATTGAAGACGATCCTACCAATCCTGCCATTATCCGTACCATACGAGGACTGGGATATAAATTGGGATAATGAACCTACATCTACAAGGAGGCGTTCTATGCACTTTTTTCGTAATCCGGAAATCAAACGGAACCTGCTTTTCTATGCCGCAGCGGCAGCACTTTTTACAACAGCGGTGTATGTTTGGGCAGGGTTATCTTTTGCAGTTGTAATGCTCCTGGCCAGTCTCTTCTTTGCACTGCTGCACCTTCTGACCACCTATTTCAGATACCGCAGAATCCGGCTGCTGTGCCAGGAAATCGACCTGGCGCTCCACGGCAATGGCGCCATTCATTTTTCTGACTATAGTGAAGGGGAACTGGCCATTTTAAAAATTCAGATCGATAAACTGTTCACGCGGTTAATGGAACAATCGGAAGCACTGATGGAGGATAAGCAAAAGCTGGCCTCCTCCATGGCGGACATTTCTCACCAGATCCGCACTCCTCTAACCTCCATCCGCCTGGTTCTGTCTTTACTGACGGAACCCGATACTTCTAAAGAACAAAACCGTACGCTGATTCATCAGCTTTCCCTTCTCATTTCCCGCATTGACTGGCTCATTGAAGCTCTGCTAAAGCTTTCCCGCCTGGACGCCGGCACCGTAGTTTTAAAACCAGAAAACATACCAGTTGCCAAGTTGGTATCCGCAGCCGCCCAGCCCCTGGAAATCCCCATGGAGCTTCGGGAACAGCATTTCTCTTTTCAAGCCCATACCCGCAGGGAGGCTGTCCTGGGAGATTTTGCATGGACGACGGAAGCCCTGGGGAATATTTTAAAAAACTGTATGGAACACACTCCCCCCGGAGGCTCCATCCTGGTTACTGCCAGGGAAAACGCCATCTTTACGGAAATAGTCGTTGAAGACGACGGTCCCGGATTTGACGCCCAGGATCTTCCCCGTCTCTTTGAACGTTTCTACAAAGGCAAAACTTCTAAGGATACAAGTATCGGCATCGGTCTGGCTCTGTCCAGAACTATTCTCGCCCGGCAAAACGCCACCATCAAAGCGGAAAATCGTCATAAAGGCGGCGCCCGGTTCATTCTCCATTTCTACAAAAATGAAATATGACAATATTGTCACCGAAAAGTCATGGCAAAGTCATTTTCTCCTTTTACAATATAAGACAAATGAACGACATTGCAAATTATTTATGGAGGTATCACAATGGAACTCTTAAAAGTAGATCATTTGACAAAAATATACGGAAAAGGGGAGAATCAAGTCTTTGCCTTAAACGACGTCTCTTTTTCCGTAAGAAAAGGAGAATTTGTAGCAATTATCGGTCCTTCAGGTTCCGGGAAATCCACATTACTCCATATTCTTGGAGGCGTAGACCGGCCTACCGGCGGAAATGTATATCTGGACGGAAACGACGTATACGCCCAAACGGAATCCCAGCTCGCCGTCTTCCGCCGCCGTCAGGTAGGGCTGATCTATCAATTCTACAATTTGATCCCTGTTTTGAACGTGACGGAAAATATGACTCTTCCGGTTCTGATGGACGGCCGTCCCGTGAACCAGGAACGTTTAAAAGAGCTGCTCTCTATCCTCAGTCTCAATGGACGTGAGGGCCACCTTCCCAATCAGCTCTCCGGCGGGCAGCAGCAGCGGGTATCCATCGGCCGGGCGCTGATGAACGCCCCGGCGGTGGTACTGGCAGACGAACCCACCGGAAACCTTGATTCCAAAAACAGCCAGGAGATTATATCACTGCTGAAGTTCAGCAACCAAAAGTATAATCAAACCTTAATTATTATTACTCATGACGAAAATATAGCGCTTCAGGCAGATCGTATAATCGCGATTGAAGATGGAAAAATTACAAGGGATGAGGTGATCCGTCCATGAATATCTTCCAGAAAGTAACCATTAAGACTTTAAAGGAAAATAAAACCAGAACAATTGTTACCATTATCGGCATCCTGTTATCTTTGTCCATGTTTACGGCGGTCACTACCAGTATCGCCTCCTTCCAGAACCATCTGCTGAAAATGGCAAAAGTGCGAAGTGGAAACTGGCATATCAGCCTTCCGTCTGACAACGGGACGCTCCAGGATTTTTCTGATACCAATGATATCGAAACTGCTTCTTTTCTGGAGAATATAGGTTATGCAAAACTAGAAGACGGAACCAATCCTGATAAGCCTTATCTGTTCATCGGCGGCATGGACGCACACGCAAAAGGGATGCTTCCTCTCATGGTCACAGATGGACGGCTTCCGGAAAATGAAAAGGAACTTCTGATCCCGGAACATCTCTCCTACAACGGCGGCGTTACCTATCAGGTAGGAGATACCGTTACATTTCAGATCGGAACCCGCATTTCCCGAGCTGGAGGTGAAGAAGAACGTATTCTATGGCAGGATACTCCCTATTTATATACAGAGGAAGAGCAAAATCAAAAGGTAGCTTCCGGCACATGGGAATCCCGTGATCCCAATCAGGAAGTGGAAGACTTTTTTCCACATTTCTCCCGTACCTATACGGTAGTTGGCCTATATACCCGCCCTTCCATTGAAAGCTATGCGGCTCCCGGTTATACTGCTCTGACCATGAGTTCCCCAAAATCCTCCGGCGCGGATACTTCCGACAGTCTCTGGGGCTACACTGCTTTCCTGCGTTTTAAGAACCCAAAGGCGGCCATTCCCTGGATGAACCAGCACTACCCGGATCTTCCCGGCACCGACACCAACGCCGATTTACTGCGGATGTATGCAGCTTCCTATGAATCCTCCTATAACAATGTCCTCTACGGCCTGGGAAGCGTATTGATCGTAATCATTTTATTTGGCTCTATTTCCCTGATTTACAATGCTTTTTCCATCTCCGTTTCAGAGCGTACGAAGCAATTTGGACTTTTGTCCTCCTTAGGAGCCACAAAAAAACAGCTTGTTCACAGCGTCCTGTTTGAAGCCTTTGTACTCTGTCTGATTGGGATTCCACTAGGAATTCTGGCAGGTATCGCAGGAATCGGGATCACGTTTTCCTTTGTGGGATCCTCCATGTCCAGTATCCTCTGGGGAGAATGGGCCACTCCTCTTAGCCTGCATGTAACACCCCAGTCCATAGGAATCGCAGCATTGATCGGTTTGTTTACGGTACTAATCTCCGCATACCTTCCTGCACGGCGCAGCGCCAAGCTGTCTCCCATGGAAGCCATCCGCCTCACCGCAGACATTAACATACGTCCCAAAAAAGTGAGAACCTCACGTCTGACTTACCGCCTGTTTGGTCTTTCAGGTATGCTTGCCTCCAAAAACTTCAAGCGGAATCGGAAAAAATATCGGTCAACCGTACTGTCCCTGTTTGTAAGTGTGGTATTATTTATCTCCGCCAGCAGCTTTTGTTCTTATCTTCTGAAAGGCGCGGAGAGCATTATGTTAGACGCAGGCTGCGATATTGTATATTACCGCTATCAGGATAATTCAGAGGCCTCCGACGAAGACGTTCTAAAAAAACTAAAAGCTTTAGACAGTGTCTCCCAGGCCGCCTATGCCCTGGATAATTACTGCGAGGTGCACATTCCCCGCGAAGACCTGAATCCGGATTACCTATCCTTTATGGAACAATCGTCTTCCAACGATTCCTGGAGAGAACATCAGGACTACATTGAAATGGATGTACCCATTGTTTTTATTGACGATGCCTCCTTCCATGAATATCTGGCAGACTCTGGTTTCGATATCAATACATTCTCCTCCCCGGAGCGCCCCTTGGCTGCCGTATCCGATTTTTACCGATACTACAATGGTGACAGCGGAAAATATTCCACCTTCCACACCTTAAGCAATCACAAATCTAAGATGGAGATGCTACAGGTTCAGGTTCCGGAAGGATATCTATACTCCGGTTCTTCCAGCTCTGCCCAGGAGGAATACTATTTTGAACACAAAACGGACCGAAACGCAGATCTAATGAATGTTCCCGCCGAATCCTGCACAGAATTTGTCCCAGTGGAAATCGGCGCCGTCCCAGGACAGCCGCCCTACTTTTTGGGTGAACGGTACTCTGCCGGTCTCACGCTGATCTATCCGGTCAGCGCTATTGAAAAAGTCCTGGGTGCAGGCCACGCCGCCTCAATCCTGGAAACCAATGTAGAATTTTACTTTACCGCCGACGACCATAAGCAGGCTACGGAAGATATTTCCCAAGTCTTGACGCAGCTGGGGCTTAACACCAGCTCTCTCAACGATTATGCGGAAGATATGGCGCAGCAGCGGACCATGTTTACCATTATAACCATTTTTTCCTATGGCTTTATTATTTTGATTTCCCTGATTTCCATCGCGAATGTATTCAACACCATATCCACCAACCTCCGGCTGCGGAAACGGGAATTTGCCATGTTAAAATCCACCGGAATGACCCCCAGAGGGTTCCGTATCATGATGTGCTATGAATGTCTGCTGTACGGCGTCAAAGGCTTGCTGCTGGGACTCCCGGCCTCCGTCCTTTTAACCTTTTGGATCTATCGCAGCATTTCCTACGGCTGGGATACTGCATTCTACATTCCCTGGTACAGCATCGTCATTGCTGTCGGAAGCGTCTTTTTAGTAGTGGGAAGCACCATGATCTACTCCATGAGTAGAATCGGCCGGGAAAATATTATGGATATCCTGAAAAATGAAAACGCCTGATCGGCTGCTTCATTGACAAAAACCTCTCATCCCGTTATAGTAAAAGAAAGATTGAAAAGGATGAGAGGTTTCCCTATGAACATGATACAAATGAAATATTTCATCACCGCGGCAAAATGCCTGAACTTTACAAAGGCTGCCGATAAGCTGTTTATCACCCAGCCGGCCCTCAGCCGCCAGATTGCGGCAATGGAATCAGAATTGAATATGCAGCTCTTTGTGCGGAACAACCGCCAGGTAAAGCTGACCCCAGCCGCCGTGGTGCTGCTGGAAGAATTTGAAAAAATTTATAATTCCTACAATCTGGCCATTGCGAAAGCCGCCGCCAGCTTTACCGGCATAAACGGGGAACTGAACATCGGTATTTTAGAGGGAGCCTATGTGGGAGACTTGTTCCCGGACGTCCTGCGGCATTTTGCAGAATTCTATCCCCAAGTAAAAATAAATCTTCGCACCTACAGTTTTAACGCCTTGGTAGAAAAATTATACAGCAACGACCTGGATCTGATCATCACCTTACGATTCGACGTAGAAGACAGAGATAAAATACTATACCAGATTATCGAACACACCCGGGATCATGTGGTCGTACACAAAGACCATCGCCTGGCCAATGCATCCTATGTAAAACTATCAGATTTCCAGGACGATACCATCATGATGGTATCTACGGAAGATTCGGAAATATCGCCGAAGCTGATTCTGGACGCCTGCAAAAACTGCGGCTTTACCCCCAAAGTAAAATTTGCCTCTTCTTTACAGGAAGAAATGCTTTGGGTGGAAGCCGGAGTAGGCATCTGTATTCTGGATAACCGGAATATCCTCTACCAAAATCCTTTGGTCCGTTTCCTAATGGTGGATCCCATCAGCGATCCCAGCCTGGTACTGGCCTGGAATGTGGATCATTATAATCCCATGAAAGAAATTTTCAGGACTAATTTTCTGGCAGGCAAATCTTAAGCAAGGAATCATTACAATTTCGCATGATACCATTCCTGAATATAAAAAATAGAGCAAAAATATACGGTAAAATACTGCAAAATTGCTAAATAATGCGAATTTGTAGTCTTTTTATCTATTTTATTCCACAAAACAATATGATAAATCCCACCTTATAACAAAACTGTATGGCAACATATAGGATTTGAATTTTACGCAAAAATGGTAGCACTATATAATATACAAAGCTAAAAACCGTACACAAGAAAGGGATAGGTGAGTTTATGAATTTGGGAATTTTAGCTTTTGTAATCATCTATGAAATTGTAACAATCATAGGTGTCGGCGCTATTATTTCGCACAAAAACAAAGCTTCGGCATCCGGAGAGGGAAGCTTTGCGCTGGCCGGTAAAGGACTGCCAACCTCTCAGGTGGGCATTACACTGGCACTTACTATGCTTGGAAGCGCCCATATCTGGGGAACCTGCGAAAATGCTTATGCAATGGGTTCTATTGCCGCATGGTTCGGCATCGCATGTACTGTTATGATGATCGTCATTACCCAGATTACAGGCCCCTGGGTCAGAAAAATCGGTACGGACACCGTACCGGATCTATTTGGAAAGCTCTATGGAAAACGAATGCGTATCCTGACAGCCTGCGTTATGGGACCATTAGTATTCGGTTGCCTATGCCTGGAAACCCAATGCGTAGCCGTAACGTTTGTTGCCTGCACCGGATGGCCTTATTCTGTCGGAGCAGTCGTTGGCGGAATTTTTGGAATTCTCTATGTGCTGATGGCCGGTATGAAAGAAGTCTCCTGGCTGAATATGATCAACGCAGTCTTCATGTATGTTTCCCTGATCATTGCTTTGATTGCCATGTTCCTATGTCTGCCTGGAAATGGATGGGAGGATGTTGCAGCAAATCTCACCAATAACGGCCAGGCATGGATGTTGGATATTTTTGGCAACAAAGATTTGATTATCGGTTTTGCAATTCCAACCATTTTTTGTACCTCCATGTTCCAAGGCGTATCACAAATGGGGCTTCAAACGTGTATTGCTGCAAAAAATGTAAAATCCGTAAAGAAATCCATTTGGCTCGCAGGCCCGGTAAACGGTTGCTTTTGTATTATTCCTGCCTTGCTTGGAATGGCTGCTCTGGCATTAGGATACTTCGTTATTGCAGGAAACAGCGCTATGATGATGACCCCCGTCATGATGCTGGATCTTTTACCTCATTGGGTAGTGGCTTTGATCTGCGCCTCCTTCCTTGGTGCGCTCTTATCCACATTTGCCATGACTTCCCTGTGCCCGGCGACTATTTTTGCCTATGATCTGTATGGCGGCCTTTACAAGCCAAACGCTTCTGAGAAGGAAAAGACTCTTGTAATGCGTATTATGATTATCATCGTAGGAATCCTGGCAATCGTACTCAGTAACTTCCAGCCCACAGTTGTCACAACAATCAACTGGATTTTTACATGGGGCGTACCAATGTTTGTCATGCTTGTCATCGGCTTGTGCTGGAAACGCAATACCGTTGCCGCAGTTATTACATATATTGTATCCTGGGCGGCTAACATCCTCTGGATTACCTGCGGACTCCAGGAAAAACTGAATATGATGAATTTCCACCAGGTTTATCTGTGCACCATTATTTCTGTCGTATTGGGAGTTGTACTTACCGCCATACTTCCAGGGACAAAGCCCGGTTACTTTAAACTATCCAAAGAAGAACAGCAGGCTTGCTAAAAAGGAGGCATTTATGGTAGCTCACATTGTTATAGAAAGCGTCCTCATGGTTTTCGGAATTACAATTGTCGGATATTTTATTGGAAAATTATTCAAAGAGGCAGAAAAAGAAGATTGAGGAGGAATGAACTATGTTATTGTCAATTTCCATGACACAGATATGGATGATAGGGATCATTGCACTGATGCTGGTGTTTGGATTATGTGCATTTGTCTTCTCGAAAAAAGGAAAAAAATAAATAATACAGCCGCACCGAACGGTGCGGCTGCTTTTTATTTCATTGGATGCGTCTCTAAAAATCCGTGAGCGGCATCGCTCATAGCTTTTACATTTTCCGGCTTGGCGTCTGATGGGATATCACATCCGGTGGCAATGATGCAGCCCCAGGGGCCGATATCTTCCAGCAGTTTTGTAACGTAATCCGACACTTCCTCCGGCGTTCCATAAGTCATCAGCTCACAAGGCACATCCCCCAAAATGCACACGTTCTTTCCAAGAACCTCCCGTGCTTTTCGGATATCTGTCTTAGAATCCAAAGCCATGATATACGTCTTGTCCTTCAAGCGATTGAACTTATCCAATACCAGCGTCCAATTGGAATCCAAATGAAAAATGGGAATTACATTCATCTCTACGCATAAATCATAGTATGCCTGGAAGGAAGGCCACACAAATTCTTCAAACATAGCCGGAGATACAAGATCCGGGCCGGTCCTCCATCCTCCAATCCAAACGCCGGTTGCATGAGTATCCATAATCTGCTGCCGATAGGCTTTCAGATTATGCGAAAGGACCATATCAAATATCTCATGCATCAGTTCCGGCTCATCCATCAAGTCATCCATAAAAAAGTTTTCCAGGGAACGTCCTCCGCAAAAATACTCAAAAGGAGTAATCATCAGGAAATCACAGATGCATGGAATCCCGGCTTCATGAAACTTCTCATAAGATCTGGGATTTGCAGCAAAAAATGATTCCAGATTTTTCCAGTTATCGTTGCATTTTTCTGCAATAAACTTCTTCTGCCACGCGTCCCAGCCCATTTGTTTGATATCATCATATTCTTCCGCTTTCATATTCTCGCATTCCACAATCTGCCACATATCGTCGTCTCCCAACTCTTTCCCGGGAAGAGCCGTTTTGGACAGCCACTGGGTTCCCAGCAGATAAGGTGAAAAAATCACATTCTGGGTCGCATCCGCATCCACCCTGGTCAATTCCGCCAGGTTCGCATCGCATGCTTTATCAAAATCGGAAATATATTCCTTCATCAGCACATGCTGGCTCCTTGCAAAATACGCATTGCCACAGGGGGCCACCGGGATACGATCCACCGGTTCACACCTCATGGCCTTTCGGATACGGTCCAAATTATCTTCGTATTTACCCATAATTTATTCCTCCTCATTTTCATTTTCGTTTTCTAATTCCAAGTATAAGATGAAATTAGGTTTCTGTAAAATGAGTAGTTCCGATTCTGTCATGCAATTTGGTTATGAATGAAGAGAAAGTATGTTTCATATCGTAACAGGAAAATGCTGCGGGCCAAATGAACCCGCAGCACATATCAATCAACGATCTCCATCAATCTTCCTGTAATATCCGCCATATTAGCAGACGCCTGCTTCGTATTTTGGGATATATTCACATTCTTTTCTACTACGCCGGCAATCCTGTCAATCTGGCTTACCGCATCTTCATTGATATTCTGAATTAAGATACGATTGTTCTCCACATCCTCATTTTGCTGCTTCAGCAGATTTTCATTCTCTTCCTTCCATGCAGGCGATTGCGGACGGAGATTTTGGCATTACGGTAAATGAGCAGGGGAATTCGTGTAATATTCTTTTGCAGGCAAAAATGTTCCTATAATCTGGCTCCCGTTCTCTTCTGCTTGATAATACCCCTTCACCCCATTCACTTTCGCTTTCCCTTTTCCCACAAATTGAGAAGGAAATCCTGCCTCCGCAGCTGAAGTTCCAAACGCGCACTGGTCAGGAGCGGCCAGCTTTGCGGGATTTTTTATTCTTGTACATTTCCTCGTCAGCCTCTTTTAACAAAGCCTGATAATCCTCATGGCCCTCCGTCAAACAGTATCCGAAAGAGAAGCCGAGAGGAACATACAAATCATCCCTCAGACGGGCGCGACTGCCATTCTGCAGCTCCTCCAGCGCCAGGATAGCGCCAAGAAGCTCTTCCTTCGTCTGATAGTGGTATAGAAACAAGACAAATTCATCGCCTCCCAGTCTGGCGGCAGCGCTGTGGCCGGGCGCAAATTCCCCCAGGAGACTGGCAAGCTGCTTCAGATACGCGTCCCCTCCCTCATGGCCATAGGTATCGTTGACCACCTTTAAGTTATCCGCGTCAATCATCACAAGGGCGCTCTCGCAAAATTCCTCCGGCTTTTCAAGACAGGAAGCAAGGAAGTTCTCCAGCCCTCCGCGGTTATACAGCCCGGTCAGATGGTCGTAATCCCTTTCCTGTTCCATCTGAAGGAGTTTTAATGTATCCTCCGTCACATCAATGAGAATGCCAAAAAAGTTGCTGTTCTCGGAAATTTCCTCCACCTTGATATAACGATCGTCCAGCTTGAAGACATTGGACTCTTTGGCAAAGGGATGGCTGCGGAGATGAGAAAGGAACTCCCGGAATATCCGGTAATCTCCCGATAACTGTCTTGCCTTTTCCGGAGAAATACCAAGAATCTGCGGTACATACTCCGTAAAGCGGACCTGCGGCATACCTTCATTGTACTCGTACACCCCGATATACATATTCGTCTTGCTAAGCACGTAGGACATCTTCCGGCTGTTATCCAGGAGACTCTTTTTCATCCGGTTGATATCGCTGCTCAGCTCTGAAAATTCCATGCTGCTTTGAACGTCAATGACTTCTTCCAAATTCCCGGATGCGATGGCGTGAAGTTTTTTATTAATACGATAAATGTCGTCCACAACATAACGATTCATATATCCTGTTACAGCCCACATAAGAACCAATGCAATTATAACAAGACATACAAGAAGAACAACCGTGTTCATCATTATCCATCCATACAGTTCGCGGTTGGTAAGGACACGCCCAATATAATTAGAACCAATGGGCCTAAATACACAAAAGACGCCCTGCCCGTTGACCGTAGCGTGAAATCCCTTTGTTGGGCCGGGAATATCATCAAGGCTCAGGCCCAGTTCCCGGATATTTTTATGCACACAATGCAGCTCTGTAGAGCCGACAATCTCTCCGCTCGTTCGGTCAATGGCATAATAACTGGCCTCCGGGTTCACCCGAAACAGGGAAAATATATAGGAAAGTTCATTTTTCTTAGTCGCTTTCATGACGTTGACCGGAGCCATGCCAACCTGAAGGATAAATTTCCCGTCGGCGCTCCAGAGTGCCGAATACTGCATCAGCTTTTTCTCCGCAACATTGGGCATGATATCTTGTACAAGCTTTAAGGATTTATCCGTCAGCATCGGTTTAAAGAACATCATCTGCTCGCCGGAATCAAACGTATAATCATAATATTCCGGATGGGTTCCGGCAAAAATGCGTCCGGTTTCGTCAAATACATGAATCTCATCCACTTCCATAAAAACTGCGATCCGCTTAAGCTCTTCCACGCTGTCAAGCACCGAAGGATTATCCTGTATCAGATAAGCGATTGCCTCAGCGCTGTACAGGCAGGTCTGGCTGTATTCCTCGCTGATCTCCGCAAGCTCGTCATTGTTCTGTTCCAGTACTTGCTCCATCTGCTGAAACGTTGTTATGGCATCGTTATAGGCCTGTCGGTGGGTATCCGCAATCTGAACGTAAACGATAACGAGCGTCAAAAAGGAAATTAGAATCAATGTAACTACATTCATGTACCGGCCGATCATTTTTTTGAGTGGCTTCATCTGTGCCTCCTATATAATATGAACAATAACTGCAAAACCCAACATGGCCGCCAAGCCACAGAATATATAAGTCAAACGAACTACATAATAGCATAGTAACGGTAAATTAGCAAACAAAATATTTGCTCCTGAGTTTGTTATAAGCATATTTTACGGATTTATTAAAGTATTTTCGTCCTATGCAAAGCAAAAAATCTATTTTTTGGACTATACAGAAAAAATCTTTTGGTACTTTTGGCTCCTTACACTGGATGTTATACTGTCAAAAGTATACATATTATACAATTTTCACATACTAAATTATTGGAGGGAGCTTATGAACAACACACAACTAAATGCCCGGCCAAGCTGGGTCAAATACGCCAGCGTATTCTTGCTGACCTTTTCCTGGATCGTGTATCTGATTCCGTATCTTGCAACGGACTTTTACAGCCAATTCCTGGAAGCTTACAACTTAACAGACGGCCAGTTGGGTACTGTCATAACCTTTTTTGGACTGACCGCGACCCCCGGCTACTTCGTAGGCGGTTGGATTGCCGACAAATTTAATTCCAAAAAGCTGGTAGTACTTTCCTGCGTTTCCACTGCCGCCGTAGCAATTGTGATATCCATGATCCATTCTTACAATCTGTTGATCTTTTTATATCTGATCATGGGCTTTACATCCGCCGGACTTCACTGGTCCGCCCACTTAAAGATCATCCGCTCTCTGGGAGACGACGGGGAGCAGGGAAAGCTTTATGGCGCAGCAGATACGGCATACGGAATCTTTACCATTTTAATGACCTACGGCGTACTTGCGCTTTTAACGGTAATGCTGAACTCCACAGGAATCGGCTTCCGGGGCGCTATCATTATATACGCGGCTATGTCCATTTTAATCGGAGTCGCAGTAGCCTTTATCGTTCCCTTTGACCCCGAAGCAGTGGAAGAAGACGATACGGAAAAGATTACCCTTGCATTGATCAAAGACGTATTAAAAATGCCCCTTACCTATTATCTTGGCTTGTTTACCTTAGGGTATTACCTCATTCGTTGCATCGTACCCTACATCAATCCGCACCTTTCCGCATCTTTCGGAATTTCCGTTACCTTTGCAACGGCATTTACCATGACAGTACGGACCGGCGTCAAGATGTTCTCCGGCCCCCTGGGCGGCATCCTTCGGGATAAGCTGGGAAAATCTACGCCGGTAGCCATCCTGGGCGGGGCAGGCGCCATGATTTTCTCAGCCATCCTTGCTTTCCTTCCGGCAGGCTCCAGCCTGGCCCTTCCGGTTATGATCGTAGCCGTCATTATCGTTATTTTTTCCGGTATGACCTCTCCGCTTCTCTACACGCCGGTATCCGAAGCAAAGATTCCTCTGAAATATTCCGGCACCATCCTTGGCATTGCCTCCGCCATCGGATATTCCGCCGACATCTGGCTTTATAACGTCTGTGGCGGATGGCTGGATAAAATGGGGGACGCTGCATACCGCTATATCTATCTTCTGATGGCTTTCGGCGGTTTGATGATGGTAATCTTCGCACTCCTTCTAAAAACCTGCTACCAAAAAGCAGCAAAAAAATAAACCATTTCTTAACATAAACCAGAACGTCCGCAAAGGAAACCCTTGTGGACGTTCTTTCAAAGGTGTATAATAAATCTATGAATATAAAAATAAACAGAAACAACCAAACGCCGTTATACCTCCAGATCCGGGCCGCTATCAAAAATATGATCGTTTCCCAGGAACTGGTGGAGGGTTATAAGCTGCCCTCAGAACGTAAACTGGCCCAGGAACTGGGCGTCCACCGGAACACGGTGGTACAGGCATACGGGGAATTGGTGTCGGAAGGATACCTAATCGCATCCCGCCAAGCTCCCAGAGGTTATTTTGTTAAGATGCCCGATATGGCTTCCAGCTTTACGAATCGTTTTTTCCCTTTGGAAAAAATGATGCAATACAGCTTTACGGACAAGGAAAAACTGTTTTTAGATATCTTCGGAGCCTCCAATACTTCCGACTACATTTCTTTCGGCGGTATTATCATGGACAAAAATGTTGCTCCAAAAGAGGGAATGGACGACATTCTCTCCGGTATGCTGCAAGGAGCCAACGAAGATGAAACCGACCGGATGAAGCGGAATATCTGCAAACTGCTTTCCGAAGAGAATATGTATGTCAGCCCCCGGAATATCCAGGTAGTCTCAGAGACCAACCAGGCCCTGAATTATCTTATGACATTGTATCTGCGGGAAGGAGACAGCATCATCTGTGAAGAACCCATTGTACCGGACAATGCATCTTTGTTTCGGAACAAGGGACTGAATCTGGTTATGGCTCCAATGGAATCCGACGGCATAGATTTGAAAAAATTGGAAGTCCTTTTGAACAAGCACGACGCCAAATTTGTATACACCATGCCCAATTATCATAATCCCACCGGCAGGGTAATGTCCTTAGAAAAGCGAAAGCAGCTTCTGGAAATTGCCAAACGGTACGGCGTCCCCATTATAGAGGAAGATTCTCAAAGAGATTTCCGCTATACGGACAACAAAATCCCCAGCTTGTACTCCCTGGACAAATACAAATCCGTAGTCTACATTGATTCCTTTACCCTGACGTTTCCTTACGGCATTAAGACCGGCTATATTGTAGGGCCATACGACCTGGTGGAAATGCTGGGAAGACTCATCGTTGTGGACGAAACATTTGTCAGCAATCTGGGCCAGTACATGCTGAACGAATATATTGAACGGGGCTATTTTGCCCATCATGTAAAAAAGCTTGCGTCCCATTACCAACGCAAGCGTGATCTTCTCTGCAGGGAACTGGAAAAAATCCAGCATCTTGGCATTACCTATGAGATTCCCCAGGGCGGTATCCTCTGTTGGTGCACGTTGGATGAATCCATCAGCGAACGGCAGCTTTTCCAAACTGCCGAGAAAAAGGGCCTGCTTCTGATGCCCGGCTTTCTGTTTTATCCCCACGGCTATCAGGGAAAAGGCCATGTCCGTCTCTGCTTTTCCAAATGCAGCGACGATGAAATTGTCAACGGCGTAGAGCTTCTTGGGGAAGCCATACGTGAAAGTAAAATACAAGGAGGTAAGAATGAATAAGTTTGTAGAGTATCGAAGGGAATTTCACAAATATCCCGAATATGGATGGCGTGAAATCCGCACCAGCGCCAGAGTTGCAGAGATTCTCACATCCATGGGCTATGAATGCCTCATGGGGCCGGACGTTGTCAATACGGACAGCGTACAAGAGGCTGTTCGCCCCAGTGAGCAGGAAGTGGAAGAATCCAAAGTCCGGGCCATCGCCCAAGGTGCAGATCCGGTCTTTGTAGAACGGACCAAGGGATGGCCCGGGGTCATTGCGGAGTTGGACTCCCAAAAGCCAGGGCCAGTCACCGCATTCCGCTTTGACATTGACTGCCTTCCCTACGAAGAACCCCACACATCCGGATACCGCCCCTTTGAAGAAGGCTACATCTCCTGCAACGACGGGCTGGTACACGCCTGCGGCCATGACGCCCATACGGCTATGGGGCTGGGAATCGCAGCTTCCCTGGCAGAACGGAAGGAAGCCTTCACAGGAAGAATCCGGCTGATCTTCCAGCCGGCGGAAGAAACCTTTTACGGCGCCCAGTCTGTGATTGAAAAAGGCCACTTAGACGACGTGCAGAATTTTATCGCGTTTCACGTGGCCCTCAGCGCGGAAAACAAGCCTCTCCCCTCCCACACGATTTGCTGCGGATGTAAAGATTTCTTAAGCGACCGGCAGCTTGACGTCTCTTTCCATGGGCGGGCGGCTCATCCCTGCGGCGCAGCCCAAGAAGGCAAAAACGCACTGCTGGCAGCCTGTTCTGCCGCATTGAACCTGCACGCCATCGCCCCCCACGAAGAAGGAATGTTCCGTATCAATGTGGGAGAGATCCATGCGGGCGTTGCCGCCAATACCATCGCCCCCAATGCCCTGCTGCGCTTAGAATACCGGGGCGAGACTCCGGCAGTCGCCGCTTACGCCGGAAAACGGGTATTTGATATCTTGGACGGAACGGCAAAAACCTACGATCTGACCTATACATATCTGGATTACGGCGACGTCCCTGCAGGCAGAAGCGACGACGCCATGATGGAAGTCATAAATCGGGCAGCCAACAAAGTTCCCTGGTTTGAAAAAATCTACTTTGAGGGCAACGTAGGAGGCACCGACGATGCGGCTTCTATGATTACCAAGGTTCAGCAAAACGGCGGCATCGGCACCTATGTAGGAATTGGAACCAATACAACACAGCCTGTTCACAATGCGGAATTTGATATTGACGAAGACTGTATTGAAGCAGCTATCCAGATCGGCGTTTATGCACTGGAAGAACTGAACGGGCTCCCCACTTAACAGGAGGAGATTTATGGAAAAGAAAAAGAAACTTCTTGCAGTACCCCACACTTATGTCATTATCGGCATCATCCTAATTCTCGTTACATTAATGACCTACCTGATCCCGGCAGGGCAATATGACCGGGTACTGGATGAAGAAACCGGTTATGACATCATTGTAGAAGGTTCTTATCACCATGTGGATCAAAGCCCGGTAGGTCCCTTTAAAATGGTACAGTCCCTGGCAAACGGCATGGCAGATGCATCGGATATTATTTTCTTCTGCTTCTTTGCCTACGGCCTGGTATATATGATGATCAAAACAGGAGCTTTTTACGGCGGCATTGGCGCTCTCCAGCGTCTGATGCGAGGTACGGAGATACTGATCATCCCCGTATTTATGATCTTCTTCGGCATCTGCGGTTCCACATTCGGTATGTACGAAGAGGTTTACGGTCTGCTTCCCGCCTTTATCGGTATCGCCATTGCTATGGGATACGACGGCCTGGTAGGCGGCGCCGCCGTGGTACTTGGCGTTGTAACGGGATTTTCCGCCGCCACCTTAAACCCGTTTACCATCGGTATCGCCCAGGGCGTGTCCGGCCTCCCCATCGGCTCCGGCATTGGATTCCGTATTATTTGTCTGATCCTGTTTGAAGGACTGGCCATCTGGTATTTGATGCGTTATGCCCATAAAGTAAAAAAAGACCCCTCCCGCTCCGTTGTGAAGGACGTCGCTTTCCATATGGATGAAGGCATGACAAAAGAAAAAATGGCCCAGCTTCCTTTTACTGCTAGGCACAAGCTGATCATCCTGGTATTTGTGGCTACCATCGCCCTTCTGGTATTTGGAACCACCCAGTACGGCTGGTATCTTTCCGAGCTTTCCGCCCTGTTTATTATCGCCATGTTTGTGGTGGGTCTTCTGGGAGGATTCGGCCCCAGTGAAATCTGCAAGAAATTTGTAGAAGCATGTACCGAAATCTTATTCGGAGCTATGGTCATCGGCGTAGCCAGATCTTTGGTTCTTGTTATGAATGAAGGAAATATTATCGACTCCCTGGTGTACTACTTATCCAGCGCCCTCTCCAACGTCCCCAAAGGCATCGCAGCAGTGGGCATGGTAATTGTACAGAACATCCTGAATTTCTTTATTCCTTCCGGCAGCGGCCAGGCCGCCGTATCTATGCCTATTATGGCTTCTCTGGCTGACTCCATCGGTATGGAACGCCAGATAGCCGTATTGGCCTTCCAGTTCGGGGATGGTTTCTCCAACATGTTCTGGCCTACCGTTATTGCTACGGAATGCGGAATTATGGGAATTCCCCTTCAGAAATGGTACAAATTCATGTGGCCCTTGTTCATCATGATGTTTGCGCTCCAAATCGTATTAATTATGGTTGCAACCGCCATCGGATATCATTAATCCACAGATAATTTCAGGCGTGTCCGAAACCTGCCGGTAACATCTTATACGGCAAGTTTTAGATACGCCTGTTTTTTCGCAATCTGCTTCTTACATTCCCACCACGTCCGGGAAATCTTGTATTCCCTCAGTTCCTTCGCCGCTTTCCCCAGATTCCTGGGACTCCTCGGTTCCTTCCGGCTCTTCCGACCTGATATAAGGCAGAAACTCCAATGGCTTCAATCCCTGATGGGCTTCCTCCATAAATTGATGCCAGATCAATCCAGGATATGTAGCCCCGCTTAATCCCGGCAGCTCTCTCGGCATATCATATCCCACCCAAATACTGGTAGTATAATAGGGCGTATATCCCACCAGCCATCCGTCCTTATTGTCATTGGTAGTACCTGTCTTCCCCGCGCTGGCAACAGAAGACAACGCCAGGCCGCTTCCGGTCCCCTCAGTCAAGACGCCTGTCAACATACTGGTCATCATCCGGGCAGCATTCTGCTCATATACCAAAACAGGCTCCGGCGCAGCGTCGTATATTACATTCCCCTGGGCGTCCGTAATCTTACTGATACAAGTAGGTTTCCGGTAATTTCCATCATTTTCCAGAGCAGCAAATCCGGCGGCCATTTCCAGAGGCGAGGTTCCATTGGTAAATCCCCCCAATGCAGCGGGCAGACGAAGATCTTTCCTGTCCAGTCTGGCAAAATTCATCTTTCGCAAATATTCCAGGCCCGCCTCCGGCGTGAGCTCCGAAAACAAGCTCCAGGCCACCGTATTTTTAGACTTTTCCACGGCTCTCCTCAAGGTCATCTCCCCTTCAAAGACGCCGTCCGCATTCTGGGGACCGTCCAAAATCTCCTGGTCAACCACCACAGAATCCGGCGTATAGCCCCTGGCCAGAAGCGGCGTATATACGATCAGCGGTTTTATCGCACTTCCCGGCTGACGATAACTTTGATAAGCACGGTTTAAGGTATACCCGTTCAGATCCTGATTCCGGCCTCCCACAATAGCCTTTACCAATCCTGTGTGGTTGTCAATGCAAACCCCTGCCCCTTGAAGCGTAAAAATCCCTTCCGCATTTACTTCCGAAAACTCCGCCAGGTTCCCGTCAATAGCCCCCTGAAGCTTCTGCTGCAGCTCCATATTGACAGAGGTATAGATACGATACCCCTTTTTGTAAAGGTTGGCCTGACATTCCCCATATAAGGCGCTGTATTCCTCCTGATACCGTTCCTTCTCCTCCTCCGATTCAAATTCCGTCTGAAACAAAAATCCCTGCTGCTCCATCAAAATCCGGGTCGCACAGTAATACGTATACGTCTCCACATAATCCGATTTCCCCCGCTGGGAACGGTTCAGCACGATCTCTTCTCCCATGGCTTTTTTGCAGGTGGCTTCTGAAATCTTTCCATCTTCTTTCATCTGTTTTAAGATTCGGTCTCTTCGTTTCAGGGTTTTTTCCATATGCTCCAAGGGATCATACATTCCAGGATTATTGGGTATGGCGCATAAAAATGCAATTTCCGATAAGCTTAAGACGTCCACATCTTTGCTGAAATACCCTTTGCTTGCCGCCTGAATCCCATAATAACCGTTCCCAAAATAAATATTGTTCAAATAGAACTCCAGTATCTCTTCCTTGCTGAATTTCTTTTCCAGCTCCACCGCAATCAAAATCTCCTGGACTTTTCTCTGCCATGTCCGTTCATGGGTTAAAAAAATATTTCTGGCTAACTGCTGGGTAATCGTACTTCCTCCCTGAGTCACCTGGCCGCTTTCCAGATAAGATTTCACAGATCTTAAAATTCCCTTCAAATCATATCCCCTGTGAGTCTCAAATTTTTTATCCTCAATACTGATAATCGCCGCCTTGGCATAAGCAGGAATCTCCTCATCATCCAGATAATAGACGTCCTTCTCCCCTTTCATGGCGGTAATCAGATTCCCGTTATCGTCATACACCAGGCTTGTTTCCGCCGCCCGGAAGGTTTTGGGAGAGGCGCTGTCTACAATTCTCCTGGCTTCCTGCTGCATGGCAGAAATATCCTCCCCGTAAGTTTTGATCAAATAAAATGCCCCGCATCCCATCAGAATAAGAAGCAGTAAAAACTGTATCATCAGAATCCTTCGAATGCGTCCCTTTTTGTTCCGTTTCCTTTCCTTTCCCATGCAAGCTCCTTATCTCTGCTGTCCATCTCTTAACGTATCGTAAATGCCGTTTCCCATGTGCAATATCATCAGCCTTGTAAACTCATCCGAACTAACCTGCCGCCCCTCCGTAAACCACCATCGGACGCTCACCATCATATTTCCCAGAAACAGCCTTGCATACAAGGAAAAATACGGACGCTTTGTCTTACGGATGTTTGGATTTTTTTCAAACTCCCCCACCAGCTTCTTCACGCCCCCGTCAATCATTTCCTCAAACACATTCCGCTCCTGAAGGTTGGAGCTCCACAAGACGAGATATTCCCGCTGTTTTCCCCAAAATGCTTCCAGGGAATTGCGCAGATCTTCGAAATAACTCTCCAGCGTAATCTCATTCATTTGCAAAAAAGCCACATCCAGATGATCCACAAAGTCTGTGATCACATCATCCACATATTTATCGCGCAAATCATATTTATCCGCATAGTATTTGTAAAATGTGGAACGGTTGATCCTTGCCTTCTCCGTAATATTTTTCACCGTCATATTCAAAAAGCCAACCTCACTCAGGCAGCATAAAAAACTTTCCTGAATACTTTCTATGGTCTTGATGACCCGGATATCCATCTCTCCCATAGTCTCCTCCGCTTTCACAATTTCTAACGCACCCCTCAAAGTACAAGGGGATATACTACATTTAATTTTAAAAAAAGGCGCAAAAAAAATCAACCGTTTTTTCCTTAAGTGTTGCTTAAACCATTCTGTGTCTATAGGAAGTTGAACGCTTTGCGGGGCATTTTACATATTTTTTAAAAGAAATGCACATTAACGGAACACTGGACTTCCATGGGACTGGCCACCTTGTACACCACCGCCTTCTCGGCTCAGACCAATGTGGTAGACCCCATTCCATTTGCTGAAGCTCAATTTTTTCAACTAATGCAAACTCTGGCTCTTACTTTACCCATAAATTACTTCTTATCCTGCAATAAGTTCTGTCTTTTATTATAATTAAAGTATATTTGCCATACTTTATCAATCATGCTGGGCTTTTTATTTCGGAGATGTTTGAATTTCAAATAATAGAATTCCCGCTCTGGGAGGATTCTATTGTCATGAACAAAAGAAGTTGACAACTCAACTTCTTTGATGTATGATACAGAAATTGCAGCTTCAACTTTTTGCATTTTCCAGGAGACAGAAAAATGATAGAACGATTTGAACGTTTTTCCCTTGCAATTTTTGAAATCTCTCGTTATTGGCACAAGTTAGCCTCAGAGGAGCTTTCTGCCTACAGGCTGAAAGGTTCTCACGCGATCTATCTGACTGCTATGTACCGCTGCAAAGAAGGCGTTACCGGCCCTCAATTATGTGAATTATGCGGCAAGGATAAATCAGACGTCTCCCGCACCATAGCCGTTTTACAGGAAAAAGGACTGGTAACCAAAAATGAAGTAAATCAAAGCCTTTACCGGGGCCTGCTAACGCTTACCAAACAAGGCCGGGACGTTGCAGAGCAAATCGGGCAGCGAGCAAACCTGGCGGTGGAATTAGCGGGAAAGGATCTAAGCCCCAAGGAACGAAACGACTTCTACCGCGCCCTGGATTCTATTACTGCAAATCTGCGGGAAATCAGCAAAGAGGGACTCCCTCGCTAGAGCGTGTTTTTTAATGAAAGGATGAACGTATGGAACGAACAGCAAAACCTAAGAAACTTTGGAAAAAAATACTTATCGCCATTGGAGCAGTCATCTTAGCCCTGATCCTTATCTTGGCTATCGCCATATTTGCCCTTTGGCATAATGAAATTTCCACCATGACCAGTATAAAGCTTCTCAGAGAGCGGAACGACGAACATCTGGACGGCGCCGTTTATTATATGGATGTGAAGGGCGATTTTTATCTGGATAAGTTCGTAGCCCAGGGCGGAGCTTCCAGCGACAAAGAGCTCATTAACTTCATCACCGGAAATATCACCAAAGGGCTCATTGACATGAGCATCAGCGAATCAGACATCGCCTGTTCCTCATTTACCGCCGCCTCAGAAGAAGGAGACCGGCTCTTTGCCCGAAATTATGATTTTTCCAAAACCAATACTTGTATTGTGCGTACACAGGCCAACAAAGGACGCCATGCTTCCATTTCCACCATTGACCTCCAGTTTCTGGGGCTTGACGTCAATAAAGATGTAGACGGCCTGGCAAATCGTATCACCTGCCTGGCCGCTCCCTACATCCCCTTAGACGGCATAAACGACGCCGGCGTGGCCTGCGGAATCTACATGACCTATCAAGGCGGCTCCGTGCCAACCGATCAGAACACGGAAAAGCCGGATCTGACCTCCACCACTCTGCTGCGTCTGATCCTGGACTATGCGGACAATGTGGAAGATGCCGTGGAAATTGCTTCCAGCTATGACCTCCACGATTCCGCCAAGACCTCTTATCATTACATGGTAGCCGACGCCAGCGGCAAAAGCGCCATTTTGGAATGGGTGGGAACCTCTGATCAGACAGACACCGACGGCAGCAAACGGGAGCTTGTGGTTACATATAACGATGACGACGCCCATATCGGCAAAGCCGAAGGGGACAGTGAGTATCAATGGGTAACAAATTTTATCGTTCAGCCCGACTATTACGAATCAGATGATGAGAAAAAAGGCTATGACCGCTATCAGCGGATATATGAGGAACTAAGCTTAACGGACGGCATTGTAGCCGATGAAGATGCCGCTATGGATATTCTGGCGATTGTAGGCCGCAGAAGCTGGAATAACGATGACAGCAATGGCTGTACCGTCCACAGCGTTATCTACAATCTGACGGATAAATCCGTACTGTGGATTCCCAATGAACATTATGACGAAGCGGATGGAACTTTTGAGTTTGATTTGGAATAATAATAACCAGCCTGGCGAATTCTATACATTTTTTTGTATGGCAAACGGGCATTGAATTTTATTCCCATTCCCTTGGGCGGGCCCAGAGCCTGCCCCTTGGGTACACCCGGTCTCCAGAATAAGATTGGGGTTTTGGGGCAATTATATTAAGGCCGATGGAATTAGGTCCTTTAGCCACTCATAATTCGCTTTGCTTTCTCTTATATGAAGATTTTCCATTAAGTTATCATACTGTGCCTGAGACATAAGCACCACGTTTTCATCATTTTTTCTCGTAATTATTGCGATATCAGAATCATGTACAACTCTATCACAAACCTCTTTAAAATTATTTCTCACATTTGAAAAATTAGTTGCTATCATATGATCACACTCCTTTGAATATAGTATATTCCATATCCATAGTGTTATCAACATTTTGTACAATATTCTGTACGGTTTTTACTCAAATTCCACAATCGCCTTAGCTTGCTATAGAATCCACCATTAAGACGAAACTTTTGAGTTTGATTTGGGCGAGATGAACACATCCCGCCTCTATCCAATCAATCGCATCCAAACAAATCCCTGGTGTACACATTATCCTTCACATCATCCAGCACAGCCTCATATCGGTTCGCCACAATCACATCTGATCCAGCCTTAAACTTCTCAATGTCATTCACAACGAGACTTCCAAAGAATGTCGTCCCATTTTCCAACGTCGGTTCATACACAATACAGGTGGCGCCTCTCGCCTTAATGCGCTTCATGATGCCCTGAATAGCCGATGAGCGAAAGTTATCGGAATTGCTTTTCATGGTCAGGCGGAAGATGCCGATCTGAATCGGACGCTCCTTATCAAGATTCCACATTCCGCTCGCCGTATAATAACCGGCTTTCTCCAATACCCTGTCCGCTATAAAATCCTTCCTTGTCCTGTTACTCTCAACGATTGCCGACATCATATTCTGCGGAACATCCTCGTAGTTCGCCAATAACTGTTTTGTATCTTTAGGGAGACAATAACCCCCATAACCAAAACTTGGCGCCCTATAATGCGTCCCAATCCTCGGATCCAAACACACGCCCTCAATGATTGCCTTCGTATCCAACTTCTTCGTCTCTGCATAGGTGTCCAGCTCGTTAAAGTAAGCAACACGTAAGGCAAGGTATGTATTGGCAAAAAGCTTTACTGCCTCAGCTTCCGTGAAGCCCATGTAGAGAGTGTCGATGTCCGGCTTTTTTGCACCTTCCTGGAGAAGATGAGCGAACGCCTCCGCAGCTTCCCTGCTCTCTTCATCACAGCCGACAATGATGCGGCTGGGATAAAGGTTATCGTAGAGAGCTTTTGACTCTCGCAGAAATTCCGGGCTGAACAGGATGTTTCTGCTGCCCATCTTCTCTCTTACACTCACAGTATATCCCACCGGGATAGTGGATTTAATCACCATCATAGCGTGGTCATTCACTTCCATCACGAGCTTTATAACCGCCTCAACAGCAGATGTGTCGAAAAAGTTCTTCTTCGGGTCGTAGTTAGTCGGTGCGGCGATAATCACATAGTCGGCTGTAGCATATGCAGCAGCCCCATCTGTAGTGGCACGAAGATCTAACTTCCGTTTCCCTTCCTTCGCCTCACTTAAATACTTTTCAATGTGCTCGTCTTTGATTGGCGATTCCCACCGATTCAGTTTTTCCACCTTTTCCGGCACGATGTCCGTGGCGGTGACTTCATTGTGCTGGGCTAGAAGGACTGCTAAAGAGAGTCCCACATATCCCGTTCCTGCTACTGCAATTTTCATCGTAATTAGTTCCTTTCGTTCTTCCCCCTGCGGTTATCTCACAGTAGGTGAGTTCTTTAAAAGTAGATACCCTTTGTATCATTTGTGTAGTTATAGTATTTTCTCATTGCAATGTCCTTTTCCTCTCCCAACAAATGTCCCAAATGAATGCTTTTATCCTGCAATTTAGCAAAGTATTCATCATAGCTTTCAATGACTTTTGCAGGGACGCCTGCAACGACAACCCCATCGGGTACATCATGAGTAACAACGGCTCCCGCACCTATAACGACTTGATTCCCAATAGAGACCCCTGGAAGAAAAATAACACAATTACCAACAAAAACATTGTTTCCGATCACGATTGGTTTGGTTATTTCTAAATCTGGCACACGATTTCGGAATAGTCTTGCACCCCCATCATGAGTCAAAAACCTTACCCCATCGGAAATATGAACATTATCACCTAATGTAATGATCCAGGGCTCTGTCCCCCACAATACCCCTCCTGTCAGGAAAACCTTTCCATTCATATTAACGCCGATTTTCCTTGCATACTTTAAAGGATCAAGATTACCTACAATTTTTCTATAAAATACTCTATACAGTTTTCTCAACATAAACACTATGCCCCCTTCTATTTGAAGTCATTTAAAAACCCATCTAGTGCAATATGCCTATCATAGTAGGTTGTATCGTCAAGAACTCTTTCACTATTGGAATATTTATAGACAGGAATTCCACATGCCAATCGCGAAGAATACTCCGGTATTACAAAAGCAATCTTCCTTTTATAATCTAACCTATCAAAAGCCATTAGATGGTCTATCGTACATAAATTCATTTGACTGATTTTTATAATTAAATTATCTAAATTAACACGCTGACATCTTCTGTTCCACTTATCATAAGCCTCTTGCGCTGATTGATAATGCAAAAACATAATTTCAATATCGCCTCCCAGCAGCCCGATAGGAACACTTTCTTGTTTTTTCTCTAGTATCACACTCTTATACCTAGATTCTGTCCAAGAAATAAACCTTAGATCAGAATTTAGATTTTCAGCTAAATTTGCAATAAATTTCATGTATTCATCTGTGAAGAAGTATAATCCCACTGTTGGCGATAAGTATGGCAATCCATATCTCCGGTACACATGACCACCCCAACAATTGTTTGATATAATTGAAAAGTCTGTTCTCTTAAGCTGTTTGCATCGATATCTTGCTAATATTTTGTTTTCAATCTTTTCCGAATGAATTTTCAAATAGTCTTGTATCATTCTAATCTTCTCCCTATCATGTCAACTTTTATTACCATAGACCATTTTTAGAATTTCTTGTATCTTTCTTCGATTTAAAAGCGCCAAAACGATTATCAGTATTATGATCCCGTATCTTGCTATTGCATACGGATATAATATTTTTAATATGCTGCTTGTCATTACATTTAAGGCAGACAACATAACCATGAATCTAACATCGATAAAATTGGGAGTATTGTTCTTAATCTTTTTTGTTGAGCAGTATAACGAAACAGTCAAAACGATATAACCAACTATGGTAGTATATGCAGCCGCATGATAGCCCATTGTTGGTATAAAAATACGATTTAAGATAATGTTTGTTGCCCCTGCTAAGATTGTAGCAAGCATCACGCTATTCGTTTTTTTATTATATAGCAAAACATTACCAATCACTGAGTATATTGCCGTAACAAAGCAGCCGCTAATTAAAGGAGGAACAACGCCTATAGCCTCTACATATTCAGCAGTGGTAAACAATCCCACAATTTCCGGAGAAATAAGTACTATAATAATCGAAAGGACAAAAAAGACAAACAGCAGTGTATTCGTAAACCTTCTAAGAGTACCTTCCTGATTCTCAATTTCATTCATTTGAGAAAACATGTAAGGTGTTATGCCTATATTAATTGCGTTCCATAAAATGGCAATTAATGTACTTATACTATACAGTGTTCCATATATTCCAGCAGCACTTTCTCCTATGAGAGAGGTAATCATCACCCGATCTGAAACATCAAGCACATTTTTCGCAAATGAATGAACTATCATTGGAGAGTTCACTATAATAATAAATTTCAAATATTTTTTTCTGAAAATCGTTTTCCCCTTAAACAAGATACATACTGTGAAGAATATTGCTATAGGAATGTTAACCAAATATGTGCCATATAGCCTCGCCTCTGCAGCACTAACTCCTATGTCATCCGCACAATAAACAGTAAGAATGGAAACACCTGTAGCAAGTACAGCAGAAATGACACTAAATAATAAAACAGGAAGATAAGAGTATTCATACCGTTGCCTGGCAAGCCAAAAATTAGTAGCTGGTAAAAAAGAAAAACCAACACACATTAACAACAGAAGGTTATGATCCACATCAAGAGCTTTTGCAATTTGATCTGAAAACGCCAAGCTAACAATCAAAAAGAAACCTGAAATAAGTAACGATACGGACATTGCACATGATGTATATTCATCTCTTTCATTGGGAAATTCATTCATAGCAATTACATAGGAACTAGAATAAAGTACCATATTAACGATAACTCCGATGATTGCGTTCCATGAATTAAAATTAGTAACTATGCCAATCTGTTCTGTTGTCATTATTCGAACAAATAAGGGAGTCACGAGTAAGCTTAGACCTTGTGTAATTGTACTCGCAATAATAAAAGCTACTGTTGCTTTTACTTGTTTGGGTATTTTATCTATCAAATTCATTCTTAACTAACTTTCTTTCCATGTAATCTAGTAATTTCATCGGTGAAAGCATATGATCGTCTAAAAAATCAGACTCTCCCAATTCCTTATATATGAATGAAATATCTATGTCCGTTGCATCGCTATAATACTGCATTTGTTTGGAACTAAAAAATGGCTTATCCTTTGCAAACGGATTATTTGTCAGTAATTTTTTTTTAAATGCTACGGCTTCACACATTCTAAGAGAACTTCCAGGTTGTGTCGTATCTACCATGGCCTCTAATATGCATTTGCTTTTTATCACCCGAGCTAACATCGCTTGATTATTTATTAAATCCTCATGGTATTGAATACCTTCATGTTCTTCCTTTCTTGATTCGTCGGCAAAAATGATATCAAATATGCATTTCACTCCATTAGACGTTAGATATTTATAAATATCCAGCAAAAACGGCAATCTTCCTTTATCTAATCCACAAAAATACACGTCGCTCATTTCAGCATCATCAATTAACCTTCGACTCACTTGGACTGATGAAAAAACGCCCTCATAATAATCCATATTGTATTGTTCCGCATCTTTTTCATTAAAAGTTAAGATTAAATCATAAAGCTCTCGATGCCTATTAATTTGTTCTATTCTCCACTTACGGTGCTCATCTATTATGTTTGTGAAAATATATACAATCTTGCTATTCGGATAATCTTTCTTTACTTCTCTTATCCACTGTTGCTTATTTGAAAGGGGATTTATCTCATACAAAATGAAAATCTGCATTTCCTCCTTACACGGTCTATTCCCTTGCCAATAGAGATTTTTGCAAACTGGCATCAACATCGAACTTAATATCCGACTATATCTCGAAACAAATACTCGGTTCAAAACTCGTTTGATCACACCGTCAGGATGATACGTTTCGTAGTAATGAACGTTAGGCAGCTTCAATATATCTAATAAAGAGTTTTTAATATAATCCGAATATCCAAATATATAATATTGGGGTAGTCTATCCATATTTGCTCATATCTCCTCATTTAAAAAAATTAATAAAAAAGTTGTTCTCCAAGACGCACTGAAACACATAATCTATGTAAGGAATTCCGTTTGCTGTCTCATAAACAAACATTCGATACCAAAACAAAAACACTGGCGCTATCAATCCCGTCAACATGATGAACCATCGTCTGCTTTGTCTATGTTCCATTTTCATCAACACGGCATAATAGATGCTATTAAGCATTACACCAACACCCAGCAATCGCAAAAACTGATCCGAATAAATCACTAAGACAATGTTGATAAGCAGTACCAAATTAACCGTAAACATCAGATGATCATAATTTCCTATGCAATCTATATCCCTCGCACTCATTCTCCGGTTCAGCATGAATGGAACAAAATTAATCATTCCGATTATAATCCCATAAATAATCATCTTGGCGTTAATGTTGCTTCCATCGAGCATGATATCAACTTTTAATGCATTAAATCCCATCATGGTCATCAGGTTCTGCAAAATTTCAAACCTGAGTACGACGAGAAGTGTAACAATGATAGTAAAAGAAATTAGAATAATCCTTCTGTGCTTTTTCTTGTTAGTTTTCCTATCACCCGTTATCATATTGCTTGTTAAAACAATAGGATGAATCTTATCTTCTAATAAAAACAATAAAAAGAATAGCGATGAAACATGTATTGTGGAAGCTACAAGTATAGTTGTTACATAATGCCCTCTTCTTTTTTGTAAAAGGAAATGGAACCCATATAGGATTATACAAGTTGACAAAAATGAACGCAGCAATACGACGTCCATCATCATAGGGTAAAACATATAACTGACCAGATAGTAATTAGTTGCCCTAACGTTCTCCATTTTAAACAGCCAATTTGTTCCCTTAATGAGCAACATAAGCCCTAAAACGACAATGATAAAATGAAATTGATCGTATGATAATTTTATTCGATTAGCAATTCCACACAAAAACCTGAATCCTATTTCTTCTTGCGCAGCACTCGGATTTTGGTAAATCAGCATATAACTCGAATAATCGGGATTATAAGAGTTAAGCGCAATGACAACTCCTATATATCCAATCAGAATGATTCTCATCATTCTTGATTTGCTAAAAATCAATCCGATGATCGCCACTAAAAAAAAGATCACCTGCAGCATCAGTCCTCTGCACCTCTTTTCATCTCACAATGTGCAATATGGGTAATGTATTCCATCCATCTTTTCAAAATTTCTGTTTCGGAATTATCCGTATAAATTTCCACTGCATTTGCTGACATCTCTGCTGCACGATCTGCATGATTCAGAGTGTATATCATCTTTTCCGCAAGCAATTTTTCATTTCCTCGTGGAACAACAAACCCTCTTTCCTTTGCTGACACCAACTCTATCGCCCCTCCCGGGCTATAATCTGTTGTAATTACTGGCACCCCCATTGAAAGTGCTTCTAAAATTGCATTTGGCATACCTTCAAAATCCGATGCAAACACAAATACTTTGGAATGGGAAATTTCCTTTAAAACATCACTGCTCTTACCGATAAATATTACTTGTTCATATATACCTAATTCTTTTGATAACGCTTTGATATCATCCATATCTGGTCCGTCACCGATTAATTTTAGCTTGACTGTTTTTTTTGTTTCGGCAACTATGGCAAAAGCTTTCAAAAGTAAATCTTGTCGTTTTTGTTTTATTTCCATACGTGAAACCGATACAATTTCATCGTATCGATCTTCATATGGTATCATTGGCACATTACTTCTCAAGACCGGATTTTCTATAATTCTACTATTTTGCTTTAGTTTACGTGGATAATACGCCATGGCGCCGGATGATTGAAATACTGCCCCATCTGCAAATCTAAAAAAGAAGCGAAATATATTTGCCGGTATAGATTTCTCATTGTAAGGGTCGCTTCGTTCTGCTACAATCACCTTTGTCTTTGTATGAACGGAAGCTAAAACGGAGACAAATCCCTCCAATGGTAAAAAACTAATTAGGACATTATACTTATGCTTCGCTATTGTTTTATGTATTTGACGAATAGCTTTTAGTGTTCTTTTCCATCTCGATGTATCATCTATCTTTATTTTTACTTGTTTTACATTCTTATTTACTATCTGTGAGTCTTTCTCTCCTAAAAATGTTAGTAAAGTCACATCCAAATCCGATTCCGCCAAGGAATTTGCTAACCACGCAGCAATCTTTGCAGCTCCGCTATATTTTAATTCGCTAATTACAATTAGAATCTTCATCTTTTGATATTCCTCAAATAGTACCACTTCGTTATAAATGTCGGTAACAAATTTTTAATTAGTGGCTTCAATACAACTATATAGGTCCATACTGGAAAATGATTACGTCGATACCCATCAAAACGTATCCACATTAATCCTTTTACTCTTTTCCAATTCTTTGTACGGCCAAAAGTTGTTTCATCATTACGATAAAAATATAACAACTCATCCATGTTGTATATTTTCATGCCTGCTCCATATAGTTTTAGAACCATGTGATAATCCTGATCCCTCATGGTGAATGGACCTTCGGTATAATAATCAACCTTTTTCAACATGTCCTTTCGCATCATCCAAGACGGATGCATGAATCCTCCGTCCCAAATCAAATCTTTTGCACAAGGTTCCTTTTGGGGAAAATATGGCCATTCATCCCCAGCATTATTTACGTTGTTCCACGATGTACCTACTATCGCATATTCAGGATGATTCATTACAAATGGATATTGAACTTCAAATCGATTAGTAGCAGACCAATCATCTGCGTCCTGTCTCGCCAGTATATTGCTTCTTGCTACACCAATGCAACGATTAAGCGAGTATGCCAAACCACCGTTAGATTCATTTCTTAATACTATTACCCTAGAATCTTGTTTCGCATACCTTTGAAGAATTTTATATGTATCATCGGTACTCCCATCATCACAAATGATAAATTCAAAATCACCAAATGACTGATTTAAAATAGATTGTACGGATTTGTCAATACATTTCTCTCCGTTTTTTACACTCATAATCACACTAATCAGCGGATTGTTCTCTTGCATTGTTGTTTCTCCCATTTCTGTAAATATTCTTAAGAATTTACTATTTCATCATGACTCGTATTGTTTTCCCATCATATTTCTTAACAGCAGTTGAAGTAATAGTAAGAAAATCAGCATCCTCTTCTTCCATATCCGGAAATTGAAAATTTGCAAATTGAAACAGCCAGATAGGCAGTACATCCTTCTGTGCCTTAAATATTTCTTTGAACGACTTTCCATCAAAATAAATCAAATGAGAAAAATGATCTCGAACGCCTTTTCCAAGTTTTCTAGTAAATCTATATCTCCAAACAGGCAAACTACTATCAGGTTCCACTGATGTCGCCATAACAAATCCGCTTTTTACCTTTTTTGCATATATACATGGACCTGGCATATCATACAGTTTCTCGGGTTCTGTGTTGCCTCCGTATTTGTATTTATAGACAGCATTTTGCTTCAGCGGTGTGTCAGTTGCATAAACAAACCCTTCCATTGTAGGTAAAATAAAACAAGTCCGATAATCCTGCTTCCCTGTTATAACTGGCTTTATATTTTGAAAGTCCTCATCCATCATCCATATTCCGGACTCTTGATCAGAATCTCCAGTTGCAATCAAAAAACAATGTCTGTATGGATCATGTACAATGCAGTGAATATGCGCTATTGAGTTTTCTGGGAACGATTGCTTTTTTCCCCACTTTCCCTGGGAATCTCTTCTATAAATTGAAACCTCCTCCATATTTTCATTCCATCCGTATTCCCCATATAGCACCCAACTGTTTTCAGCAATATTACACTTGCAAAAGACCAGCGGATTATTCATCCCCGCCTTATATTTGTGTTCAACTTTTATTTCTCCATTTTCTGCATTTATATTTAGAATCTTTCCTTTATGAGAAAGTAGTATTGTTTCATCAGAGATTACCGCAGCGCATCGAGGTTCTAATCGCAATAATCTTTCGAGGTATCGAATTTTACTCATAATATGATAATTTCCAGAAAACAGAGCAACTTTTTTTGTCTGTCCTCCTAAATGATTAGAAATTTCTAAATATCCTGCTTTATAAGCAAACTCATACTTCTGTGTCTTGGCGAGTAGTTTTCCATTTATACACAAATCAATATTATTCATTCCCATTTCTCTCACCTCTTATTGCTGCGTAATTTTCTCCAACACAACAGAGTAAGCACTATCTGCTCCATAGTTTCTGCACATAAATTCAAATCCATTGTTTCCAGCTTCATCTATGCCTGCGTTACAAATCAAACTTATTTGATCAGAAAAACCTATCACACTATTGCTCTCGCACCACCACCCAAAACCACCTTCTGCGATAACCTTTCCTATATCTGTGTTAGGGTCAGTTACCGCAAGTACCGGCAACTTCGCTTGCATATATGAAAGCAGCCTACTGGGAAAGTTTGGAATGGTAAATCTATGATCCAAAAAAATCATACCCACATCACAACTTCCTACCATGCGGTCGTAATCCTCTTTTGGAAGTCTCGGCACCAATTTTACATTTTCTTGCTTAGAGTCGTTCAAGTACTCTTCCAATTTTCCGTACTCAGTTCCTCCACCAACAATCAGAAAAAATACCTCTTCATTATCTTTCTGACTTTTCAGACACTCTATCAAAAACGGTATTCCTTGTGGTTTTCCCAAATTGCCGCCATACACAAATACAGTTTGATCAAGGGGAATACCATACTTCTTTCTCATTAAAATTTTCTCTTCTCCTGATACCGATCTATCAATCGGCTCAACTGAATTCGGGCAAATCTCTACTCTGCCTGCGTCAATTTCCGGATTATGCTTTAAGACATAATTCACATTTGCCTGACTCATGCAGCCAATATAATCTGACAGCGCATACAACTTCTTCTCTTTTTTTCTGAAATATTTATATAAGACTCCCTTTATGCCTGTTTTACTCATCATCCCAATATCAACTGCATTTTGAGGGAATATATCCTTCAAAAGCAGATATGATTTAGCGTCATCACGTTTTTTCACATATTCGATTACACCTGCAAGCGTGATAGGAGGGGTTGAATATAATACAAGATCAAATTTTATATTTCCAAAATACCTCTTTATAGCTGATATGAATTGACTTTCTAGTAATAGTGTTGCAACTCCCTTTTCCATAAAATTGGTCTTTTGTATATTTCCTGTTCTTACTTTTAAAATAGTACAACCATCACAATTTATTAGTTTTGTCTTTTCTTTCTTATACCGCTCCAATGGCGAGACGACAAATACCTCATGACTATTTTGCATAAATACACGCAGCAAATCTTCATAAATCCCGCGAGTTTCTATATGATTCATGTCATACAGAGTTGCAAATAATATCTTCATCCGCTGACCTCTTCCAATTTCATGCATTACCCTCTCCACGATATTCTGGGAAGAACTCTACTTGTTCTAAATTCGTACTGTTGCTCCTTATTCCTCGCAAAGAACAAAGCTCATCGTATGTGTTTTGATTTAAAACCTTCTTGCCGATATGAAAATCCACGATTCCATGGGGCGCCAGACAGGCTTTATACTGGAAAATTCCATCGTCCGCCCCATAGCCGCCGCCGAGGACAAAGTTTTTCAAACCTTTCTCTTTTGCCCATTTTATAATTTCATATTTCAGATAATCATTTGGACGCACATCAAAATACGCTGAATCTGTTCCGCCAAGATAGCTGTACGCATTCTCTGCTCCATAAATCACAAGCTCCGTGGATATAATCTTCCCTTCGTAAAAAATATGGAAATACATCACATTACCTTTCATTTCATTCAGCTCTTCAAAGAACTGTCTGCTGAAGAAATACTCTCCCTCAGCCTCCGTCCTTTCCATTGTGCCATTGTAAATACGGAGAAAATCATCCAAGTACTCGCCAGTATTCTCCACAATACAGCTTAGTCCATGGCTCCTTGCCTTCTTTACATTCTTCCTGACCTTCTGTCTGAAATCCATCCACATTTCATCAAGCGGCAAATCCAGTGAACGCACCACATTATGCGTCCGAGACTCAATCTCTCCGCCGTAATGCCTGTGGTAATCCGTAAACAGTTCAAAGCGTACAAACTCACATATGTAGTGATTTTCTATGCAATATGCTGTATATTCCCTGTTCAACTTATCCCAATCGGAGATATTTCCGAAAAATCCGCCATACCCATAAGGTGTTATAAGATCATAATAAGAACCTCTCTCTATCTTTCCTGTAAGATGTTTATCCATCGCCACATCGCGCCTAAAAAACACATTGATTGCACGGTCGATTCCATCTTCATACAGCAGCAGTACCGGCTCCCCATTCTTTGGCGATTCCCTCATAAACACCTTTGAATATTGGGAAAGATAGAATACATCATAATTCGGAAATGAGCGAACTATGGAATCCCATTCGGTCTGATTTTTTATATCGATCTCTCTTATCATTATGCTGCCCATTCTCTTACCTCACATAAAACTTCCGTATGCAATCAATCATCCTCTCCATGTCCTCAACATCGTACCGCTGATCGCAGACCAGGGACAATTCCTCTCGATACAGTGTCTCCGCTCTTTTGCTTATTCCATAGTGGAATTCCGATACCTGCCAGTGTATCGGACAATATATGGTATTACCTATCAGATATTTTCTTAATTCTGTTCTCCCTGTTTTTACCAGAGCAGGTACAAACAAAGGAACATCATTCTCCTTCACAGCCGAAAACATCCGTTCCATTTCCGGAATGTCTTTCAGTCCTTCAAGCAGTACAACCGCATTTTCCTTTCGTTTCTCCGCAATACAGGACGTGTCTAATTGCAGAAAGGCTGCCATTGTGTCTGCCGATGGCTTATATCCTGCATAATCCAATTCCAGCAGATGTTCCGCTTCCTCGAATAAGCTAAGGAATGCTTCTTTATCCCCAAAACCGGAATGTATGAAGTCTCTTTTCATGGAAAAAGCCTGTCTCCGCAAGGAAGTATACCCGCTATTCTCCGTTTTGGGGTATTCCACAAACCCCCCGTTCTTTTTAACAGCAACCGCAATTCCATCAAAACCTGTCCATTTTCTGTAGCTTGCATAACTGTAATCGGCATTTGATTCACTGTTACCGCCCATGCACGAGTGGGTCCTATCCTCAATAGACACAGCGTAATTGTCTAAAACTTCATTTAGATCAAGCCCCCGCAATTCATGGAATCCAAAGTAGTTCATAAAGTAAAAGACTTCATTTTCTCGGGCTTTCGGTACATCAGCTGTAATGCTGCCCTTCACCTCGTCAAAATAGATGTCATAAAATCTAACCGGAATTCTATGTCTGAAAAACGGCTCGATCATTGTATGGCAGCAGTAGCTCGGAAGAAGTGCCGAGTTAATTTCGTATCGCTTTAAGATATCCCGAATAATATATTCCAGTGCGGTTCTTCCACTTAACAGAAAAACACGGTTTCGGCTTGTCGGCCCATTCGTCCAGAATTCGCTTCCTATCTCTCTGATCGTCTTCAATCTTTCATCAGCCTTTCCTTCAAGTCCCTTTCTGTTCCCCCTTCTTCAGTCCCCTCTAAGCTTGGAATAAGAATAAACATCAATAAAGGAGCCTTCTTTAAACACGCGCTTGCGGAGCACTCCATCCCTGTGGAAACCGCATTTCTCGAACAGTCTCTGAGATACGCTGTTATACTCCAGAACTTCCGCGAAAACGCAGTTTAACCGCATTTCATCAAAGGCATAGGACACTATCGTGTGGATTGCGTCCGTGCCGTATCCTTTTCCACGACCACACTGCTTATCCATTTTGATATGCACCTGGGCGACGCCATTTTTGTAATCAATATCTGTCAGGATCACCGTCCCCAACCCTGTTTCCTTATTCCCTTTTGGAGCAACGATACAGCGCAATACGTCCGTTCTGCCACACTGCTCTGCAATCCATTTTTCCTGCCCCTCAAGCGAAACAGGGAAAGAACTTCCCCCTAGCATTTTCTCGGTATCTGCATCATTGATTAATTCCATCAGCAATTTTGTGTCTTTCATCGAAATCGCTCTTAATACAACGACCTTTCCCTCTATATTCACTGTCTTATTCCTTCCTGCTCCCACTGCTGTTTCCGATAAATGTCAAAGTCCAATGGCGAATCAATGCCCCTTATTCCAATACTTTCCCGTTTCAATGCCGTTTTCACAGATAAAAGAATGATTTTGATATCTCCCAGAAATGTAATCTTATTTACATATTCAATATCATAAGCAAACTTCTCTTCCCAATTAACCGCATTCCTTCCATGCACCTGTGCCAGCCCGCTTAGTCCGGGGCGCACATCGTGACGATGACGCTCTGTATCGCTATAGAATGGCAAATACTGCACAGCAAGCGGTCTGGGACCGACTACCGACATATCGCCTTTTATAATATTGAAAGCCTCTGGAAGCTCGTCTAAAGAAGTAGACCTAAGAATGCGGCTAAACCTGGTCAGCCTTTCTGCGTCTGGTAATAAATCCCCATTCTCATCTTTCTCGTTTGTCATAGACCTGAACTTAAACATTTCAAAAATTTCACCGTCTTTACCTGGCCTCTTCTGCCGGAACAGCACAGGCGATCCCAGCTTCACTCTCACCAAGATAGCAACGAATATGTAAAGCCATCCAAAAACGATGACTGCCGCTAATCCACAGCAAAAATCTAAAGGGCGCTTTATGTACTTTTCGTAAGGACCGTAAGGTTTGTGTTTATTTTCCATCGCCTATCCCCTCTACTCAAAACATCTCTTAATAATCTCAATCACCCTATTCTACTGCCAAATCGCTTCCAAAATCTCAGTCGGGCAGCTTTACCCGGTTCGCTCTAGGCAAATATTCCATCGACAAGAGCCGCGGGCCTACACTGCTCATATCGCCTTTTACAATATTCAAAATTTCCGGTAATTCATCTAAACTACGGCACCAGAGTTTTTCCAACGTCTCTTTTTCATTCAAAGCACCTATGTATGATTTCTATGATCTCTTCCTGCTGTCCCCGGGTCATCTTGATATCCGACGGCAGGCATAAGCCCCGGTAAAAGATATCCGCACCCACATCTCTTTCCTGACCCTCAGAACTATATGCATTGCTCTGCCCACGCCCGGAGCCTTTCGCTGTAACAAATCCATGGTTCCTGTACATGGGCTGCAAATGCATGGGCTTCCATATGGGCCTTCCCTCCGCCCCGTAACGGGACAGAACCTCCAAAATTTCCGTAGGGCATGTTTTCCCTCTCTCCCTCCGGTATACAGATAACCTCCCCGATCGCTGTGTCCCGCACATGGCCTCCGGGCGAACCGTCATGCAGCTCAGCCAGTAATTCGGAACGCTTTTTCCTTCTTCCCAGGGGTTCATATCCACCGGCAGATCGGAAAGCCCTTTCCGGTATCCGTGGTAAATCCTGGCTTTCTCCTGGATATGCTCCTGTAAGTGCCCCCACTGCCCCCGCACCACTCCCGCTATCACATTGCTCATCCGGTAATTGTACCCAATCTCCTCATGCTGATACCAGGGCGCCGCCTCCCGGCTCTGGGTGCTCCATTTCCTGGCTTTCTCCGCCTCTTCCTTTGTCCCGCACAGCAGCATTCCGCCGGAGCTTCCCGTAATGATCTTGTTCCCATTAAAACTGAGGATGCCGTAATCCCCAAACGTCCCCGTCTGCTCCCCCCGGTATACTGCTCCCAGGCTCTCCGCGGCGTCTTCGATCAATAGCGCTCCATGGGTGCGGCAGATCTCCCGGATTTCTTCTGCCTTCGCTGGTGTGCCGTACAGGTGGGCAAGCACCGCCAGCTTTACATCCGGATACCGTTCAAATGCCTGCTCTAATGCCTCCGGGTCCATATTCCAAGTATCATACTCCCCGTCAATGAATACGGGCTCTCCACCTTCATATACAACAGGGTTCACCGTCGCGGCAAAGGTCATATCCGAGCAGAATACGCGCTTCCCCAGCAGGGAGCCCCCAGCCCCCAGCCCGGCTGGCGTGGAGATCCCGCTGCTGCTTCCATACAGCCTCCTGGCCGCCAGCTTCACCGCCAGGTGCAGCGCCGCTGTCCCGCAGGTTACGGCAACCGCATGTTTTTCTCCCAGAAATTCTGACGCACTCTGTTCCAGCCTGTCGATATTTTCCCCAAGGGTCGTCATCCAGTTGCTGCGGTACGCCTCCGCTATATAATCCATTTCTTCCCCATGCATGGTAGGGGAAGCCAGGAGCGCTTTTGGTTCCAGCGGCTTTATCCCTTCAAACCGCAGGTCTTCTTCAAAATCCATCGCTGTATTCTCCATTTTATTGATTCATATTCATTCCGATCGACTCCAGTTTCTTCTTCCGTTCCCCGGAAAGCGTACCGTCCCTCCAGGCGTCCCGCTGGTGGCGGATCCATTTCCCCAGGCGGCAGCCCCCTTCTGCGGCAAAGGAAACCGGGATGTTCAAATCGCCGTGCTCCTTTTGGTATTCACAGGCCAGGGTATATGCATTGGCCCAGGTGTAATCCCTCTTCGGCTGCCAGACCATTCCGATCTCCTCCAGCCTTTTGACCTGCTCCCCGGTAAGGACGGCTCCCCGGTAGCTTTTGCCCGCTCCCGGATGCCCCTGGTTCCCGGTAACGCGCATTTTTCCAATCCAGGCCCCCAGGCAGACGCCGTTCTCATCCACATAGGCGCTTGGTACGTCCAGGTTCCCATGTCTCTGATAGTAGGCTTTTGCAGCCGCATAGTTCTGTTCCCATTGGTAGGCCGGCACATCCCAGACCATGCCGATCTCTTCCAATGCCTGCACACGCTCCGGGGTCAGGCAGGGCTGCACCTCATGTTTCTTCTTGGATACCCTCAGTTGGGCGATCCAGCGTCCCAGGGGGATCCCGTTTACCTCTTCCCTGGCCCCTACCAGCAGGTTCCCATTGGCTTTATAATACTTTCTGGCTTCTTCATAATTGCGTTCCCAGACGGCGTCTCTGGCATCCTTCCACCGCATGCCCAGTTCATTGAGGCGGGCGATCTGATCTTTTGACAAAACGCCGCTGACTTTTCCGGTATAAACTTTCCTCTGGGTGTCCAGCCACTGCCCTAAAGAATACCCTTCCGGCGTGCGGTAGCGTTTGGGAATCTCCAGATTCCCATATGTTTCATGATATTGTTTGGCGCATGCATACATCAGCTCCCAGGAAGCTCCCAGTGTTCCCTCCAGCTCCTCAAACAAGCGAATGCAGTCTGCTGCTTCATCTATAACCTGAAAATGTGTGTTTACAATATCTCTTTCCCTGCCTAGTTCCCGAAAACGTTCCACCGCCTCCCGCATTTCTATCTCCAAAGTTCCAATACTGTAAAGGTTCTCAATATTCAGCACAATGTCAAAGATCACTGTTTCCCGTTTTTTCCCCGCAGACAAGGCCCGGCCAATCTGCTGTTTGTAGATTATGGGGGAAACTGTGGGACGCAGGAGAATGACCCCGCTTACGTCCTCCACATGGATCCCCTCATTGAGCATATCAATACAGAATAACAGCTTCAAATGCCTGCTCTTATCCTCTTTGAAAGCAGTAAATTCCCTGCTGGTCTCCGGATCCTCTGCATACACCGAATACACATGGGGCTCTTGGTCCGTCTTTCCAAACCACTCCGGGACTTTTTCCATCATTTCCTGCATATGACTGTAATTTGCGCAGAAGACAAGATATTTTCCGGCTGCATCCGGCATATGCTTTCGAAATACTTCATCCATCCCGTCGGCCTTTTCCAGCGCCCGCCGCAGCGCTTCCAGCGCTTTCTGGGCTGCTTCTCTCACCCCGCGGCTTTTTGCGGAACGGATCCGTTCTTCATACCGTTTGATATCCTTCTGATAGGAAAAAACAGACAGCACATATTTAGGCGGATGCAATATACCTCGGACAACCGCCTCCCCCAGCGTCATCTCAGAGGCGATACAGCCGTCAAAGAGTTCATCCGCCATATCCCGCTGGTTATCCAGGTAACGGATGTTGGTGGCGGACAGGCCAAGCAAAGGAACCTCCGGGAATAAGGCGAGCAGGCGGTTTACCCCCTGCCCCCACATCCTGGCGCCGCAGCGGTGGAATTCATCCAGGACAATGTAGGATGGCCGTATTTCTTCCAGTTCTTTCCCGCTCATCAGCATCAATTTGGCATAGGTGAAGAAACGGATATTGGGAAGCGGCCCGCCTCCCGCCCGGTTCCAGTTCTCTTCCTGGGTGCGGAAAATATACTCGGAAGGAGACAGCCAGCAGACTGTCTGCTCCAGATGCTCCTGGCAGAGCTGAAAGGCAATGAAGGATTTCCCGGTTCCGGTAGGGTGTATGACGGCTGCTTTTTTTGTATGTTCCATTTGGTGGAGAGCGGCCTTGTACGCGGTCAGATTGTGCTCATACAGCGTAATTCCCATTTGCCATTCCTCCCTTTGGAAATGTAATGAAGCAATGTACTTCAATATAAAAAGACCGGTTTCCCCTATTTACTAAGGAAAACTGGTCTTTTTGACCATAATTTAGACTGCGAATATAGGAATGTCATTTGGGGGAAACAGACGGTTTTTCCTTAATCCCCGTTATT
>JAAVYA010000026.1 GCA_022790855.1 Lachnospiraceae bacterium | reverse complement strand
CATGCAGTAATAGGAAAACACAGCTCGTCAGATGGCATGATACACACCATTTGTTTCAAGATTTACTTCCAGATAACTCTTTATTCCTATATTCAGACCGTTTATCTGTTTTTCAAAGCGCTTAACTAACTGACATTGGGAATGAATAGTAACCGTAAATAGGAAAAAAATATATTTTTTTGAAAAAAATAGTTGCATTTTTGGGGGAGCTGTGGTATCATCTTAGTTGTTCGGTTGGACATGCCGGCGTGTCGGAATGGCAGACGAGGCAGACTCAAAATCTGTTGTGGGCAACCACGTGCGGGTTCAAGTCCCGCTGCCGGCAGTATACAGAATCGCTGAGAATCCAGTAAATTATGGGTTTCAGCGATTTTTATTTTGTAACAATTTTGATTACCTATCAAACTTGATAATGGAATAGACTTTGTACCTATATTGTGATATGCTTATATCACAACACAAGTCATAATATAAGATAGAAAGTGGGTGGATGTATGACGGAAGGCGAAATGTTGAAAATATCAGTAGAAGAGTTTTCCAGACTGCAAGATTATATGTTATCTTGTGAAAAAGATTCAGAAGTATACAAAAAAATGAAAAGGCGTTACATTGAATTAAAAGTTATTCTTTCTGCATCAGGTGTTAATCTTTCAGAACTTGATATAATCAAAGAGTAACAATAGTTATCGTTAAAAGCATTGCTGCAGGCTTTTGGTATGAATCTTACGGTCTGCGCAGTAAATGCGCAGACCTGTGGGCAGTAACTATCTGCTCCTTTTCGTTTCCTCCTAAATCATCCCCAGAAGAGATTTCCAGGTTTTGTTTCTGGCTGTGATTTCACCGTCGGACGTGCAGCCATGGTCTTTTTGGTATGTTTTTGCCGCGGATTCCATCCCGGGGCCGAAACAGGGGGTTTTTCCATGATCTGCTTCAATTTCTCCGGAATAATATCCTAATGTTTTCAGGCGGCGTTCCAGGGCTGTTACGGCCTCATGGCGTCTGTTCTTTGTTCTGGATATGGTTACGGTATTTTTCAGGGTTTCATCTCCTGCATATCCATCTGGATTTGAGCCGGTGGCTTTTTGCACATCCAGGATAAACTGCTTTTGGGTATAGCTTGCCGTGGGCGTATCCTGTGCTGCCTGCTGTTCGGCGGAATAAATCACATTGCCTTTTTCATCAAAGACCTTTTGCCCGGGCTTGCAGTCTGCAATGGCAAACTTTTTGTTGTGGTATGCTCCTGTCTGATTCCGGCAGATGCCATTTTCCCAACGGGTGCCCACCCGGTACCAGACTTCTTTTTCTGTAGTTTCTTCTGGCTGCGGAGGCTCCTTATGTTCCGGCTTCGGATCTGCTGCTGGGGCTTGCCCATCAATCTGATTTTTGAAGTCTTCCCATAGTGCAGGGTGATCCATCATATTACGGGGGCAGTATTTTCCCTTGGCGTCGTAGTGACGGATGACCCGTTCTGCGGGGATTCCTGTTTCTGCGAGCAGATGTTTGACAAGGGCAATGGCGTTTGTACGTGCTTTTGTATAGTCTCCGTCACTGTTTACACAGATTTCAATGTTGATGGTGTTTCGGTTGTTGGCGTCGTGGACGGAATGGTTCCCGCCGTATTCTCTGCCCACTGAGTAAGTCCCGTCTTTGTGGTCTGCGGCCTGGTAAACGCCGTCCGAACCGGAATAGTAGTGCACGGATGTGGACAGATGGCCGGCTGCCTGGGCGGAGGCGTGGCGCTTTGCGCCGGCTCCCTGGTTCCAGTTGTCCGTTTCGTGGATGACAATGTATTTGGGGGTGTTTTGGCCTGCATATGTGTTTTCTTTTGACAGGTATTCTCGATTGATGTTCATATTATGGTTCCTCTCTTTCTGTTTGGATGATGTTTTTAAATGTCTGGTGCAGCCCTGTACTTGCAAGGCCGCTAAAGGCGCCGGAGACGATCACTTCAAGGCTTATGGAGGAAGAGGCGATACAGGCCAATACGGCTCCCAGGACGGCCAATACCGCCGGGATGTACTGGTTCGATACCTTCTCAAGCCAGGTGATATGCTTTACGCAATATCCGACAATGAAACAGGCTGCTACCACAACCGGTATGTAATATTCTGTGAAAAAACCTAAATCCATTTTGTTCCCTCCTATTCATGTGCTTGCTGGTTTAAATGTTTCTCGATTTTGTTGGCCGCTTCGGTAACCGGGCCGTTGCAGCCTTGTTCCTGCAGTCCCTTCAGGCAGGCCAGGACGCCGTAGGTGAGAAGGCATTGTTCTTCCTTCATTTTTTCGATGTCCACATGTTGCTGCCCCTGGCGCAGATACCATCGGTAGGCTGCAAATATCACAGTAAAAATAGAGATCACTGCCGCCAGAATAACGCTGGCTGTTATAATTGTATTTTGGTCGATGTATATTATAATCACCTCCTTCCTTATATGGAAAAAAACCAGGCAGGGATTTCTGTCTGGCTTTTAAAATGTGTTTTGTCATGGTATTTCATTCTTCTATATACAACGGATAGGCATACAGCCGATCCATGTGGTTGTATTTAAAGCCGCTCCGGAATTCTGTTGTACGGCAAAATAAATTTTTGAATTGGCAGCGGTGGTTCTTGCAAGGTAGATATTTTGTATCGTTGTCATGCCGCTGCTGTTTGCCGGTACATTTACGCCGGTTCCTGTATTAGAAGTTCCATTTGATGTTGACGAAAATGTACCCAGCCGATAACCTGTTCCATTTTGGGAAAAATTTGTGTCTGCGCTTAAAATATAAAAGCCAGGTTTTGCGATGGTAATGGTGGTCATCACGGTTCTTGTATTGTTTGCAACACTCTTTTTTACCCCGTCAGTGGTATAACCTACATCCACGCTTGCACCAGAGCAAGTAAGGAGGTTCATTTTATTATTTATTTCTGCTTCTGTATAATATCTTTCGTCATGTGTATGTCCTTCGTCTGATTTTTGTGCGGCTATATGGGTGTCCTCGTAATGTGTATGGATGATGGGTAATGCAGCGGTAGTTACGGCTACGTTCCATCCGGATTTCCACAGAGAAAAGTCCCCATTGTTAAAGCCAAGGATCAGGTCATGTACCTTGACCTGGGGGTAATTCCAGACGGTAGAAGATTCTCCGATGGTTATCGCACATTTGGAACCGTCGTGTCCGAACCTGACCGGAAGGTTGGAGTGGGCTGCGCCTGCTTTTCCGATACATACGGCTGTGCAGGCGCACCATTGGGCAGTTCCGGCATAGTTATATCCGGATATATAGTAGTCTACAGATTCATTGCCTACGTAATTGTAGATTGACACCACAAATTTCATCATGGTATTTGTCCAGGATACAGGTAATGTAATCCGTAAAAAGCCTGTTACCATACCGGAAGTGTTGTTATAAAGCCCTTCCAGATAAGCGATATACCCGTCTGCCCCCACATGGGAAATTCCTCCGTTGGGGATCAGAGGCCCGGTGAGCTCGCCTCCGGCTGCGGGAAGGGCGCCGAGGTGCTCCGGGGTCAGGTTTACGTTGCCTCGGCGGTAGGAGGCTTCTGTATTGCCTTTGACGCCGGTTACAGGCGTTCCGGCTAAGACGTCCCATGCTGCGTCGGCTGTTTTGTAAATGTTAGCTCCTGGGGGGATGAGGAACCCGGAGCCCTCTCTGAAATCATCGGTTGTGGTAAAGAGATCTGAAACATTGTACATATCTCCTTCCGCCGCGTCTGACAGACTGGGAAGATTTGCAAATGATACGGTTCCCATGGGGCGCAATGCACCGGCAAAGCTTTCCGATATCGTTTTGCTTTGATTGTAATAATATTCGGCATTGTCCATATCCTCACCTGGCCGGGTTCCTGTCCCTCCATGGGCGAAGGATTCTGCCGTCTTGGCGTAGCCGGAGGATTCTTTTGCAGAATTTTGGGCGTTTTGGCTGCTCTGGCCGGCGACGGTGGCAAAAGCGGAGGCGGTGTCTGAGTGCTCTGCAGCAGAGGAAGCGCTGGCATATGCATGTTCTTCGCTTTCTTTTGCTTTCTGTTCTGATTCTGCGGCGGATGCCTTAAGAGCTCTTACTTCATCCTCGATCAATGCTGCAGTTTCTTCGGATTCTTTTGCGGCGTCTGCGCTTTTTTTGGCATTTTCCATGACGTATTCATAATTTTTAGAAGCGTTTTCCATGAGCTGGGTTAAGGCATTATATTCATCAGAGGCAATGATACGTCCGTCTTCATAGACGCTTGGCTCAATGAAGACGCAGAAGCTCATGGTAGACAGGAGCGCTTCTTCTTCGGTATCATAGATTCGTATTTCTGCGTTGGCTTTTCCCGGATGGGAGAGCATGGTCTCTGTTAATTCTACCAGAAGGCTTCCGTCGTCCTGGATTGGAACGGTATGCAGTATGGCCCGGCCGTCCGGCGTGAGCATTTTGATATGTATGGTGAGGCCGTCGCTTAATGGTACGGACTGTCCGTTCTCCGTACAATAAATCGTAAGAAAACGGCTGCGTTTGTCGTATTGTTTTGCATGGATTGTTTGAAAAGACGTTTGATTAAAATCTAATGATAACTTCTGTAATTTTGACTTTAAAATCATGTTTGTTTTGTCCTCCTGATATTTTTTATGGCAGTCCTACTTTGCAGATGGGAGAGTAGGTGAATGTGATGTTACAGTCTGCATTTGGGGTAAAGGTATTTTTGCCGCCATGGTAGGTGTTGATAATTTTTGGGAAAAAGTAGTTGAAATCCTTGGACAAAGAGGTGTGGGAAAGATTGGAGGATTGGATCATCAAGTTCTTTCCGTCGATGGTAATGGTTTCGTTTTGGGTGCAGCCCTTGATCTTCATGATCCGCCGATCCAGGGAATTGGATAATGTAAATTCATATGGGGCGTCGCTTTCTTTCAAGAACGTGATTTCCATATGGGGATGTATGGCCCCTTCTTCATCAGACATATTGTAGATCTCAAAGGGCGTCTGTTCTTTGCAGTCAAATGCAAGGGAAATCGGTTCGGAATATGCGTATGGGGAATCTGCGGTGAAGGTTAGCTCCAGGCCCACGATTTTTCCGTTTAGAGAGACTTGCTGTGCGTAAAACGACCCCATCCAGTAGAGGTTGTTATAACCCTCCGCGTAAATTTTAAATTTATGCAGGGAGTTTCGTCTGCACAGCCATCTTTGGATGGAAGAGATTTCTTTTGGGGATAGTGAGATGTCCCCGTTTTTGGCGGTACAGTAGTTTTTGATCACCTGAAATGTGTAGGTATATGGTTCTGAGTAATCCAAATGGTGTATCAGGAACCGATCGCTGCGGCTGGGTTTGGTTGGATTCAAAGCAAGGTCGGAGCCGGAAGATAAGATTTCCATTCCGGCGTCTCCCTGGAAGCTTCCCACGATCAGGCCGTAGTCGGAAGCTCTTTCATTGTCAAATTCAAAGTCTAAAAACATTTGTGATTCCCTCCTTAGAAGTTTGCTTTTTTTCTAATTGTTTTATTTGTTTCTTTTGCTGGGACAAAAGATGTTTTATTTTCTCTGTTTCTATTTCACATCCGTCTTTGTCCTGCTCATTTTGGCAGCGGATGTTTTTGTGACGGTGATTTGCGAAAATACTGCGGTTTTTCCAAAACGCCGAAAATGGGCGCAAAAAACAGGAAACCTTTTCTTGATTTCCTGTCATGGTTTTCTATGAGCTATACCCTAAGCAGGAGCATAGTCCCGCGATTGTTGCATTTTGCATTTCTTTCCTTTTTTTGCCTTTTTAACAGCCATACGAGAGAGCCAAGTAAAACAGGTAACGTCACTGCATATGTCTCCATCAAAAAATCTTTCGTATCAGTTCCCCTCATCTATATTTAGTTTTATACCCTCTTTAAGGGATATTTTTAATTTTCAATCAAGTATCCTCCAAATCAAAAAAACAAGTAGGGTTTCCAGCTTGTTTTTTTGATTCATATTTTAATTAAACACGGGTTTAGCTGCTTTACATGGCTCCATTACAACAAAGCGGATAACGATAAATGCAACTATAGCAGCAAATGGAGCTGTTATATCTTCTACTTCCTTGACTAAGGATATACCTGACTCCATTTGCTATGGCATGGTGCAATACAAGACAGGCAATAATAATGTTGTGATAACAAAGATAAACGTTGATTATAAAAGCAGCACTGTTACAACAGTATACTATGCTTTCCGTAATATCGCCTCAAAAGAGGTCACTACTGCCGTAGAAATAGAGCTTATATTTTTTAAGCCTTTTTATCTAGCATAATTTTTTATTTATGACAATATTACCAACATAGCTCCAGCATTTATAGATTGCTTAGCCGAAGATGTATTACGTAATCTTACAATTTGTTATTATTTCATTAGAAGCCCATTTTCTTTTTCTAATTGTTGAATCCGTTTGTTTTGTTGGTATAAGACTTGTTTTATTTCATCCATTTCTTTTTTGAGTCGATGGGTTGCTTCAATATGCATGAAATCGAATTCCTGATACCGCATTGAATAATCATAGATGGGATTGCCATCGCTGTCAGTGACTGCTTTTTTGGTGGCTTCTATTTCGCACCCGTCCTCGTCATGTTCGTATTCATAGCGGATATCTTTGCAGAAGCCGCCGAAATCCATTGCGGTCATATCCAAGCTGTGCAGGGCTTCTTCGACATCCTGGGAGATCGCGCCCACATGGATGCGGTCGCCATCGTTGAACATATAAATCTTTGGCTTTAATTTGTAAAACAGGTCTATGTATTTGTCCGGGATATCCTGGATGTTATATTTTTTCGCCCGGTCGGATGTTTGGATAGTCCCGTTTTTGGCGTAAACGGTTTGCCAGAGTTTGTTGCTTTTTCCTAATGTGACAGTATTGGATATGCCGGGATGAAGGGATTCGGATGTAAATTCGTATTCTCTCCCGCCTCCATGGATATATATTGGTGGTTTTTGGGTACTCTCTACATATGGGCCTATGTGAAAATTATTGCTGCTGTTAAATACAAGAAGCTGACAGAGGGCTCCGGAAGAATCTTTAGCCTGGATCGCTTTGGAATTATTTAAAACCAAATTCCCCGTTAGCGTTCCGCCCGAAAGCGGGAGATAACTGTGGGTATGGGAAGCTGCTGCATAATTGTGTGTATGGCTGGCTGGCGCATAGCTTCCTTTTGCCTGGTATTTGCTTGATAAGGCCGTGCCGTTTTCCACAAAATTAGAGGAATAAACGGTTTTGTATTTTTGAGCAGATGAACCCAATTCATAAGTGGAATCTACTTCCGGCACAATATTGCGGCTCCGTATCTGTGCATTAAAATAGGCATTTCCTGTTATCGTTCCGCCACTGAGGGGGAGATAGTTATTTGTGAAAGAATTTAAACCCGTGTTTAATGAACTAATAGCCCCTGTCAAAGTACCTCCGCCAATGCTGGCAATATTCGTAGTCCCTAGCATCTTATAAAGCCAGCGGACATTTTTGGCCATGGTGGAGAGCTTGTTAAATAACGACTTATGCTTCTCCCCGGATGCCATCACCGCTACGTCTGTCCATCCGGAAGGATTTGCAGCGTCACCACTGGTATAAACAGCCGTATTCTCTCCTGAATCCCCGGTCTTTTTCAGGTATGTAGTATCAATATTATTTCCATTTCCATCTTGCGTTGCTTTGGTTGCAGAAATGGCATTTCCATTTTGTGGAAGGGCGCCGATGTTTTCTGGGGTTAGATTCACATTGCCACAGCGATAGGAAGTTTCTGAATTGCCTTTGACGCCAGTCACAGGTGTTCCTGCTAAGACATCCCAATATCCGTCTGTCGTCCGGTAGATATTTGCTCCAAGGGGAATGATCTGCCCGGGGCCTTCTTTAAATTCATCGGTAGTAGTAAATGCATCGGATATATTGTACATATCTCCTTCGGAGGCATCCGGAATGGCAGGCAGATCCGAAAAGGATATGGTGCCCATAGGACGCAGGGCTCCTGCAAAACTTTCGGAAATCGATTTTGCCTGCTGGTAATAATATTTCGCATTGTCTGTGGCTTCGTCTGGTCTGGCATCTCCGGTTCCCAATGCATAGCTCTGGGCTTGTCTGGCAAAATTTGACGCTTCTTCGGATTTTGTATTTGCGTCTGCGGCGCTTTGGGCAGCCAATTGGGCGGAGTGTTCTGCGGCTATTTCGGAGTCTTTGGATGATAGCTGGGATAATTTGGCCTGCTGTTCGCTTTCTTTGGCGGTTTGCTCAGATTCTTTGGCATGTTCTTCGGATTGCTTTGCCGCCTGTTCTGATTCTAAGGCTGCATCTGCGCTGGCCTGGGCCTGGGCGATTACATAGGTATAATCTTTCAAAGCTTTTTCCATTAAATCAAGGAGTGCGTTAAATTCATCGGAAGAGATAATTTGCTCATCATCGTAAACACTTGGCTCGATCATGACGAAAAAGCTCATGGTTGTTAATAATTTTTTGCCGTCCTCATTAAAAATCCGTATTTCCGCTTCTGCTTTTCCTGGATAGGAGAGCATGGATTCTGTCAATTCTAAAAGTAAACTGCCGTCTGGTTGTATCGGGACGGTATTTAAAATGGCCCGTTTATCCGGGGTAAGCATTTTTATATGAACAAGATATGCCGGATTGATGGAAAAGGGCTGGCCGTTATTTGTGCATATGATAGGGATAAAACGGCTTTCTTTGTCGTATTGTTTGGCTAATACGATATTATAAGTACGCTGGCAAAAGTCCAGCTTGATGATTTGTTGTTTTGTTTCTAATGTGGTGTATTCCATAATATTACCTCGCTTTTCATTTATATTGGTTCTACTTTGGTAGGAGGGTAGGTGAACGTGATATGGTAGATGGCAGTTGGAGTAAATCTGTGTTGCCTGTTGTGGCGGGGAACATAAAAAGAAGCAGCCACTAAACGACTGCTCCCGGATTGGGGAGACTTCAAAGCAATGCAGTTTCTAGGTTGTTTGGATGGTAGGATGGAATCCGTTGCTCGCTATTTTTGTAGACATAGTAAGTAAAGTTTTTTATCTAACTGCATCCATCTTCCAATCAGTTCTTTATCTATTCTTCAGTTTTTCATAGAAATCTAACAGATATAATGGCTTGAAAATTGTAGTGGTTTGCTTTATGCTTTTTCTCGTCAGCAGCAGTTGTTAAGTATTTCTTAATAGCTCACTCTTTCATTAATTTCCCTTCAACAAAGTTTCACACATCTGTGATAGTTGTTAAATTATTTATGATACGAGTTAGCCGTGCTACTTCGGTTTGTAATTCCAGAATAGAATTATCCATTTTTTGAATTTTTTCTTCATAGTTTTCTTTAGTTACGTATTTTTTAGACAGGGATGTACCGTTTTCAATGAAATTTTTGGAATAGACGGTGCTATATTTGAATTCTGGTGAACCTAGAGGATACGTAGCATCCTCTTCTGGTACAAGTGAGTGTGTATGCATTCTTGCTTTAAAATAAGTGTCGCCTGTTATGGTTCCGCCTGACAATAAAAGATATTTAGAGGATAGTGCTTTTCCGCCTTCGTATATTGCTTTTGCACTATATAAGCTACTTGAGGTAAAAACATTTGCAGAAGTTTCAATACCGGCACCTTCTGAATTATGAGACCAGAGGACTTCGCCATTATAGCCACAGAACTCTGTGATTACATAACTACTTTTCTGATAACGCTTAATAGCGGGGAATGCATTTTCATTATAGGATGAGCAGACCATATATAGATTTCCATTTACGGTCATATTACCTTTGATAGTTGCACCGCTACATGTTAGTTTCCCATCTTGTATATTGACATAAGTATTACTATCTTTAAATTGTCTGATGCCATCAGTTCCCAAATATACGCCGGGTACAGTAGAGGCAAGTGTGTCTGTTTTATTGAATAGGGCGGAAGCCCCAATGGTAAACCCACCGATCTTCCCGGAGGTGGAAAGGATCTTTCCGCGGATATCGGCATCTTCCGCATACAGTTTCCCGCCATAGGTAACCCGGAACGGGGCCGAAGAGGGAGTGTCTTTCCCCAGCCATAGGGCGGTATTTTGGGGTTCTGTTATAGAGGTGTCGATGCCGAAGCTGCCGTAAGTCAGTTTATTTTCGCCTACGGACAAATTTCCTATTGTCGACCCTGGCCTTGAATAAATAGCGCCTTCTAGAATGATATCTCCTTTTGCGTTGGTGTAAAATACATCCTGGTGGCCTGCATTGGAAATCCGAAACAGCTTTTCTTCGTCGTTGGGGTTCATGGTAATGGTGTTTTTGCTGTTACTAATTTTGAATCCGCCGGAATCAAATATCAGGTTTCCTGCGCTGTTTTGAATGAAAAGTTGTTCACCGATAATGAATTTCCCTACCAAGGATTCCGCCAGGATTCCGTAAGCGGTTTTTTCAGTTCCGTCCTGACTATAAATGAATTTTCCCAGGGCGGCTTTTACTGTCTTCCAGTTGTCTGCGGTGACGTATAAGCCGTTATTGATAAATCTTGCCTGGAATGGGCTGTAGGCATCCTGGATATCGTCGTATTCTCGGCATAGGATCCCGTTTTGGTCTATGGTAATGGCCTGGGTGTCGTGGTCGTTGATGATTTTTGCAGCGGTGGCCGCTAATCCTTCTTCTATCCAGCTATTGACATAGTTGCTGGCGGAAAGGCTTTGTTTTACTTGCTGGGTGGTGTAAGAGTAAGAGCCTGCGATGGATTTTGCGGATGTAAGGATGGATTTCAGGTCGGAATTGCCGGACCACAATTTTTCCACGGTGGAAAATTCCACGTCAATGGAGGCAATGTCGTCAAAGGCGATCTGGTAGGAGAGCAGGCGGAGGCGGTAGATGTCTCCGTCGATTTCCAGCCGGATCCAGTTTCCGCAGGAAAATGCGTCTGTTAAGGGAGCGAACGCTTCCAGGGCTAACAGGTTGTCCATATTTGCGGATAAGGTGTACTGGGGATTGGAGGCTGTGTAGAGCTCCTTTTTGGCCGTATCAAGCAATTTTTTTGCATGTGCTATGATCTCGGCGTTATTCATTCCGTCGGAAATATAATTTGAGTTGGTGTATTTGTCCTCCCTGCGGTAAGCGCAGAAGGTTTTCCAGAGGTCTTCTCCCTGGTAGGCTTCGTATTTCAGCGGGTTACTCAGCAGGTATTTTTTGAAATCCAGGATGCGGTTTGTCTCATTTTTGACGTCGGATAAGATGCCGGAGGTTTTATTGGCGGAGGAGTCAAAGGAGTACAATGCCTGTACGCGTTTGATCTGTGCTTCTCTTTTGGGCTGCTCTGTCAGGTCAATGTATTGGAAGCGCTTCGAATAAAAATCGTAATATCGTTGGGACAGCGCTTTGGCTGATTCTGGAAATTCAGCAGAGATAATGATATCGAGACAGGCTTGGAAAGATTCCTTCATCCTGGCCAGTTCGCTGAGGGAATAGCGTGTTATTTTTTCTTTGAAGGTGTTAAAATCCATCTTTAGGCTTGTGACTTCGCTGTATTTTGATTTGTCCTTTGTCATTTTTTTATAGATGGACTGTTCCAAGTATAGCTCCAGGTGATCAACGATGGTTAGTGTGACTTGTGGGCTTTGCTTTTGCAGGTTTTCTCCTGTTTGGGGATCCTTTTCGGCAAGGCTTTCCAGTGTAAAGGTGCCTTTCCAGGTTCCATAGGAAGAGGAGGTCGCCTGGGTATAGTTCAGGGTGGTGATTTCCAAATTGTAATATGCCGTGCTGTAGTATAATTTTGCAGATTTTTGGATGGCATTTTCTACGCTGGATTGGATGGCGGTGGTGTGGTTTCGGATGGCAATCTGATTTGGGAAGCTTTTGGTTGTGCTTCCGTCTGCATTTAGTGTTGAAAAACCTTCCCGGAAGCCTGTGAGGATGTTTTGGAGAGAATCCTCTAAACCCAGGCCATCGATGCGTATGGTGGGCATCATGGAATCTTTGAGAAATCCGTAGAGATCTGTGGCTTCGTAAATGGCCTCAATGACAGAAGCGTACCCGGTAAGGGTCTGCTGCAGTTGGGCGAAGCAGATGGAAGGATCGTCGGAAAACAGTGCGTTTACTTCCCGTACCACGGTATTGTAGTTGTTTACGGCGGCGGAATTCAGGGGGAAGGATTTTGTGGTAACGTAATGCTTGTATAATTCGTCGTAGGACTTGATGACGGCGGACAAAGCTTTAGGCATATCGGTTTCGGTATCATGGTTAAAATCATAGATATAATTTGTCCCGTTGGGGTTCATGGCTTTGACGGCGGCGGTGATGATCTCATCTCCCCCTTCCACATAGAAGCAGTTTTTCAGGGAATCTTTATTGGAATCCAGTGAAATTTCTTCTGCCAGGTTCTCGTTGGATATGAAAACGGAGGTGTCCATGCCGTATTGCCCCTCAAATTCCGTACTGCCGCATTCCGGGCATTTGTGGGTAAAGTCCCCCCGGTATCCGCAGCTTTTACAGGTGTGATATAAGTCGTGTGCGGATATAGTCCTTGTGAGGGAATCAAACAGGAAAATACAGTGAAATTCTTCTGCCAGTTTTCCTGTTAATTCGCTGTAAATATCGGTGTCTGAGATGCTGAATTCGCGCTGAAGGTTTTTCAGGGATTTGTCCACGGTTCCGATGGAATAATGTTCTGCTTTTTCCAAGATACGGTGGAGTAAAGAGGAGCGTTTCAGGACTTCTTTTTTCTTCTCATCGGAGTAATCCCGGTATTTGCTGTCCGTCCAATCGTAATTATGGAGCTCCTGGGGATTTCTGTAAAAAACAGTTGGGAACTGCGGGTCGTAGCTGATGTTTGCGATGTCGTTTTCCGTATTGATTTCAATGTCGTATAATCGGATCTGGGATAATTCTGATTCGCAAAGGGAAGTGCCTGTGACAGATTTGATGGTGGTCTGGGCGGAAGCAGTGGATATGGCGATTTCGAACCGTTCGCCAAACTCCGGGATATAAATGATTTTAAAGTTGATGAGGGAATCCCACAAGGGATGGCTGGTTTCGCCGTTGTCTTTGTATATGGTAAAAGAGATTTCGTTGGGGCTGTTAAAATGTTCTTTGTATATGAAATCGTGTACGTTGGTGACGGCCCCGATTGTTTCGAAGTTTCTATTTTGCAATAGAAGGGCGGGCATATCGATCTCGTGTTGTTTGTTGAATATTTTTTTTGCCATTTAGTACCTCCTGTGTAAAAATCCTTGTCGGCAATCCCGTTTTAGTTGTGCTTTGTCTTTTTGCATCTCGCAAATCAATGCTAGGTACTCTTTTTTTAAATGGGTAAGCTCTTGGATCAGCCCCAGGTATTCTTCGCGGCTTTTGGTTGCCAGGGAGAGGGCGTCGGTGACGTGTTTGGGATTGCAGCTGGTTAGTTGTTCTTTCAGGCATTCGTTTTCTTCTTCCAGCCTGTCTATTATTTTTTGCTGTACTTGGATTTTTCTGTCTTTTTTTGTGAAATACATGTGAGCCTCCTTTGAGTAATGTTTGGGGAGAGGGACGCCAGGGAAAAGGGGAGCGAAAAACCCGCAGATCATTTGCGGCTGTTTCGCTCCCCTTTTCCCTGGCTGTGCATCTCGTTACTGTAAAATAATTTGGTATTGGTTATGAAGAAAGGCTATGCATGGCGGGGTGGGCCGTTATGCATAGCCTGTTTTGGTGTTTGGTGTTGAATTTGTTTTTTGGTTAAAGTAATTGGTTTGTGAGAAAGTTGTAAGTTTCTATATGTTGTTGGAGTTCTTTTTTTTTGCAAGATATTAATATCTTGCAACTTTTTTTCGTTGACAGTTTGAATCATATAATTGTTTATATTTATTCCAGTCGTTGAATTTCTTCTAGTAATGATAGTTATGTTGTTTGCAGTTCTTTGCTAATTTCAAGCACCTGTCCTAGAGTAAGCCCGGAATACAGAGCAACTTTTTCCAATGGCAGGCCGCCATCTTCCAGCATTCTTAATGCTGATTCTATTTTTTCCTTTTCCACGCCCTGCTCAATCCCTTGCTCAATCCCTTGCTCAATCCCCTGCTCAATCCCTTGCTCATATTTTTCCTGATAATTCATTTGCAAAGTCATATAATCCACTCTCCATTTCTCATTTTTTCTGACAGACTGTACCGCTTTGTCTAATTCTTTGGTGAAGTCATCTTCTGGTTCTTTGCCGTCGATGAAATCAAGGAGCTTTTTCATTTCGGGAGAGACATCGTCCATTGTGCCTTTTGTATTTAAAATGATTTTTGTGGTATTATCGCCGAAGGCTAAATCCGGATTTTGGATGCAGCGGTTTTCAAAGGTATAGATGTGCCTTCTTTCGCCAAACAGATCAAAGGTGCATACAAAAATGATAAAGCTGCGTTTTAAATTTTTGTAATTAGCTCCTTTTTCTAAGATATTCAAATCTATCATGCCCTGATAGTACCTTGCCCGTTTGGGGAGGTTTCTATTCTCTGTTGTCTGCATTTCAATGTTGTAGACAGTCTCTTTTCCGTCCTCCACATAAATATCCAGACGTACGCTTTTGGCATCTGCGGAAATATCTATTGTTTCCTGTGATTTTGGATATTCAATGCGGGATATTTTTATGCCAAGCACCCGTTCTAAAAAGGGCTTGCAAAATTTCGGATTTCTCATGATAATGCTAAACATGAAGTCGTCCTTTATCTGCAGCTTTTCAAAAGTTTTTTCCACACTGTTTCCGCCTTTCTTTGGCTTTATTGTACCATATCTGTACGTTCCGATAAAGGGATATTTTGTATTTGGACGTTTTATGATTTTTTGGCCGTAAGCCTGGGTTAAGGCCCCAAGGGCTTTTGCCTGTTCTTTATTTACAAAGGCACTGGTATACTTTCCATGTATAGCATGTCTTTGCAAAGATCAATTTGATTGTCCCAATGTTGGAACTATCTATAGCGTCATCAATATTCCATGCAACATTCCCGACTTCATTTATGAAAACATTGTAAAATTTTTCTTTATTTTTTAAGATGTTAAAAACTCCGTTTAATTCGTGCTCCATGTTATATGTTCGCTTTTCCCCGTTATCAAAAGTAATCAGTAAAATATAATGTTCAAGTGGTTCTGCTGCTTTGATTTTTTGGGGATCTGCAAAATATCTTTTTACTTTATCCTCCATAGAAACCCCTCTGTTATTTTAATGGTTCAATTTGAAATAGCATTTCTTTTTGCCTTGCAAGAAACCAATTTTCCTGTTAGGCATGAAAATGAGGCGGCATGTGATCGCTAAAATTGATATAAATTTTCCATTGTATATACCTCCACGCATATAATAGCACACTTTTATATATGGGGCTATATATTTTGATGGTGTGAGAGATAAGGAAAAAGCGAACAGAAAGAAATATGGTATTTCATTACAAATAAATACAGGGCTGCCGTTTCATGACTTATGAATCATGAAAGCGACAGCCCACGGGGTGTTACTGTTTAATGTACGGAATAGCTGTGTCCGCTTAGGGAATTATAGCCGTTTGTCAGCGGGCCCAGAACATGGGTTCCGATGGCTTTTTGGATCCGTACGCTGTTGTTTAGGGTTTTTATCATGCTGCGTTCAAATTCTTTCATATCGTTTACGCCGTTCATTGTGATGCCGCCCAGGCTGATATGGACGTTTCCCACGTTGTTTTCTTGGGATACGTTTTGGATCTCTGGGGCGTGGGAGAGGGGCTGGGGCTGGTACTGCCCGGCAATGGAAAGGCCCGCCCGTCCCTGGGTTAAGGCCCAGAGGGCCTTTGCCTTTTCTGCGGTAAAGACCATATCCCCCTGGCCAACCTGGCGCAGGGTGCCTTCACTCTGGTCATACTGCAGCTCCGGCCCGTTTTCTCCTAAGAGCGCCAGCTGGGTGTTGGGGATCCGGATGGAACCGGTTTGGAATCCTTTGATGCCCAGCTCTTTTAGTTTCTTATAGAGCTTCCCAGAGGACTTCTGGTTGTCGTATTTGACGCCCAAAAGTTTGGCAAGGCCTTTTGCGTCGGCGTCGGACAGGATCTTTTTCCCATGCTTGTCATAGAACTTTTTATTCAGGTCGGAGAGTTTCTCGCGTTTTTGTTTTGTGGATTTTAGATGGGATTTCAGGTAATTGTTTACCGTGGTTGCCAGGGGGGCCATTTCTTTTATTATAAAACCTGGTATTGCATCTTCACGCGCTGGCCTGTAAACGTCAACTTTGTCAGGGAGATCGTCTGCGCGTTCCATTGTGTTTATCACAGACGGCTGTGCGGGTTTGGACGGGTTCTTCGGCTCATTTTTAGCTGGAGGATTGGGCTTTTTGTCCTCTGTGCCGGTGTTATCTTCCGCCGTGTCCGTATTGGTGCTGTTTGCTATTTTGTCCGCATATGCCGCCATCTTGGTATGGTAGTCTGTCATTTCTGCCAGCATACTGGTTACGGAGGCGTTGATGCCGGAGCTGCCCAGCAGTGTCTGGAATTCTTCTGTGGAGGTATAGCCGATGCCCAGCATTTTTCCGGAAATGGTCTCGGATGCTTCTTTGGAAGTGGCGTCTATCTGCTCCATCAGGCCTTTGAAATCCTCGGAGAGGGAGTCGATGAGGGCCTGTATGGCTTCGTCCATATCTTCCTGCATGGTGGAAAGCATTTCTTTGGTGTCGGAGATGTATTTGTCATATTGGGTTTCGGCCAGGTCTTTCTCGGCGTTTTCCAGGGAGACGGTAAGGGTCTGCAGCTTTGCTTTTGTTTCTTCGGAGGTATCGCCGGCATAAGCGGCCAGCTGCTTTTTGATCTGTGCGATCTCTTTTGTTTTGCTGGAAATGGTGTCCTGGTAGTCATAGGCATTCTTTTCGGCGTCCAGCAGTTCCCCGTAATCGCTGATCAGGCTGTGGATTTTATTGGACAGTGCGTCATAGCCCTGGGAATACAGGTCGATAATAGCATATTTCTCATCTTGCGCGGCCTTAACGGAATCCTGGTAGGACTGCATCAGCGCGGCCTTACGTTCCAGCAGGGTTTTATTATAGGGATCCTTTGCCAGGCTGCTGTCCAGGGTATTGATTTCTTTCTTGTAATTCTCCGCCTGTTTCTTGTGGGTGGTGTAGCTGGCCGCCCGCAGGTAGGCCGCGGCTTCCCCTTCTTTTGTCAGGCCGCCAGTCTCGTCGTCGGTGAGCTTTTCCCTGGAGAGCTCGTCCAGCATAAACTGGATTTCGGAGGAGACGTTTTTGATATGGTCCTGGAGGTAGTCAAAGTTGTCCCACTTGATCTGCTGGATCTGGTTTTGGAATTCTGCCAGGGATTTTGTGGATTCGTCCAGGGCATTGGTTACATTATTAATCTGCGCACACGATTCGTACCACTCATCCGAGTTCATTTTGATTGAGCCGTCGGCCAGGGATTCCTGCAGGGACTTCACGAGCCTGTCGCGCTCCTTTGCCAGGGACTGGTTGTTTTTTGTCTCCTGTGAGATGAGCTTGTCATAAAATTTTGTGCTTACGCTATAGCCTTTTGCCTGTGCCAGATCCATGGCGCTGTTAATCTGTTTTGATTTCTGCCCATATACGCCCTGCTTGTTGGAGTACTCCGCCTCGATATTGGACATCTTCTCCAAGGAGAGGGCGGCCTGCTGCGTTTTGGCCGTCTCTCTGTCCATGTCCAGGGTTTCCTTGGCGGCATTCTTTGCTTCCAGCGCCTCGTTGTATTTCTTGCAGGCAAGGCCGAAGTCGTTGGACACCGTATAGGCTTTTTCGATATATTTTGAGGGGATCAGCTTGTTCTTGCTGGTGAACTTTGACTTTATCTCGTTGATAATCTTTTTCTTAGACTTATCTTTGGTGGGGTCTTTTATGTTTTTTTTGGCTGTGTTGAATTCATTTGTTAAATGATCGTAATTTTCTTCAGAGGATTTCAGGTTAGCCGCAATGTTTTGGGACTGTTTGTCCACATATTTGTTCTTGCCGGAGGCTGTCGTCTGGTTTTTGGCTTTGGCGGCATAGAATTCATTTTTGGCTTCCCTTCCAGATATGGTATTATTTGTTTTGTCAAACTGTGCCTGTAAATTGGAGGCATAGGCGTCCGCACTGGCCAGGGTTTCTTCTTCCTTGGCGGACAGTGCATTCCGTACGGCTTCGTTGTAAGCGACGCAGTTATAGTAGTAGGTCATATCCCCGTTTCTGTATTTTTTACAGTATTCCTGGACTGCGGTCAGCCCGTCATTGCTAATGACTTCCTTGTTTTTGATCGCGTCTATGACTTTTTTCAGGCGGCTTTTCAGCTTTTTGTCCTTTAGATTCTTGTAGGTCTTATTTGAACTGAAGTTCGCTTTTTTTGCGGCCTCATTCCGGTCCTTGGCGGCATCTTCGCTTGCCGTAGTATAGGATTTGACGTTTTGGTTATTCAGATTTATTTGTAGTTCGATGTTCCGGTTTTTGGCCGCTGCAGTTATCTCCAGGGACGTGGAGTTTTTATCGGTTTTTGCCTGGTTAGCGTCCAGACGGTTCTCCAGCTGTTCGTTCCGCAGGTTTTTCTTTTCTTCCTGGGCGGTGAGGGTATACATCTCATAATTCAGCTTGTTTTCTTCTTCGGCCTGCTTATTGGCATTGTAATAGTTGCAGTAGGTGAGGAGCTTGCTGAGTGCGCTGTATTCCTTGCCCTCGGCGGATTTCATGGCGTTTACAATGCCGCTTATGGTTGCGGAGGGGACCATTTTCTTTGCCTTGACGCTTTTGATGGCATCGGTGAAGAGCTTTTTGTTTTTCTTGGATACGTCTTTGGTGCTGGCTTTTAGGATTTTATTCCCGTAGCTGACCCGGGCTTTATGGCTGGTACTATAGGATGTCTGTAAATTTGTCTGGCGTTTGCCTACGTTTTTGATCTTGCCGCCTATCAGGGAATTTTTCCTGTCTGCAGAAGAGGCTGTTTCCAGCTGTTTGTCTTTTTTCTCATCCGCTGTGTCTATGCTGCTGTTCTTTTTTTCCGCGGTATTGGCAGCGATGGAAGCGGCGGCATTGGCGTTTTCCGCCATGGATTTGGTCAGTTCCTGGATGGAGGAATTGTTGGATTCAATGCGTTTGTTGTATTCATACCAGGCCTCTGAGCCTTTTTCTACTGTCTGGCGGAGTTCCTTCAGCTTGCGGTTCTGCTTGATGTAGTTGGAGAGCTGGGATTTTTCATTGCTGATGAGCTTCTTATAATTGTCGGCGTTCCCTGAGCCGCCCCATACTTCTTTATAGCTGATGTAGTCTTTCAGCCTGTCATGGGAAGCGGAAAGGCTGGACTGGAGCTTGTCGTATTTGGTGACCAAAAGCTCTATTTTTTCCTGGGCGAGTTTTTTCTGTGCCTGTTCCAGGTCCTGGATTTTTTCCTGGCACTGGTAAGCTTTTTCGTACCAGTCTTTGTATTGTTTTATTTTTTCTTTCAGGGAAGAGTCTGTGACTTCTTCGATCTTAAGGCTGCCGTCCCGGACTTGTGACGCCCAGTATTCATCCAGGCCGACGCTGCCAGCTTTTTCCATGTATTTATTATAGGCTTCGTTTTGGACATTGATTTCATCGGTGGTTTTCTGGAGGGCGTCTGAGTAGGACTTGCCCCTGGAAGAGAAGCTGCGGAAGGTTTCTTCTGCTTTGGCCTTCAGGCGGCTGATGGCGTCTTCGACACGGGAGATGGCTGTCTCCAGGAAGTTGAAGGTTTCGGTGGTTTCTTTTGGTTTGGAAGTGGAGCTAGGGCTCCTTTGTTGTGAGTGGGGGGAGCCAGAGCCAGAACTGGGATTAATAATTACTGTCTCATTTGCTATATTGTCAAGGTCGTTTATTACATTGGTTAGGCCCGCTGCATATGTGTCTGCCTGGCGCTTTGCGCCGTCCAGCGCAGCCAAATCTTTCTTTGATGTATGCATTCCTGCATCTGCAACGGCATTGGAATAGGTTGCAGTTCCCTGTGCTGTAACGGTATTTCCTTTCCTTACGATTTTGAAATATTTTGACCAGGAATAGCTTAACCCTTGGATCAGGTTACTGTCAATATCTGCTTTTGCCTGTGCCAGTGTCTTCCAGTTTTGAACGTCCAGGCTGTAATTAGTTGAAAGGTTAGTGAAAAAGTCTTGGTGTGAATTATAGATGTTTTGAAAGAAATCTTCGTTATAAAGCATCTTGTTCACTACGGAAGCCCGGTAGTTATTTTCGTCATTCTGGTATACGCCCTGCATGGCCTCAATGACGGCCGCTTCATCTGTGTAACCCTGCAAATAGTTTGTAAGGACTTCTGTAAGCTGTGGGTACTTGGACATCAGGGAATTTACGGTCTCATTTGATATCGTGCCGAATTCAGACACTTCATTTTTCAGTTCCTGGGCTTGGCTTCCTGTAGAAAGTGCATTGGATAGGGCATCGTCTAAGTCAAGCACTCCTGTGGAAGCATTGGATACTTCATCTGCAATTCCAGTAAGGGAATCTACAAGATCTTCCGGGGCATTTTCCCCAAGAGTTTTCAAGAGTTCAGAAAGCTCGTTTTGGGTGAATTCCTGGATTGCGAACCCGAGGTCGTCCGCTTTGCCTGCTAATTCTGGAAATTCCTGCTGCAGGTCAATGAGCTCGCTTCCGGAAAGGGAACCGGAATTTATCTTTTCCAGTATACTGCTTAATTTACCGGCGGTATTTTGGAAATTGTCTATTTGTTCCTGGTAGGCGGTGAGGTCAAAGCCAGTGGGCTCTGTAATGCCTTCCTTCATTTTTTGGATTTCTTCTTGGAATTTGGAAAATGACATACTTCCGGCATTCTCTATCTGGTAGGCAATCTTTAAGTCTTCCGGTGCGATTTTACTGATGTTTTCGCTTCCAAAAATATCTGTCAGTTGTTGATAGTTTTCGGACTGCATTAGCCCCATTTTCTCCAGTAGTGATATCAGCCATTCGATTTCCATGCCATATTCATGTGCAATGGCTTCCAGCTCATAATATCCTTCTTTTTCGGCATCCGAAGCAGTCTGCATGTTCAGGCCAAGCACACCTTCCGTAGACTTTCCATCAAATTTATGGATGGTATTTTGGAGCCGTTCTTTTAAGCCGCTGTCATCTGGCTTAAAACCTTGTTGGAAATTCCATTCGGCGGCGGAGCTTTGCAACTCAGGGAACATATTGCTGAGATAATCAGTTACATCTTTGTCATTGATATTTTTTAGGCTGTCGGACATAAGTTTTGCGTATGCATCTGATTTCTCTTTGATTTTTTCCTCATCCCCGGATAACATTGCCTCCTGGTATTCTTCATAAGACTGTATGATATCTTTGTAGACGTCTTTATAATCGCTGTCTGCAAAGATCTTTTCGTTTAACACATATTGGTCATACATGTCTTTATAATTATCGCATAATTCTTTTGCGTTGTTGGCGGCAGAGGTAAGCTGTGCCTCAAAAGTATCGCCAAAATTAAAATCTGAAGAAAGCCCCTGGATTTCCAGCAGTGTGTCATATACTTCTGAAGCATCTCCCTCCAGGAATGCCATGCTTGTGCCATTGTCAAATTTGGATATCTCCAGGCCATATACGGAGTCCAGCACTTCTTCAAATTCTTTTTGCCCCTCGGTATCTAAACCGGACATAGATAGGTCTAAAACTATGGAGTGGTCGCCATATTCGGAGATCATCCGATCCATATTGTCTTTGTATCCGTTGATAGAGTTACCGAAATTTTTCCAGAACCCGCCTTTGTTAAAGTCATTTTTTGCTGCCTGCCACTGCTTCTGGGTCAGGCTGTCAAAGGCATCTGTCTGGCCGTTGATGATATTTGTGATGTCTGCGATGGCGCCTTTTTCCGTGCCGTATTTTTCAATTAGCTCATCCTGGATGGCCATCAGGTTTCTCCTTGCCTCGGTAACTTCTTCTATAGAGGAATTGCTGCTGTTGATCGTTTGGTGCAGTTCCTGTATTTTAACTTTATAATCCTGGAAATCGGCCGCCGTGTTTTTGAGCCCATCCCCTAAATCTTTCGCTTTCTGCCTGGTTTCCTCTACTGCCTGGCTGTAATTGGAGAATATAAGTGTTGCCACGGATACGGCTGCTGTAATCCCTCCAATGGCCAGTCCTATGGGGTTGGCGGCCCAGGCTGCTTTTAAAGAATCCCCTGCGGCTTTGAGAGAGAATGTGGATGTAGTTGCTTTGTCTTCTGCACTTGCTAGTCCGAGGGTGGCAAGAGTTTGCTGGCGTTGAGAGTCCTCTACACCTTTACCTGACAGAATTAACATCCTATCGGAGTCTGATAAGCCTTTTGTGGATAAGATGAGTTTTAGCTGCTTGTCATTCAGGCCTTTACAAGCTGCTCCTATACTGATTAAATTATCCTCGCTTTTCCCATTTTGGAACATTGCCATCACAGATGTGAGCTTTTTTGTACTTTGAAAAGCGGTAATAATACCGACAGCCATAGATGTAAAAAGCTTTGCTGTACCTAATGCAACCAGCCCGGCCAATGAACTTTTTAAAAGGTTTGCATTGTCTATGAATTCCACAATGCCTGTCGTAGCTTTTATGATTCCGCTGAACATATCTTCTGAGATAGTATTGGTTGCTAAGGATTCTATGGCCGCTGTCAGTTCATTAGATTTGGCCCCGATGGAATCTTGGTAAACGCCGTATTGCGCTAAAGCAGCCCCGGCGGAATTGGCGGCGGTTTCCGAATAGCTTAGGGCGTTCCCCCAGTTATTCATAAGGGCCTCAAATGTTTCCCCCTGGTGGGAACCGGCTATTGCAGCAGAGATAGCATCCTGTTCCGCCTGGGTGAAGGTCTCCCAACGTGTACCGACATCATATAATATAGCATCGAAACTCCGGTAGGTATCTTCCGTATCCCGCAGCTTAATTCCAAATGTATCCAGGGCAGATTCTGTATCAGATAGTGATTCGCCTGTCTCATCATCTATGAATTTCCCTATTTTTATGTTGTTCATGCGGTTTAACAATGACTGGAAGGAATCCCCTACCTCAGACATAGAATGGTTGGTGGATTCCCCTACTACAGCGGCATACCCAATCAGCCTGTCCATGGAAATGCCGGAACTGTTTGCCGTATCGGCGCATTTGGCCAGTGATTCCGCCAGGCCGCCTGCTGATACGGCTGCCTCCAAATCTACTGCGGTCAGCTTGTTCACGATATCCATAGAATCTTTTGCCGCAACCTGATATCCCCTAAGGCTTGACATTAGGTAGTTTGCTGCTTCGGCGCTGTCGATCATGCCAACCTTTGAGAGTACCTGGGAGCTTTTGACCAGTTCATTTGCAGAGGAAGCTGTCTCGCCCATACGCAGGAATTCATTTGCCGTTGTTGCCACTTCTTTTGTGGTGACGCTTAGCTCTTTTGCTATGGAATTGTAAGAGCCCATCATGGCGTCAACGTTGCTGTCGGAAAAACCTGTCCCCATTTGTATATTTGTTTTGATATCGTCTAATTCCTTGATTCCATGGATGGCTTCAGATATTGCCTGGATGACGTTTTGGACGCTCATACGGATCAGGTTTGCCCCGATTGCCCCTTTTGAGAATTTATCAAGAAAGTTTTTTGTTTCTTTCCCTG
>JAAVYA010000001.1 GCA_022790855.1 Lachnospiraceae bacterium | reverse complement strand
TACGATGGCGAATGTCATTCAGGAATTGCAGAAGCCGACGCTGGTTATCGCCCACAACAAGACGCTTGCGGCGCAGCTTTACGGAGAATTCAAGGAGATGTTCCCTGAGAATGCAGTAGAGTATTTTGTCTCCTATTACGATTACTATCAACCCGAAGCCTACGTCCCGTCCACGGATACCTATATTGCCAAGGATTCGGCCATCAACGAGGAGATAGACAAACTGCGCCTTTCTGCTACCGCTGCATTGGCGGAACGGGAGGATGTCATCATTATATCCAGCGTGTCCTGCATTTATGGGTTGGGCAGTCCGGTAGATTATAAGAATATGATGCTTTCATTGCGCCCGGGGATGGAAAAAGATCGGGATGAAGTTCTGCGCAAACTTGTTGATATTCAATATACAAGAAATGATATGGATTTCCGGAGAGGAACTTTCCGGGTACGGGGAGATGTGGTAGAGATTTTCCCAGCTAATTATTCGGAGACAGCGTTACGGGTAGAATTTTTCGGAGATGAGATTGACCGCATTACGGAGATTGACGTACTCACAGGGGAGATGAAAAGCCAGCTGGAGCATATGGCAATCTTTCCGGCTTCCCATTATGTGGTTCCACAGGAAAAAATAAATCAAGCCGCTGTGGAAATTGAGAAAGAGATGGAAGAACGAGTGAAATACTTTAAAAGTGAGGACAAGCTTCTGGAAGCCCAGCGAATTTCAGAACGGACGAATTTTGATATTGAGATGCTAAAAGAAACAGGATTTTGCTCTGGCATTGAGAACTATTCCCGCTATCTCTCCGGACTAGAAGCAGGAGCTCCGCCTCATACATTGATCGATTATTTTCCGGAAGAATTTTTGATTATCGTGGATGAGTCTCATATTACGATACCCCAGGTGCGGGGGATGTATGCGGGAGACCAGTCCAGGAAAACTACTTTGGTAGACTATGGATTCCGGCTTCCCTCAGCAAAAGATAACCGTCCTCTGAATTTTGAGGAATTTGAAAGTAAAATCGATCAGATGCTTTTCGTTTCTGCCACGCCTAACGTATATGAACAGGAACATGAGCTGTTGCGGGCAGAACAGTTGATCCGGCCTACCGGACTGTTGGATCCGAAGATCGATGTACGCCCGGTGGAAGGACAGATTGATGATCTGATTGGAGAAGTAAATAAAGAGATTGCCGGAAAGCATAAAATATTGATTACGACCTTGACCAAACGGATGGCCGAGGATCTGACGGATTACATGCGAGAGCTGGGAATACGGGTAAAATATCTTCATTCCGATATCGATACACTGGAACGGGCGGAGATTATAAGAGATCTGCGTCTGGATGTGTTTGACGTATTGGTAGGGATAAATTTGCTGCGGGAGGGACTAGATATACCGGAGATCACCCTGGTTGCCATCTTGGACGCGGATAAGGAGGGATTTCTTCGTTCCGAGACGTCTTTGATTCAGACCATCGGCCGGGCTGCCAGAAATTCCAGCGGCCATGTGGTGATGTATGCAGATACGATTACTCAATCCATGCGGGTGGCCATAGACGAGACAGAGCGCAGGCGTTCCATTCAGGAAGCATATAATAAGGAACATGGCATTACTCCAAAAACCATAGAAAAGTCGGTGCGGGAGCTGATCAGCATTTCCAAGAAAGTAGCCAAGGAAGAGTATGAATTCAAGAAAGATCCGGAATCCATGAGCGCCAAGGAGCTGGAAAAGCTGATTGCTGACGTACAGAAGAAGATGCAGCAGGCAGCGGCAGACTTGAATTTTGAGGCAGCGGCAGAGCTGCGGGATAAAATGATAGAGCTGAAAAAGATGCAAAGAGACATGTAAAGAAAGAGTAACAGTTTAGCCTAGGACTTTGCATTTACTGTAAAGTCTGTATGATAAAGCTGATATTGTGGGAAGCCGGCTCTTTGCCACAGGCAAACTTCCAATGAGCCGGATTCCGTAACAGTGAAGCTGAAGGTCGAACTGTGACGAGAAGGAGCCGTTATGAAAGAGAAGAAGCAGTATATTAAGATCAGGGGGGCGAACGAACATAACCTGCAGGGCCTGGATATTGATATCCCAAGAAATGAATTTATTGTCTTGACAGGACTAAGTGGATCCGGAAAGTCTTCGTTGGCTTTTGATACCATTTACGCAGAAGGCCAGAGGCGTTATATGGAATCTTTGTCGTCCTATGCCAGGCAGTTTTTGGGCCAGATGGAAAAACCAAATGTAGAGAGCATTGAGGGGCTTTCCCCGGCGATTTCCATAGATCAAAAGTCTACGAACCGGAACCCCCGCTCTACGGTTGGAACCGTAACCGAGATTTATGATTACTTCCGTTTGCTGTATGCCAGAATTGGAATTCCCCATTGCCCTAAATGCGGCAGAGAGATAAAGAAACAAAGTGTAGACCAAATGGTTGATCAGATTATGGGATTGCCGGAGCGTACCAGGATCCAGCTTTTGGCTCCGGTGGTCCGTGGGCGAAAGGGAACCCACCAGAAGATTTTTGAGCAGGCCAAACGCAGTGGTTATGTACGTGTGCAGGCAGATGGAAGTATGTATGAACTTACGGAAGAGATCACTTTGGACAAAAATAAAAAGCACAATATCGACATTGTGGTAGACCGTTTGGCAGTAAAGGAGGGGATTCAGAAACGTCTCACAGACTCCATTGAGACCTGCCTGGAATTGGCGGAAGGGCTGCTGACAGTAGACGTCATTGACGGGGAGGCGATTCATTTTTCCCAAAGCTTTTCCTGTCCGGACTGCGGGATCAGCGTAGACGAGATTGAACCCAGAAGCTTTTCCTTCAATAACCCTTTTGGGGCTTGCCCTACCTGTTTTGGCCTTGGATATAAGATGGAATTTGATATAGATTTAATGATTCCTGACCGGCGCCTGAGTATTGCCCAAGGAGCCATACAAGCGATGGGATGGCAGTCGTGTACCGACAAGAACAGCTTTACTTACGCCATTTTAAAAGCTTTGACGGAGGAGTACCATTTTGACCTTGATACTCCTTTTGAAGAGTATCCTCAGGAAATTCAGGATGTGATCATTCATGGCACCGGAGGAAAGTCACTGAAAGTGCACTATAAAGGGCAGCGGGGCGAAGGCGTTTATGATGTTGCCTTTGAAGGACTTTTAAAAAATATGGAACGCCGTTACCGAGAGACCGGCTCCGAGACTATGAAACAGGAATATGAAAGCTTTATGCGGATTACTCCTTGCAAGGACTGCGGCGGACAGAGGCTGAAAAAAGAATCTCTGGCAGTAACGGTCTGCGATCAAAATATTCATCAGGTTACCTCTATGTCCATCAGCAATTTGTACGAATTTCTTCAGAAGATGGAACTGACCAAGCAGCAGCATTTGATTGGAGACCAGATTTTAAAGGAAATCCGGGCCAGAGTTGGATTTCTGAAAGACGTGGGGCTGGAATATCTGACGCTGGCCAGGGCAACCGCCAGCCTTTCTGGCGGAGAAGCCCAGCGTATCCGTCTGGCGACCCAGATTGGATCCGGCTTGGTTGGCGTTGCGTATATTTTGGACGAGCCAAGTATTGGCCTGCATCAGCGGGACAATGATAAGCTCCTTGCAACCTTGAAAAATTTGCGGGATTTGGGAAATACCCTGATTGTGGTAGAACATGATGAAGATACTATGCTTGCGGCAGACCATGTGGTAGATATTGGGCCCGGGGCAGGTTTTCATGGAGGCCATCTTGTAGTTCAGGGAACAGCCCAGGAAGTTATGGCATGCCCGGAATCTATTACCGGAGCCTATTTGAGCGGCAGGATTAAGATCCCCGTGCCGGAGGCCAGAAGGCAGCCGGCAGGATTTTTAACGATAAAAGGAGCGAAAGAGAATAATCTGAAAAATATTGACGTGCAGATTCCTCTGGGAGTGATGACATGCGTCACAGGGGTTTCCGGTTCCGGGAAAAGTTCCCTAACCAATGAGATTTTATATAAACGTCTGGCAAGGGATTTAAACCGGGCGCACGTGATACCCGGGAAGCATAAATCTCTGGAAGGGATCGACCAGCTTGACAAAGTGATCGACATCGACCAGTCCCCCATCGGCCGTACGCCTCGCTCCAATCCGGCGACTTACACGGGAGTGTTTGACCAGATTCGGGATTTGTTTGCCGCTACTCCGGACGCCAAGGCCAAGGGGTATAAAAAAGGCCGGTTCAGCTTTAACGTAAAAGGCGGCCGCTGTGAAGCCTGCGCCGGGGATGGGATCTTGAAGATTGAGATGCATTTTTTGCCTGACGTGTACGTGCCTTGTGAAGTGTGCCAGGGAAAACGTTATAACCGGGAGACGCTGGATATTAAATATAAAGGAAAAAGTATTTATGACGTGTTGGATATGACGGTAGAAGAAGCGCTGACATTCTTTGAAAACGTACCCTCCATTCACCGAAAGATTGAGACCCTTTACGATGTGGGCCTTTCCTATATCAAACTGGGACAGCCTTCCACCACACTATCCGGCGGAGAAGCCCAGCGTATTAAGCTTGCCACTGAGTTGAGCCGCAGAAGCACCGGGCGCACGATCTATATTCTGGATGAGCCTACCACAGGGCTGCATTTTGCAGACGTGCATAAACTGACGGAAATTCTCCAACGGCTTGCCGAGGGTGGGAATACCGTGGTAGTAATCGAGCATAATCTGGATGTCATAAAGACAGCGGACTATATTATTGATATGGGGCCGGAAGGAGGCGACGGAGGCGGAACTGTGGTGGCTGCAGGGACGCCGGAAGAAATAGCAAAGATTCCCGAATCCTATACAGGGCAGTATGTGAAGAAATATTTGGCGTAGTTTTGGAAGAGGGTTAAAAAAGGTATAGCCGTCCTTTGCCAGTGATCAAAGGATACTTTTCTGGGAAGACGACGTAGCAACAAGTCCTTTTCCATGAAAAAAAAACTGCCGTAGATTCGCGGCAGTGTGCTTTCGGGGAGTACTCCGGAAGCCGAAGCTTCCGGAGCATGAGTTATGAAAAATTATATTAGCTTATCAGCTAGTACAGGTATCAGTATAACGGGTATTTGTGAAGGTTATGTGAATACAAAAGAAAAAAAATCAAAAAAGTATAAATAATATATAAAAAGTATGAAGAAGATTTTTAGAAATCATTAAAATTAAAAGGAATTTCATTTTCTGAAAAAAAAGGCTTTGAAAAATGGAATTTATTGTATATAATACTAATGTATATGCAAAATATGTTTAAATCCGTGGTTTATGGCTAAAAATAAATAGTATCCAACTATGTGGATGACTGCAGAAAACGAAAGGGGAAACAAAATGGTTTCGACAGATATAGGAATTGATTTGGGAACAGCCAGCATTTTGGTATATATCAAAGGAAAAGGCGTGGTTTTAAAAGAACCTTCTGTGGTTGCTTTTGACCGCGATACCAATAAAATAAAAGCGATTGGAGAAGAGGCAAGGCTCATGTTGGGGAGAACACCGGGGAACATCGTAGCGGTCCGGCCTCTTCGTCAGGGTGTGATTTCTGATTATACCGTAACGGAGAAAATGATCAAATACTTTATTCAAAAGGCTCTTGGGAAGAAAAGCTTCCGCAAACCCAGGATTAGCGTCTGTGTTCCCAGCGGCGCCACGGAAGTGGAGAAAAAAGCAGTGGAAGACGCCACGTATCAGGCCGGGGCAAGAGAGGTTTCCATTATAGAAGAGCCCATTGCAGCGGCTATCGGGGCAGGTATTGATATAGGAAAGCCCTGCGGCAATATGATCGTGGATATTGGCGGCGGTACGGCTGACATTGCAGTGATTTCCCTGGGGGGAACAGTGGTAAGTACTTCCATTAAGATTGCAGGGGATGATTTTGACGAGGCAATTGTCCGATATATGAGAAAGAAGCACAATCTTCTGATTGGGGAAAGAAGTGCGGAAGACATTAAGATAAAAATTGGCACCTGCTTCCCCCTGGCTCAAAATGAGACTATGGATGTAAGGGGAAGGAATCTTGTAACCGGACTTCCCAAAACTGTTTCCGTGTCTTCAGAGGAGACAGAAGAAGCCCTTCGGGAAGCGACGCTGCAGATTGTGGAAGCGGTACACAGTGTATTGGAGAAGACGCCGCCGGAGCTGGCAGCAGATGTTGCGGACAGAGGGATTGTACTTACCGGAGGCGGAGCATTGTTGCGGGGGCTGGAGGAATTGATCGAGGACAGAACCGGAATCAATACCATGACGGCGGAAGAACCCATGACTTGCGTTGCCATCGGTACGGGAAAATACGTAGAGTTTTTGGCAGGCAAGATGGATGACTAGGGGCTAGGATGCATTGTGTGGAAAATGGATTTTCAGAAAGTATCCAAAGCACCAGGAAAGGGGATTAGTAATGGTAAAAGGACTATACACAGCTTATACAGGCTTGGTGAACCAGCAGAACCGTCTGGATGTTCTGACAAATAATCTGGCAAATTCGGCTACCAACGGATTCAAGAAAGAGGGTACAACCACCAAGACCTTTGGGGAGACATTGGCGATTAAGATTAAAGATACCTCTGACTTCGGGATTCCCAAAAGATTAGGGGAGATCACCCCAGGTGTGGAGATTGGGGAGAACTACACGGATTATGGGCAGGGACCCTTCAGGGTTACGGATAACGTGTACGATATTGCCTTGGACGGGGACGGATTTTTTGCGATCTCCTTTACAAATAAGGCCGGAGAGACTTCCGTAAAATATACAAGAGACGGAGCTTTTACTGTTAATACCCAGGGATATCTGGTGACTAAGGATGGGGATTTTGTGATGAATAAGAACGGTGCGCTGAATTCCAATCCCGGGGAAGGCAGCTACATCCAGGTAGACCCCAATGTGGAAGTGATCATTGACGAACAAGGGTATCTGTACCAGAATAACCAAGAGATCGGACAGCTTGGAGTAGTGGATGTTGCAGATTACAATTTTATAGAAAAATACGGCGAAAATATGTATCAATTAGCTGACGGCGGACAGATTCAGGACTCTCAGGCAAAATCAGTTCAGGGGACGTTGGAGATGTCCAATGTAAACGTGGTTTCGGAAATGGTAGAGATGATCACCATATCCAGATTGTTTGAATCTAACCAGAAGATCATGCAGACTACGGACGAGACATTGGAGAAGGCAGTGAATAATCTTGGACGTATCTAATGAAATAAGGCGTAGCGGCCGATAAATATATCAGAATTATGTTCTGTCCATCGGAAGGGATACCGATGGCAATGTTTGTTTTACGTTCTGGCGGCAGGGAAGCAGACCAGGATATGGATGGAGGGTAAGAATCATGATGAGATCGCTTTGGTCTGCGGCATCCGGAATGATCGCACAGCAGACGAACGTAGATTCCATTGCCAATAATTTGGCGAATGTGAATACTACAGGTTATAAAAATGAGAAAGCAGAATTTAAGACATTGTTATATCAGACACTGCAGACCAGGACTACAACAGCCAATGGGGAAGAAAAGCCTATTCCGGCACAAGTAGGATTGGGCACCAGAGTGGTGGCAATTACCTCCAGCTTTGAGCAGGGCCCTATGCTGGCCAGTGAAAGCAATACCGCATTTGGTATTAATGGAGATGGATTTTTTGCAGTCCGGGGTGTAGATGGGAATACATACTACACCAGGAACGGAGATTTTAAATTGAGTATCGGCAACGATGGTCTGACATTGGCGACAGCGGAGGGATATCCGGTGCTGGACAGCCAGGGACAGCCTATTGTTTTTCCAGCAAATGTGAATTCCAGCGCTTTGGTGGTAAATAGCGACGGGACATTTGGCTACCGTAACGGGAATAATGCATATGTGGATATGAATGTGAGCCTGGGAATCTTCCAGTTTAATAATCCGGCAGGACTTGAGAAAATGTCCAATGGCCTGTTTAACGTGACAGAGGCATCCGGAGCAGCAATGAATGAAGCGACGGAACAGAATCTGATTCCCAGTGAAATCAAACAGAAATATCTGGAAGGCTCCAATGTACAGGTGGCGGACGAGATGGTGAACCTGATTGTGGCTCAGCGGGCGTATGAGATGAATTCCAAGGCGATCCAGGCCACAGACGATATGCTGGGTCAGGCGAATCAGTTGAAGAGATAATGGCACATAAGACAGGAGTGTGGATAAGATGAGCATACCCATTGATAATGTTGGAAATATGATGAATTCTAACTATATGACTGCTGTCAATAATAAGACCAGTTCCTTGGAAGAGACTTTGAATTCCGATCTTTCCAAGGCGACGGATGATGAATTGATGGATGTCTGTAAGGATTTTGAAGCATATTTTGTGGAACAGATGTTTAAAGCAATGCAAAAAATGGTGCCGGAATCAGAAGACGAGCAGTCGGCGTCTACCAAACAGCTTCAAGATTATTACAAGGATGAGATGATAAAATCTATGTCAGAAAGTTCTGCAGAAAACGGCGGGCTGGGATTGGCGCAGACATTATATGAGCAGATGAAGCGCAATTATAATTTATAGGAAGCTGCTGCATGGAGACAATAACAGGGTTTGTGGATCATATTATATACCGGAATGGGGAAAATGGATATACGGTATTGAATCTGATCTGCGAAGAAGATGAGATTACTTGTGTGGGCACCTTCCATATGATTAGTGAAGGAGAGTCCATTGAGATGTCCGGCAGTTACGTCAGCCATCCTTCTTATGGAGAACAATTCAAAGTGGAGGAGTTTCGGGTAAAGCCGCCGGAGGATATATTATCAATAGAGCGTTATTTGGGGTCAGGAGCAATCAAAGGAATCGGAGTTGCCCTGGCCTCTCGAATTGTGCGCAGATTTAAGAAGGATACGTTCCGAATCATCGAAGAGGAGCCGGAACGACTGGTGGAAGTCAAGGGGATCAGCGAACGCAAGGCTATGGAGATTGCAGAACAGGTCATGGAGAAAAAAGAGCTTCGGGAAGCTATGATCTTTCTCCAGCAATACGGCATTTCTTTGACTTTGGCAGTGAAAATCTATCAGACCTACGGTCGGGAGATTTACCGGATCATCAAAGAGAATCCTTATCAGATGGCAGATGATATTCAGGGCATTGGATTTAAAATTGCAGATGAGATTGCTGCAAAAGCCGGAATTCATACGGATTCCGATTTCCGGATTCGCAGCGGGATCCAATACGTACTGATTCAGGCTGCGACAGATGGGCATACTTGCCTGCCGAAGGAGGAATTGACTCAAAGGGCATCCCAGCTTCTTGAAGTAGAAGCAAGCTTTGTGGAACCTCATTATATGGATTTGGCCATGGATAAAAAGCTGGTGATCAAAGAAACGGACGGCTGTTTCTTCATATATGCGGCTCCTTACTATTATATGGAGGCTAACACGGCGCTCTTGCTGCGTCAGTTGGACATTCCTTATGATGTGCCGGAGGAGGAAATTCGTCAAAGGATACATAAAATTGAAAAAAGTACAGGGGTAGAGCTTGACCCATTGCAGGCAAAGGCCGTGATGGAGGCCGTAAAAAATGGGTTAATGGTTCTTACCGGAGGGCCGGGGACGGGGAAAACCACCACCATCAATTCCATTATTAAGTATTTTGAGCAGGAAGGGATGGATATTTTTTTGGCGGCGCCTACGGGAAGAGCTGCAAAAAGGATGAGCGAAACCACCGGCTATGAGGCCCGGACCATTCACCGGCTGCTGGAGTTAAATGGGGGAGTAGAAGGAAATGCAGGGTTTGAACGGAATGAACAGAACCCTTTAGAAACAGATGTGATCATTGTGGATGAAATGTCAATGGTGGACATTTCACTGATGAGTGCGCTGATGAAAGCGATTCTTCCCGGAACCAGACTTATTCTGGTAGGGGATGTGAATCAGCTTCCCAGTGTGGGGCCTGGAAATGTGCTAAAAGATATGATTGATTCGGAATTGTTTCATGTGGTGTGCCTTACCAGGATTTTCCGACAGGCCAGCCAGAGCGATATTATTGTAAATGCCCACAAGATCAACCGAGGAGAAACAGTTGCCCTGGATAATAAAAGCATGGATTTTTTCTTTTTAAAACGGTACGATGCAGATGTGATCATTCGTGTGGTCATTCAGTTGATTCAACAGAAGCTTCCGAAATTTGTAGATGCCAGTCCCAATGAGATTCAAGTGTTGACACCAATGCGAAAAGGGTTGTTGGGGGTGGAACGTCTGAATACGATTCTCCAGCATTATATGAACCCGCCGGATTCGGCCAAGGCAGAAAAGGAGCATGGCCAGGGGGTGTTCCGGGAGGGGGACAAAGTCATGCAGATTCGGAATAATTATCAGCTTGAATGGGAAATCCGCAGCAAATATGGAATTCCTGTGGAAAAAGGAACCGGTGTATTTAACGGGGATATGGGAATCGTGCGGGGGATCCAAAGCTTTTCAGAGACCATGACGGTGGAGTTTGAAGAAGGGCGTATGGTAGACTACAGTTTTAAACAGTTGGACGAGTTGGAGCTGGCGTATGCCATCACCATACATAAATCCCAGGGAAGTGAATATCCGGCCGTAGTCATTCCTCTTTTAAACGGCCCTAAGCTTTTGATGAACCGGAATCTTTTGTATACGGCTGTAACGCGGGCCAGGAAGTGTGTGACGCTGGTAGGAGATGAAATGACTTTTCAGGGAATGATAGGTAATGTCAATCAACATCGGCGTTTTTCCGGACTAAAAGAGAGGCTGGAAGAAGTTATTGCTTGACGAAATAAAACGACGGTGCTATCATAGTGAAGTAACGCGTTTGTGCGTTAAAGTAAAAACAGGAGGACTTAAGGGATGAAAAAGAACGTATTGGCAATATTCATGACCATGGCCTTTGCAGTATCTATGCTGGCAGGCTGTGGAAGCGGCGACACAAAGGATACAAGAACTGCCCAGGAAAAGAATGAAGGCGGAGAAGACCAGTCAGAAGCAGAAAGCCAGGAGGAAGGCGAAGACCAGGTAGAGAGCGGACGGCAGTCTGATGCATCTGAGGCTCCGGAGGATGAGGATGGAAGTGGAGCTCCGGCAGAAGGAGAGACATTTCACATTGGAGTAATTCAGTTGGCGGAGCATCCGGCTTTGGACGCAGCCTATGAAGGATTTATAGAAGGTTTGAAAGAAGAAGGATTTGAAGAGGGCAAAAATATTACCGTTGATTATCAGAATGCCCAGGGAGACCAGTCCAACTGTCAGACGATCGCAGACAAATTTGTGAATGATAACGTAGATTTGATCCTGGCGATTGCAACTCCTGCAGCCCAGGCGGCAGCCAGTAAGACAACAGAGATTCCCATTTTGGTTACGGCGGTAACAGATCCCGCAAGCTCCGGCTTGGTAGAGTCTAACGATGCGCCGGGAGGCAACGTATCCGGAACCTCCGATTTAACGCCGGTGAAAGAACAGATCGATCTTCTTCATGATCTTCTGCCGGACGCAAAGCATGTGGGAATTTTATACTGTTCCGCAGAAGATAATTCTGAGTTTCAGGCTGATATTGCCGTAGAATCACTGGAAGCTTTGGGAATGACCGGAGAAAAATATACATTTTCTACTTTGGATGAGATTCAGGCAGTTATGGATTCTATGAAAGGAAATGTAGATGCAATTTATGCCCCCACAGATAATAAAGTAGCAGAGGGAATGACCACGGTTTCCATGCTGGCTACAGAAGCAGGATTAGCGGTTATTTGCGGAGAGAGCGGTATGGTTGACGGAGGCGGATTGGCTACCTTTGGATTAAGCTATCATAACCTTGGGAAGCTGACGGGAGAACAGGCGGCTTCTATTTTGAAGGGAGAAGCAGATACAGCGACTATGCCTATCGGCTATTTAAAGGCGGAGGACTGTGAGTTTTCCTACAGTGAGGAAACGGCTGCGGCATTAAATATTACCATTGATCCGTCTAAGTACGAGTAAGAACCGGAGGTAAAAGCATGGGTGTGATAATGGGTATCATATCATCCCTGCCAGGTGCGTTGTCACAGGGCGTTCTGTGGGGCATAATGGCGTTGGGTGTTTATATTACATATAAGATTCTGGATATTGCGGATCTGACGGTGGACGGCAGTTTTGCCCTGGGCGGCAGCGTCTGTGCCATATGCATTGTAGGCGGGATGCACCCCATGCTGGCAATTCTTGTGGCTATTGTAGCCGGATGTGTGGCTGGAGCAGTAACCGGCATTTTACATGCGGTATTTGATATTCCTGCAATTTTGGCAGGTATTCTAACCCAGCTGGGTTTATATTCCATTAACCTGCGGATCATGGGGCGTTCCAACACCCCATTGCTGAAGGAGGAGACAATTGTAGACAAGCTGGCGGGGCTGCTCCCCAATATGAAGAATTCGTATACTACTTTAATCATTGGTGTTTTGGCAGTGGTCATTGTGATCCTGGTGTCTTATTGGTTCTTTGGAACGGAAGTTGGCAGTGAGATACGTGCTACCGGTAATAATGAGGCAATGGTAAAGGCGTTAGGGGGAAATACGCGTTTGATGAAGGCTCTGGGGCTGGCTATTAGCAACGGCCTAGTGGCCTTGTCCGGCGCCCTTGTCTGTCAATCTCAGGGATATGCGGATGTGAATTCCGGCCAGGGAGCCATTGTAACCGGGCTTGCGGCGATTGTCATTGGAAACGTGCTTTTGGGCTGGGGAAAATCGTTTGGCATGAAGATGATTTCGGTTATTACTGGTTCCGTCATCTACCGTATTGTGGTTGCGATCGTAATGCAGGCCGGATGGGTGGATACCTCAGACACAAAGCTATTTTCGGCGATATTGGTGGCGATTGCCCTTGCGGTTCCGGTGCTTATAGAGCGTCACAGGAACAGGCCGCAGGTGGAAGAATAGGAGGCCGGAATCATGTTAGAACTAAAAAATGTGAAAAAGACCTTTAACCGGGGAAGTATCAATGAAAAGAAAGCATTAAGCGGTGTAAATCTGAAGCTGGCGCCAGGGGATTTTGTGACGGTGATCGGTGGAAATGGAGCCGGTAAATCCACAATGCTGAATATGATCGCGGGAGTGTATCCCATTGATTCAGGAGCTGTTATAATCGACGGGAAAAATGTGACCCGGCAGCCTGACTATAAACGTGCGGCTTACCTTGGAAGGGTGTTTCAGGATCCGATGATGGGAACGGCGGCGGATATGGAGATTGAAGAAAACCTCGCCATGGCTTTTCGGAGAGGCAAACGCCGGGGCCTGGGTTGGGGAATCTTAAAGCAAGAAAAAAAGATATATTATGAAGCGTTGCAGATGTTGGAATTGGGATTAGAGGAGCGGATGTCTTCCAAGGTAGGGCTGCTTTCCGGCGGGCAGCGCCAGGCCCTGACATTGCTGATGGCAACATTACAGCAGCCGAAAGTGTTGCTTCTGGATGAGCATACGGCGGCGTTAGATCCCAAAACAGCAGCAAAGGTGTTGAAATTGACCCAGGAGCTGGTGGAAAAGAATCATTTGACGACGTTGATGATCACACATAATATGAAAGATGCCATTCGCTTAGGGAACCGCTTGGTTATGATGCATGAAGGAAATATCATCTATGATGTTAAGGGAGCAGAAAAGAAGCAGTTGAAGGTACCCGATTTGCTGGCCAAGTTTGAGGAAGCAAGCAATGGCGAATTTGCAAATGACCGGATGATGTTATCTTAAATTAATAAATCTTAAGAAAATATTTCTGGTATTTCCAGAAGAATCATGATACGATGGCATAAGCCGGTTGGGTCAGGAAGTGGCTTCCGACACAATCGGTTTTTGATATCCTTTGAGACTTGGAAAGGAAACTATGAATATTATTTTCCAATTATGGAAAGAAAGCTGGCATTTCCTGTATCCAGTACGATGCCCCATTTGTGACCGACCTGTTTATACTGCTTTTGGAAGGTGGGAATATCCTATTTGCCAGGAGTGTAGGGAAGTGGTGGAATATGTAAGGGAGCCTGCCTGCAAACGATGTGGAAAGCCGGTTTCTGATGTCCGGGCAGAGTTTTGCGGTGATTGCCTGCGGCAGTCCCATGTATTTGATCAGGGCAAGGCACTGTGGGTTTATAAAGGCGACGTAAAGCGGTCTATCTATCGGTTGAAGTATAGCAACCGCCGGGAATATGGGATTTCATACGGACAGGAAATCGTACGCGTTTACGGAGGCTGGATACGGGAAAAGGGGATTCAGATTATTCTTCCGATTCCTTTACATAAAAAAAGGCTGAGACAGCGAGGGTTTAATCAGGCAGAGATAATTGCGGAAGAGATTGGGCGGCAAATGCAGATCCCGGTGTACGGCAATCTGCTGCTCCGCTGTATCCATACCCGTCCGCAAAAAGAATTAGATGATAAAGAAAGAAAAAATAATCTGAAAAAAGCTTTTAAAATTGCGCCAAATAATGTACAATTAAATCATATCCTGTTAGTGGATGATATTTATACTACAGGCAGTACGATGGACGGAGCAGCGGGGGTTTTAAAAGAAGCAGGAGCTTCTCGGGTTTGCTTTGTCAGCGTCAGTATTGGAAGAGGATACTAGGAGGAATTGATTATGGATGTGAGAAATTGCAGGTCATGTGGCAGGCTTTTTAATTATTTGACGGGGATTCAGCTTTGTGAAGGCTGTAAAGCAGCACTGGAACAGAAATTTCAGGAAGTAAAGGAATATGTAAGGGAACATCGGGAAGCGCCTATGAACGATGTGGCGGAAGAGTGTGAGGTTAGTGTCAAGCAGCTTAGGCAGTGGGTGCGAGAAGAACGCCTCGTTTTTTCCGAGAATTCCGGTGTGTATCTGGAGTGCGAGAAGTGTGGAGCGCCGATTCGTATGGGTCGTTTTTGCGAGAACTGCAAGAACAAGATTCAAGGGGATTTGAGAAGCGCATATGCTGCCCCTGTTCAGGCGGATACTTCGGATAAAAAGAGCAGAGGAAAAGACAGGATGCGTTTCCTTGATAAGTAAATAGACGCCTATATGTTATAAAAACTGCCGTATTTACGGCAGTTTTTTACTTCCATAAACAGAAAAATTATGGTATACTGTTGAAAACTATTGTGTCGGTTCATAAAACGGCAGGAGATGGAGGGCATATGCTGAATACGGAAAGGATCCGGCTCATGGCCAAGCTGGCTGCTTATGAGCAGGGAGAAGGGAAAGAAGCTATGCAGATCGGCCAATATTATCGGGGGGACTATGTGAGCGTACAGATGATCAAGACGTTTCTTTGTTCTACTTTGGCCTTTATTATATTACTTGCACTGTCTGTACTTTATCAAATGGAAGAATTGGGAGAGGTATTGTATCAGATAAATTTTGCAGACTACGGAGCAGGACTTTTGATTAAGTATGTTTTATTTGTGGTATTTTACCAGGTTGTTGCATGGGCCGTATACAATCTGCGTTATCACAGTGCGGCTAAAAAGCAAAAGCTGTACCATAGCCGTCTGAAAAAGGTGGAGAAATTCTACGAACGGGAAGAGAAATTAATTCCTGTAGATAATTGGAAGGATTGAAACGGATATGACTAAGCTGTTGGAATTTAGGGAGATGCTGCAAAGCTTTTATGGGAAATACGATCTTTATATTCGCCATGCCATACGCTTTCTGGTGGCATTAACGGTATTTTTGGTGATTAATGGGAGCGTCGGCTATATGGATGCGTTAAAAAGCCCGGTGACTGCGATCATACTTGGGTTGATCTGTACGTTTCTGCCCATGAATGCCATAGCGCTATTTGGAGCGCTGATGATCTTACTGCACTTATATGCCCTGTCCCTGGAGGCGTGTGTGGTCTGCCTGCTGTTACTGCTGTTAATGTTTTTCATGTATTTTAAATTGGCTCCAAAGAATGGATACAGTGCAGTCCTGACGCCTGTATTATGCTGTTTTCGTATTCCGGAGATCATGCCTACAGCCATTGGGTTATACAGGGAACCTTATTCTGTGCTGTCCATGGCCTGCGGAATGATTCTTTATTACTTTTTAAGAGGGATCAAGGAAAACGAATCCTTGTTAAGCGCATCAGAGGAGCAGGATGCGATTTCCAAATTTACGGCGGTTCTTCAGCCAGTGATTGAGAGCCAAGAACTTAAGATCATGGCAGGAGCGTTTATATTAACGGCATTGTTGGTGTATGTGATACGCAGACAATCTGTAAAGCATGCATGGTCCATTGCTATTGGAGTTGGAAACGTATGCAATCTCGGAATACTCTTGGGAGGCAGTTTTTTGACTGGAAATACAAAAGAGATTCTATGGATTGTTTTAGGTACGGCAGCGGCCGTGGTGGTTGGGCTTTTGATGGAATTTTTCTTGTTTCATTTGGATTACACCAGAACGGAGCGCGTTCAATTTGAAGATGACGAATATTATTACTATGTGAAGGCTGTGCCGAAAGTGTTTGTTCCATCCAAAAATAAAAGAGTAAAACAGATCAATAAACGGAAAAATACAGGTATCAGTAAAAAGGATCTGGCGGATGAATTTGAAATTGATAGGGAATTGCTGGATGATTAGAAAGGAAAGGGAGTGATAAGGTGATACAAAATCTATTGGGGCTGTTAAATACGTTTATTGAAAAATATTTGTATTGGTTTGATATTCCCAAATTTAACCGCATTGATTTTGTGGAGATCATTATCATTGCCCTGCTTGTCTATAACATTCTGGTATGGGTGAAGAATACCAGGGCCTGGATCTTACTTCGTGGAATTATTATTATCATATTGTTTTGCCTGGTTGCCGCTGTATTCCAGATGAATACGATTTTGTGGATTGTGGCCCGAACCATTAATATAGCGGTAATAGCGGTAGTGATCGTCTTTCAGCCGGAGCTGCGCCGGGCGTTGGAATCTTTGGGAAGAAAAAATTTTCTGACTTCTATTTTCAATTTTGATACGCAAAAGGATCAGGTGCGTTTTAGTGATAAGACGGTGGCGGAGATTACTAAAGCTTCCTTTGAGATGGCAAAGGTGAAAACAGGGGCCTTGATTGTAGTGGAGCAGGATATGATGCTGACGGAATATGAGAGGACAGGAATTATGCTGGACTCCCTTGTTTCCAGTCAGCTCCTGATCAATATATTCGAGCATAATACGCCGTTGCATGATGGCGCTATTATTGTGCGGGGGGACCGAATTGTATCGGCTACCTGCTATCTTCCCCTGTCTGATAATATGGGATTGAGCAAGGACCTGGGAACCAGGCACCGGGCTGCGGTGGGAATCAGTGAAGTGACGGATGCCCTGGTTGTGGTGGTATCGGAGGAGACGGGGAATGTTTCGGTGGCTATCAGCGGAAAGCTGTTCCGAAACCTGGATGCAGAGAACCTGAAGCGTAAGCTGGGATTTATACAGAAACATTCCATAGATACCGATAAATTCCGTTTATGGAGAAGGAGGCAGAAGCATGTTAAAAAAACTGATGAAGCATCTGGCAAATAATATGGGCCTGAAAATTCTGTCTATTCTTATTGCGGTAATTTTGTGGTTGGTTGTGGTGAATTATGATAATCCTGAAATAACAAAGACGTTTAATATTCCTGTGACAGTAACGAATGACAGGATTTTAGAGGAAAGGGGAAAAGTATACGAGGTGGTAGGCCAGAGCAATACGGCTACTATCTATGTAAAGGGAAAACGCAGATATTTGGATAATCTCACTGGTTCGGATTTTATTGCAACGGCGGATTTGAGCCAGATTGTGGATCTCAATGAAGATGGAAATGAGAAATGGGTGCCAATTAACGTTTCTGCGAGGCGTTATGAAAAAGAGCTTGCGATTACCCAGAAAAGTGTAAATATGCGGATTACTCTGGAAGACTTGTCTACGGAACAATTTTATATATCATGTGATACCTCTGGGACTCCCGCAGAAGGGTATGCGATTGGGGAAGTTGAGGTAAGCCCTAACTTGATCAAGATTTCCGGACCCCGGTCCGTTGTTTCCAAAATCAGCAGAGTTGCGGCTGTGGTTAATGTGGACGGCTTGACGGAGAATATTACTGACAGCGTGGTTCCAGTACTGTATGATGAAGAAGGGAAAGCATTGGAATCCAGCCAATTGCGGATGAACCAGGATAAGGTGTATGTAGATATTCAGATCCTGGGGACTAAGACGGTGCCTGTCCGCTGTGAAACCAGCGGAATTCCGGCTGATGGTTATGAGTTTATCGGCTTGGAGTATGCTCCTGAAACAATTCGCATTAAGGGGGCCCCGGCCCTTCTGAATAATGTTCAGGAAATCGTGATTCCCGGTTCCGCGATTAATCTGGAGGGGGCCACCCAGGATGTGGAGAACAGCATTGATATTGTTCCTTACTTGGGCGAAGAGGGAATATCCCTAGTGAGTCCGGAAGAAAATAAAATTGCTGTGAGAGCTATCATTGAGCGGTTGGAGGTAAAGAATTTGGAGATTCCGTTGGAGCAATTGGAAGTATTAAATGAGCCGGATAAAGAAGCGTATGATGTTTCCTACGGAGACACAAAAGTTACGGTGTCAGTTCGTGGGAAAGGAGAAGATATTGCGGACTTATCGGCAGAACAGGTTAAGGGAAGCATTGATCTGGCGGGCCTGGGAGCAGGAAACCATATGGTTGAAGTGAACCTGTCGGTGGAAGAAAAATTCCAAATAGTAGGAACCGTTACGATTTGGGTTCATATTATGGAGATTGTAGACGAAACTGATACGGAGGAGGAAGGCGGGGAGAGTGGTATCATCAATGAAGGTGAGAATATTCCCGGCGATGCCGAAACCGGAAATAGCCCTGGCAGCAGACCCCAGAATCCTCCGGGGAGTGAAGAGACTGGGAATGAGGAGTAAGCCGGACGGAAGAAAGTGCAGATTTAGGCAAAAAGAAATAGAGAGATGAGGAAAAGAAAATGGGAAGAATGTTTGGAACAGACGGTGTACGCGGTGTGGCTGGTACGGAGCTGACGATTGATCTGGCGATGAAGCTTGGGCAGGCCGGCGCATATGTATTAACAAAAGAAACATCACATCAGCCTACGCTGATCGTAGGATGCGATACCAGAATCTCAGGAGGAATGCTTGCAAATGCCTTGATGGCAGGTATTTGTTCTGTGGGAGCCAATGCGGTCTATATGGGAGTGATGCCTACGCCGGCAATTGCGTATTTGACGAAAAAGCATAAGGTTGATGCCGGAGTGGTCATATCGGCGTCCCATAATCCCATGGAGTTTAATGGTATCAAATTCTTTAACAGTGAAGGGTATAAGCTTTCAGACCAGCTGGAGGATGAGATTGAGGCTCTGATCAAGAGCGACATGAAGGATATTAAAATGCCCATCGGATCAGGGGTGGGACGTATTAATTACAGGATGGACGCCCGGGAAGAGTATGTATTTTTTATGAAAAAAACCATTCCCGTAGACTTGAGTGGATTAAAGATTGTAGTGGACTGTGCAGAGGGAGCTTCCTACTATACTGCCGTGGAGACGCTGCGGGGACTTGGCGCCAATCTGGTGCCGATACATGTGAATCCTGATGGAACGAATATCAATTCTAACTGTGGTTCCACCCATATGGATGAGCTGCGGGCCAGAGTTGTTTATGAGAAAGCAGACGCAGGGCTGGCATTTGATGGAGACGCGGACCGTATGCTGGCTGTAGATGAGCTGGGCAACGTGGTTGACGGAGACCAAATCATGGCGATTATCGGCAGCCATATGAAAGAGAAGGGAACTTTGAAAAAGGATACTATTGTGGCTACCGTCATGAGTAATCTGGGCTTTACGCTGATGGGACAGAGGGAAGGAATCCATATTGAACGCACCAAAGTCGGAGACCGCTACGTGCTGGAAAATATGCGGGAGCATGGATATAACATTGGGGGAGAACAGTCGGGTCATATTATTTTCCTGGATGAAAATACCACAGGAGACGGGCTCTTAAGCGGTTTACATCTGTTGGAAGTCATGGTGGAGAAGAAACAGAAATTGTCGGAGTTGGCAAAGATCATGGAAGTACTTCCCCAGGCGCTTGTAAATGCAAAGGTGCCTACCCATAAGAAAGATAAATATATGGACTATCCGGAGATTGCCCAGGCGATTACAAAGCTGGAAGAAAAGTTTGCTGGGGAAGGCAGGGTGCTGATACGCCCCTCCGGGACAGAACCGCTGGTTCGCGTCATGATCGAGGGAAAGAATCAAGAACAGATTGAAAAAGAGGCCAAAGCCCTGGCGGAATTAATAACGAGGAATATGCTGTAGCAGCAGTGAATACTCACTGGAACGCAGATATGAATAGCAAAACGGGAGGCAGATGAAATGGTAAGTCAGAAGGTCGTGATAAAGAATCCAACAGGACTGCATTTAAGGCCGGCAGGAATCCTGTGTAAGGAAGCAATGCAGTTTAAGTCTCTGATTACATTTCAATTCAGGGACAGCACGGCAAACGCCAAGAGTGTACTGAGTGTATTGGGAGCATGCATAAAGTCAGGAGACGAAGTGGAATTCTTCTGTGACGGTGAAGACGAGCAGGAGGCTCTTGCGGCTGTGATTGCGGCGATTGAGAGCGGCCTGGGGGAATAAAGGGCAGGAAGCGTACTTGCAAGGTGAGAATATGAAAGAATTACTGATTGTCATACCCGCATATAACGAAGCATTGAATATTGTACGTGTTGTGGAGAATCTGATTGAACATTATCCCCAGTATGATTATGTAGTAGTCAACGATGGTTCTACCGACCAGACGGCGGCTATCTGTCGGGAAAAGGGTTATCAATTACTGGACCTTCCCATTAATTTGGGACTGGCGGGAGCCTTTCAGGCGGGACTGAAATATGCCTACCAGAAAGGATACCGTTATGTGATCCAATACGACGGAGACGGGCAGCATAGAGCAGAATACATTGCTGCTTTGCTGAAAGCTGCAAAAGGAGGCTATGATGTGGTGATCGGTTCCCGCTTTGCGGAGAAGAAGAAACCTTTTTCCCCCAGAATGCTGGGGAGCAGGTTGATTTCCGCAATGGTCCGCATAGCCTCCGGAACAAGAATACAAGATGTGACGTCAGGAATGCGTTTGTTTGGCCCCAGAATCATCCGAATATTGGCGTTGAATATGAATTACGGCCCCGAGCCGGATACGATTTCCTATTTGGTGAAATGCGGAGCTAAGGTGATAGAGATACAAGTAGAGATGGACGAGCGTACTGCCGGGGAGAGTTATCTGAACCTTGCCCGCTCCTTGGTCTATATGGTACAGATGGCAATTTCCATTTTATTTGTACAAGCATTCCGGAAAAAGGAACTGGAGTTATAAAAAGAGGATAAGCATATGAGCTTGGTATTACGGATAGTTTTGATTGCGGCATCGCTGCTTACAACGTTATATATTATGAAAAAGATCAGGAATTCCAAGGCGCAGATTGAGGATGCCATATTTTGGATCCTTTTGGCTTTTATGTTGATTGTGATCAGTATTTTCCCCGGAATCCCTACGATGATTTCTCAGATGCTGGGGATTATGGCGCCGGTTAATTTCCTATTTTTATTCATGATATTTGTGCTTTTGGTAAAAATATTCAGTATGAGCCTGAAGGTTTCCGCTTTGGAAACACGGCTCAGAAATCTGACCCAGGAAATCGCGATTCGTAATAAAAAAGAGGATGAGTATGAAGAGACAAAAGAGATTGACGAAAAGTGACCATACCTTTGTGGTATTGGCTTATAAAGAATCTCCCTACCTGGAAGAATGCATCCGTTCCTTAAGGCAGCAGACGGTTCCTTCCCAGATCGTGATAGCGACCTCGACGGACAATCCTTATATACGTGGTATTGCCGAAAAATATAGTCTGAGGGTCGTTGTGAACCACAATCCCACAGGGATTGCAGGTGACTTTGATTTTGGGCTGAAGGTGGGGAAGACTCGGTTTGTGACTGTTGCCCATCAGGATGACAGATATGAACCGGGGTATCTGGAAGCTGTATTAAAACATGTGGATGATCGCACCATTATTGCGTTTACAGATTATTATGAGGAGCATCCCAAGGGACGGCAGGAGACAAACCAAAATCTGAAAATCAAGCGTCTGATGCTGACGCCTTTAAAGTTTCGGGCGCTGCAAGGGAGAAAGTGGGTACGCAGAAGGATCCTGTCAATGGGGAATCCCATATGCTGTCCTGCCGTCACATTTCATAAGCCCAAGATTCATGGGAATATATTCCAAAGCGCTTTCTGCAGTAATATGGACTGGAAAGCTTGGGAACTGCTTTCGCGAAAGAAAGGCAGCTTTGTGTATATCGGGGAGCCGTTGATGATGCATCGCATTCATGAGGAATCTACCACCACAGAGATCATAAATGCTGGAAAACGGACGGATGAGGATTTCAGGATGATGTGCCTGTTTTGGCCTAGGTGTATCGCGCGGCCATTATCCAAAGCTTATGCCGGGGCAGAAAAAAATAACCATTGACAGAGATTGGAGCAAGAGCATGAAAAAGATTTTAATCACCGGCTGTAACGGCCAGTTGGGCAGAGCGATCCGAAAGGAATATGAAGGAGAGCAAGTAGAATTTATCAATACGGACGTCATAGATTCCGATACATCCATGGCATTGGATATTACCAGCTTAGAGGAAGTGTTGAAGCTGGTGGAAAGCAAAAAACCAGATGTAGTTATGAATTGTGCCGCCCATACGGGGGTGGATGCCTGTGAGGAACAATGGGACAGTGCGTACCGCATCAATGCCCTGGGAGCCAGGAATATGGCTATTGCTTCCGCCAAAGTGGGAGCGAAGCTGGTTCATGTTTCCACTGATTATGTGTTTTCCGGAGAGGCCAGGAAACCTTATACGGAATTTGATCAGACAGGCCCTACCGGCGCATATGGAAAGACAAAGCTGGAAGGGGAGCGGTTTGTGCAGCAGTTTGGGGAGCGGTATTTCATCATCCGCACGGCCTGGCTTTATGGAGAAGGCAAGAATTTCGTGAAAACCATGCTTCGCTTGTCAGAGAGCCGGGAAGAAGTAACCGTGGTAGACGATCAATGGGGAAGTCCCACCAGTGCCGAGGAGTTGGCACGGTTAATCCATCATCTGGAACCCACGGAGAATTATGGCTTGTTTCACGGAACCTGTGAGGGAAGCTGCAGTTGGGCCGGATTTGCAGAAGAAATTTTTCGCCTTGCCGGTAAAAATACCTTGGTAAAACACGTGACTACAGAGGAATATGGAAATATCTGTCCCACAACGGCGCCCCGGCCGGCGTATTCCGTGTTGGACAATTATATGCTGAGACTTACCAGCGGATACCAGATGGCCGACTGGAAAGACGCCCTGGCAGAATATATGGAGTCGGGGAAGAAATAAGACAGAAGAAACGGGAGAAGGAGAATGGCGAAAATATCCGTAATTGTTCCGATTTATAATGTGGAGCCTTATATCAGAAGATGCTTAGACAGCATTTTAAGACAGACATTTCAGGATTTTGAGGTTTTATGTGTCAATGATTGCACACCTGATGGCAGCATGGAGATTGTAGATGAATTTATAGAGCGGTATCCTGGGAAAGTCAGGCGGCTGGACAATGAAAAAAATATAGGGCTGGGGGCTTCCAGGGATCGTGGAATGCAGTCTGCGTCGGGACAATATCTGGTGTTTTTTGACAGTGACGACTATGTGAAGGGGGATTTTCTGGAGATATACATCCGGGAGTTGGAGCGTACAGGGGCAGATATTGCTGTGGGGGGCTATATCCGGGTGTCAGGCCGACAGGAGGCTGTCATTGCTATGAAAGATACGCCGGATACGCCTTGGCTGTATCCGGCTGTTTGGATGCGTATGTACCGAAGAAGCTTTTTGCAGGAACATGGACTGGATTTCAGAGGGATCCGCACCTATGAGGATAATCCCTTCAACTATCGCTGCCTTCTGGAGGGAGCCAGGATTACGGTGATAGATTATTGCGGTTATTATTATGTCTGCAATCCTTCCTCCATTACGCGGACCCAAAACGGAACCCAGAAGTATCAGCGTTTTGTGGGCAATTTTCGGGAAGTATATAAAGAGTATTGTAAAACACAAGCCTTCGTTCTTCATAAGGACTTGCTGGAATACGTTTATTTTTCAGCAATTTTGAGCTGTCTGCTCCTTCAGTGCCATCATGCAGGGAAAGGGGCGGCATATCAGATGCATAAGGATTTTAAGATACAGATGCATAGAATGTTCCCAGGATATCTTAGGAATAAACGGATTGGCCTGGGAAAAGAAAAAGAGGAGCAGAAGAAGGTCCGCTATGCGGCGTCTGTCTATCGCATGGCAGAGAGGATGAAGCTGGATGGGCTTTTGATCCGGCTTCTTTCTTTTTAACAGAGGAAAAGTTGAAAGTAATATGTTCCAATCTGTCGGATGACGCCGAAGCGTCAGGAAAGAGGAGATTATGAAATACGATTTTTTGATTGTGGGAGCCGGATTATTCGGAGCCGCCTTCGCACATGAAGCAAAGAAGAAAGGAAAAAGCTGTCTTGTCATTGACCGGAGAGATCATATTGGAGGGAATGTTTATACGGAGGAAATAGATGGGATTCAGGTGCATAAGTACGGAGCCCATATTTTTCATACATCCAACCGAAAGATATGGGAATATGTGAACCAGTTTGCGGAGTTCAATCAGTATGTGAATGCTCCGATAGCGGTATATAAGGACGAGCTATATAATCTTCCTTTTAATATGAATACCTTTAGTAAAATGTGGAATATCCGTACGCCTGAGGAAGCGAAAGAAATCATCGCAAAGCAGATTGCCAATCTGGACATTCAAGAACCTCAAAATCTGGAAGAGCAGGCATTGTCCCTGGTAGGACGGGACGTCTATGAGAAGCTGATCAAGGGCTATACGGAGAAACAATGGGGGCGTGACTGCAAAGAGCTGCCGGCCTTTATTATTAAGCGGCTGCCTCTTCGATTTACTTATGACAACAATTATTTTAACGACCGCTATCAGGGAATTCCCATCGGAGGATACACAAGGCTGGTGGAGCGGATGCTGGAGCATATACCGGTACGGCTAAATACCGACTTTTTTACTCTGGAAGATGTTGCGTATGACCGTCTGATATTTACCGGGCAGATTGACGAATATTACCGATATCAGTTTGGCCCTCTGCAGTACCGTTCGGTGTATTTTGAAACGGAACGTCTGGAATGTGAGAATTACCAAGGAAATGCGGTGGTAAATTATACCCAGCGGGAGGTGCCGTATACCCGCATTATTGAACATAAACACTTTGAGTTTGGAAAACAGCCGGTAACAATTATTTCCAGGGAATACAGCCGGGAATGGGAACCGGGGGTAGAACCTTATTATCCGGTGAATAATGAAGAAAATGACGGCCTTTATGAACGGTATCGGCAGCTTGGCAAGGCGGAAGAGAGGGTGGTCTTCGGAGGCCGTTTGGGGCAGTATAAGTATTATGATATGGATAAGGTGTTAGAAGCGGCTCTGGCGGCGGCGGAACAGTATCTGTAGTAATTTTGATAAAGGAGCGGGATATGGGCAGACATGCTTATTTAGTTATGGCGCACAATGAATTTGAGCTGCTGGGACAGTTGCTGGAGCTTCTGGACTATGAAGAAAATGATATTTATCTTCACATTGATAAAAAAGCAATAGATTTTCCCAAAGAAGAGATTTCCCAGAGAGTCAGGAAGTCAGGACTGTTTTATGTGCCGCCAGCAGAGGTGAATTGGGGCGGATACAGCCAGATTGCCTGTGAAATGGGCATGTTCAAATATATGGTTACTCAGGCAAAAGTGAAATACCAATATTATCATCTGCTGTCAGGAGTGGATTTGCCCCTTAAGTCCCAAGAAGAAATCCACGCTTTTTTTGACAGCCATGATGGCCAGGAGTTTGTGACCATGGATCCCTATGATCCTAGTGAGAAAAAATATATTTTCCGGGTGAAATATTATTACCCCTTTCAGGAAAAAATAGGAGCTGCCCGTGCCAAAGGAAAGAGCGCTCATGTTCTGAAATTTTTGGCGGCGGTTTGTCTTCCTATTCAAAAGCTGCTGCGTGTGGATCGCTGCAAAGGGACAGAAATGCGGATGGGAGCAAACTGGATTAACATTACCCGGCCTTGCTTGGAATATATTGTTTCCAAGGAGGAAGAGATTTATAAACAGTACCGGATGACATTGTGCGGGGATGAATTTTTTATTCAAAATACCCTGCTGAATTCTCCTTTTCGAGATAAAATCTCGGACAAACCGCTCCGTTTCATAGATTGGGAACGAGGTGAACCCTATGTATTCCGGAAAGAGGACTTTCGGGAATTGATGGATTCCGGGTATCTTTGGGCAAGGAAGTTTAGTTCTGTAGTAGACGAGGAGGTTGTGGCATTAATTGCCGATGATTGCAGCATAAATCAGGGTGATACGGTATGTTCGTGAACCTTATTACTTTAATTCATCAAGAATCCGGGCCAGCTCTTCCCGGATTTTTTCATAAGAAAAATCAACAATCCGTTTCTGACCCTGCTTTTGATAATGTTCATAAAGGCTTGGGTCTGTCAGCATCCGCAATATTTTCTCAGCCATGTCTTCGTAATCTCCCACGCGGCAGGTAAGGCCGTATTCATCATGTCCCAGTACTTCCCGCACACCAGGGGGGCTGTCGGTTGCCACAACAGGCAGGCGGTACTTCATGGCTTCCAAAAGAACGACGCCCAGGCCCTCCGCAGGGCTGGAATGAAGGGCCAGGTGGGCAGCAGAATAGAAATTGGCCACATCCTGCCTGGGACCAAAGAAAGTAATTTGATGGGACAGCCCTAGGGATTCTGCCAGAGAGCGGCATTCCGCCAGAGTAGAGCCACCCCCTACAAAAACCAGCTTATTAGGAAGGTTGTGTTCCTGGTAGAGCTTGTGATATGCAAGAATCACCGTTTTCTGATCTTTGTCCGGGTCAAACCGGCCCACCATCAATAAAAAATCGCCATATGTGTCTTTTAATTCTTGGATGAAATCTGTATCTAGTTTTTCCTGCTCCAGCCGCAGAGGATTGTAGATCCGGTGGATATTCAGATCCCGCAGGGCGATATTGCGCAACAGTACGCGGTAGTCGCCGTCCGAGCTTAAGGTGCAGATATTTTTCAGCTTCCGGTAGATATCTCCGTAGGCGCTGGAGGCTACCATATTATCCATCAGAGACCCTACATGGAGCCAGGCCGTCTTTTTTTTGCCTTTGATGAAGTTGCGGGAGACAAACGTAAGATCCCGGAAATGGCCGGAAAATGCAACGGAAATATCATAGCTTCTGCGTCTGCCCATGGTAAAGCGATAAAGGTAGAGAAGGATAGAAGTGCCCAGATATAACAGCGGGTAAGCGTACTTTCCCCACCACCAGCGTTTCACCCCGTTAAAGTAACGGTCAGGCAATAAAAATTCCGGTAGATATTTGTGATAAATATGGGCTCCCTTAGGAAACCGCGGTTCCATTTCCGTGGCGGAAGGATCCAAGTTATAAATGTCAACTTCGTAGCCAAGTTCTTGAAACATATGGGCATATTCCACTCCTACCCGTTCCACTCCGCCGATGCCCAGGCTTTGAAATACCAACGCTGCTTTCATAATTTGTGTATCTCCTGTCTGTGAAAATAAAGTTCATGAGTCTTTATTTATCTTACGGTCTCAAAGGAATGGTGTCAAGGATTTTGTAACACGGGAGCGCTTCCCCTCAGTGTACTTGGGGCGTATGTTCCCTTGTACACTGGGGGTATCGTAACAGCTTTATCAGCGTTTCTCTATAAAAATCATTGCAGAATCCGGCAAAGTTATATATAATGGCAGAAAAGCCGAATGGAATATCGGCGGTAAGTCGTTACTATTCAGGGGTCAGGAATGCGCACTTGCTGCGTATTCCGTGAGAATATGATTCAGGTGTGAGGGGCGATTTTTGCAAAGCAAAACTTGGAATATCGCCCCGAATCGTTACTATGAGCGACCCTGGGCCGTGAATAGTAACGGGAAGTCAACTGGAGAGGAGAATGGCATGGCAGAAGAATTGATTTCGGTCATCATGAGTACATATAATGAAAAAGAAGAATGGCTTCGGGACTGTATCGAGTCCGTTTTGAAACAGTCTTATCGAAACCTGGAATTTATCATTGTCCTGGACCGTCCGGAAAATGAGATGCTCAGGGAGGTAATATTGGAGTATCAAAAACAGGATTCCAGGATCATATTTGTTCCCAATGAAAAAAATATTGGTTTGGTGGCCAGCTTAAACCGCGCTTTGGAGTACGCCCATGGAGTCTATGTGGCCAGAATAGATGCAGACGACATCTGTGATCCCCAACGGTTTCGGATTCAGATGGAAGCTATGAAAGAACAGGATGCAGATTTTGTAATTTCGGCCATAGATTTTATCCATGATGACGGCCAGCTTGTGGAGGGCGCTTCTGATGAGAGGTTTGGGCCAAAAGCCTTTGCACAAGTTATGAAATATGGAAATGTAGCCCATCACAGTACCTGGCTGTTGAAAAAAACAGTATATGATCGTTTGGAAGGATACCGGGAGGTACGGTACTGTGAAGATCTGGAGTTTGTATTGCGGGCGCTTCAGGAAGGAACCCGTGTGATAAAGATTCCGGACCATACGGTACAATACCGTCTGAGGGAGAATTCCGTTTCCAGGAATTTCGCCATGGAGCAGGCCATGAAAGCCAGGTATATCCGGCAGAAATATGCAAAGGGAGAGAGAGTGGCAGATATTTCTCCCGAGTTTTTGAATCAACAATTTTCCTGTTATCGGGAATCTCAAAAACAGAGATTTGACCAGGCAGACCGGATTTTAAGCAGCTTTTGCCAGCATATGGCAGAACACCGCTGGGGCGCCTGCTTCAGGGAATTCTTCCGGGGCTTTTGTGCCAGCGGATACTTTAGGATGTTATTTACCGAATATTTTATCAGCTGGAGTAAGCGAAAGAAGCTGGCTGACAAAGGAGCATAAAGGATCAGAGTATGAGAGCGGTCAAATCATTAAAAAACGTAATATTCGGCTGGGGAATGCAGCTTTTGATCATTCTGCTGGGTTTTGTGAGCAGGACGGTTTTTATCGATGCGCTGGGCGAAGAATATCTTGGGATCAGCGGCTTATTTGCCAATATCCTTTCCATGCTGTCATTGGCGGAGCTTGGCATCGGTACGGCGATCGTGTTCAGCCTTTATAAGCCGATTGCGGAACAAAACCGGGAACAGATTATTGCCCTGATGGGATTTTATCAGAAATTCTACCGAGGGGTAGGCTGCTTTGTTTTGATAGTCGGAACGGCTCTGGCTCCCTTTTTGCCCCATTTGGTGAAGGAAATGCCGGACATCCCTCATATTTACTTGATTTATTTATTGTATGTGGTGAATACGGGAGTTTCGTATTTCTATTCTTACAAAACGGCTTTTGTAAATGCAAACCAGGAAAATTTCCTGGTGTCCTTGAACCATGGAATTTGTTTCACATTTATGGTGGGGATTCAAATCGTTGTACTTTTAGTGACAAGAGACTTTATTGCCTATTTTGTAGTTCAGATTGCGGCTACCTTGGCGGAGAATATTATTATTTCCCGCATTGCGGATTGGCGGTATCCCTTTTTAAGGTCCGGGGAGAAGTATAAGATAGATCCAGTCATTTCGAAACAGATTAAATTTAATACCCTTGCTATGATTGGCCATAACCTGGGAGGCATTGTAATGGGTTCTACAGATAATCTGATTATTTCCAAATTTGTGGGGATTGTAGAAGTAGGCCTGTATTCCAATTACCAAATGATTATCAATGCCGTCCAGACAGTGCTGAACCAGGCATTTACCGCGATCACGTCCAGTGTGGGAAACCTGCTGGTTTTAGGTGATGAGAAACAGAAGGAAGACACGTTTTACATGGTGTTTTTTGTGGGCTTTTGGCTTTTCGGATTTTGTGCGACGGCTTTGTTCTGCTTGTCCAATCCTTTTATTGAGATCTGGGTGGGAGAACGGTTCTTATACGGTATGCCCATTGTAGCCGTGCTGGCGGCCAAATTTTACTGTACCGGTGTGAGACAGGCGTGTATTACATTCAAGTGCGCTGCCGGGCTTTATATGCAGGATGTATTTAAGCCCTATGTGGAGGTTGTGGTAAATCTGGTGATTTCCCTGATCCTGGTAAAGCGTACCGGAATACTGGGAGTATTTTTAGGAACTTTAATTACGACGCTTCTTGTCACCACCTGGATAGAGCCTGTGGTGCTGTTCCGTTATGAATTTCAGAAAGGGCCTTGGAAGTATTTTGGAAAATATATATGGTATGGAGCGGTTATGGTAGGCGGGGCGCTGCTGACCTATTGGTGCTGCGGACGGATTCCGGCGGCCGGAGTGGGTGGATTTGCCCTGAAGCTGTTGGTTGTGGCGGTTGTTCCCAACGCGGTTTATCTTCTGATGTTTTTTTGGACAGGAGAATTTAGGCTGTTGGCGCGAACCTTAAAGAGCGCTTTGGGGAATGTTCCGTAACAGGGCGGCTTGTCTGGACTGTTACAACGTTTCTTCCGGGAAACAGAATCTTTAGGCGGAATTTATTGCAACTTTCTTCAGGTTTGTATATAATAAGGGTAATTATGGAAAAAGTATATAAGAGAAGATTTTGATAAACAGGAGGAAAAACCATGAAGACGTATCTGGTTACAGGAGGCGCCGGATTTATCGGTTCTAATTTTATTCATTATATGTTTGGGAAATATGGAGACGATATCCGCATCATCAATGTGGACAAGCTGACGTATGCAGGCAATTTGGAGAATCTAAAGGGAGTGGAGGAAAGGGAGAACTATACCTTTGTAAAAGCGGATATTTGTGATAAAGAAAGTATCCGTAAGATTTTTCAGGAGAATGATATTGACCGGGTGGTGCATTTTGCGGCGGAAAGCCATGTGGACAGAAGCATCAAAGCCCCGGAGGTGTTTGTGCAGACCAATGTGCTGGGAACTGCCGTGATGCTAAATTGCGCCAAGGAGGTCTGGGAACTGCCGGACGGAAGCTTCCGGGAAGGAAAGAAGTTCCTCCATGTGTCCACCGATGAAGTATACGGTTCCCTGCCAGATGACGAGAACGCTTATTTTTATGAGACGTCGCCCTACGAACCTCACAGCCCGTATTCCGCCAGCAAGGCCAGCTCGGATCTGTTGGTGAAGGCTTATGTTGACACATATCATTTTCCGGCGAATATTACCAACTGCTCCAATAATTACGGGCCCTATCAGTTCCCGGAAAAATTGATTCCATTGATCATCAACAACGCGCTCCAGGGGAAAAAGCTTCCGGTGTATGGAGATGGGAAGAATGTCCGGGACTGGCTGTATGTGGACGACCACGCCAAAGGCATCGATATGGTACTGGAGAAGGGAAAACTGGGAGAGACCTACAATATCGGCGGACATAACGAAAAGCAGAATATAGAGATTATCCACATCATTCTGGAGACGCTTCAAGAAATGCTCTCACCAGATGATCCCAGGAAAGCCCTGGTGAGTGAGGATTTGATCACGTACGTAGAGGACCGGAAGGGCCACGACAGACGCTATGCGATCGCGCCGGACAAAATCCGTGCCGAGATTGGCTGGGAGCCGGAAACCATGTTCAAAGAAGGGATCCGTAAGACGATTGCCTGGTTCTTTGAGCATGAGGAATGGATGAAAAATGTGACCAGCGGGGATTATCAGAAGTATTATCAGGAGATGTACCAGGACAAATAAGGAGAAAAGCAATGAAAGGAATCATTTTAGCCGGAGGCTCCGGAACCAGATTATATCCGTTGACCAAAGCCATTTCCAAACAAATTATGCCAGTATATGACAAACCCATGATTTATTATCCCCTGTCCACGTTGATGTTGGCGGGAATTCGGGAGATTTTAATCATTTCAACCCCCAGGGACCTTCCGGTATTCCAGGATTTGTTGGGGGACGGCGGCCAGCTTGGCATGGCGTTTTCTTACGCTGTGCAGCGGGAGCCGCGGGGACTTGCGGAGGCCTTTCTCATAGGAGAGGAATTTATTGGAACGGATCCGGTGGCGTTGGTACTGGGAGATAATATTTTTTACGGCCAAAGCTTTTCCCGGGTGCTGGAACGGGTGGCGGAGCATACCATGAACCAGTCTGGGGCCACGATTTTCGGATACTATGTCAGGGACCCCAGGGAGTACGGGGTGGTAGAGTTCGACGAAACAGGAACGGCTGTTTCGATCGAAGAAAAACCGGAGCGTCCCAAGTCCAATTATGCGGTTCCGGGTTTGTATTTCTATGACAATGATGTGGTGGAGATCGCAAAGCAGGTAACGCCTTCAGCTAGAGGCGAGCTTGAAATTACCAGTGTGAATAACGAATACCTGAAGCGGGGAAGTTTGAAGGTAGAGACCCTGGGACGGGGATTTGCATGGTTGGATACCGGCAGCCATGATATGCTGCTGGCGGCGGCAGATTTCGTTTCCGCATTTCAGAAACGTCAAGGACTTTATATTTCCTGTATCGAGGAGATTGCCTATAAAAAAGGGTTCATTGATCAGGAACAGCTTTTGAAGCTGGCGGATCCACTTTCCAAGACGGAATACGGTCAGTATTTGAAGGAGATTGCGGCGGGGCTGTAAAACAAGAGACATCTAGTACAGGCAAAAAAGAGGTAGAGAGAATGGGAAAGATCATAGTAAATTCAAATTGTAACGGAATTGCAGGCTTAAAGGTCATAGAGCCAGAGGTACGTAAGGATGACCGGGGCTATTTTATGGAGACTTATAATTTCCGTGACTTTAAGAAAGCAGGCATCGACTGCGAATTTGTGCAGGACAACCAGTCCGCATCTAAGAAAGGGGTTCTGCGGGGGCTGCATTTTCAGATTCAATTTCCCCAGGCTAAGCTGGTTCGGGCGGTCTATGGGGAGGTGTTCGATGTGGCTGTGGATTTGCGGGAAGGTTCCCCTACCTTTGGAAAGTGGTTTGGGGTGATTCTGTCTGCGGAAAATAAAAAGCAGTTTTTTGTACCGGAAGGGTTTGCCCACGGTTTTTTGGTGTTGTCGGATTATGCGGAATTCTGTTATAAGGTGACTGATTTTTATCATCCCAACGATGAAGGGGGCTTGTTGTGGGAAGACCCTGAGATTGGGATCCAATGGCCCATTCCGGAAGGAATGTCCAGGGAAGATTTGATCCTTTCCGAGAAAGATACGAAGTGGGGCACCATTTTGGAGTGGAAGAAAGGAAGATAAGGACTGTTTAGAGGTAACGGTTCAGACGGGTCTGAACCGTTGCGTTTAGAGCGTGTTTGGGATATTTTTTCCAGGAAATGCAGGTTGCATAGCCGGATGAGGTTTCCAGACACGCTCTATGTGGTAAAAACGGAGAGAGTGGAACAAGACTATGAGATATCTTTTTGAGAGAATGAAACAGACGACATTTGGAAAAAAATATTTGACAGACGGGGCGTTGATCAGCTTCCTGAAGCGGGGAAAGCATTTCCTGGGACGGGTAAAGAGAAAGCTGAGATCCAAGCTTCCCAAGAGCCAGCATTATGAGAAGCTGCTGCCTCTTTTTCAGGAATATCTATGGGAAAAAGAGGAGGCTATCAGGGAGGTTTCCCAGGAGGTTGACGTTATTGTTCCCATCTATAACGGCTATGAATATCTGAAAAATTTGTTCCAGGATCTTCCCAAAGCGGGAATGAAGTGCCGTTTTATTCTGGTGGATGATAAAAGTCCCGATGAGAGGGTACATGAACTGGAGCAGGAATTTGCAGACAGCCATCCCGGGACAGTGGTTCTTAAGAATCCACAGAATTACGGATTTGTGAAAAGCGTGAACCAGGGGCTGTCAGTTTCCAAAAACCATGTGGCTCTTGTGAATACGGATACGGAGCTTCCAAAGGACTGGCTGAAACGTTTGATGGCGCCTATCCTGGCAGACGAAATGGTGGCTTCCAGTACGCCTTACACCAACAGCGCAACTATTTTCAGCTTTCCAAATTTTTGTTATAATAATCCCATTTACCGGGGGAAGGATGTAGATACTCTGGATTCCTATTTTAGGAAGGTGAAGCCCCGCTATGCGCCGGCGCCTACTGGGGTGGGATTTTGTATGGGAATGAATCGGAAAGCCATAGATGAAATCGGAATTTTGGATTATGAGACCTTTGACCGAGGATTTGGGGAAGAGAATGATTGGTGCCAGCGGGCCATCAAGAAGGGATACCGGAACGTGCAGGTGGAGAATCTGTTTATCTACCATAAACACGGCGGTTCCTTCCAGAGTGAGGAAAAGAAGCGTTTGATCGAAGACCATATGGATCGTCTGATCAAAAAGTTTCCCAACTACAATTACCAGGTGTCTGCCTTTATCCGCAAGGATCCGAATAAAAAGGTGCGGCAGTTGATGGAGATGATGATAGATACCCATGAGACGCATTCTGTTTTGTATTTTGACCATAGCTTGGGAGGCGGAGCTACCAGCTATTTGAATACAAAAAAGGAGGGCTTTTTGCAGGATTCCGGCTGCGTCTGCGTGGTGAGATACCGGATAGAAGGCAACAACTACCGCTTCTTGTTTGAGAATGACAGGGGGCGCCAGGAATATGAATTTGATGCATTGCCGGAACTGTTAGAGATTGGAAAGTGGCTTCACTTTGGTGAGATCTATATCAATGAGCTGGTGACGTATCCGGGACTGTGGGAAGCACAGAAGTGTATTTTAGATTTGGGCGCCCAGCAGGAAGCAAAAGTGATTATGCTGTTTCACGATTACTTTGCATTGTGCCCCACGATTAATCTGATGGATGATACCCAGAAGTATTGTGGGATGCCAAAAGAAGAGGAATGTGAGACTTGTTATCTCAAGAAGGGCTTTGCGGGCCAGTACGGATGTAAGAGCAGAAAAGAATGGATAGAGCATTGGAAAGAATTTTTATCCGGATGCACTGAAGTGCGGACCTTCTCTGAGGATACCAGAAAGCGGGTCATAGATGCTTATGGGGAGGGCCTTCCTGTGACCATGGTGGGTCATCAGGTGAATTACGCTTTTCCGATCCGCAAAGAGAGCAAGACAACGGATACGTTAAATATCGGGCTCTTGGGGGTTCTGGCAGTCCATAAAGGAAGCGGATTTATAAAAGAGCTTCTTTCCGAGATCGAGCGTACGGGCAGCAATGTGAGGATCATTTTAATTGGGCGTACGGACGGGGTGAACCTTGGGCGTTATCGGAATTTTGAAGAGACTGGGGGATACGAATTATCAGAACTGCCCAAGTTGATCTATGAGCATGATATCGACTTGTTCTTGATCTCCTCCGTCTGGCCGGAAACGTTTTCTTATACAGCGGAAGAAATCATCAAGATGGGGATGCCCATTGCGGCCTTTGATCTGGGGGCGCCTGCGGAACGTGTGAAACGATATGAGAAAGGCTTGATTTTAGAGAAACGGGAAGCAGCCGGCGTATTGGAAGAAATCCAGCGTTTTGCAGCAGAAGATTTGAACTTGATGCAGAATAGAAAGCGTTTAAAGAAAGTGGTTTATGTGGTGGAATACGTATCGTTCTCTTCCCGCTACCGGATCGAACATATGCAGGAAGAATTGTTGTATCAAGGCGTACTGGGAGAGATATGGGAGACGAAGACGCTTCCTCAAGAGATTTCCTGGGAAGAAATAGGGGCGATGGTGATTTACCGCTGCCGTTACCGGGAGCCGCTGAAATCCTTGATGGACGAGGCCCGAGGGCATGGCGTTCCATTGTTGTATGATATTGACGACTATATTTTTGAATATGAGCGTATAAAGAGCCTGCCCTTTATGCGGGATAAAGAGTATCGAGATTTTGAAACGTATTCCCGGCTGATCCGTACTTGTATGGAGAAGTGCGGCGGCTTGATCGTATCTACCGATCATTTGAAACAGGGAGCCCAGCAGTCTTTTCCGGAAAAACGTATATTTGTGAACCGGAATGTGGCAAGCGCCCAGATGCTGATCTTGTCTGCATTGGCGCAGCATCGCAGACGCAGGATGAAGGAGCGTCTGGTTTTGGGGTATTTCAGCGGTTCCAATACCCATGGAAGGGATTTTGAAATGATTTCGGATGTGCTTTTGGAATTTATGAAAGACCACAGCGAGGTGTATTTGAAAGTCGTGGGCTGCCTGAAGCTGCCGGAAAGTTTTGGACAGGTGGAGGATCGGATTATCCCTGTGGGATTTATGGATTGGAGAGATCTTCCGGATGTGATCGCATCGGTGGATATTAATTTGATGCCTTTGGAGGACAGTTTTTTCCATGCCTGCAAGTCAGAAAATAAGTGGATGGAAGCTGCTCTTGTGAAAGTGCCTACGATCGGAAGCTACAATGAAGAGATTGCAAGGGCAACCGCTCCGGAAGAGAATATCCTGCTTTGCAGGACGAAGGAGGAGTGGAGGGACGGCCTGGAGCGTTTCCGAGATCGAGGAGTGCGGGAGGAAGTTGCAGCGCGGGCATTTGATTATGTGATAGAGCATAAGACAACGCTGATAAAGAACCGGGCGTTATTGGATTTCGTAATGGAGGAGACCTGTGAAAGAATGGATCAAACGGGCAGAGGATAGCAAATTGGCAATGCGAATAGCCCTGGCATTAATCTTCATTTGGGGAGTAGTGATGTCTTTTCTCGTGCCGCCCTGGCAAACCCCGGACGAGTATGCCCATCTTAAAATGATAGGTGAAAGTCTTGGAAATGAAGAAATGGCTAATCAGATGCTGTATGATATGGAATTGGATTTGACTCGTATTATGAACCAATACGACGAAAAAGTAGATCGCAGTCAATGGCAGGAGTCGTTCATCAAAGCGCCAGGCTACAGCCGTGGGGAATGTATGCCGAAATCCATTTCCCTATCGGTGATAAAGCATATGCCGGCTGCGTCGGGAGTCGTTCTAGGGCTTCTGCTGCACCTTCCTACGTTTTGGACGCTGGAGCTGGGAGAATTGTTCTCCTTGATATTCTATGTGTCGGTCTGTGGGCTTGCGTTAAAGCTTATGCCTGCAAAAAAGGAAGTGCTGCTTTTGTTTATGGCGCTTCCTATGTCCGTGCAGCAGGCCTCCTCCCTGAACTATGACGCAGTGCTTCTGCCCCTGTGCTTCCTGTTTATAGCGTATCTGTTTTATCTTCGGTGTGAAAAAGACAGATTGGGATGGAAGGAAGCGGGGACAACGCTGCTTTTGCTGGCGCTAGTCGTATATATCAAGCTGCCTTATTTGTTTTTAGGTCTTTTGGTTTTTCTGCTGCCAAAGGAAAAGATTCATTTGCAGTGTCCCTGGGGAGAAATAAACGGGGAAGCTATCAGGAAGTGGAGGCTTCCTGTAGGGATTGGCCTTGTGCTTTTCACAGGAGTGGGACTGTATGCGGTTCGCAGTAATTTCTGGGTGAATCTGGTAAGCGGAATGATTCTGGAATGGAAGCAGTCCTTGAGGCTTTTCTGGCTGACAGCAGTATTTTGCAAACGCCATATTCTAATATCCAGCGTAGGGAAATTTGGATGGATGGAGTCCGGGGTTTCCCTTGGGTTTGTATTTGTTACGTATCTGTGGGTTCTGGTTTTGGCGGTGTGCAAACAGGGGAAAGAAGAAAAAACCCTTGTGAAGAGGAAAAGCGGGGCGTATCTCTGGATTGTTTTTTTGATTCTTTGCGTCTTTATCGCGCTGTCCATGGTAAACCATACGATAAAGGTAAGCCAGTTTGGCGGAGAGGATGCAAACGTAACCTATGATGTCCGGGAAATGATTTATAACCTGCCATATATTGGCGGGCTGCAGGGAAGATATTTTCTGCCATTTCTGCCGCTTCCATTTTTGACGTTGCCGGAAAAGATACGGATAGGGAGTTGCAGGACATGGCTGCCGGTCATTTATATGATTATTGCAATGGCAGTATCATTTACAGTGCTTTATCAGAGATATTGGATGTGATAAGGGAGAAAAAATGGAACGAAGGATAAAAAGGACTCGTATCTGCGTATTTATACTCGCGGCGGTGAGCCTGCTGATTCTGGATATAAAAGCATTTGGGCGCATTGCCAATGAGAAGGAAGAGAGCTACTGGGAGCAAAATTCCCTGATAAGCACGGTGGAAGTAAAAAAGCAAACCATAAAAACCAGGCTTCAGGCTATTGGCGCTTCTCTTACCCGAATACAGTTATGGACCGAAAGCAGCACAATGCCAGAGGGGACTCTTTCTTGGCAGATCGAAGATACGGCTGGGAACCTTGTCCAAAAGAAGCAGACGGAGGAGTTGGATGAACTTTGGGAAGAAGAAAACGGCTGTATTTGTCTGGATACTTCTCAGGTGAAGTGGGAAGCCGGAGAGCAATATGATCTGATCCTAAAGTTTCAATTAGAAGAGCCCCTTGCGCTTATGGCAGATGCAAACGGGATTATGAATACCCAGTGGTATCAGATCAACTATAAGGGGTTACAGACTGGTATTTTGATCCTTTTAAATCTTTTGGCCGCAGGAAGTATGGCGGCGGTTTGGCTCCATGGAATAAATCATAAGACGTTTCTCTGGCTGTTATTGGCGACGGGTATGGCGGCAGCGGTTCTTTTGCCTCCTTTTTCCCGGGACGATGAGTTCCGTCATTTTGTCAGGGCTTACGACTTAAGCTGCGGCGGACATCTGGGATATTATGACGTACCACAAGAAGGCGCGGTGGGCAATGTTTTTGCAGATGAAGAGGGAAAAGCCCAGATGGTTCAAATTCCCAAAGAAATGAGCGAGATGCGCCTGCTGGCCCATGAGGGAAATTATAATCAAATCACATATTTTGCAGAGACCAATCAAAGCCTATGCGTTCCTAAGCTGTTGCTGATGTTTCAACGGGAAGAAGAGGAAGGGCTGCAGGAGGTATCCCAGGTCGCCACAGTGGAAAAAGGAATGGAAAGCTATTGGCCCCAGGTGATCATGGTGGGGCTGGGCAGGTTATTGGGCGTTCGAAGCGGCCTATGGTATTATTTGGCGGTAACTGGACAGGCGCTTGCAATTTCCTTGATGCTTTGGGGCTGTTTCCGTCTGGTGAAAGGGCATAAGGAATTGTTTGTCCTGTATGGATTGATTCCTGCCGTTACGGTATTCCGTGCTTCCGCCAGCCCCGACGGGCTGATGATGGGGGAGATTGCCCTGTGTCTGGCGGTGATTTTGCATTTAAGGGAAGAAAAGGTTTTATTAAACAGTAAAAAAGGCGTTTTGTTGACGGTGTGCTATCTGATTCTGGTATGGCAGATACTTTTGATGAAACTGCCCTATGCATTGTTTTGCCTGGGATTTTTGCTGCTTTTGAGGAAAGAGAATTTTCAGTTTCTGCCCTGGGAAGCATGCAAGCGCAATCGTTGGAAAATAATAGCAGGGGCGGGAATTCTCGGTGCTGCCGGGGTCATTTACTTTGTGGGAATCCGTAAAGGGGATTTGTTTTTTCAGGTATTGTATCAATTTGTGCCCAAAGAACATGCATTATATATTCGCTTTCATTTTTGGACGATATTGATTATGTTTTTGCATAAAGGGAAGGATTTGTTAAGAGAGACGTATGACAGCCTGTGTGGGAACCATATGATTCCCTATGGATTATTTGTCGGGACAGTGCTGCTGTTTTCCCAGAAGAAGTGCAAGGTTATCATCAGAGGATTTTTGACGTTTATATTTCTTGGTATGTTGGGGATGGTGGTGCTGGTGGGCTATACCTTCACACCGCCGGATTTCGGAGAGGTTCAGGGAATTACATACCGCTACATGCTTCCGGTGCTACCGGTTCTGGGACTGGTATTGCCGTCGGGAAATGAGAAAACCCAGGCGTATGTGGAAGCGGTTTATCCGCTGCTGTTGGTATCTATGGTATTTGCTTCCTGCCTGGCATGGGCGTGGTAAAAAGGAGATTTGTAGGAATGAATCACACAAAGGGAAACTTGAACTTAATTAAAAGCCTGGCAAAGAATGATTTCAAGGCCAAATTTGCAGGCTCCTACCTGGGGGTTGCATGGGCATTTATCCAGCCGGTGGTTACAGTGCTGGTCTACTGGTTTGTGTTTGAAAAAGGGATGAGATCCAATGCCCTGAATCTTCATCAAGGAGTCAGGGTTCCTTATGTATTATGGCTGATCGCGGGCATTGTTCCCTGGTTCTTTTTTCAGGAAGCCCTTCAAAGCGGCACCAATACCCTGATTGAATACAGTTATCTTGTGAAAAAGGTGGTGTTCCAGATAGAGGTGCTGCCTTTGGTAAAAATCATCTCGGCGGTGTTTGTCCACATATTCTTTATTCTGGTAACGCTTTTGATTTTTTGTTGTTATGGAATGATGCCGGATCTCTATGCCCTGCAGATATTCTATTATGCCGGGGCCGCCATCTGTCTGACTGTGGGCCTGATCTATATCACCAGCGCTGTGGTGGTGTTTTTCAGGGATTTAAGCCAGGTGGTGGGGATCGCATTGCAGGTGGGCATGTGGATGACTCCAATTATGTGGAATGTGGATACCATTGAACTGCCAGCCGTGTTTATTGGCATCTTAAAGCTGAATCCCATGTATTATATTGTGACGGGCTACCGGGATGCGCTGATCAATAAGTCCTGGTTTTGGGAAAACCCAGGGATGACGGCGTATTTCTGGATCGTAGTGGCGGCGCTGCTGGGGGTGGGCGGCCTGGTATTCAAGCGTCTGCGTCCGCATTTTGCAGATGTGTTATAGAGAGGAAAAAGATATGGCGCAAGTGGCGATTAAAGTAGAACATGTAAGCAAAGTTTATAAGCTGTATGACAAGCCCAGCCAGCGGCTGCGGGAATCATTGGGCTTGACCCGCAAAAAGCTCCACACAGAGCATTATGCCCTTCAGGATTTGAGTTTTAACGTGGCAGAAGGAGAGACCGTGGGGATTATCGGCACCAATGGTTCCGGTAAATCGACGATTTTGAAGATCATCACGGGAGTACTGTCCCCTACGGGAGGAAATGTGAAAGTAAACGGCCGGATCTCTGCATTGCTGGAGCTGGGGGCAGGCTTTAATATGGAGTATACCGGGATAGAAAATATCTATCTCAACGGTACGATGATGGGTTTTTCCCGGGAAGAAATTGACGGCAAAATGGAGGCGATCCTGGAGTTTGCGGATATTGGGGAATTTGTCTATCAGCCGGTGAAGACGTACTCCAGCGGAATGTTCGTGCGATTGGCTTTTGCAGTAGCGATTAATATCGAGCCGGAGGTCCTGATCGTGGACGAGGCATTGTCAGTGGGAGATGTTTTTTTTCAGAACAAATGTTACCACAAATTCGAAGAGTTTAAAAAAATGGGCAAGACCATTTTATTTGTCAGCCATGATTTAAACAGTATCAGCCGTTACTGCGACCGGGTCATTCTGCTGAATAAAGGGGAAAAACTGGCGGAAGGCATTCCAAAGGAAATGGTGGATCTGTACAAAAAGGTCCTGGTGCGGCAGAATGACAAGCAATACCACAAAAAGGCCGGGGGAGAATCGGACAGGCAGTGGAAGGAATCTATGAACATCAATCCCCAGAAGGATGAATATGGTTCCGGGAAAGCGGAGATGGAGGATTTTGCAATTCTGGACAGTGAGGGTAATTATACGAATATTGTGGAAAAAGGCAGCGAATTTACCATCAAGGTAAAAGCTAAATTTTATCAGAGGCTGGAATATCCCATCATTGCCTTTGCCATTAAGGATATCCACGGGACGACCATCACAGGCACCAATACCATGTACGAAAATATCAATACGGGCTGTCCTGAGGCCGGGGAAAGCTTTGAGCTGTCTTTCCGCCAGCAGATGGATCTCCAGGGGGGAGAGTACCTGCTGTCCTTAGGATGCACCGGGTATGAAAACGGAGAACTTACCGTATACCACCGCCTGTATGATGTGTGCAGCATTACCGTAGTGGCGGATAAGGTAGCGGACGGATTTTATGATATGAATTCTCAGGTAGAGATTCGATATTATCGAAAGTAACGGGGCTGATACCCTAAGGAGGAAACAAGGGATGGCGAAATTAAATGAAATGTACTATCAGGGGAAGGATCAGTATTCCGACGGAGACGTGGAAGCAGATATCCTGGCCCTGGTGAAACAAGGAATTACCATTGACGGAGCCGGAGGGGAGGATATACCCTATCCGGTATTGTATCATCTCTCCAAGGTGCGGGAGAATATTTTTTTATGGTATCCCTTTCGGGAACATGCCAGGATCCTGGAGGTGGGGGCTGGGTGCGGAGCCGTTACCGGAGTTCTCTGTGAAAAAGCCGAAGAAGTGGTGGCGGTGGAGCTGTCCCACCGCAGGGCGTCTATTAATTATGAACGGAACCGCAGCCGCAAGAATCTGGAAATCATCGTGGGAAATCTGAACGATATTCCGGTGCATGCGGAGTTTGACTATATTATTCTAAACGGCGTATTGGAATATGCCGGAAGCTTTACGCCGGGAGAACAGCCTTATGAAGATTTTCTGAAAGGCATTGCCAGACGGTTAAGGCCCGGCGGGACTATTTTGATCGCCATTGAAAACCGCCTGGGGGCGAAATATTTTGCAGGTGCGCCGGAAGACCATACGGACCGTTATTTTCTGGGGCTTGATCAATACCACGGCGTAAAAACGGTAAAGACATTTACGAAAGAAGAGCTGAAGGAATTGTGCGTCAGCGCCGGATTGATCTGCAGCCGTTTTTATTATCCGTATCCGGATTATAAGTTTCCTTATGAGATTTTTACGGATGAAACCGTCAATACGCCTTTGTATGGAAGGCCCATGTTCCAATTCCAGGAAGGAAGGATGGCCCTGTTTTATGAGGCGGGTTTGTGCCAGACACTGGCAAAGGAAGGAGTTGCAGGAACTTTTGCCAATTCTTTTCTGGTGGAAGCAACCAAAGAGCATGTCCGTCCCACGCGGGAGATTCAGTATGTAAAACTGAATACGGACCGGAATCCAGGGTTTCGGATTTATACCGAGATTTGGGAAGAACAGGGGAAGAAATATGTGGGAAAATATCCGGCAGATGCAGGAGCCACAGAACATCTTTTGCGCATGAACCGGGTGAGAGCCGAAGAACACAGCGGCTGGAGCTATGTGACCGGAGAAGAAAAAGATGGGGCCGTCATCTATGATTACTTGAAAGAGGCCACTTTAGACGATATGGTAAGCGTTCTCTTGACCAAAAGGGAAGGCAGGCGCGTGGAGGAGCTGGTGGATGATTTTTACCGGGTGTTCCTATCAAGCGCCCAGGAGAGTGAAGAATATCATGGAGAGCAGTTTGCGGAGGTCTTTGGCCCACGGCGATGCCCAGGGAAGAAAAAATGCTGTAAGAATTTAGATATTGATTTGATTTTTGATAATATTTTTTGCCGCAATGGAGCATATGAGGTCATTGACACGGAGTGGGTATTCCCCTTTGAAGTTCCAGTGGAATATGTGATGTGGCGTGTTCTGAATGAGCTTTTCTATAAGCATCCGGGATTATCCCAGATTGTCAGCCATCAGGAGCTGGGAGAAAAATATGGGATCACGCCGGAGGATGCGGAGGTGTTCAAGGAATGGGAAATCCATTTTGCCTATCAGTACGTAGGCAGTTATGGACTTCAAAAATATGAAAAGGAGCCGCTGCGTCCTGAGATGGAAAAAATTGCTTTGTATTATGGTCGGGAACGATCTTTGTCCGGCAAGCTCTATATTAATACGGGAAATGGGTATAATGAAGATGAGACCGTTACGGTAAAGGTTCCTTTGCGGGAGGGACATTTTTCTATGAAAATGGCGCTTCCGCAGGGGATAAAGGTGATGAACCTCCGTTGGGATCCTGGGGATTATCCCTGCCGGTGTAAGGTAGAGACAATCACTGGTTCCGGACGGAAACTGGTATGCATTCCTCAGAACCATGCAAGCAGTCAAGAGGGGGAAGAATTGTTTTTAACGCCTGATCCGAACTATGAGATTACTGGGAGGTTGGGTCGAGTATCTGAGATTGTAGTAGAAGGTTCTTTTCATTATTTGCGTTGGGAAGAATTAATGAAGGAATTAGAGATTTTGTCGACTCTGAAACCCGAGGAACCAGAAGAATCGGTGGAATCAAATCCCAGCCTTGCCCGGAGAGCATGGGGGAAATTGAGGATAGGGAAGTGAAGGAGGAGTAAATGTAGATGGAATTATGGGTGAGAAGTGGTATTTTAGCGGTGATGCTGGGGGTAATACCGCTGCTGGCAGGCATTTTGTGTACTGCTGGAGTGGAAAAGAATATGCTCACAGAAGGAATTCTTATAAGTTGGGCAAAAGGATTTGTTTTTTGCTTTGGATTGTTTCAAATATTGGTGATACCATGTATTTTTACGGAGCAGAGCCTTACTTTTTTGTGTGTTATATATGGTGGATTTTTGATACTTCTTTGTGGCGTATCCCTGATCTTGAATTGGAGAAAGATACTAAGTATGATAAAAAGAGAATGCCGTTCACTGTGCCATATCCCCTGGGCAGGGATTATAGTTATCTTCGTGATATTGTTTCAAATGTATATGTATGCAGCATATATGCATGTGGATGATGATGATGCTTTTTATCTGGCAACTTCCACTACTTCTGTTCAGACAGACACGTTGTTTCAGGTAGATCCGTATTCTGGGGAAGAATATCAGGCGTTTCCATCTCGTTATGTGTTATCGCCTTTTCCAGTTTTTATAGCAGTGTTAAGCAGAGTGTCAGGCATTCATGCTGCTATACTGGCGCATACGTTATTACCGCCAGTTCTACTGCTGTTGGCTTATGTGATTTTGGGAATGATCGGGTATCAATTGTTTCACGGAGATAGAAAAAAGATATGGATCTTTGTGCTAATTGGGGCAATTTTGCCTATGTTTCTATCTACAACCGTCTATATGCAGGGAAGCTTTATGCTGCTGCGTATCTGGCAGGGAAAGGCTGTTTTGACGGCAGTTCTTCTACCATTTTTATTATATTGCGGCTTGTGTATTCTGGAAGGACATTGGAAAAAAAAGGATTGGATTTTGCTTGCGGCGCTTATGTTTGCCTGTTGTATGGTTTCTTCTATGGGAATTATGCTGGGAGCTGCTATGCTGGGGATTCTTGGCATTGTGCTGGCTGTGTTAAAACGTGACGCGGCGCTTTTGGTGAAAATGGCCATGTGCGGAATACCCAATATATTATATACGGCTGTATATTTATTGGTGCTTGGGGGAAAATAATGAGAGAAGTTATATTACAAGCTATAAGTTCATATAGGATTTTTTTTGGAGATGGAATATATCTGACTTTGGGTATAGGAGCTGTCACATATCTGGCAGTAAAAGGAAAAGGTGATCAGAAAAAGCATTTTTTCCTTGGTTTTTTGCTGCTTTTTGGATTCCTTTACCTTTGCCCCTTTACAGCACATGTGATTATGGAGTATTGTATTGGAAAGAATGTATATTGGAGAATGTTTTGGATTGTGCCGGTAACGGTTTTGATTGCATATATGTTTGCGTCGATGATCAGCCGCCTGGGGCGTAAATGGCAGAGGTGTATTGCAATCCTTGGAATTTGCCTTGCAATCATGCAGAGCGGGGTCTTTATATACAGAGAGAATTTTTCTGAAAGGCAGAATCGTTATAAATTGTATATGGAGGTTCCAGTTATTTGCGATTTGATAGAAGAAGACGCCGACAAATGCGGGATAACAGAAAAAGGGTTAATTGTAGTAAACGATTTGGCATCGCAGATACGTCAGTATGATGCAAGCATTCGCATGCCATACGGGAGAAATGCACTGCGGAATGAGAAAATATCGAAACGGGCTTCTGCCATATATGCTGTTATGAACAGCGAAAGCTTGGACGTCAATACATTGGCTGCCAATGCGGCCGGCGGTAAATATCAGTATTTGGTATTTTACAAGGAAGCATATCGGGAGGAGCTGAAGCAGGCGGGCTATGAACTGATCGGGGATGTGGGAAATTATGATCTATATCGCCTGGATTTGGAACGGTATCGCGATACAGATCTTTTGATTACGCAATATGGCCAGAATGATGGACAGCAGATGATGTGTTATATGATTCGTGACAGCAAGAACAGGCTGGTTATGATAGACGGAGGTTATGAGACAGATGCCGAGCTGCTGCGCGAGAGGATCAAACAATTGGGAGGTCATGTGGATGCCTGGATACTGACACATCCGCACCCAGATCATATTGGGGCTTTCTATCAGATATACAAGGAGCCGGCTGGGATTGTGATTGATCATATTTACACGGTAGCGATGGCCGAACCTGAGCTGTGCAAGGAAAATGCACCCTGGGATGATATAACGATGTACAATAATTTTTTGGAGCTAGATCTGCCAGACCAAGAGCAGGTGGAGGCTGGCGATGTAATTGAATGCGGCAAGATAAAAATTAAGGTTCTCAGCGCATATGAGGATAAGGTGGATGAGCTTTCAGACGATTTAATCAATGATGGTTCCATGATGTTCATGGTGTCTGGAGAGAAAGAGAAAATGCTGTTTTGCGCAGATGTAGGAAAAAGCATGTCTTCATATCTTTTGGAGAAATATGGAGATGAATTAAAGTGTGACTATATACAGATGGGACATCACGGCAATGGAGGATTATCAAAGGAATTTTATAAAACTGCAAGTCCCGGCGGCGCGTTTTTTGATGCCCCTGAGTGGCTGATGAACGATAGTTCCGGCCGATATCATACGCTAGAGAACAAAGAATTGATGGAAGGAATGGGATGTGAAATCTTATCTTTTGAGAGTGCGCCAAATACAATTATTTTGAAATAGATGGAAATATATAGAAATAAATGATATAATACATAAATATTATTGGGATCTGTACAGCAGTTTTCAATAAAAGACACAGAAATTGCGTCATGAATTTGATTGCAAGAAGGCATTTTTGATTCCTGATGATATTATTTTTCAAATAATTCATATATGTAAGAGGGTTGTATGAAGAGAGATGAATATAAGCATTTGCTGAATTATGCGGCAAATCTTGTTATATTAATCGTACAGGCAGTTTTATTTGGTTATATCTGGTATCGCCACTATGTGCCGATATTGGTAGAATTGGAACGTGAATTTTGGCGCCGGGGAAACTGGGCGGTTATTGGCATGTATGTTTTAATTCTGTTCTTTATTACAAAGACTTTGGGAGGATACAGCGTAGGCTATCTTCGGATTTCCGATATCTGTCTCTCCCAGGTTTTGGCTTTGTTGTGCGCAAATGCCATCGAATATGTGGAAGTCTGTATTATTGTGAACGACTATGTAACGCCCCGACCGCTGCTGGTTCTAATGGCGGTGGAAATTCTGTTTATTGTACCTTGGGTTTATGTAATCCGGGCGATTTATACCAGGCTGTATCCACCAAGAAAAATGATTGTGATATATGGGGAATATTCCCCAACGAATTTGATTGGAAAAATAAATTCCCGCAAAGATAAATATGACGTTTGCGCTACGGAGAGTGTGAAGATTGGATACGAGGCTTTGTATACCAAAATTATGGATTATGAAGCTGTCGTATTATGTGATCTTCCCTCGCAGATTCGTAATCAGATATTAAAGTTTTGCTATGACCAGAAAAAACGTACTTATATTACGCCAAAAATATCAGATATTATCATAACTGGAACGGATCGGATCCATTTGTTTGATACCCCGCTTATGCTGGCCAGAAACGGCGGTCTTACCATCGAGCAGAGGATTGGAAAACGGATGTTGGATATTATATTTTCTCTTTTGGCAATTTTGATTTCCTCCCCATTTATGATTATTTTTGCCCTGTGCATTAAGTTCTACGACAGTGGCCCCGTATTCTATACCCAGGAACGGGTGACCAGGGACGGGAAGGCTTTTCAGATTATTAAATTCCGGAGTATGCGGGTGAACGCGGAACGGGAGGGAGCGCGGCTTGCAGCCAAAGGAGACGATAGGATCACACCCATCGGGAGGTTTCTCAGGGCCACGCATTTGGACGAGCTTCCTCAGGTATTCAATATTCTCAAGGGAGAAATGTCCATGGTGGGTCCAAGGCCGGAACGAAGGGAGATTGCCGAACAGTACGAGGAACTGATACCGGAATTTCGTTTTCGATTGAAAGTGAAGGCGGGATTGACAGGTTACGCACAGATTTATGGAAAGTATAATACGGCTCCTTACGATAAACTGAAGCTGGATTTGACGTATATTGAACGATACTCCGTATGGCTGGATTTGAAGCTGATGCTGATGACTTTTAAAATCATGTTTCAGAAGGAAAACACGGAGGGTGTGGAGAAAGAACAGAAGACGGCTATCAAGAGAATGTAGGATGGTCTCGGAGGACGCAATGGAAGAGGGATTGGTGTCGGTGATAACACCGATGTATAATGCAGAAAAATTGATTGCAAAAACCATAGAATCCGTGCAGGCACAGACGTATCAGAACTGGGAAATGGTAATCGTGGATGATGTGTCCACAGATGGCGGCAGCAAGATTGTAGGAGAATATGCCCAAGCAGACAGCCGCATCCGATATTTACGTCATGAAAGCAATCAGGGAGTTTCTAAGACAAGAAATACCGCTCTGCAAAATGCACGGGGGCAATACGTTGCGTTTTTAGACAGCGATGATTTGTGGAAACCAGATAAGCTGGAAAAACAGCTGGCGTTTATGAAGGAACAGGGAGCGTCGTTTTGCTACTGCGCTTGCAGAGTGATTGGGCAGGACGGACAGTCTGCCGGGAAAACCCGGTATGTCCCACCCAGCAGGAATTACGGGGAATTGCTGAAAGGAAATGTGATTCCATGCCTGACAGTGGTGTTAGACCGGAAGCAGATTCAAAATATTCATATGCCGGATATGCCCCATGAAGATTATGGAGCCTGGCTGGATATACTAAAGACAGGGATTACGGCCTATGGGATGAATGAAGTGCTGGCGGAGTACCGGATCAGCGGAGGGTCTGTCAGTGGGAATAAACTGGCCGCTGCAAAATGGACCTGGGATATCTACCGCAGGCAGCAGGGGCTTGGAATGATAAAGAGCTGCTTATGCTTTGGCCATTATGTGGTTGGGGCGGTTCGGAAACGGTATTAAATTTGACGTACGGAACAGTATATGTTATATTAGAAAAGCATGAGAGAACGAGGTGTGAAAATGGGAGAAAGCCTATGGCAAAAGCTTCAAAGGGTCGAGGTTAAAGACATTGGCCATATATTCTTGTTTTTACTGGCAGTGCCGATTGCAGCCGTTTACCGGAGGAAAAGGAAAGATTTATGGGTCATTTGCGATAATAAAAATGAAGCACGTGATAATGGGTACTGGCTATTCCGTTATATACGAGAGCATCATAAAGATCAAGATGTAATATATGCCATTGATAAGAAGTCACCGGATTATGCGAGGGTGAAAGACCTAGGGGAAGTTGTCCAATATGGCAGTTTTTTGCATTGGATTTATTACCTAAGTGCATCGAAGAATATCAGTTCCCAAAAAGAGGGGAAACCAAATGCAGCAGTGTGTTACCTTCTTGAGGTGTATGGTATTTTGAAGAATACCCGCATTTTCTTGCAACATGGAATTACAAAGGATGATGCTGATTTTTTACATTATAAAAATACAAAGATGCGCTTATTTGTTTGTGCAGTTGAGAGAGAATATCAATATGTAAAAGAGCGATTCGGTTATCCTCAAGGGTGGGTGCAGAATCTGGGATTTTGCCGGTTTGATAATTTATATGATACAAGTGAAGGAAACAGGCAATTGTTAGTAATGCCGACATGGAGAAATTGGATAAGCCTTCCTACCAGCCGATCTTATGAGATGGAGGATGTAAATAATTTTAAAGAGACATTGTATTATCAGAATTGGATAGGTTTGCTTCAAAGTAAAAAGTTGCATCACCTGTTGGAGGAAGAACATATAACTTTAGTATTTTATCCCCATAGAGGGATGCAGAAATATTTGAGTTATTTTAAATTGGGATATCCTAACATTATCTTGGCCAAATGGCCGGAGTATGATGTACAGGAATTGTTGAAAGAGTCAAACCTGCTGATTACAGATTACTCCAGTATTGCAATGGATTTCGCTTATATGGAGAAACCGCTGTTTTATTATCAGTTTGATTATGAAATGTTTCGGCGTGGACAGTATAAAGAGGGATATTTTAACTATCAGAAGGATGGATTTGGAAAAGTATGCGGTAATTTGGATGACTTATTGACGGAAGTAAAAAAGACGCTAGATAGAGATTTTGGAATAGAGGATAAATATAAAAAACGGTCAAATGATTTTTTTGGTAATATTAGCAGTAATAATTGTGAAAAAAATTATTTAGCGATAAGGAAAATCTAAAATGAGTGATTTTTTAAAACAAGTAGAAGAAGATCAAGTGGAAGGTAAAGTGCTTTATGCGAAGGTAAGAAAGAACAAATTATTTTATAGGATATGTGTACCTACAATAATGGACGAAGGAGTAAGTTATTCTGGTTTAAAGCTGTCTTATGATACAAAACGAGAGGCGGATTTTGAAGAATATATATTTGATATAAGATTAGTGCGGAAAAATAGCAAAAGAACTATATATGAAAGTGTAATTCAATTTGATGAAATATCATTAAAGCCATTAAATTGGGTGTTTACTGTTACCGTGACGGATGGAGCTAGAGAAGCTGCAATGCAGCTTTATAACCGAAGCTATTTGAATTATGCGAAATACTGCTCTATTTTTTTTGATAATTCTTATTGCTATGGAAACGGTATGTTTGTATACCCTTATGTAAATGGGGCAAGGAAAATTGTTTTACAATATCGAATGCGCGGAGAATATGATGACTATAGAATCAAATTGAAAGAAAGACTAGCCGCGCTTCGTTTTTGTGCAACGTTTCCATACCTGAAATCTAAGCGTATATGTTTGGTTTATGAGAAATATTCGCAAATGGCACAGGATAATGGGTACTATTTTTTTAAGTATTGCATGGACAATAGTATGGAAAAGGTGATGGGATGCAAGATTTTTTATGTGATAACCAAGAATTCGCCAGATCGCGATAAGTTGATTTCCTATCAAAAGAATGTATTAGATTTTATGACTATTCGCCATATAACATATGCCCTGGCAGCCAAATTACTGATTAGTACAGACGCAAAGGCTCATGTATATCCTTGGAGGAGAAAGGGAAGTGCGTTAGTTCCTTTTATAAAGAAGAAGAAACTTGTTTTTCTTCAACACGGAGTTACTGCAATGAAAAAAGTAGACTTTTTCTACGGCAAGGGAAAATCAGGGCAATGTGATTTGTTCATTGTTACATCAGATTTTGAGAAGAAAATAGTATTTAATAACTTTGGATATTCAGAACATCAGATTCCGGTGACGGGTTTTGCACGATGGGATGTTTTGCGTGACAAGTCTGGGAGAAGCAACAAAATACTAATTATGCCAACCTGGAGAAGCTGGTTGGAGGATTGTACAGAAGAGCAGTTTAAAGAAAGTAATTATTATAGGAATTACTATGATTTATTAAATAATGAATCTTTTCATGATTTATTAAAACGATATGATTTGGAAGCAGATTTTTATTTGCATACAAAGTTCAGAAACTATATTGGAGAGTTTTCCATTGAATCAGATCGTGTGAAAATTTTAGAGTTTGGTGAAATACCACTCAATGAACTTATGATGAAAAGCCGAATGCTGGTCACTGATTATTCGAGTACGGCGTGGGATATGTTTTATCAGAGAAAACCGGTTCTATTTTATCAGTTTGACTTACAAGATTATTTACAAGTACATGGAAGTTATATCAATATGGAATGTGATCTTTTTGGTTCGACAGCGAAAAACACGGAAGAGTTGTTAAAGCATTTAGAACAATGTATAAAAAGCGGTTTCTCTTTAAGTGAACAACAAAAAGAGCAATATAATTATTATTTTAAATATGTAGATGATAAGAATAGTCAACGTATTTGCGAAGCCATTATGAAAGAGTTGTTATAGAACAAGGATGAAAGATGGAGTAAAAGATGTATAAAAAGTTTATCCATGATATTAAGAAATATTTTAATTATGCATTTGTTTCAGCAAAATCAGAATTAAAGTCAGAAGTTGCGAATTCGCATTTAAGCTGGCTTTGGTGGATTTTAGATCCGTTATTGTTTATGCTGGTTTATACGTTTATATCTATTATTGTTTTCAAACAAAAAATTCAATATTTTCCTATCTTTGTTTTTATTGGTCTTTCATGTTGGCAGTTTTTTGAAAAAACAGTAAAACAAAGTGTAAAAATTGTCTCAAAGAATAGCCATATAGTAAAAAAGGTATATATTCCGAAATATACTCTTATATTTGTAAAATTAATGGCTAATGGATTTAAAATGCTGGTATCGTTTTCGTTAGTCATAATATTGATGTTGATTTACCGTGTTCAATTATCCTTCCATATTTTTTATATTTTTCCTTTGCTGCTAACTCTTATTGTAATCACGTTTGCAGTGAGCAGTATTATGCTACATTTTGGTGTATATGTAGAGGATTTAGCAAATGTTGTAAATGTTTTTTTACGTTTGGTGTTTTATATGTCGGGTATTTTTTATTCCATTAAAGGTAAGTTGCCGGAACCTTATATAACCGTTTTACTGAAGTGTAATCCGGTTGCTCTGATTATTGATGATATGAGGGAATGTATGTTATATTGCAACATGCCGCATAGAAAACTCATGTTACTGTGGTTGGTAGTCGGTTTGGTGATATCTGCAGTTGGTATTAGGACAATTTATAAAAACGAGAATAGTTACGTGAAGGTGATATAATGGCAGAAGAATATGCGATTGAAGTAGATAACTTGAAAATTCAATATAGATGTTTAAATAAAATTTCTATTAAAAGGAGTTTTTTTAAGATAAAGAAAAGTAACGTAGAAATATTTGAAGCCATTAAAGGGATTTCCTTTAAAGTTGAAAGGGGGCAAATTCTGGGGATTGTAGGAAAAAATGGCAGTGGAAAATCAACGTTATTGCGTGCACTGGCAGGTATTTTTTCTCCAGATGAGGGGACAATTAATGTGCATGATAACAGTATTTCCCTGCTTTCCATTGGCGTTGGTTTCCAAAAAAATTTGACTGGGCGCGAAAATATCTATTTATCAGGTCTTCTATTAGGATTTAGTGAGGAGTTTATTCGGACGAAAATTGATGAGATTATTGATTTTTCGGAGTTAGGGAAATTTATTGACAGACCAGTAAAAACCTATTCATCAGGGATGTATTCAAAGCTGTCTTTTTCTATAACGGCAATTTTAGAAACGGACATAATGCTGATTGATGAAGTATTAAGTGTCGGTGATGCAAAATTTAAGAAAAAGAGCTTTAAAAAGATGAAACAGTTAATACAGAAGGATGATCGGACAGTAATCATTGTTTCGCATAGTTCAGAGACTTTAAAAAGCTTATGTGATACGATTTTATGGCTTCATGATGGAGAAATAAGGATGCAGGGAAAGGCAAAGGAAGTACTTCCTGCATATGAAAAGTTCATGGCATAAAAGATAATATTAGGAGAAGAGGTGTGATATGAGCCAAATAGAAATTAGTGAAGAAAATGGAATTTTAAAAATATGGAACCACCGGGAACGAGTGAATGAGGCAGATATCCAGGCGGTAAATGCATTTGAGATGAAAACGAATAAAGTTTACACCTCCTATGTTAAAATAACAAAAAATGAGGATAGAAATCAAATCTTTTATTTTAATAAATATGAGTATGTACAACCGGAGGAAGATTTTGCATTCGAAGATAGCGAGAATGTAGCGGAAGATTTAGAAAATCTGGAAGAAGAAGTAAATCAGGAAGAGCAGGAGCCGGAAGAATCAGAACTTGATAATGAAATTTCGAATGATGAAAAAATAGAATATATATTGGTATATTCAGATGGGAAAAAAATAAAGTATACCAAAGGGAGACCGGAAGTTTTATTAAAGCGGTTGCTTCCATTTAAGGTTAGAGTATTAAAACTGGCGATGAATAAAAAGAGGCTTCATATTTGCTCGATAGGATATTTTGTAAATAAGTATTTAAATTTGGAAGTGGGAAAACAAGATATTTGCGTGTCAGATTTGACTTGTGAATGTCAATTTCCGATTAAGGAAAGAAATACTAATATTTTAAAAATACTTCTTCAGGGAGGAATGCAGAGAACAAAGTTTCTATTGAGTGATATTTTACAGTCGACTGCTACCATAAATAGTGGTATAAATGCTGAAATAGAGATAAACGGGTTTAAAGTTTCATATGGGCTTCCTAAAAGAAAAAGGAAAATAACAGTTTCAAAAAAGTATTTTGTTCCGTGTGTTAAAACGATACGTGATGGAATGATGCTGTTTATTCGACGGAATGCAAGAGGAAATATTATTCTTGTAATAAGGCCGGCAGATACTTATGAATTAACAAAAAAGTACCTATTTTGGGAAAACAGGGTGTGCTCTTGCATTTTATACTATCTTGGTAGAGCTGTGCGTATTATCTCCAGAAAAAAAGTAAACCTTTATTTTGAAAAAGAAACGCTGAAAGCGGAGGAAGGCACATATGAGGTTTTTTCATTGGCAAACAAATTAAAGTCTTCTCATAATTATTATGTTATTGATGCAAATTCCGATGATTTTGATAGGATCTGTAACAATAAAAATGTCGTTACTAAATATTCAGCAAAATATTATTGGCTTCTTTATAGGGCAGATAATGCAATCACAACAGAAGCTCCAGCACATCTTAATATTCTGAGAAGTGGAAACAAATATATTCGTCTTAGAATGATAGAATTGCGTTTTGTTTTTCTACAGCATGGCGTCACATATATGAAATGCCATGGCCGGGCATCTGCGTTTGTTGCAGGGAGGGAAGCGGAACCCAGATATATTTTTGTGGGAAGCAAAAAAGAAAGAGATGTTGTTGTGGATATGCTTCATCTCCCAGAGGAAAGAGTTTTAAATACGGGTTTGCCAATTTTTAGTACAATTCCATATAAGCATATTATGCAAAGCTCTGATGATTATGTTACTATTATGCTAACATTTAAACCTTATGAAGAAAGATTAGATGATTTTGAAAATTCGAGATATTATCATGCAATACTTGAAATATATGACATACTAAAAAGATACATTTCAGAGGATAAAATTTTAATAGTGGCACATCCTAGAATCCATTATTTGTTAGAAACAACATCTTTGAAAGAGCGTATGTGGAATCGGCCAATCAGCGATGTTTTGGAAATAACAAAATTAATGATTACTGATTATTCGTCAGTAGCATATAATAGCTTTTATCAGGGGGCAGCAGTACTTTTTTACCAAGAGGACATTGTGGAGTATGAGTTAGCATGTGGTGGACTAATTCCCACAGAAGAAGAATATATTGGATTCAGGGCATTTAGCTTGGAGGAATTAGAAGAAGCTATTGTTCGAATTATACAAAATGGAAAAGTGGTATTGAATGCGGCTAGAACCTCTGAACATGAGAGAAATTATAATACAATCAATGAGTTTCATGATGGAAAGAATATAGAGAGAATATATGATAAACTGGTGGAATTAAATTTGATATAATGTAAAAAGGATAACCGAGAGAATAGAGATGAGAAAGAAAAATATATTTTTATATTGGATTATAATGGAATGTTTTCTTAGTATTGCGATTGCGGCAATGTTATTAACGGGTGGCAGTTTATCACAGTTCTATAACAGTGAATATGAGGCCGTTGTTAATAAAAAGCAGTATTTATTACTATGCATAGAATTGTTTTTTGTTATTTCAATACTTTCATTCCTATTTTCTAAAAAAATCGAGAGGCTCATGCAAAAAGGGAGGTGTTTATTAAATAAGATTATAATAGGGTATGAAAAATGTGTAGACTGCATATTGAAATATATTAAAAGGGTCAAAGGCAATGCAAGGCTTTATGCAATAGGAAGAAGTCTTTCAATTATATTTATATTGATGTTAGGATATTTGGCACATATGGCTGGAGCCAGAAAAAGCTATGGATACACCGTGATTTTTTTTATAAGTTTTATGTGCATTCTTGTTTTTTGGATAGTTCCAAAGCGGCAAGCTTTTTATAAAGTAAATAGGATTAAAAAACTCTGGTGGTTATTGTGTATTATTCAGTTTATATCAGATATTATCATACAAAAACGAGTAGGTTTTGTAGAATTATGGATGCTTTCATCTTTTGGACTCCTGTATCGGACATGGGAACGAATGGAGAAACCGGAGCAATTATGGGATGACTTTGCTAATGGAATAGAATTTATTTATATTCTTACTATTTCTTATTGTGTTTTTATAGAACCATGGTGGAAGGAGGAAATTCTATATTCTGGGATGTGGAAAAATCCCAATCCTTTTTCAGTTATGATTGTATTGTGTTTACTTGTTATAGTATACCGTTGTATACAAGTTGTTAGTTCCAAAAGTCAGTATTGGAAATTGATACTCTATTTTGGAGAAATTATAGTAGGCATTAAAATGATTACATTATCGCAATGTAGAACAGCAATTTTATCTTGCACAATACTTTTTATTTGGTGCGTTTTGTTTATTTTGGGAAAGAAGATGAAACATATAAAGTTTTCTGCCCGGAATGTGGTAGCCATATTATCTTTAGTTTTTCTCATCGTTTGTTCGATTCTAATATTTAAAGGTGGAATGATCCTTTCAAAGAAGAGCACGTCTATAACATTGGATGATATGACTTCAGGGCGTTTGACTATATGGAAAGAGTATATTATGCAAATGAACTTGTGGGGACATGGAGATGATGCTTTGGTGAATGGAACACTTGCTTATGCGCATAATATGATTTTAAAGTTTACATATACATATGGATTAATAGCAGGAGTAGTAGTAATAATGTTGCTAGTAGAGGTATGCCGTAGAGCTTTTTTATTCTGGGAGAAAGAAAGAGAAAATGAAAACGCTTTTTTGGTAATAGGGATTTTATTGGTATACTTTATTTCAACAATGATAGAATCTGTAGATGATTTACCAATGGTGTGGCAGATTTGGAGTGCCTTTTATTTTGTATTAGGATTTTTGATGCTGCAGTGTACGAAAGAGGGGAACTCAGGATGATTGGTAGTTGGAGAAGATGGAAGCTTCTGGTATGGGCAATTTCAGGTGTTTTAATATCTATAATGCTGGCCTTTTTTTGGTTCGGAAATGGAAGGGCTAAACAGGGGAGCTTTTGGTCAAATGGGAATGTATATGACTTTAGTTCTGAAGAACTGAGAATAGGAACAGCATCATGCCAATATATAGATACAGATAGCCTTTTTCATGTTATAGATGAAAATGCAGACCTTTTATTTGTAGTTTCCAGTGATGTTAATAAGTGGAAGGAAGCCAAATTTGAATTAAGTGGTTTAAATGTTTCAGAGATGAAATGGCGAATCTATTTATTAAATGATCTGATGGAAGAAATAAAGGTTATAGAATGTGTTGTTACAGACGGCTGGAATTATGTAGACTTAGACATGTTAGGGACCATATCATTTATTAGAATTGAAATATGTGGGTATTCAGGAACAACATTTTCAATTTCTGAAGCAAAAATTTGTCAAAATAATTTTGATTTCATCATGAAAAAATTTTTGTGGAGGATTTTATGGATATTTTGTGAGTATATAGTTATAAGTATAATTGTTTATTTTTTTAGAAATTATGATTGGTATTTGCTTATAAAAAAGATTCAGTATGTTTTTAGTAGGATAGGAGATGGTATAGGAGGGCGCTTTTATAGGAAGTTTTCAGTAAAAGCTAGGAATAGTTTAAGGACAGGCGTATTTTGTCTACTATTTCTGCTGATGATTCCTTTGAATATATTTTATGAAATGGGAGAATTGGAGACAACACGATATGTTATTTTGGGAATAACAGCAGGAATTATAACTATTTCTTTTTTATCATGGGAAATGCCATTAAAATATGTAAATTGGCGTAAGCCAATAGTATGTAATTGGTTGTTCTTATGCGCTATGTTAGCCCTATCAGATGTAATAGTAAAGAAGGAGATTCCATATTCAGGAATCATATTGTGGTTTGCACTTGGGGGATGTTTTTTTGTATGGCAAAATACAGGAAATTATGATTTTTACTTTAGAAATATTATTCAAGGACTTGCATACACACTACCAGTAATAGTATTATATTGCTTGATTTTTCGTGAAAAAAGGCCAGGCGTACTATATAATGGATGCTTTTCTAATAATGAAAGTATGGCAATATATATGACAGGTATCTTCATTGCTTTTTTAATAAAATTAAGTGATGATATGAAGAAAACACTTTGCAGAAGATTAAATATTGTAATAAATATGACGGGGCTAAGTGTCAGCCTTTATTATATATATTGTACGCGAGTGTTTGCATGCTTATTCCTGGTTATTGTCTTGTTTACTGTTTGGATATATAAGAAATTAAAAGGTTGGAAAACATTTAGTCGATATATTACTTTTTTCACTCTGTCATTGGTAATATCAATAGGTACTATAGGTTTTATATACTATATGGATCATTTCTTGCCCTCAAAGCTTGGAACAAACATCATTTATGTGAACGAAATATATAAGAGCATGCCTGAGAAAGTTTTAACAGATGACGCATTTGAAAAAATTTCGGGATGGATGGAGATGGTTAGATATGAATGGAAAGATAGGAAAATAGTATGGGAAAATTATATTCGCAGTTTAAATTTGTTTGGACATAGTGCTCGTTTGCAGATTTTTCAGAAAAAAATGGGAGCCAGTAATGCATTGTTGGAAGTTGCATATACGTATGGTATCTTTTGCGTAGTGCCGTATCTTATATTATTGCTGGAGATGGGTTTTAACATATTAAAAAAGAAAGAATTTTCAAAAAAATTAGTTGCTTTTACATTTATTGTTCTATCTATGTTTATGAATATAGAAAAAGTATTTTTACAGCCTCTTTGGATATTGTTCTATTTTGAGGTGGGAAAGATGTTTCAAGTAAAAGAGAAAAACTCATTACAAAATGTATAGAAATATTGAAAAGAAACAGAGGAAGATGTATAATTGCAATATCATAATAGCTGAATATATAGGAGGAGAGAGATGAAGAGAAAATTATTATCAGTGTGTTTGGCAATAGTGCTGGCGGGTAGTAGTGTAACTGTAAATGCGGCAGAAAATACTGCCCAGGAGCAACAAGTGCTAGAAGATGGTAATTTTTCATCGGAAGAGGGTGGTAGTGAAACTTTACAGAAAGAAAATGAAGCATCTCAGGATAAAGAAGAAATTGCAGAAGAGATCCAAGAGAATAAAGAATCACAAGAATCTCAGAATAAGGATGAAACTCTTAAAGAGATTCAGAATGATGGAGAAGAGACAGGGGACACGGTACAATCTCAAATAGAACAGGAGTCAGAGGATGAGAAAGATAATGTGGAAGGGGCTCTAAAAGAAGTAGAGGAAGAGAATGATATTGATGAAATACCGGATGATGAGGTGGAAAGCAAAGACGAATTGGAAGCACTGGAGATTCAACAAGAGAATGAGAAGGATGATATAGAAATTCCAAAGAAAGAGGTGCGTAAAGCAGGCAAAATTCTTGAAGATGAAGAAAAGACACTAGATTCTCTCAAGCTAGAAGTGAATGATGGAATTGAACCTATGGGTGCACCCGCATCAATAACTGTAAAGAATGTCGCAGAATTGACAACAGCTCTTAAAAATGCGGCTAAATCAGCAACAGCTAAAAATCCATATACAATAAATGTAAAAGCAGGAATCTATAACATTACATCAGCTCTTGCAATTTACAGTCATGTTATAATTAATACAGAAAAAGAAACTGTGCTAAATATATCAAAAGATATTACAGTTAATTCTTACGTGACATTAAATTTACAAGGGAGTACGATTAAGTATAGTGGTGAAAAGAGTAAATATGCTTTATACATTAAACCAGGCGTAAAAGATGTTTCTATTATGGGAGGAATAGTAGAAGGCGGTGGAGTATATTTAAATAAAGCCCAAAATATAGAAATAAAAAATACAGTATTTAGAAGATATAAAGAAAATGGTGTGTTTGCAAAAGAATCAACATTAAATTCTATTGAAGGAGTACAATGTTATGGTGGAATAACAGGTATTTCATTAACAGAATCGAAAGCAGAAACCATTAAAAATTGTAAATTGCAGGACTTTACAGATAATGGGATAAAATTAACTGGAGAAGGGGCTGTTGTTACAGAAATAAGCAAAAATGATCTTGTCAGTGTATCTAAAGAGAAAGGGAATGAGACAAATGGAATTTATTTAAAGGATGGTGCGCAAACAGGATCTATTAAAAATAATGAGGTAAATACTTGCTATATCGGAATTTATATTGTGGGAGCAAGGGTAGGATCTATTTCTAATAATAAAGTATTGAGGGTTGGGGAACATGGAATATATTTAGCGAATAATTCTTTAGCGACAGGCAGTATATCAGGTAATACGGTTAAATCTTTTAAAAGATCTGCCATACAGTTATATACAGGGTGTACTGTGAAAGGGAAGATTATAAATAATGTGATTCAGGATGGGAAAGGCACTGGTATTTTAATCACCGGACCAACAAACAAAAAGAAGGGAAGCGTAGTCGGAAATATAGAAAAAAATAATATCAGCAATTGTACAGGGGATGGTATTGGAATTTACCATGCTTCTCATTGTGGTTCTATAAAGAATAATAAACTTGACACAATTGGCGGTAATCATAATGGGAATGAAGGGGATTATGGAATTATTGTAGATAGTATGATGAAAGCGGATACTTATTGTAAGGATATTACAAATAACGAGATAAAAAATGTCACATATGCTGCTATTGCAATATATTCCGGGCCATCCGCGAGTACTAGTACAATATATCAGGATACGGCATATGTAAAGGGGAATATTGCAAATAATAAGATTATTAATAGCGGAACATATAAGCCCAGTAAAGACTGGAAGCAGGAAATTGCAAATGGAGGGAAGAAAGGGTGTCTGTCTGGAATTTATGTTGATACACATGCAAGAGTAAAGGGGGATATATGCAATAATACAGTAGATATTGTAGGAGAGCATGGTATTTATATCCATTTGATGTCCTTTGTAAGAAGTATATATGGAAATAGTGTTACCAATTCTAAGGAAGCGGGAATAGAAATATTTGAAAGTACTGTTGAGAAAGATATATATGATAATACGATTAGCAACGCAGGTACAAATGGAATTGCGGGCGGAAGAAACGGCATAGTAAAAGGAAAGATCAGGGATAATATAATAAAGAATACGAAAGGTTGCGGCATTTATCTTGATTTAAGTAAGTTTACAGAAATATCCAAAAATAAAATTTCTGGTGTAAAAAAACATGGTATTTATGTAACGGATAAGTCAACAGCTACGAAAATACAGGCTAATACGATTTCAATGTCAAATGCAGTGGATGGATGTGGTATAAAAACATCCGAAGACAGTATAATTGCAAAAATTCATAAAAATAAAATAGAAGGCAAAATGTCGTATGGAGTTCGGACGGCAGGAGCTATGAGAAATATGGAAATTAGTAATAATACTATGACAACGTCAAATTCCTCAAAAGAACAATTCAATCCTATTCGCTTAATGAATGGGAGAGGATTTACTTATACTGTAAAAAATAATAATATTACAGGAAATAAAACAAATTATGGAATTCGAATTGAAGTAGGAAAGGCTCAAATTACAGGGAACACTGTAAAAAAAATGACTTATCCTATTTATGTAAAATCGAATAAGTATGTTGTGACCATTAAGGATAATAAGATTTCAGAAAATAAGAATAATAGTATAAAAACTGCTGGCAAAAAAATTACTACAAATAAGGTGGAGTTGCAATCTGTAAAAAATCTGAAAGGGAACAAGGCAAAAGTGTCTTGGAAAAAGAGAAAAGATATTAGTAATTATCTTGTATACCAGTCAGAAAAAAAAGGAAAATCTTATAAGAAGATAGAAGATGTACGTGGGAACTCTTATACAATTCCCAGATTGAAAAAAAGAAAGACATATTATTATAAGGTTCGTGGGTATCAGAAGGATGGAAATGTCATGGTATATACCGATTGGAGTCAAGAAAAAAGTCTTAAAATTACTAAGTAGTATAAATTTAATCTTTATATTGGTTTGTATACGTTATGTTTGGAGAATGGAAAATAGTAATATATCTAAAAGTAAAGGATTAAGAAAGAGCTTATTATGACACAAACAAAAAAAGAGAAGCCGCGTTTAATATTTCTGGATGCTGCTAAAGGAATAGGGATTCTTTCCGTAATGTTTGGACACATTACGGAAATAGGGAATCCGATCGATAGATGGGTTGGTACATTTAAGCTTCCTATTTTTTTCCTAATAACAGGATATTTGATTTCTCGCGGGGGAGGGGTTAAAATCTCATTTAGGAAGTTTTTAGAAAGAAAGTGTTGCTCACTTTTGATACCATATTTTTCATTTAGCGCATTGATCATAATATACAAAATGATGGTTTCTTTCTTTAAAGGAAAAGATTTCATATATCAAATGACACACTTAGCCGATGATTTGTATACAACAATATCGTTAAGGGGATTAAGAGCTTTGTGGTTTTTAACAGCGATGTTTATTGCAGAAATTATTTTTTTCTTTGTAATGAAGTTTCATGTTAGTTTAAAGGGACTATGTGTATTGGTAGCGGTTTTAATATTTTATAAAACCGATTATGTCATGGGAATATTAGAAGGTATTTGTGGTAATTATTATGAGATAATCCGTATGCCGATCCTTGCCATTACAAAAGGAATTACAGGTTTTCTATTTTTGGGAGCGGGCTATATTTTGTATATATTAATGCAAAGGATTCCAAATAAGAATGTTCACTTGATGCTTGGTATTCTTTTATTAATAATAAATATTTCTGCATATCCAATAAATCAAGGTGTTGTCGATTTTAATAATATGCGTTTTGGAGGTTATCCATTTTTGTACATGCTCTGTGCATTGTGTGGTTCAAGTGGGTGGATATTGGTTTTGGAATACCTAGCGGATCATTATACTTTTCCCATTCTCACTTGGTGTGGCCGTAATTCATTAATTATTATGTCCACTCATGGAGGCTTGGGATTTCAGGAAATATTAGTGAAAGGATGGGAAGGAGCGGTTTCCTTATCAACGAAAGTCTGTTTAAAATATTATATAGAATCTTTAATGATTTTATTTCATCTTTTAATTTTAGAATATGGTGTGGTTGAGTTTGTAAATAAAAAGATGCCGTTTCTTATTGGGAAATTTGGAAACAGGAAACAGGAGAACTAATGGGGGCATTGCTATATGTTACACACGTATTAAGAGAAAATTCGGCTTTAGGTTGTAAAGAAAAAAATTTATTTCATATGGTGAAGTCAAATAAGATTAGAGTGATCTCTTTAGAAAATATCGTTTGAAGCTATAGATAATCACCTTAAATATCAGTAATTATTCCATATTACTTGACTCAAAGATAGTTATATATTCACATAAATTGTTTGTAGGTAGTGAAGAAGAGTGGTTAAATTTGCTATCTATGAATGGAAGGCTTGTGAAACGTCTAATGATTGTGGGATGGTGGTACGGTGCTTATTGGTTTCAAAGAAACTATGCTTTAGCTGGAAACTCCTGCTATAAGCTCGTTTTGGGATTGCCTATTTCAATTTTTTATAGTAAAATGAAACAGTCCCTATAGGATAAATATGAAACAAAGGAATTCACATATACCATGGAGATAAAAAATTTAAATAGTAATAATAGAGAACTGACGATAAGAAAAGGAGCGCTTGTTCTATACGATATCATAGCCGTTTACCTTGCGGCCTTCCTAGCGCTGTATGTACGGTTTGAGTTTAGGATTGAAGGAAGCGTCGCAGAATATATGAGGCGCTTCCATCATTACTATTTTATTTTAGTGATCCTGGCGCTTATCGTATTTTCCTGTATGCGTATGTACTCCAGCCTATGGACCTATGCCGGAATCAATGAAATGCTGAATATCGCTGTGGCCTGTGTCATTGTCTCCCTTCTGCAGATCATAGCGGTAACGTTTATAACCATCGCAGAAGGAAATATGCCCAGAAGCTATTATGTCATTTACGGTATTTTTCTATTTGCCCTGGAATTTATCAGCCGTTTTGCATACCGGGCAATCCGGAGCCTGATGAATCATATTACGGAGCAGAAAATAAAGACGAACATTATGATTGTGGGGGCAGGCAACGCAGGTGAAATGCTGATGCGGGAAATCGTGAACAGCTGCTATGTAAACAAAAAAGTTGTCTGTATCATAGACGATACCCCTTCCAAAATTGGGAAATACATTCACGGCGTCAAGGTAGTAGGGAACCGCTATGCTATCCCCATGGCTGCAAAAGAGTTTCACGTACATGAGATTATGATTGCAATTCCTTCCGCGTCGGCTCAGGAGATAAAGGGGATTCTTGATATTTGTAAAGAGACGGGATGCGAACTGAAGCGTCTGCCGGGAATGTACCAGTTGGTGAACGGGGATGTGAGCGTGTCTAAGCTCAAAGAGGTGGATGTGAATGATTTGCTGGGCAGAGAACCGGTAAGTGTAGATATTTCTTCCATCATGGGCTATGTGTCCAATAAGACAGTTCTGGTTACCGGCGGCGGCGGAAGCATCGGAAGCGAGTTATGCCGGCAGATCGCGGCAAATAGTCCCAAGCAGTTGGTGATCGTAGATATTTATGAAAATACCACCTATGATATTCAAAATGAACTGCGGAAGAAATTCCCCAATCTGAATCTTGTGGTTCTGATCGCTTCCGTGCGGAATACAAAGCGAATGGATTTGATTTTTGAAACCTACCACCCGGATATTGTGTATCATGCGGCGGCCCATAAACATGTGCCCCTGATGGAGGACAGCCCCAACGAGGCGGTGAAAAACAACGTATTGGGAACCTGGAAAGTGGTTCAGGCTGCCGACAAATGGAAGGTAAAAAGATTTGTTATGATTTCCACAGATAAGGCGGTGAATCCCACGAATATTATGGGGGCGTCCAAACGTGTCTGTGAAATGATTATCCAGACTTACAATAACCGTTCCCAGACAGAGTTTGTGGCTGTGCGTTTTGGGAATGTATTGGGTAGTAACGGGAGCGTGATACCCTTATTCAAAAAGCAGATTGAGCAGGGCGGCCCGGTTACGGTGACTCATCCAGATATCATCCGCTATTTTATGACGATTCCCGAGGCAGTTTCCCTGGTACTGCAGGCGGGGGCTTATGCCAAAGGCGGCGAAATCTTTGTGCTGGACATGGGAGAACCGGTGAAAATTCTGGATTTGGCAAGGAACTTGATCCTACTTTCTGGCCATCGGCCTGATGAAGACATCCGGATTGAATTCAGCGGACTGCGCCCAGGTGAGAAGCTCTATGAAGAGTTGTTGATGGATGAGGAGGGAATGCAGGAGACAAAAAACAGACTCATACATATTGGCAAGCCAATCCAACTGGATGAGGATCATTTTTTGCTGCAGTTGGAGAATCTGCGGGATTATGTGGTACAAGAGCCGGAGGATATCCGAGAATGGATGAAGGAGATTGTGCCTACCTACCATCCCCAGTAATGCAAGGATTTGCAAAGGAATGTTTGGAGGGAGTGGGTGGAAATGGAAAAGCAAAAGAATTTGCCAGTAGGAATGGATGATTTCGCAAAAATAATTGAGAAAAATTTATATTATGTGGATAAAACCCTTTTGGCAAAAGAAATTTGTCTGCCCTAAAATCAAATCCGTACCTTGAATTTGCAGTGGTTACCGGATGCCTGCGGATATCAAGGGAATCTATCTTTACAGGCTTGAATAACCTGAGGGTTTATTCGATTTTAAATGAGCATTATGATTCTTATTTTGGTTTTACCGAAGAAGAGGTTCAGGATATGTTGAACTATTATGGAAGGAGCGAAAATCTTTCCGTTATAAAAGAATGGTACGACGGATATTGTTTTGGAAAAACAGAATTGTATAATCCTTGGAGTATCTTGAATTATAGGCAGGATATTATAAGCAATCCCCAATCTTTACCGGTTCCTTACTGGGCCAATACCAGCTCCAATAAAGCGGTGCGTGATTTGGTGGAATAGATGGACGACGGCCAAGAGACCATGAAAGAGCAGTTGGAGCATCTCATGGACGGCGGAACCATAGAGAAAGCGGTCCATGAGGATATCACATGCGATAGTATTTTCGATTCGGAAGATCGTTTATGGAACTTTTTGTTTTTTACCGGATATTTAAAAAAGACGTCTATTTGCCTGGAGGGAGTCAACCGCTATGTTGCTATGAAGATTCCCAACCAGGAGATTTCCTATATTTATCAAAATACGATACACAGCTGGTTTGAAAAAAAGCAGAAAACGTTTCAGTTGTCGCTCCTGTATAAGGCTATGGAGGAAGGGGATACCCGCACCATGAAGGATGAGATTTCTAGGTTCCTTGCAGAAACTATCAGTTATTTTGATTATGGAGAAAGCTATTACCATGGATTTTTGGCGGGTTTGCTGCGCCAAAATGGGACGTACCGTGTCTTGTCCAGTCGGGAAGCCGGGGTAGGACGAGCGGATCTAATATTGAAGACGCCAAAAGGATCCGGGATGGCCGTGGGATCATTTTGGAGCTAAAAGCAGTACAGAGATTTCAGGATATGGAGAAGGGATGTCGGGAAGCGGTACGGCAGATTGAGGAGCGTAAGTATAAGGACGAATTGCGCCAGGAGGGATATGAGAATATTCTGGCATATGGGATTTGCTTTTATAGGAAGGAGTGTTTGGTGGCGGATTCTGAGACTTATAAAGATTTTTAGACTACATATTCCGTCATATATAATTTGCTTGGGAACAAATATTTTACATATTTTTTTGTTTCATATTAGTAAATACCAAGTTAAAGGCAGATAAAAAACATTTTCAGCATCATATGAATATGTTATTTTACCGGTTCTGAAGACTTCTGTTTTTGGATACCAGCTATCGCACATTAATTAGGATCCTTAACGGTTCTGGCTGCTGGTGTTTATTTCCTTTGGTGCCAGTTTCGTGGCCAAAACAAGTTTGATCTTTTTCTTAGGCCAAAGCAGGTAACCCATTGGAACAGAAAGGTAGAGGATTTTCTTATCTTGATATACTGAGAAAGAGAACAGGAGGCTAACATACAAGTCTCCCTGAAGCTGATTGAAACCATTGTATGCGGCTTGGTCATTGAGTTTGGGGCAAAGCTCAAAGTGTTTGTTGGATTTTTCGAATATGATATTATCACTGGAAAGAAAAAGTGACTTATCTTTCAAAGAACCAAGAAGAGCCTGGAGTGTTTTCTGCAATGGTGCTATTTGTAATTTGGGGCTTTGAAATATATAATGAAAAATAAATTTCCACAAAACCGGATAACATTTTATTCATAAAAACTAGCATAGGCGTATGGTAAACTGTCGAATTCTTAAAATATAAAAAGCGGCTGACATAAGCACTGAAATCTTCAAAGTAAACGGTAGATAGTGGGTACCTCGACTGCGAGAAAAAAATGTGTAACAATAGACTATATTTCTATCACGAGTATCAAAAGTTAAGTCTCAACCTTTGATACCGCTATCAGGAGGTAAGTCTATGCGTTCAGAAACAAC
>JAAVYA010000054.1 GCA_022790855.1 Lachnospiraceae bacterium | reverse complement strand
GCAACTGGGATTCTGACCAGCATGGCAGATTTATCATGATGGATGATTCCTCTACGTCATTTGATGAGGGTCTTGTCTTCAATGCCACAAAACAGTTATGGTGCTTCAATGACAGTACCTATGGCTGGGATGAAGGCTTTGCCGGACTTGAAAAAAATGCTTTCTCCGGCAAAATGGTCGGCATTGAAGTAACCGATGAAGGTGTTGTTACCCTATTTGTAGATGGGGATGAGATTGGCAAAGCCGGAAATAAAATAGCAGCAAAGAATGTCAACCTGGCTATTGGTTCATCCTCAAGAGCAGCTACTGGTGCAACGGTGTCAGGAATCCGAATTTACAGTATTGAAGCAGAAAAATACTATACCGTTCGCTTCTTAAACAAAGATGGCACGGATGTCATTTCTACGCAGTATGTGATTCAGGGGGAGGATGCCGAGGCACCCGTACCGCCAAGATATGAAGGATTCATTTTTATCGGTTGGAGTGCCTCCTTTCAGAATGTGCAGGCGGATATGACCGTCTATCCAAGGTACAGAGAAATCCCGCCGCACCCAAGGCTTAACTTTTATTCATCCACAGAAGATGGTGGCAGCGGAGAACTGATCAAATCCTACCAGGGAGTCAATGCCTGCAGCATCGTTCAAAAACTCGATGGGGAATGTACGATAGAGTTTACCCTGATGACCAGACAGACCGAAGGTGTGGTTTCTCTCAAAGACCGTGTTGAGGTTGATGGTCTGGTCTTTTATGTCACAGAGATAAAAAAGAGTATTTCAAGAGGCATCTGTTACACAAAGATGTCCGGTGACCATATTTCGTTTTTGCTGAATGAAGAGAAATATACGGTGCAGTCATTTGAAATGTCAGATACTCCAAGAAATATCATGAAGGTATTGCTTGCGGATACCCCATTTACCGTAGGTGAGGTTGATTTCGATAAGAAGGTAACGCTCCTTATCAACAGAGAAGTAACCAGACGAGCCTGCGTGATGCAACTGATTGCAATGGTCGGCGGCGAGATTGAATATGACGGATATTCTATCGGAATAAGAAAGCACATCGGCTCTGAAACCGCAATTGACATCATGAAATCTTCCTTGGTTCAGGATATCAGCTACAGCCACAATGTTTCGGAGAATACGACAAGCTATACATTATCACTGTATCAAAAAGGCAAGCTTGCCCTTGGTGATGAGATAAAGATCCACTTCAAGCCGTTATCAATCGATTCTCAAAGCCGGGTGGTGGGTATGGACTGGAATCCGTTTAACTACAAGGAGGTAAGCATTACGGTTGGCCAGTATCTTCCTACGATTAACGATTCTCTGTATGAGATTGCAGGAGAGGTTTCCGATATTCGGGAGGCAACTGCGAAATACACGGTTGAATTTGGGGAGATGATTGGAAACGGTACGTTTTATTTTACAAGGTCCTATCGTGACCGTCCTTATTTTCATATCCATACCAATGACGGAACAACAGGAACTGTTGAACTGTTAAAGCTGGATACCTATGAGTTTAATCCGTATATCGGAGCAAGGCTGACCGGGGTGAATTCGACAACGAGTACTCTTCTGGTCTTTTATTGTACGGTTCCTGTGGATGCTGATTACACAGAGGAGGAGATGCAGTCATGACAAATATCTTTGACGGTGAAAAATATAAAGAGGCTTCTTTGAAAGCCATCGATTTTATCAAGCGTCAGCTTAATGTCAATAACTACTCTCTTTTTCCAAAGCTTGCAGAGGACTATGATTCGGGATACACAGGCAGGATCATTGCCGGAGTGGATATGCCGCCGGACGCAAAGATCAATTTCCCAAGTTACATTTACTGTGACCAGTTTTATGATGAGAAATACCAGGGGGTTGTTTCAGGAAAGCATAAGAATATCACAGAGGCAAGAAAGAACCTGGCAGTGGAAGTAACCACTTATACCGACCAGAATTACCGCGTGGCTCTTTGCTTTTTACACGCTGACGGCACCTGGAAAAGCGAAGTCTATTATCGTGAAACGGACTTCTATGGTGTGGGGGATTTAATTACCTGTTCGGAAACATACTGGTACAGGCAGGATGTCATCATCAATGAAAACGGTTCAAACGGCATTAAGGGTTTCACCTTGAAATACTACAAGTGGGTCGATGATAACGGAGAAGAAGTAGATCCCGATAACTTGCCGGGAACCATAAAGGAAATCATCAATCCGGTGCCGATTGACCCGGATACCGGAGAGCCGATGCGGGAATCGTTTCTGTATGCCAAAACATACACCTTAAGGCCAACGCTGATTGATGATACGATTATTGATGATGCTCTTCCAAGATATGCCGACTTTGATGCATCCTTATATGTTTTTGAGGATGTTGAGTATTTGACAGAAACCACGAACATCATTTATGACGGTACTGTTGGCTCAGGGGACCTTCCAAACAATCCTCCGATTCTGCCAGATGAACCGAAGCCGTTTATCAGGGATTCCATTGTGCAGCCGGGTGCTGAGAAGGGCAAACTCATTATTACCTGGATAACGAACTTTACTTCTGACTGCACACTGACGCTTGATGATGACAGTTACAATGTTTCCGGTGCGGTGGTGGTTCCGGGCTATTATACTTACCATGCCGTTGTATCCGCTTCATTGAATGCAGCACATACCTACTCGATTTCCGGCAAAGGAACAAGTGTAACGAAGTCCTTTCGGTACAACGACAGTAACCGTTATCTGATTTGCGGAGACCCGCAGATTATTGACCAGTCCTCAGCAGATGTCTGGTACAAGGTTCAAAAGATATTAGACCCACTCCCGGCACTGATCATCAGTATGGGTGACCAAGTGGATGCCATTACGGATGCTCTTACCCGAACAGAGCAGTTTCATCTGTTTACAAAAGAGCATTCCGTTCCGATTGCTACGGTAAGAGGAAATCATGACAAAAATACAAACTACTTCGGTCACTTTGGTCTGCCGGATAATGCGGATGAGGCGGATTTTTACTTTAAGAATAATGATGTGCTGTTTATTAGCATCGATACCAACAGTGCAGATGTGGAAAAGCATAAGACCTTCATCAAGAGGGCGCTGGATAATAACAGCTACCGCTGGGCAATTCTTTTGATGCATCACAGTCTGTATTCTACAAGTAAACGAGCCTTGACAACGCACATAAAAACCCTGCGTGAAGGTCTGACAGGGTTTATCGTTGATGAAACAGATATTTGTATGGTGCTTGCCGGCCATGAACATTTTCTTTGCAGGACAACTTATCCCGGCAAGCTGTTTTTTACAGCGGCAACAAGCACCGGTTCCAAGTATGAGGTGGATGATTATCTGGCAGCGCCTTGGAATGAATTGACCATAAATACAAATATTCCAAAATATACGGTCATGGATGTCTATGAGGATCAGATTACCCTTAATACCTATGATATGGAAGGTAACCTTGTTGACACCTGCAGCGTAAGTTAGGAGGTTCTATGGGGTATATTGCTTTTACAAAATCCTTTGCAGGAAAGAAAATTGTCCGAGTCCATGATGTAAACTCGGATGTAACGGTTGGTGTTACCGGAAGCGGATATGAAGAGTGGTATCGATATCCGGCTTCCTTTCTGATTCCGGAGAATGATCCGCAGTTTAGCAAAGAAGGAAACACCGCCAATGGTGCCTACGGTTATATGCTAAATTCCAGGTGCTGGTCTTACGATGTAGGACTGGCACTTTTGGTTTTCAGCACCTCCGGTGATTGGGATATTGTGATGGAGATGCTTCACCGATTGAAGGAAGATCAGAATGCCGATGGCAGCTGGAACTTCTCCTATGACATTTACATAGGAAAGCTGTTCCATGATTATGTGAGAACAGGAGCAATCGGCTGGGTCGTGTGGGGTATCTGCTATGCAATCCTTCAGATGGGCACCTTTTGCGATGAGAAGCATGGCTTTAAGAAGATGCTCATGAAAGCCGGAGAGTGGATCTTATCAAGACAGATAACAGATACAAAAGACCCGCGATACGGACTTCTGCGAGGCGGGTATGGTGCCTATGACAGTGAATATAGGTATTCCGATGTGGAAATCGAGTGGTGTTCCACAGAGCATCAATGCTCCACGCTTCAGGCTTTGGAAGGGTTGTCACTTGTATTAAATGACAAAAAATATAAGGAGGCAGCGGAACTGGTTCGAGATCAGTTGTTCTTAAAATGCTATGACGAAAGTAATGGCAGATTTTATCAGGGCATCAATGGTGGAAAGCCTGATAAAGCATGGGCGCTTGACTGTACGACCTGGGCAGGCAGTTTAATTTTCTCTGTGGTTCATACCGATACGGCGAAGAAATGCTTTCATACGGCAAGGGATGTGTATCTGACGGAGAATAAACAAATCATACAAAGCAGTGATAAGGAACACTACAACATGAGGTACTCCAGTTCGGAGCAATTTGCCGGATTTAAGCCTTACAGTGATAAGACCCCGGATTATGATGGGGCACCGGATATCGTTTGGACGGAGGGAACGCTTGGCTATGCAGCACTTGCATTATGTGTGGGTGAAGAGAAAGAGGCAAAAAAGTATGTGGATGAATGTATTGCTTTGCAAAACTGTGAAGGATGTACTGGCGGTGTTATTTATGTCACAGAAACCTATGCCTCACTTCCCTGGGAGTTTCATGTGTGGGAAAGTGTGGTTTCTTCAGCGTGGCTATATCTGATCATCAACAACCCGGATGTACTGTTTCCACGAACACTTCGCCAGGTTTATTACATGGTAAAAACTTATAACATAAAGGACGAAAGGCCATAAAGCAGCTCAAAAGGGGCTGCTTTTTTCATACAAAAATTTAAGGAGGACAAGTCAATGAAGGATTTTTGGAATGCGATTCAATTCGTATTTACTGCTGTCGGAGGGTGGCTTGGCTACTTTCTGGGAGGATGTGACGGTTTGCTGTATGCGCTAATTGCGTTTGTGGCAATCGACTACATTACCGGTGTGATGTGCGCCATTGCAGACAAGAACTTATCCAGTGAAGTCGGATTCAAGGGCATCTGCAGAAAGGTGCTGATTTTCTTGCTGGTTGGCATCGGAAACATTATTGATGTCCAGGTGATGGGGGCACCCGGTATCCTGCGAACGGCAGTGATTTTCTTCTATCTCTCCAATGAAGGTGTATCTCTTTTGGAGAATGCCGCACACTTGGGTCTGCCTGTGCCGGATGCCATCAAGAAGGTACTGGAACAGCTGCATGACCGTTCTGACGGGAAGGAGGAACAGTAATGGCTTATACCAACAGTCCTCTGGTATCCTATACCAGAATCTCTCCCAACCGCACGAAGAACCGAAACCATGCTATTGATACCATCACCATCCACTGCGTTGTAGGTCAGTGTTCGGTGGAAACCCTCGGTAATATTTTTGCACCGGAGAGCCGACAGGCATCATGCAACTATGGCATTGGCGCGGATGGCCGAATCGGTATGTATTGTGAGGAGAAAGACCGCTCCTGGTGTTCTTCCAATGCAGCCAATGACCACCGTGCCGTTACAATTGAAGTAGCATCGGATACGAAACATCCGTATGCGGTCAATGACAAAGCATATGCCGCACTGATTGACCTTTGTACGGATATCTGTAAGCGTAACGGCATCAAGAAGCTTTTGTGGAAAGCAGATAAGTCTCTTATCGGGCAGGTGGACAAGCAGAACATGACCGTCCACAGATGGTTTGCCAATAAATCCTGTCCGGGAGATTATCTGTATAACCGTCATTCGGAGATTGCGGAACTGGTAAACAAACGTCTTTCCACTGATGAAAAAGCTGATGCCAAAGGACTGCAGGCACCTGTATTCAAGGACATAGCGGAGGCGGATGTGATAAAGAAGGTCGGCTCTTTGTTCACTGCTGACCAGAAAGCAAGCGGAGTGCTTGCATCCGTTTCCTTGGCACAGTTCATCCTTGAGTCCGGTTACGGAAAATCCGAACTTGCCCAGAATGCCAATAATGTATTCGGCATGAAGAAATCTCTCTCCGGCAACACATGGAGTGGTTCTTCCTGGGATGGCAAGTCGGTTTATACCAAGGAAACACAGGAGTGGGACGGCAGCAAGTACATCACGATAACTGCAGATTTCAGAAAATATGACTGTGTGGAGAAATCCATCGCAGATCATTCTGCTTATCTGCTTGGAGCAAAGAACGGCAGTAAACTTCGCTATGATGGGTTGAAGGACTGCACCGATTATAAGAAAGCGGTACAGATCATCAAGGACGGAGGCTATGCTACCTCTCCGACCTATGTGGAGAATATCTGCAGCATCATCGAAAAGTGGGACCTGACCCAGTACGATGCGAAAGCAGACACGGTTACTTGGTATCGAGTCAGGAAATCATGGGAAGATGCGTCCTCGCAGATCGGTGCATTTAAGATTCTGAAAAATGCCAAAGCGTGTGCGGACAAGAATCCGGGTTACCTTGTTTTTGATGACAAAGGTGTCGTGGTATATGGAAAGACAGAGTTCAATCCGTATCTTGTGAGAGTGTCCGTTGCAGATTTGAATATCCGCAAAGGCCCCGGAACGAACTATGCAAAAACCGGAAACTTTACGGGAATAGGTGTCTTTACCATAATTGCCGAAGAGAATGGACAAGGTGCATCTCGATGGGGCAAGCTAAAGAGCGGTGCCGGATGGATTTCGCTTGATTATGCAAAGAGAATATAAACAGTCTATGCCTGCTTGGGAGTAAATCCTGGGCAGGCATTATTTTTTTGCCTTCAAGGGGGTTCGATTCAGCCTGTCTTTTCGCATATAGGCAGAGGAAACATTTCCACTGTTTTAAAGATTGGAGGAATCGAAATGGAAGTACAAAAAATAGAAAACTTTAAGATGCCGAATGCCGTGGCACATGAGATTACACAGGAAGAATTGCAGCGAGATTTTGACTATTACAGGGCACAGAAAGTGTTGGAAACCATGTTTATGTTCGGCATGATTTCTGTGGATGAATTCCACAAAATATCGGCTGTAAACCGCAAAACTTTTTCACCGTTTCTGGCGGAGATTATAGGCTAAATGACTTGCTATTTCTGCGATAGTACGGGAATATGTCACTGCCCAAGAAGCGAGGTGAGTTGATGAAAAAGATAACAAAAATCGGGACAAATGACCCCCTGGCTGAGAAGAAAAAATTGAAGGTTGCTGCCTACTGCCGAGTATCTACGGCAAGTGATGAGCAGCTTATCAGCCTTGAAGCACAAAAGGCACATTATGAAAGCCACATCCGTGCCAATGACGAATGGGAGTATGTAGGCCTTTATTATGATGAGGGTATCACGGGTACCAAAAAGGATGTTCGTGCCGGACTTCTTTCCATGATTGCTGACTGTGAGGCCGGTAAGATTGAATTTATTATTACCAAGTCCATCAGCCGATTTGCCCGTAACACTACGGATTGCCTGGAGATGGTACGAAAACTGACAGATCTGGGCATTTCCATTTTCTTTGAAAAAGAGAATATTAACACGGGTTCAATGGAGAGTGAACTGATGCTTTCCATTTTGAGCAGTCTGGCAGAAAGCGAGTCGGTATCCATTTCCGAAAACAGCAAATGGTCGGTGCAGAAACGCTTTCAGAACGGGACCTTTATCATTTCCTATCCACCATACGGATATGAAAACGATAACGGTACGATGGTTATTGTGCCGGAGCAGGCAGAGATTGTTAAAGAGATTTTTGCAGCCTGCCTTGCAGGTAAAGGCACTCATGCGATAGCCAGGGAATTGAATGCCCGTGGCATCAAGACAAAAAGGAGCGGTAAATGGAGTGCGGGCACAGTGAACGCCATTCTTAACAACGAAAAGTACACAGGTGATGTGATTTTTCAAAAGACCTACAGTGACAGCAGTTTTAACCGTCACATCAATTATGGTGAGCGTGATCGTTTCCTTTGCGAGAACCATCATGAGCCGATTATCAGCCATGAGGATTTTGAAAAGGTACGTGCAGTGCTTGACCAGAGAGCAATAGAGAAAGGCAACGGTACAGATACCTACCGATATCAGAACCGTTACTGTTTCTCCGGCAAAATTAAATGTGGTGAATGCGGTACTACTTTTAAGCGCAGGCAGCATTATAAGCCAAGCGGCAATTATGTGGCTTGGACTTGCGGAAAGCACCTGGAAAACAAGAAAGAATGCTCCATGCTCTACATTTCTGATGAGAGAATTAAGCTGGCTTTTCTGACCATGATGAATAAGCTGACCTACGGTCACCAAGTGATATTGAAGCCGCTGCTGCGAACACTGCGAGGGATGGATGACAAAGACCGATTGCTTCGTATTCAGGAATTAGATATCTGCATTGAAGGAAACACCGACAGGAAACAGATTCTTACAAGCCTAATGGCAACAGGGGTATTAGAACCTACTGTATTCAATAAAGAAAATGCCGCTCTTGTTATGGAAGAACAAAGGCTACGGGCAGAAAAAGAAAAGTTAGTTAATTTCGTTGGCGGTGATAAGACACGAATTAAGGAACTGCAAAAACTGATGGCTTTTACATCCAAGGACATGATGCTGACGGCATTTGAGGATGAAACTTTTCTTGCCTTTGTGGAAAGCATCACGGTGGAGTCCAGGACAAAGATTGTGTTCCACCTAAAATGCGGATTGAATCTAACGGAAAGGTTGGTGAACTAAATGACAGCACATATCCCATACGGATATCGCATTGTAGACGGAAAGGCTGTTGTCGATGAGGTTCAGGCAGAACAGGTCAGAAGCTTTTTTGAAGAGTACATTTCCGGTAAGGCACTAAAGGTTGCTGCAGAAAATGTGGGACTAAAGATTTTTCACGGAAGTGCCGGAAGGATGCTTCGAAATACCCATTATCTTGGGGATGATTATTACCCCGCCATTATTGATCAGGAACTGTTCGACAAAGCCAAGAAAGAAAGGCAATCCAGAGCCAGTCAGCTTGGCAGGGTCAGAGAACTGAAGGGCAAAGAAATGCCTGCCGTTCCCCTGTGTTTTACAATGGGTCGACAGACAAAGGTTTTCTATGACCCTTTCGAACAGGCCGAATATGCCTATAGTCTGATAGAAAGTGAGATGAATGCAAATGGAAACAGTTAAAAACATAACGGTGATTCCGGCACGTAGACGTGTTGGCAACACTGCGAAAGAATCTGAAATACCGAAACTACGTGTAGCAGCCTACTGCCGAGTTTCCACCGATAGTGATGAGCAGGCAACCAGTTATGAGGCACAGGTAGAGCATTACACGGATTACATTCGCAAGAATCCAGAATGGGAGTTTGCTGGAATATTCGCGGATGACGGAATATCCGGAACCAATACCAAAAAGCGAGAAGAGTTCAACCGCATGATTGACGAGGCTATGGCGGGCAAAATCGATATGATTGTTACCAAGTCCATAAGCCGATTTGCGAGAAATACTTTAGACTGCCTGAAATATATCAGACAGCTTAAGGAAAAGAATATTCCCGTTTATTTTGAGAAGGAAAACATCAATACGATGGATGCCAAGGGTGAGGTACTGCTTACCATCATGGCGAGTCTTGCACAGCAGGAAAGCCAGTCCTTATCACAGAATGTCAAGTTGGGATTTCAGTACCGCTATCAGCAGGGACAGATTACTGTGAACCACAACCGTTTTCTTGGATATACCAAAGATGAAAAGGGACAGTTGATTATCGAACCAGATGAAGCGGAGGTGGTCAAACGAATCTTCAGAGAGTACCTTGAGGGTGCAAGTTTGCAGCAGATTGGCAGAGGTTTAGAAGCGGATGGTATTTTGACGGGTGCCGGGAAAAAGAAATGGCGGGCAGAAACCCTGCAGAAAATCCTCAAAAACGAAAAATATATCGGAGATGCCCTTCTTCAGAAGACCTACACGGTGGATTTCTTGGAGAAAAAGCGTGTTCCAAATAATGGCTTGGTGCCACAGTATTATGTAGAAAACAGCCACGAAGCCATTATTCCCCGCGATCTTTATATGCAGGTGCAGGAAGAGATGGTGAGACGAGCCAATCTCCGCAGCGGTCAGAACAGAAAGAAACGTGTTTATAGCAGCAAGTATGCATTGTCCAGCATTGTGTATTGTTCCAAATGCGGGGACATCTACCGCAGGGTTGTATGGAATAACCGAGGAAAGCGATCTATCGTGTGGCGCTGCTGCACCAGGGTGGAACACGGTCCGGGAGCCTGCAATGCCGATGCTATCCATGAATCAGAATTACAAAACCTTGTGGTTCGAGCCATTAACATGGCACTTGGTCAAAAGGATACCATGTACGATGTCCTGCAGCGAAATGTAGAGGCGGTGCTTACGGGAACAGACGGTATTTCCCTTGACGAGATTGACACAAGGCTGGAAGGATTGCAGAAAGAACTGCTGAATGTGGCAAATGCCAAAGGAAACTACGACAGCATTGTCGATGAGATTTATAGGCTTCGTGAGGCAAAGCAGAATGCCCAGGTGGAGGGAGCGGAGCGTGAAGGCATGAAACAGCGAATCAGTGAAATGCAACAGTTTCTCGCAGAGCAGACGCAGGACATCACTGAATACGATGAGCAGTTGGTTCGAAGGCTGATTGAGAAAATCACGGTCTACGATGAGAAAGTTATCGTGGAATTCAAATCCGGCACAAGCGTGGATATCCACAGGTGAATACAGTTCAGATTATTGGCACCTCGCTTCGGCGGGGTGTTTTTTGTTACAAAAAATTCATTGTTGATTCATCTGCGAATATTGTAATTTGTTGGGTTCTATAGTATAATAAATTATCTTATCTGTGTTAGAACTAACAAGGCTTACGAGCAGGAGCGGCAAATAAATGATTAAGAACAATATTGAAGTAGATGTAAAAGTCAAATGTATAGAGAAAGGAACCACCCAGGCACAGCTTGCGGAGACCATCGGAACGACAGGCCAGTATGTCAATCGCATCATCAAAAAGCAAGATGGTGTTGTGAATAAGACCTTCGTGCAGATGCTTGAGGCTTTGGGATACGATATTGAACTGACATATGTGAAAAGAGGTGCGGAATAATGGCAAATGAATTACAACCGCTTTCTTTACTTTTTCAAAACAGACTTTTTAGAATTCCGGACTATCAGAGAGGCTATGCTTGGCAGCAGTCCCAACTTGCGGATTTTTGGGATGACCTGATTAACTTACAACAGGATAGATATCATTATACAGGACTTTTGTCTTTAAAATCACTTGGACGAAAAGAGACAAAGGATTGGGGTTCTGACCTCTGGATGGTAGATAAAGGATTTAAGGCTTGTCACATTGTCGATGGTCAGCAACGTTTGACTACTTTCGTGATTTTACTGAATGAAATAATTTGTTTTGTGAGAGAACTGGATGAAAACAAAGGAAAGAAAGACGATGACATCGTACTTGGATATGACACCCTGAAAGATGTAGTGGCTAAATATATCTATCAAAGCAGACCACCAATGAACCAGATTACAACGTATTTGTTTGGTTATGAGGTGGACAATCCGAGTGCGGATTACTTAAGGTATAAGATTTTTGATGAGCCGTATTCCGGTACTGTCAATGAAACCTACTACACAAAAAATCTCAAATTTGCAAAGAGTTTCTTTAGGGAGAACTTAACGGCTCTCTATGAAAACGAGGGGATTGAAGGAATCAATAATCTTTATTTGAAACTCACATTGAAATTGATGTTCAATATACATGAGATAGACGATGATTATGATGTTTTTGTGGCATTTGAAACCATGAATAATCGTGGCAAAAAACTGACGAATCTGGAGTTGCTGAAAAACAGGCTTATATATCTTACTACACTGTATTCAGACGAAAAATTCGATGAGATGGAGAAGTCTCACCTGAGAAAACAAATCAATGATGCGTGGAAGGAAGTATATTTTCAACTTGGCAGAAATGAAAATGTTCCTCTTTCTGATGACGATTTTTTAAGAGCACATTGGACAATATATTTTGCTTATTCCAGAAGAAAGGGAGATGACTATATTCGTTTCCTGCTGAATAAGTTTTCTGCTAAAAACATATTTGAAAAGAAAACTGTTCTTATGAGTGAATTGCCAGATGGATATGTTATGGACACAGATTACGAAGAGGAAGATGATGTAGATGATACAGAAACGGAAACCATAGAAGTTTCAAAATTAGCACCTACTGAAATTGCAGACTATGTAAATAGCCTTAAGAATATGTCTAAATACTGGTATGATACTTTCTTCCCTGCTAAGAGTGAAAATCTAACGAAAGAGGAGCAGATATGGATAGATAAGTTGAATCGTATCGGTATTGGACATTTCCGGCCGTTAGTAACTGTAATCATCAGCAGACGTGATTTTAGTCCAGAAGAACGAATTACGGCTTTTAAGGCAATCGAGCGTTTTATATTTATCTGCTTCAGGCTTGGAAATTTTAATGCTTCGTTCTGCAGCAGCGAATATTATCGTGCATCAAGAAGTTTGTACTTGAACGAAATGACACTGGAAGATCTGGTGTCAGATATTGTTGAAACCACAGATGCTAATATTGAATATGCAATTCCGAACTTTGTAACAAAAATTGAAAAGTATTTTTCCAATGGCGGAGGTTTTTATTATTGGAACTCTATTCGTTATTTCTTATATGAATATGAAACGAGTCTTGCGCAGAAAAATAATATTGACCGTATAGGCAGTTGGGAAATGTTTACTAAAACGGAAAAGGATAAAGTTTCCATTGAGCATATTCTTCCCCAGACCCCGTCAAAGTATTATTGGCAAAATCAGTATCGACAGTTTACTGATGAAGAGGTGGAGATGCTGGCGGGTGCTTTAGGTAACCTGCTACCGCTGTCACAGAGTGTAAATTCCAGCTTGCAGAATGACAGTTTCTATGACAAAAAAACTACAAAAGCCGGAAGACGTGGGTATGAAAATGGCTGTCACTCTGAAATTGAAGTGGCAAAATATAATGACTGGACTGCTGAAAACATTTATACACGCAGCAAGGAACTTCTTGAGTTTATGGAGAATCGTTGGGAGTTTAGTTTTAATAATGAGCAATTGGACAAGCTGGTATATGTGAATTTTGCAGTTGATGGCAGAACTGTTCCAGAAGAATTACCAGTACCTGAAGAAAAGCCGATACAATCAAAAGAGGATACGGATACTCATGAGTATAGTAGTCTTGACGAGCAACAGAAAGCTTTCTGGGTTAATTTTGTAAAGTATTGCAATGACCACGATAGAGAAGATATTGTAGGAAGAAAGCCACTTGTTCAGAATTGGTATGATATTCCTGTCGGTGCCAATGATTTCCTGCTACAGTTTACCATTACTCGCAGTAAATATGTCTCTCTTGTTATTTACGCTTTTGATGGCGAGACCTTTAAAAGATTGGAAAGCAAAAAGAGCGTGATTGAGAAAGTATTCGGTAATAAGTTTGATTGGTATTCCAGCCGAGAAAAAAGCACCGCAAAGCGTATTGTGTATAAGCATGAGGCCGATGTTTTCAATCCTGGAAAACAAGAAGAATTATTTGATTGGATGATAGAAAAATTTGATTTATTGGTGGACGCACTTGTGTCTGCTGATGAGTTAGATAATGAAGAACCATCCGGTGAGAAGTTTTCAGAAATAAAAGAGTATTTGGAGTCATGTGGTAAAAGCAAGATTTCCTTGACCTTTGCAGAAGTCGAAAATATTATCGGAACCGAACTGTGCAGATCAGCATATACTTACCCTGTTTACTGGAAACCATCGAAAACGCATACTATGGCAAACACAATTGTTGCAGCGGGATATGAGGTTATATCGGTAGACTTGACATCAAAAAAGATTGACTTAGAAAAGAGAAATTGAATGATTGGAGGTGTACCACAGTGCCAGATATGAAACAGATACATGATTTTGCTGTTAAATGGTGCGATAAATTTCGTGATCAGAACATTAATTACATAGATTTGGTTGACCACTTTATGGCTGATGATTGTGCTGCTCTTGGTTTTGAGATGGACTGTGGCCACGCTTTTTCTGAAAAATATGGACAGGCAGCAAACAACTATGAGGCTCTGGACAGAATCATTGATGATGTCACAGACATCCCCCTGCTTGGGTCTGCAATTTATTCTCAATGGAGATATTTCAACCATTGGGCGTATGACGCAGCAGAAATATTGGAACCCCAAAACCGAGCGTGGTTTATTCTGTCATTAAGCCGATTGGCATTACTTTCCGAGGAGAATCCATTTATTTTCCAAGGCACACTTAAAAAGATTCGTATTGTATCAAATAATATCTGTTACGGTCCCATGCCGGATCCTGATGACGAAGTGGAACAACACCTTACCATCAATGATGAAGGTCGCGTTTGGTTTTCCGGATATAACTTTGGTCACAGTGGAGAAGGATACGAAAAAGCACGAAGTAAGATTTTTAAAATTGAAAAAGTTGCTACTGACAGATTACTCTGTGCAATTGCAGCTTATTTTGGCAACGAATACGATGAAATTTTTGCTACAGATATTGGTAATTGGGAGATGGAACTAACAAATACCGAGGGAACAGTTTATAAATTTCGTGGTTCGCTGTGTGCTGATTTTGACTATGAGGGCATCGATTTATCTGACCTTGTACGTGATACTGTTGGTATGGATGATTTGTATGTCTTTGATGGAAATTGCAAACCGGATGTGATAAACAGAATCGCATTGGACTATCACAGAGTCACAAAAATAAAGCCTCAGGAAGTGCCGGAAGATGCAACTTGGGAATTTGTTACATGGGATTACACAGAGCATCTAATTATTGACAGAGAAACAGAAACCCTTGAACACATCCAAAATATAGGGTCTGGCTGTAAGGTTTCCCGTAAGTATGAAATTGAAGGAGGAATTGAAAGTCTGCTTGAAAATTTCAATGCAGAGGATTTGTTTTCACACATTGAAGGGAATCCAGACGATGTGATAGATACTCCGAATGAAACAAAGGATTATAAAATTACCATTGATTACAAAAAGAGTCCACAGCGTGTTATCGAAGGCAGCTATGATAAAAATGGTCTTCCGGAGGACTTTGCGGATTTTGCAGAGACGGTATTTGAGTTTATAAGATTTTATGGATTGGGAGAGGTTCTCGATCCATCGGTTTACGGCAAGGCAAAACGCCGCAAATCGGAATACATTTTTTGCAGCGTTACCTTTGATGATGAATACAAGAGTTATTATTATCTGACGGACGATGACAGCATCGAGATTGGTGATTTTGTTCTCGTTCCGGCTGGAAAGGATAATCATGAGGCTGTTGTAGAGGTAGTGAACATCGAATACTTCAGTGAAGAAAATGTGCCACTGCCTATCGAGAAAACAAAGAGAATCATCCGTAAGTGTACAGATGATGATTTTGACCTGCCAGAATCAGAATGGTGATAGAATGGAGGCAATAGTATGAATGCAAAAAAAATAATAGGAATTGGAGTAGGCATCGCAGCTACTGGCTATGGTGCATATAAATTGTTAAGTGGCAAAGAGCCGCAAAAATATAGTAGTAAATGGTTTGATACGGTATCTGATGAGGTGTTGAATGCCGAGAGAGAAGTTGTTAGAAAACAGTATTGTACTGCTGGAGATGATTTTTCTTTAGCGGTGAGTTTGCAAAATCTGTTGAACAGATTTGATAATGTTTTAAGCAAGAGAGCATGGGGAGGTGAAACTCCACATGGTCCGAGTTATCATCGGGAGCATGGATATAATTTATTAAAAAATGATTAGTTGTGGTTCAACAAGCAAGGAGATGTATGTAACATGAAATATTCAGAATATGCTGGTTTAAAGTGGGGAGAACTTAATGATAATGACAAAAAACTTCTTTTGAAAAATGCTATTTGCAGAGAAACAATGACGGGTAGCCCTTTAACAAAAGGTGAGGGAATGGTGGAGTTTGCGGAAACGCTTGCGGTTTTAGGTGCCGTTTATGATGGCAATATAGTAATTGACGATGAGGCAGAATTATATAATCCGTGTATTGGCAATGATGGGAAACCATTGACAGAGGAAGATTTGGAAAAAATGTTCGAGGAGTATAAAGATAGAACTGAAAATGAAGCTCTTATGGATGAGTTTGAATACTATATGAAAAACAGACCCCATGTTGTCATTCTGGGAGCTGGAGCGAGTTGTGCAGCAATACCCAATGGAGATAAATACGGGAAGAAAATATCTGCTATGAGTGGTTTTATTGAAAAACTGGGTCTAACTGATATTCTTTCCAAAATTGATATACACACATCTTCAGATAACCTTGAAGATATATATATGGAAATTGATGAACGAAGTCAAGTAGAGGAACAATGTAAAAAAGTAAAAGAAGAATTAGAAAAAATAATTTGGGAATACATGAGTAATTACGAATTACCAGACTCTCCTACAATATATGATTTTCTTGTATTAAGCCTTACAGAGAAAGATTTAATTGTTACATTTAATTGGGATCCTTTGTTGGTTCAGGCTATATGTAGGGTACAACGGTATACAAGCAATATACCGCAGGTTGCTTTTCTGCACGGGAATGTCGCAGTTGGTTTTTGTGAAGATGATAATATAATGGGAAATGTCGGTATGTTATGCAGATGTGGAAAAACATTAAAACCAATGAAGTTGCTATTCCCTGTGAAGAAAAAAGATTATAGCAGTGATATTGCTATTCGCAAATCGTGGAAAACTTTCAACAGCGCATTAGAAAAAGCATATATGATTACAATCTTTGGTTACAGTGCGCCCAAAAGCGATATTGAAGCTATAGCAATGATGAAAAAAGCATGGGGAGCTGTTTCGGATAGGAATCTGGAAGAGATAGAAATAATTGACATTAGAAAAGAAGATGATGTTATTGATTCGTGGAATCAATTTATACATACGCATCATTATTCGTATCATACAAGTTTCTTTGATTCAACATTGGCACGTTGTCCGAGAAGGACTTGTGAGGCTACATTTGATAGGCTTATGAATTGCATATGGCTGGATGGAAGTAAAGGATTTAAAGAAAGTATGTCATTTGGGGATATTGAGAACTATATTTGCAATTTGATAGAGGAAGAAAAAAATGCAAAAGGGAAAAATAAAGTTCTTTCAAATCCCTATCATTAAAATTGGATTATGGTGGATATATTTTCGTAGACACACGAATGGCTGTGGACTTGTTCCCTTAAACGGGAAAATAGCAAAGACATTCTGCATATCCAGACGAGCCATGTGGAGACTGTGGTGTTGATACAAAGGAAAGATACCTAGAAATCCTTGAATTTACGCACTTTGTGACATTTTTCAGTTTCAACAAAATCGGTGAAAATCATAAGGAAAAGATACTTGTGAAGAAAGTAACCGTAGTT
>JAAVYA010000057.1 GCA_022790855.1 Lachnospiraceae bacterium | reverse complement strand
TGATAGTACCGTTTTGCAGATGCATAATTCTTCTCCCATTGATAGGCCGGTACATCCCATACCATCCCTATCTCTTCCAGTTCCCTGATCCGCTCCGGGGTTAAACTCCCCTGGCCTTCTCCCTTCTTCCTGGCCACCCTTAACTGGGAAATCCATCTCCCCAAGGCAACCCCATAGGCTTCTTCCCTGGCTCCCACCAGCAGATGGCCATGCTCTTCATAGTACCTCCTGGCACATGCCAGATTCCTCTCCCAGGCCGCCTCCCAGCCGCCTTCCCAACACATCCCGATCTCTTCTAAACGCCTCGCCTGCTCTTTCGTCAGCCTCCCCGCCGCTTTCCCTGTATACACCCTCCTCTGGGTGTCCAGCCACTGGCCTAAGGGATACCCTTCCGGCGTCCGGCTCCGCTTGGGGATCTTAAGATCCCCATGGGCTTCGTAGTACTTTTTTGCACTTGCATACATCATCTCCCAGGTCGCTCCCAGCGTCCCCTCCAGGGCCCGGAACAGGCGCACACAGTCTCTGGCTTCATCCACCACCCGGAACGTTTCGGTTACGATCAAATCTCCCCTTCCCTGCTCCCGGAAATATCCTGCCGCCTCTTTCATCTCTTCTTCTATGGCCCCGATGCTGCACAGGTTCTCCACATTCAGCACCACGTCAAAGACCACCGATTCCTTCTTACCGCTGGCCGACAGGGCACGGCCGATCTGCTGCTTATATACCACCGGGGACACCGTAGGGCGCAGCAGGACCACCCCGTTTACTCCTTCCACATGGATTCCCTCGTTGAGCATATCGATACTAAACAACAGCTTCAGATGATCGCTTTCATCCTCCTTAAATGCCTGAAAGGACTGCTCCGCCTCCGGGTCCTGGGAATAAACGGCATAGACCTTAGGAGACGGGTCCACTTTTCCAAACCACTCCGGGACTTTTTCCATCATCTCTTCCATATGTTTATGCCCGGAGCAGAAGACAATGTATTTCCCCCTGGCCTCTTTCATGTGTTTTTGGAACACCTCATCCATCCCCTGGGCCTGCTCTAAGGCCCGGCGCAGGGCTTCTAGGGCTTTCCCCGCCGCTTCCCGGGCCGCCCTTCCTTTCGCGGAACGCACCCGGGCTTCGTACTGTTTCAGATCCTTCTGGTAAGAAAACACGGACAAGACATATTTGGGCGGCTTTAGGATGCCCCGGACAATGGCTTCCCCCAGGGTCATCTGGGAGGCCACGCTGCCGTCAAAAAGCTCATCCGCCATATCCCGCTGGCCGTCCAGGTAACGGATGTTGGTGGCGGAAAGCCCAAG
>JAAVYA010000056.1 GCA_022790855.1 Lachnospiraceae bacterium | reverse complement strand
TAATGAAGTCCTATACTTCATTACAGTGTTTTCTACAAATTTTTCTTTGAGTCACAAGTATTATATCAACCAAAACATTACAAGTGGAGTCTAAAAAACCTTCCAGGAAAACTGTACCTAAAGCATTCCTATGCCCCACCATCGCATTCGTCAACACATCCACAACCTGCTGCAAAATCAAATTATGGATGGATTCTACCATTCCATAATGGCTGACCGGTACATAAAACTGAATTATTCCAGCTGTGCCGTAAAAGTGGCTGAAATCCACATGGTTATTGCACTTAGGCTGTTTATTGCATTATCTAATTCTCAATTGCAATCAGGAAGAGATCCACAATGGCAGAAACTCTTCCAGATCTTTTGAATTAAAAGTAACGGCCATAATATTAGGTTAAATATTTATTCAATCTCAACTCTGTTAAAATATCTTCTTGGAGACATATTTACACTTCTATTCGTCTGAATTAAGTTCATAATCGTACAATCATGGATATTATATGCCCGGTAGCACTCATATCCTTGAAATAATCGGACAACATCCTCTTTGGTAATATCCCATAAATGATATTTATTATAATGAGTTGTTTTTTTTCTAGAAAAAGATAAAATAACCTCTTTGATATTACATCGAACGGCCATTTCTTTCAGAGTCGCCGGATCGGGCAAATGCTCAATAGTCTCTAAAGAAACTAAAATATCAAAATCACCTTGTACACTTTCTGGTGTTCCCAGAATATATTCAATATTTTCTCTTTTAAAATGTTGTTTGGCATTTGCAATTGCCCGTTCACTGATATCAACTCCGGTTATTTTTTTAACATCCGGATTTTTTGACATCAAATAGCTGCCACTGCCTGTCCCACATGCGATATCCAGTACATGTTCATATACAAACTGCCGAACATACATATAACGTTCAATCATTCTATGGATAATGATATCCTCTTCTATGTGATCAACATTATCTTGGTCAATAAAAATACGTTCCATTTCTTTTTTTTTCATGATAATTTCTCCTTGTACAATATCTTCTATTTTCCAACTTATTCGCTTTAATATTAGAGCATTGTTATGTTTATTTTTGCTTTTTCGCTACTTTTTACTGCTTCTTCATACTGTAATAAACTACATCTGCAATACCTTCTTGAAATTGTATTTGCGGCCTATATCCAGTATCCTGAATTAAAGCTTCAATGTTTACCTGCAAGCTAATTTCTTCACTTTCGGAGTCTGTTTTTTCTGCAAATTCGCATTTTGCATCTGGATTACATAAATCTCTTAATTCCATAATAAATTCCCTTAATGGCCTGGATTCTCCATTTGCAACACAGTATATTCGGCTATGAGTTGAATATTCACCTATTAAGTAAAGAAATTTTCCGGCATCTTTTTCATGAAGGTAATCCCACATCTGTGTTGCTGATGAGAATTTCGCTGTATTTCCATTTACAAAACAGTCTATTGCATAGTTAAGCATCGTCCCTTCTTTATCGTAACAGCCATAAACGCTGAAAATCCGTGCCCATATATGAATGATTTCATATTGTTGGCATAGCTTTCTGCTGAGAATACCAGCAGAATATTTTGCCATGCCATAGGCAGTCAGCGGTTCAGCGGCAGTTTCTGGTGAAATAACGGTATCTACTTTCCCATATTCTGCCTGTGAACCCGCACCAATAAATTTTTTACATCCAAGCTTTTGGGCTAAATTAACCGCGTCCAAAGTATACTTAATATTTTTTTCCTGCAAAACAGGATTATCTCTTTGTGCCTTTAACGTATATTCCCAAGCCATATGATAGAATACATCATAGGGTTCTGAATATTCTATAGAGGAATTTAATTCGGATAAATCACATTCACATATTTATATAAGACTTGATTTCGGAAGGCGGTCAATGTTTAAGGAATGCTTTCGGACAATTGCTAATACTTTGATTCCTTTTGTTATGCATTCCTTCACCAAAGCAACGCCTATCATACTGGTTGCGCCAGTTACTACGATTCTGTGCATATATTTCTATCCTCAAAACTGCTTCTTTGCCAATCGTGTTATTACTCCTCCACAGGTTTTACAATCATATTGTTATTAAATTCATCTCTAGGTAAAAATGGATACATATCCTCAATCGGTGCCGACATTAACTTTCCATCTGCTAATTTTTTAGAACTTACAGAAGGTATCACTTCCTGATCACGTATAATTTTTATCTCACATAATACAGGCTCTGTTTTGGCCATGATAGCCGGCATCTGCGTTTCTATATCCTGGATTGTATCGATTTTGAAATAAGCTATTCCATACGCGGCAGCTATTTTTTTTACTTCCGGAAACGAAACACCGGATGTACTGTCCGTACCAATAAATCTTCCGTGAAAGAACTTATTCTGTGTTGCCCGGATGGACAAATAACCATCGTTATTCCACACAAAAAGTTTTACCGGGTATTTATGGTGTACCAATGTTTGAAGCTCCTGTATATTCATCTGGAAGCTCCCATCACCAGTATTTCCCAATACTTCCCCGCCCCCTCTGGCAGCGCAGACACCAATTGTTGCTGGTAAAGTAAAGCCCATCTCTGCCTGGGCTCCGCTCGTAATATATCTTTGTTTTTTATTGCAAGTTTTTAATCCCTGGGCGGGAACATATACAGCGGAACCTGCATCTGTAACCACTACGGAATCATCCTTTAAATATTTGGCTTCATTTGCCTAAGCAATGCCATGTTATATCCAACTCCAGTCGCATAGTTAGTATTTATTCCGGACAAGATAGCTTTCACACCATGAACTTTTACCGTTTCATCCTCAGGGGTTCCAAAGTTGCCGAGCATTCCGCTAGTACAGAAAACTCCGCAATCGCCATGTTTTTTAATTAAATTCAAGTAATATGGTAAATTGGAGATCAGCATAATATCTTCATCACTGCTTAATATGGCATACTTCCCCTTAGCCATATCCAGAAGAACCATATCATTTTCCAAAAAACCCATATTATACTCATTTCGATGGTATCTTATTCTTGAATCCTGTATATCATGAATGCTTTGGTATTCTTGTGCATATAAATCTGAGCCATTATCAGAAACTATCACTTCAATTTCGCTGTCATAGACAGAACAGCAAATTTCCTGTATGGCAGATAGCGCCTTATTTCCGCGGTTATAACTGGGAATAAGGATGGATAGAAAAATATTTTTTCTTTTGGCCAAAGAGTTTGCCAGCCTCTTTTTGTGTATTTCGGTTAAAATAGCGCTGTAGTTGTTGTCAGAGGCAAATACACGTTTTGGAAGGTAAAAATCAGAATACTCTTCAAAAAACATTCTCATAATTTCTACATTTTCGAAAATGATTGCGTTGTTCATGTATAATTCCCGAAAACGTGGTAGCTTAAAAAAAGAGGCAAAATATGATTTGTGCTCATTGAGTAAAATATATACTATCTCCCATGTGTTTTCTTTTATGAGTGAGAGCATTTGTCTAAAGTCCCAACAGTCTGCAATTAGAATACTTTCAAAATCCACATCATTCTTCATTATTGATGAATCATCCAAGGAGAAACTTCCCATAAACTCCTGCGATTTACGATGGAATAAGTAAAAGTTGGAATTTGATACAGGAATAAAATCTATTTCCAAGTCTTCATATGGGATGTTGAGCAAGTCCTTCCTGTTCTTTTCATAATTTTTTTTGAAATCTGCTTCATTTGGAGCTATAAAGCAAGCATAAAGGTTTTCCAAAATTTCTTCTTGACAGATATTGCAGTCATAGGCCATGATAAAATTCTCAACAGCTTTTTCACATTGCTGTTCTTCAAAAAATTTGTATGCTGCCTGATAATATGTATACCCCATCTTGTCCATATCACATCTCCTCAAGAATTTTTGCTGCTTTTTGATGTCTTTTCTGACAGATATATCAAAGTAATGTTTCTTACTTTTATAATTGCGCATATACTTTTTGAAATTCCTTAGCATTTTGTAGATATCTGATAAAGATGCTGGAATCTGACTTAAATATTATCATCTTTTATAATACGTTTCTAATGTAAATTTCGATTTCCTGCTACTCTATTGGCGTAGAGGCAATCCATACATGTAAAGACTATATTCTCATAGTTTCCCTGAAGTTCTAATATGACATTGCCGTTAAAATATAAAAATTTGTATTTCAATTGATGGTAACAAATCCACAGTCGTTGTCGTTGCTGCAAGTGACAACAACATTCCAGCCGTCATTATCCTTATGGTACCGGTCACAAAGTTATTTTAATCTATCTTCCTTTATGTTTCAGTCAATGGCATTCTTTCCTCCGCGAACCAGTCGGCGCTGTACCCCCTTTCGAATTAAAAATGATTCTTGGGCGTTGGCTGGATATAGTTCATTTTTACAGAAATAAACCCCTTTGCATTACCAGCATTACCAATAAGTACCATTTCATTTGCTAGAGAATATTTATTTCTTTTTTCTTCATAATAATTTCCATTTATCTATGTAAGATATATTTTCAAATTTTTCCTAATATTTGCTCCAATATCTTTTTCTGTGTCCCCGGGAGATCACTTAAACAAGCGGCTCGTTCCAATGATTTTTTCTTCATTGTTTTTAAATATTCCTTTTCATTGATGTAAAGATCCAATTGTTGCAGGAAATCACTGTCTTTTTCTACTCCAAATTCGTTGCCACAGGTATAATACACATCTCCAAATTTTAATGTAGTAACTGGTATGCCATTAGCCAAGGCTTCAAAACTGGAACGCCCACCTCCACTGCGTTTGGAATTCCAATAAATATCCAGCAGTTTCATTGCTTCGCTGGTTTCTGATAAATATCCGGTAAAGTGAAGATTTTGACTTCTCATGACGTTGTTTTTTATCCGATTTTCTTCTATAATAGAACCAATAATCAAAAAATGGACATCAAACTGATTTATGGCCATATCCATCAGGCATATAAATTCATCTGAAATTTCGCTATCCAATCGATTCCCTATCACTCCAATTACAAAACTATCTGATGGAATGCCAAATTCTGTGCGAGTGTACTGTTTTGGGCTCTCTTGAAGTTCATAATTTACAACTGTTTCAATAATTTCCTGATAAGATTCCATCCGTTCCAAACGCAGTTTATCACTTTCATTGAGATTTCTTCCAACCAAAAGATATTTACTCATAGATTGAGGAATATTTGTGCTACAAGGAAAACAGGCCGTTTTTGTAAATAAGCTACACAAATCAGCAAATATGCTAGATCCCCCTATGTTGTATACTAATTCCGGCTGCAGTTGATATATTTCTCTGAGATTTTCTTTGAGTGAATATATATCAGGCATATAGCCTGGAATTTGCATAAACGGGATATTTATTTCTTTATATGATATTATTTTTGTATTATTAAGCTCGGGAAAATAGGCCGGAGTAAAATTTTGTTCTAAACAGGCACACGGATAATAATTGAGACCAGCATCATTAATTATCATGACCCGTTTATGCAGCGATGTGGCAATAGTATATGAATAATCCAGGATACGCCTAGTTGGTGCATGATTTATTCCAAGAAACTGGCTTGTCACCATAAGGATTAAATTGCTTCCAGCCTCTAATCGTTCATATTGATCCGTTATTTTTTTCAAAACTATCACAAAAATATGTTTATAGAGTTCATCTATATTTCCAGTTAGCCTAACATTATAGTCTGTAAATAAAGCTCTATTCAATATCCAATAAATATTCCAAAGTTCTTTAAGATCAATATCTTTGAGATAAAAACAACAATGATACAGTAAATCCAAACACTTATTTTTTAATATACTATTTTGACAATGAAAAGCAGTATAACTTGCCAGATGCAATACATCTCGGCCTTCGGCTTCTGATAAGCTTCGTAAATTGTCAAGATTAGACAGAAAATAATACACAATTTTTTCTGAATTATGTTGTTCTTCTGCTGTCATATTATTTTCCTCCTATGCTATTGATAGCAGCGCTTCCTCTGACATTTCTTTTAATAGTCCCGCACATTCCTGTAATACCTGGCTATATAAAATACCCTTCCTTGCAATTTCTGATAGCTCATCTTCCACAGTGTCCTTTTCATAATAATATTCACTTCGGATAATCTGCTCGGCAGTCGGTATTGTCACCTCTATCAATTGATAGGCTTCTTTCTCCTGGCATTGTTTTGTAAGTTTTTTGATCTTTTTCAGCAGTTTTCTTACCCCCACAGGATCTATGTTTCCTGAACGGGACAAGTTGCCTATTTTTTTATATGTGGCATGTAAAAGTGCCGCTGCTTTCTGGATCTGTTCATATTCCTTCGGAAAATTATTGAGATATGTGACGGCCTTTTTTCTCTCTTCCTCTGAAAAAGCAGATTCCATCTGCTCTATCTTTTCAGAAAAATCTATTTTCTCTGCTTCTTCTGTACAAACTTCCTTTATAATATCCTTTAATGTATAAAGTTCTGTCCCCTCTATATAAGCTCCCCCTTCGGTTGCATTGATTACCCGGATATTGCAACGCTCTTTCACTCTTGCGATATAACCATTGAACCAGTCCAGAAAAAAGCGAAAATCTATACGTGTATAAACCTTGTCCTCATAGTTCCCCCTCACCGTGGGCAGTCCAGTCGTGTTACTCTCTGGCATCTTCTCTTGGAATGTTCCATCTGCGTGAGTTCTGTTCCCTGTAAGTGCAAGGTCTTGCCCAACTAATATGACAGTTTCAAATCCCATTTTATGCAGTGCGGAAAATGCGTTACAAGCCACAGAACCACCGCTTAAGACGGTAGGAAGAGACTTTCCATTCATATAATATACATGCTCTGCTATGGCATACCCATCAGAATAAAAAATTTTTTTCCCTTTTTGTCGGGCAATCAATGCGTGATTTGCGGAGCTGGGGGCAATAACAGGGATGTATTCTGCCCCTTCTACTAGGTGCAGGGGTTTTTGAGGGTCGATTGTCATGAATGCATCAGGACAGATGCCCGCTTTTAGCAAAGGTTTTATGGCTGTGTCAACAGCTAAAATGAAGGCTTTTCCTACGGCATCCTTCAGTGCATGCACGTTTTTATTTAAGGACGGCCCGGCAGACACCAGGATTGCAGGTACATTGGTGGGAATGGCTTCCATCAACCCTTTTGTATGGTAACCATCACATACATATTTCACATTGTGCAGCACATTGTCCGCAATCTCAGCGGCAAAACGCCGGATTGTGTTTGCTTGGACTACAATCCCTTCTGCATACCCGTGCAGGAATTTTATTTTCTGCTTCAGTTCTTCAGCATACCATTCTTTGTAATTAGGGTGGATCTCTTCTTTTAAAAAATCTAGGTTTTCAAATACAAGTATTTTATTTGAAACAGATTCAAATTCATTAGAATTCAGGCCTTCAATGATAAATGCAACAGGTCTCGCCAGGATCTCTTTTGACAAATCAACTTCTTGGAGAAGAGTAAAAAATATCTGGACAGACGGCTCGTATACAACCAAGTTTGCTTCTTTGGGGGCAATACGGGATATCTCTTTAAAATAGAGCCCGCTTCCTATCCCGAACAGGAATATAGGTGCATATTGTTGGACCTCCCCTATCCGTTCCGACCACATTTTTATAGGCTCGCCAGCATTCCTTTTTCCTCCCAGATATAGCATTTGCCCGCCCTTTTTTATCCGGAAGATAGTCTCCCCATCCCATGATGTCTCAGGGAAAACTTCTGTGTCATCATCAATATCTTCTTTTTTTTCTTCCTGCTTACGGATTAATTTTACAAAATCAGGATACCATTTTTCCATGGCAGCCAAGTTTTTTTCAAAAATTTCATTCCCCATCTGCTACCCCCTCGGTTTCTATGTATATATTTAATAATTCCCGAAGCCCATAGTCCAATGTATCCAGCATATATACCATATCCCGCTGTTCTAAGGCCCCCATATAGTCTTCCAATACCTGTAATACATACTGATGGAAATCAAGGTATTCTTGCTCTTCCATACCAAATATATTGCCCTGGAGAAAGTAATTGCAGAATTGGCTTATTTGTCTCGCTAGTTCTTTGCTCTTGTCAAGGACATTTTCATTCTTATAATAATGAAAAGCAGCGCAGATATCATTAATATGACCGGCTAATTCCTTTGCCAATTCCTCCACTGTCTCACCTCCTAGCCTTTCATAAAAACAGAGGGACAGAATCCCGTCCCTCTGTTTTTTATTGTCTGCTCTAAAGCTGCATATATACCGCCTTTTATTGCAGTAATGATAATACTCCTTGTGTAGACTGGTTTGCCTGTGCCAGCATAGATTGCCCTGCCTGTGCAAGGATATTGTTCTTGCTGTACTCTACCATCTCAGAAGCCATATCTGTATCACGGATACGGGACTCTGCTGCCTGGGTATTCTCTGCAACGTTATCAAGGTTCGCAATCGTATGCTCTAAACGATTCTGCAAAGCACCAAGTGCAGATCTCTGGGAAGACACTTCGTTAATAGCCTTCTGGATTGCATCGATGGAAGCATTTGCAACCTTATAGTTATCAACTGCAACATTCCCTGTTTCAGTATAGCCGCTTACTGCCTTCGCTGTTGCGCTCTCTTTCTTTACATAAGTATCAAAGTTCGCACTCAACTCTTTTTTCATGTTGGCACGTGCATCAGAAACATCAATTGCAGCTGCAGATGCTGCCGTATTGGCAGTAGTACCATTAACTAATGTCTTATACTTTCCATCCTCTTGAAGAACATAGTTGGAGGCAGTATACATAGTTGCCATTTTATTGCTGAGTGCGCCTTTTGCATAAGAAAGATTTGAAGCTGCTCCCGCCGTTGCGCCATAGCTTACCTTCATTCCTTGATAGGAAACACTGCTTCCATATTTTACACCAGTCTGGGGGGCATTCGTAATTTCTTTCTCTATACCCTTTAAACCTAATGTCTCAGCATTCATATTGCCGATGGTAATAGCAATCCTCTGGTTTGAATTAGCTCCTACCTGAAGGTTTTTATCTTTGAAAGTACCATCCAACAGGTTTTGCTTATTAAACTGAGTAGTTGTAGAAATTCTGTCTAACTCTTTGGTCAGGGCATCCAACTCTTCGTTGATAGCTTCACGGTCGATGTTCTCATTGGTGTCGTTTGCACCCTGAACTGCCAGCTCATTCATTCTCTGCAGGATGCTGTGGGCTTCATTCAAAGCGCCTTCAGCTGTCTGAATCAAAGATACGCCGTCCTGTGCATTGGTGGATGCGCGGTTCAGACCACGAACCTGGCTTCTCATTTTCTCAGAAATCTTAAGTCCTGCAGCGTCGTCGCCTGCACGGTTGATTCTGTAGCCAGATGATAATTTTTCAGAAGATTTTGCCTGAGAACTTGTGGTAACGCCCAACTGACGGTTGGAGTTCATAGCTGTAAGATTGTGTTGTACTACCATTGCCATAATAGATTCCTCCTTGAATTTACTGCAGCTTCCATGCTGCATGATATTGAATTTATCCTGATGGGGCGTCCTGCCCCGATAGGACGTAGCTTGCTGCCGCCCGGGCCCCTAGGATAGCTGCGGTTGGCAGGATGCAACAATTTGTTTAAAATGTTGC
>JAAVYA010000025.1 GCA_022790855.1 Lachnospiraceae bacterium | reverse complement strand
CTTTCCCCATACACAGACTGGCTGACCCGTCCGCGGCCTGGTACAATTGGAAAGAATCACATTCAGAGCAGTTTATCTTTTGTATAAGCTGCCCTTTTTCTTTCTGCTCTGAATCTGATACTTTCCTAATGAATTATAACACAAAGTACATAAGAATTGTGAACGGATTGAAATACTTTCGGCGCATTAGAATTGTTAAGAAAACGGGCGAAACTGCAACTTTTTATTGGTGGATTTCCACCTATCCTTCCGCTATAATGGATGAAAGTAAAATACAGGAGGTAAGATGTATGAGTTTAGGAAACAGTCTTTTTCATGCATGAAAAAAAAGCGGTTTATCCCAAGAGGAAGTTGCTGAAAAACTAGGCGTAAGCCGACAGACAATCTCCAAATGGGAACAAGATGAAACACTGCCGGATATACGGCAGTCTAAGCATTTATCCACTTTGTATCATGTGACTTTGGATGAATTGATAGATTTTGACGCAGATGTAAAAGAGATAGAACAAATGATTAAAACTACCAGCGCAAAAGCAGCGCAAAAAATTGACTGGACAAGCTTATGGGGAAAAAAGTATCCTGTATTAACTGCTTATCAAGAAAAAGTTGACGTTGACAAATATTCCTTTAAAATACGAGAACTGCTTGACAGTCTGAAAGCCGGATATGGCTACAATGATTTAGACGCTATGTTGGTATTAAAAGATATATTATCACACGCATGGGATAGCAAGGAACCAGAATAAATTCCGGTTATGAAGTTATTGTAATTCTTGAAAAATAGAGAACGAGACTGTGCTTTTGGAACGATTTCAAATCGTAAGCAGCAGCCCTCGCCCTCATTTTGATCAAACATAGGATTATGAAATTTTAGCGTTGAAAATCATTGCTTTTGAGCATGGTTCTACCCTTCTAAATCCCCACATTCCCACTGCTCATCCCCGCTTCTTTTTCTTCCAGGGGCAGCCAGTCCAATGCTTTTTTAATATATGTGTCCCAAAAATCCCATTCATGGGACCCGGGACCAATTTCAAAGGCATGGGGCACGTGATGTTCCGTCAGCAGCCGGGAGAATGCCTCACAGCCCAAAAGCAGCATATCTTGATCCCCGCAGGCCATATAGATAGGCGGAATATCTCGTTTCTCGTCAATCATCCTTTTGATGAGCCAAGTGGGATTCTTGTCTGAATCCACCGCAGCTTCCAAGTCCTGCCCTAATACGGATCTGGCATATTCCAGGGTTTGGGCAAAAAACGCCGGATGCTCCGGTTCCTGTAACATTTCTTTCAAATCCAAATTGGCAGGAGAAAGTGAAATGATGGCTCCAAAGGTATCGCTGTACTTTAATCCGTTCCGCATGGCTCCAAAGCCGCCCATAGAAAGGCCGCCTATATAAGTATCTTCCCTTTTATGGGACAGGGGAAATGTTTTTCGCATAAAGCTTACTAATTCCTCACCGATAAACCTTCCATAGTAATTGCCGTTCCATTCCTGGTCTAAATAGGAAAAATTATCGCCGGAGGGCATCACTACGGCCAAGTCTCTTTCTTCCGCCCATCGCTGAATGCGTGTGCCATAGAGCCAGTCCGTATAATTCCCTATGATCCCATGAAGTAAATATAAGGTTTTATAGGGCTTTCCTTCTTCTCTCTGCTTCATTCCCGGAAAATATACTTTGTCCGTAGGTAAAATCACATGAACCGGCACCGCACGATTCAGGCACTGGCTGACAAAATTAACTTCAAAAACTGCCATAATTTATCACTCTCCTTGGGATTATTTAAAATGTTACCTCTACTTCCTGCATCATGCCCTTTCTTGCATTTGCTCCCATAAAAATTTGAAATATCCCGTCTTCCAGACGATAATTGCGCTCATCATCATAAAATCCCATTTGGCTTTTTGCCAATTCCATGACGACTTTCGCCGTTTCCCCTGGCTTTAACGTAACCTTTTGAAACCCTTTTAATTCCTTGATGGGGCGGACAATGCTTGCCGTCACATCTCTCATGTATAGCTGTACGGTTTCCGTTCCCTCAACCGTTCCTGTATTCGTTACATTCACGGTTGCAATCAGCCGATCCGGCTCTTCCTTCACGGACAGATCACGGTAGGAAAATGTGGTATAGCTCAGCCCGTACCCAAATGGATATAAGGGTTCAAAACCCGCGTCCAGATACCGGGATGTAAATTTGCTCTTGCTTCCGGGGCGTCCTGTATTTGGATGGTTATAGTAGATGGGACACTGTCCCGCTGCTTTGGGAAAGGTGGAAGCAAGACGGCCGCTGGGATTTGTCTCTCCAAACAATACGGATGCGATGGCATTTCCCATCTGAACGCCCAAATGCCATCCCTCAAGGATCGCAGGCACATGCCCCTGTTCCCATTCAAGGGCTAAGGGCCTGCCGTTCATAAGAACTGCTACCACCGGTTTTCCGCTAGCCAATAACCGCTCTAACAGCTTCCTCTGTTCTCCTGGAAGTGAAATATCCGCTTTCGACGCCGCTTCTCCGGTCATGGAAACCAGTTCTCCCACCACGGCTACAATCACATCCCCCTCACGGATTGCGTCTTGGATTTCCGCCTCATTTAAGCCGCCTTCCGGGCCTCCACATGGATAGTATGTGAAATTTGCGCCGGCATGTTCCAACCCTTGTTTGACGGAAACACAATCCTCAATATTCCAGGACATGGCCCAGGCTCCGATCACTTCCTCCGGATTGTCCGCAAGAGTTCCTACCAAACTAATCTTGGTTTCTTTTTTCAGCGGAAGTATTTCATTTTCATTTTTCAAAAGTACAATGGATTTCTTCGCCGCTTCCAACGCAAGCTCTATGTTTTCTTTGGGGAGCACGTCATACCGATGCATCGTCTCTTCTGAAACGTAAGGATTGTCAAAAAGCCCCAGCCACATTTTCACCCTTAAAATACGTTCCACCGCTTCATCCATGGCGCTTTCCGATACTTTTTCCGCCTTCACACAATCTTTGAGATGCTTCGAGAAAATACCGGTTCCCATATCCATATCCATGCCTGCATTTACCGCCTGCTGGCCTGCTTCTGCATCGTCTGATGCAATGCCATGGTTCACGCACTCCCGGATTCCATTGGCATCGCTGACAACGAACCCGTCCAAATCGAAGGTTTCTTTTAGCATTGTCCTTAAGGTAAATTGATTTACCGAGCAGGGAATTCCATTTAAATCATTAAATGACGCCATTACAGAGGCGGCCCCTTCTTTTACCGCCGCTTCAAAGGGCGGTAAATAGGTATTGTGCAGCAATGATCGGGACATAGATGTGGTATTGTAATCACGTCCTGCTTCACATGCCCCATATGCAACATAATGCTTCAAACACGCCGCAACATAATGTTCCGTGGAAGTGTGATCATTCTGTAACCCCCGCACTTTCGCTTTCGCAAACTCCGTCACCAAAAACGGATCCTCTCCCGGTCCTTCTGACACACGCCCCCATCTGGCGTCCCTGGCCACATCAATCATGGGAGCAAAGTGCCAGGTAACGCCCTTGGAACGGGACTCTTTTGCCGCCATCCTTGCCGTTTTCTCAAATAATTCCGGTTCAAAAGCGCCTGCTTCTGCAATCGCAATGGGATATACCGTCTTGAATCCGTGGATCACATCCAGTCCGATCAACAACGGAATCCCCAATCTGCTCTCTTCCACCGCAATTTTCTGTAATTTATTCGCCTTTATGGGATCCTGCAGCATAAGGGCGCCAATTTTTCCTTCCCGGATCTCGTCCTCATGAAAATCCTGCTCTGCACTCTGCATGATTTTTCCGAATTCTTCATTGCTGATCCGGCCGTCTCCCACCATCTCGATGAGCTCTTCAAACGGAACGTCAAATCCGCCTACAATAGAAACCGATGCAAGATTCATCTGGCCTATTTTTTCTTCCAAAGTCATTTCCTTGATGAGACTTTGAATCTTTGCTTCTTGCTGTTTACTTAGCATCATTTCTGAATCACCCTACCCTTTAAATATCAAATATTTTTACAAATGGATCTTCTAATTTACACGGTTCCCACGGTTCTGTATCGGAAGAAGCAGGATTTCCTGTTTTTACAAAATTACTCCAATAAGTAACCATCTGGTCCGCCAGATGAAAATCCTCCGTTGTCATTGGGCGCCAGCAGTGCTTAATACTACCCATTGTATACCATAATTCCCCGGAATGGAAGGCTCCGGCCCCATCTCCCGGCAATTCTCTTTTGAAAAAATACACATATGCAGGATTATTCTGTATTTTCTCATTCATAAAGCTGTATGCCAGATTGCTTCGATACATCCTGCTTTCCAGACTGGAAGCTTTTTCCCTGGAAATTAAGATATCGTCTCTGTTACATCCAATGATCGTGGGAACCGGATACAAATGCCCTTTTTCTATACTTTCTGTTAAGAATTCTTTCAGCACATACCCGTTTCTGATAGGGCCAAATGGAATCTTTCTTCTTTCGGCTATACAAGAATTTATGAATTCCCTTTGCCCTTCCATGAGCTTTTCCGCCGGAACCTGACGAAGCTCCTCCAAGGAGGTTACCCCTAATAGTTCTATGTATCTCTTACCGTTTTCAATTGCTTCTTCCATAGAAAAGTCTTCCGCCAAAATCTGAGGATAGCCGCTCCCGCTTTGGGCGATAGCGGCGCAATACTTCCCGTCGCCGAACCGGGACGCCAGGATCGCCTGTACGCTGATGGCGCCCGCAGACTGGCCGCAGATCGTTACCCGGGCCGGATCTCCGCCAAAATGTGAAATATTTTCCTGCACCCATTCAAGAGCCATCATTTCATCCAGAATCCCATAATTTCCAACTGCAGCCGGATCCTCTTCTATCAGCCATGGATGCACCAAAAATCCCGTCATACCAAGACGATAGTTTATGGTAATCAGAATAATTCCTCTCTTGGCATATGCTTCCGTGATAAACTCTATTTCATGTCCTGTGCCGCTTCCAAATCCTCCGCCATGAATATAAAACAGCACCGGCATTTTCTCATCCTCATGATGCTTGGGCACCCAAATATTCAAATACAAACTGTCTTCCGAAATGGGAACGTTCAGCTCCCCCTCTAACGGGAACTCTTTTTCATAAAATCCATCGGAAGCATCCCATACACATTGCAGACTTCTTGCCCGGAATCTGGTGGCGTCATATTCCTCTGATGACGGCAGCAGCTTTTGGGGAGAACGATACCTCAATGCCCCCACCGGCGGCTGCGCATAGGGAATACTCTTAAAAGCAATCGCTTCCTGTTCCTCTACGCCAATATAAGTCCCATACTTTGTCTTTATCCTTGTATCCATATGAACTCCTCAACTGCTATTCTTTTACGCCGCCCAGGGCAATTCCTTTGACGAAATATTTCTGGAAAAACGGATACAACACCAAAATCGGTAAAACGCCAATCACTGCCATTGCCATTCTGATAGACGCGCTTGGCATTTTTTCCGTTACCGAAACAGTAGTCATCTGGGAAAGCGCCTGAATATTCGTCATAATTGTGTTAAGTAACTGCTGCAAACTATATTTATTGGCATCTGTGATATAGTACAGTCCATTGGTCCAGTCGTTCCAATATCCGATACCTGTCATCAACCCTATGGTCGCCTGAATCGGCAGCGACAACGGAAGCACTATTTTTCCATAAATATAGAACTCTCCCGCACCGTCAATCTTTGCCGCCTCGATCAATGCCGGGTGAATATTATTTCTAAAGTTATTCACCAGAAGGATAATGTTAAACCCATTCAGTAACAATGTGGGAAAAATCAATGCTGCAATATTATTTCTCATATTAAACACCTGGGTCCACATCATATAGGAGGGAACAAGGCCGCCGTTAAACAGCATCGTAAATACAACGTAAAACGTTACCTTCTTGGCTCTCGGATAGTCCCTTCTGCTCAAAGGATATGCAAGCATAGGGGAGATCACCAGGCTAATTGCCGTACCAACTGCCGTAACAAAAATCGTAATTCCGTAGGAACGCAAAATACTGCCCAAATTTGTAATAAACAAATATTTGTAGGCGAACGTACTCCATTTTTCCGGAAAGAACGAATATCCATTGGTAAACAATGTGGCTTCATCGGTGAAAGAACTGACAATTAATAATACAAAAGGCAAAATTGCAGCCAGAGACAATAAGGTTAATATGAAAAGCGCCACAACCTGGAATATTTTTTCACCGGTCCCAATGACGCCGGTGCTTCTTAATTCTTCATTTTCTTTTCTCATGTCATCACTCCTTTAGAACATTGCATTCTCTTTGTCAACTTTACGCACGATGGCATTGGTTGCCATTACCAGAACAAACCCTACAATGGACTGATAAACGCTTGCCGCCGATGACATGGAAATATTGTTCAACTGTAACAAGCTGCGGTATACATATGTATCAATGGTCTGTGTAACAGAGAATAACGCGCCTGAGTTCATCGGTACTTGATAGAACAGACCGAAATCCGAGAAGAAAATCCGTCCCACGGACAAAATCACCAACGTAATAATTGTGGGCTTTAATGAGGGCAGCGTTACTTTAAAGATCTGATTGATCTTGTTGCAGCCGTCAATTGCCGCCGCTTCATACAGGCTTCTGTCTATTCCAACAATGGACGACAGATAAATAATGGTGCTATATCCAAGGCCCTTCCATACATTAATAAAAATGAGAATAAACGGCCAGTAAAAGGGTTCTTGATAGAAATTGATCGTCCCAGACTCTGCAAGGGCTCGTGTAATTAAACCGGCCTCATTACTCAAGAATGCATATACCACATAGGAAATAATAATGATAGAAATTAACTGGGGCAGCAAAATAGCCGTTTGATAAAACTTCTTTAATCTGGAAAATACGAGATCATTTAACAAAATAGCAACAAAAATCGCCGCCACATTGCCGATTACAATAAATGCAACATTGTAAAGAATCGTATTTCTTGTCATTAACCAAGCGTCAGAAGAAGCAAACAAGTATTTAAAATTGCTAAAACCAACCCAGTCGCTGTTCCAGATACCTACGGAATAATCAATTTTCTTGAAAGCAATAAAAATTCCCAACAGAGGCATATAGTTATTGACCAAAAGATACAAACACCCCGGCATGATCATAAAGTCCAAAACGCTGATCTTCTTATTTTGGTACAACGTATAAAGCGCCCGGATCACAATGAGAAATCCTATGACGGCCACCACCCAAATGGCATATCCCATGGTAAAGTTCTTCAATTCTTTCAGAAAAAATTTGGACTGCATTTTAAAGAACAATACGGTGCCCACCATCAGGATTCCAGTGAACGCCAACAAATAGCTTGCAACTTTTATATTTTTTAATACCGGAAAAATGACTGCGATAACGATTGCCGCAATGATCGCAATGAATGTCAACACGACGATCATTGTAAATGGTACCGCAACCGTCCCGCCTTTTACTTTCGTACCTGTGAAAAATACTGTTCCTGCGATGCTATAGATTTCTTTTTTATAATTATATTGTACAAACGGAAAAAGGAACATCACGGCCGCTATGATTCCCAATATTGCAATATCTAATAAAGGTTTTCCTTCCGTTGGCAGCAGTTTTTTTCTTATATTATTCATATAGCCATCTTTCTCCTAACAAATCCTGAATGAAATTCAAGCGGAAAAACCAAAGTCTTTCCACTTGATTTCTTTGTTGATGATTACTGGGCCTCATACCATGTATCAAGCTGCGTCTGCACTTCATCAATATACTTTTGAAGTCCGTTATCATAGAGTTTTTTAATAAAATCCTCATATACGGTATCATCACACGAGCCAGTCATAACCATTCCTTTGAATTCCGCAAATACGGTATCAAGAGCAGCCTGTTCCTGGGTAATCGGATCGCTGTTGATTCTGAATCCCAGCAATGGGGAGTATTTCAGAGATTCCAGATCCACATCCGCAATATACTGGCCTGTTTGAACCTCTACATCCGCCGGGTCGCAGATCAAGGTATTTCCAAAAATACCGTATGTATTCGGCGCATAATTGGCAGACGCGATCAGTTCCACACCGCCGTCCGTAATCTTATAATCCTTATCTTTAATTCCATAGCTTACCAGCATCTTCACATCTTTATCCGTATAGCAAAGATTCATTAATTTCACGGCTGCTTCCGGCTCTGTGGCAGATGTGGGAACCGCCATATTCATGATCGCGATCGTACTTGTGCCGATGTAGCCTTCTACCAGCTTCACTCGTTGTCTTGGTTCTCCTGCAAGTACGTCTCCTCCGGCAACACGCACGATATTACCGCCAAGAAATACACTTCCTACAGAAGTATCTACGGTGGGGTCGTCTGTTCTGGTAGCAACATCCTTGTCGATATAACCTGCCTGATACCATTCCTGAAGGAGTTTAAATGTCTCTTTAAACTCGTCTGTCTCAAAATAGCTTACAACCTTGGTGGGGTCCTTATCCACCATGACAGCGATAAATTCACTTCCCAATGAGTCATAAGCAACGCCGGATACCATCGCCCCGGAGCTATTTGCCAGATTCTGGGCCCCGGAACTGATCATCTTCATTCCCGGATTTGCTTCATACATTTTTGCAAAGGCATCCGTTAAATCTGTCATTGTCTTAATATTTGCCATATCAACATTTCCAGAATCCAGATAAGACTGTCTGCATACCCAATATCCGTCGTTTGAATAATCCGTCAAAACAGGAAGGGCATAGATCTCCTCTCCCTCAGAAGTTGACTTTAACACTTTCTCCGGGAAAACCTCCAGCGTCTCCGGTGCATAATCTTCTAACAGAGCTTTTAACGGCAGTAATTGTTTCGACGCCTGCATAGCCTGATAGCTTCCTGCACCCGCCGGGAATGTGGTAATCAAATCAATTTTGTCCCCGCTGCTGACCTGCATTGGCATTTGGCTCATATAAGTACCCATATCAAGCACCTGAAGATCTACCTTTACATTGATCTTGTTCAAGGTAATCTCATTTAAAGCGTCTTCTACACTTTGTACGCCCTCTTCATTACAGTTTCCCCCAACGTTCCATAACAGCCAAGTTACTTCTGCTGGAGCCTCATCCCATTCCGCCTGGGTTTCGCCGTCGCCATCCTCCCCTTCTCCTTGGGAGTCGGATGCGCCCTCAGTCTCCTCTTCTCCTTGGGAATCTGTTGCGTCCTCTGTCCCCGGCGTGTTTTCTGCGGCCGGTTCTTGCTTACCACCGCATCCCATCAGCATGGATGCACATAATGAAACCGCTAAAATCGTTGAAATAATCCTTCTTTTCATATTTTCCCCTTTCTTTTTCAACCAAGCTCCACTTTTGTTTCTTAAGACACGTATATTGTAATAAAAATTTGAAACATTCGCTTTGCTCATCATGGCAGATTGTTGTTTTTTTGTATCAAGGAAAAGAAAAGGCTCATTTTTCTTCCTGAAAAATGAGCCAATCGGACAATTCAATATAATTCTACCGGGTAAATCTCTACAGTTGCCGTTTCATTTGGCAATATAGAGATTTTAAACGATAACGTGTTGTCAAATGCGCCAAATTCCATGGATTCTACTTCCAACCGCAGCGTATTGCGCAAAACCCATAAATCAGACAAATCCATCCTGTGCTGCTTGAACATCTCAATGCTTTTTATTAATGCGCTGCTGGCCTTCGTGGTTTTAAACAGCTTTATGCGGTATGTTCCATCTGCCAGCCCCCGGATACGGAATTCTTGTTCTAACGTGTCATGATTCTCATAGATGTAATCCAGGCCGGAAACAGTAATATCATCCTCCGGCGTCTGAAAATAGGACACGTTAAAATTCTTCACATTAAAGCACATGCCAATCAAACGGTTCCTTCCTTTTTTGGAAAACATATGATGCTTGCCCTTTTGCAGCAGTGCATGTTCCAGAAAAGCCATATGGTGAAAGGCTAAATAAGCCGGTTTATCAATTCCTTCATTGGAAATCATTCCTCTTCCGCCATAAAATAGGGCGTCTCCCTTCTGATGGTTCTTGGAATCAATCACACAGTCAAAGATCGCCAAATCCACAATCCCTTCCATCTGAACCATAAGGTGCGCCAGCATTGCGGCCTTTCCGAAGCTGTCATTGACCGCATTGGTATCGATTAAGGAGGTGTTCCACTGTGTTACCCATAACGGTGTATTCCATTCTGATACAGATATGGCCTCTTTGATCTGCGTCAAATGTTTTGACATAAATTTCTCGTCGCAGCTTCGCTCATAATAGGTAGTAGCCCCGCTTCTTGCATTAATCTCATAGGGATAAGCCCGTACCGAAAAAAAGTCAGGGGCGATTTCTTTTGTCAAAAACTCTGCAATCCTTGGACTGTCAGAGTCCGCCAGTTCGATACCATATCCTCCGATTTTACAATTCCATTTATGTAAAATAGATGCCACTTCCCGGAACACTTCTTTATATTCTTCCCAGGTTAAAAGCGAGCTGTCATAATTCAGCTCCCAAATCCAGGACTCTATTACCGGATCGCCCACCGTATACCGGGACGTAATATGTTTAAAAAACTGTTTGATTACATACAGATAATCTTTTTTATTTTCAAAAAAAGACGTCTTATTCGTTGCGTACAGCAGAACCGTATGCCGGCTGATAATCTGCTGCTGCAATCCGCTGATCTCCAGCATCGGCTTAATATGATTGTCAATTAAAAAATCCAACACAATATCGATCCTGCTGAAGTCCAGCTCTATGGTTCCCGGTTTTGTTCTGATTTTCATTTCCGAAGAAAACAGTTCATTAATGCGAATGTAATCATAATAAAGCCCGCCCCGCTTTTCCAGTAATTTATGCTGATAATGAGCGTCCGTCACGTCAACTGCCCGGGCGGCGCTGATCACTTTACTCCAAATCCGCTCATAGGGTTTCGTTTCGTTCATATCTATTTCGACCAGTTCTGAAACGCTATGATTCATTTTCTTAAGAAGTAATTGATTGCTGTCAAGATAACGCTGGGAAACCTCCTTTAAAAATAGCTGCTCTGATTTCGTGGCCAAATTATCCGCATTTTTTTGATGCTGGGTTTTAAATGGAACCGGCGACTGGCCTTTTTCTTTTTTAAACACTTTATTCAAGGATGCCGCATCCGAAAACCCACAGTTTAATGCTATTTGGGTCACGTTATAATCTGTATTCAGCAGTTGGTCAACGACGGCCTGAATGCGTATTTTATTTAAATACTCTACCAGGCTCATTCCAGTCATTTTCTTAAAAACCCTTGTAAAAGTCGATACGGAATAGAAAAACCTGCTGCACAGATCTTCCCTTGAAATCTTTTCTTGATAATGGGTCTGGATGTAAAGCAGAACTTGATCAAATTTGGAAGACTCCCTCGTACTTCTCACATATGCCTCTCTGGAACCATATTCGGAGGTCATGGTATTCAGCAAAGCATAGAAAGCGCTGAGTTCCTCAAAGGTCCTCTCCTTTTGGATATGTTCTCTTAACAATACGGCAAAGCTGCGCCGCAAATCATAGTGGCTTTTTGTTTTCTCCAATGCTGTATTGCACTCAAACCGCCATCTGCTTTGGTTTGTCTCTCTGATTAAATCTGAATAATCAATATCCAGAATGGCCAATGCCGTTCCGAACGTTATTTCCAGCTTGTACTGGCTTCCAAAATTAATTATAAGAAATTCGTTGGTGCAAAGGGGAATCTCTTTTTCATCCACAAATGCCGTTCCATTTCCCTCCAAAACATAGATCAGCTCCACATACGTCTGTATTTGTAACTCTTTTTTCTCGGACCGCGTACATAAATGCATGTGGTAATTGATGTTCATCATTGTCAGCGCCCCCTGCTTCTATTTAATTCTGCTTGTTTTGTCTGGCTGTTTTTTGATTATAGCAGAAATCCTTGTATCTTACAAATGTCTTGAAATTATGGGGACATTTATGGTAGGATGCTGTTACGTTAAAATAGTAACGTACGATGACATAGAACAATACAACGAATTTGGATCAACAGAGCAGGAACGGGAAGATTAAGGAGTGAATCAAATGAAAAGAGAACTTGGAATTGCAAGATGTGGTTTAGCTTGTTGCTTATGTAGTAAAAATGATACTTGTAATGGCTGTAGTTCGGATGAATGCCTCGATAAAGATTGGTGTGAAAACCGAAAATGTTCGATTGCAAAAGAACTAACAAATTGCTTTTTGTGTGAAAATGACTGCCATAAAGGGCTTTTATCCAAAATGAAACCATATGGATTTACCGTATTTGCTAAAAGGTACGGCCTTGAAACATTACTCGATTGCCTGGAAAGAAATGAAAAAAATGGAGTTCTTTATCATCGGGAAGGGCTGAATGGAGATTATGATCATTTTGATGATTTAGAAACATTAATTGCGTTTATAAAAAATGGCGTATGACAATTCTTATTTATTGGAAAAGCATAGATTGAGAGATCTGTGGTATATTTCGCAAGAAAGTAACGACGCAATCGTTGCAAGTATGAGGTGACTATAATGATTAAACGAGATTCTTACTTAAATCGCTTGATTCATCATATGTGGAACGGAGAAGTCAAGGTAATCACCGGCATCCGGCGCTGCGGAAAGTCAGTATTACTGTTTGATCTTTTTTATGAGTATCTTCTCTCACAGGGAGTTCCGAAAGACCACATCATAAAGATTGAACTGGACCAGAGACGTTATTATAAGTTCAGAAATCCTATAACGCTCTGTGAATACATCGAAGTCATTGTTGCAGAACAGAAGGATGAAAAATATTATCTTTTCATTGATGAGGTGCAGCTTACCACAAAGGTCGTTGACAAAGAAAATGGTGGGATTGAGGTTTCTATCTATGATATGCTGAACGAACTCAAAGCCTATAAGAATTTGGATGTATATGTGACAGGAAGCAACTCAAAGGGACTGTCAAAAGATATTGCTACAGAGTTCCGTGGCCGTGCTACCCAAATTCATGTGTTCCCACTATCTTTTGGGGAGTTTTTCTCTCACATCGGCGGTGATGAGCGTAAAGCTCTGGATGCCTACATGCTTTACGGCGGTATGCCACGCCTTTTAGCACTGAAGGATGACAAAGATAAAAAAGATTATCTGACTTCTCTTTGCAGCGAATTATATATAAAAGATATTGTAGAGCGCAACAACATCGAGCGTGAGGACATTCTGAATGATATTCTGGATTTCCTGGCCTCACAGATTAGTTCGTTGACTAATCCTACGAATATCGCTCATGCATTGACCAGCTTAAAGAATGAAAAGGTTCATTCCACATTAGTGTCAAACTATGTGCAGCACATGATCGATTCTTTCCTTATTTCGATGGCAAAGCGCTATGATGTGAAAGGAAAAACTTATTTCAAGTATCCTAACAAATACTACTACACAGATATTGGCCTTCGCAATGCCAGACTAAATTATCGCCAATATGATCCCGGACACATTATGGAAAACATCATCTATAATGAACTTCTGCGGCGAGGATATTCTGTTGATGTCGGTGTTGTGACCGACCGTACTAGCGGAGGAAATGTGCAAAAGGAAATCGATTTTGTTGTAAATGATGCTGATAAAAAAATCTACATTCAATCAGCTTTTCAGATGACCACAGATAAAAAAGAATCTTCTGAACTTACCTCTTTGGCACTGACAAAAGACTTTTTCAAAAAAATCATTGTCCGTATGGATATTCCTCATAACTTCTATGATGACAACGGCATTTTCCACTGCAATCTGATAGAGCTTCTGCTTGGCCGTGTTGGATTGTTTTAATCAATATTTATCTGCCGGCGTAATAAAGCAAACATATGTTATAAATATCTTTTTAGGAGCAATCCCAAAGGGGTTGCTCCTATTTTTATACCTTTCAAGCACGGTTCGCCCTATCCATATAGTATTATTTGTGTCAACACTTTCTCCCCGTAGATCATTTCTTATTCTCCCGAAAGCAGCGCCTTAGGAGTGATTCTTTTGATTTTCAAGGATAGCAGGCATGCGATTGCAAAGGCCAATAATACAAGGCAGATACCTGCCGCCGTAATAAATCCCACCGGGACTTCAAACGTACACTTTAAAATACCCAGTGTGCAAAAGAATAACGATAGCAGCTTATTGATACTGATGCAGCCAATCGTAAGCCCGACAGCGGCAGAAATTATAATTGCAGGCATAAAGGATAATGACGTTTGTAAAATCAGCTGTCTGGTTGTAAAACCCAAAGACTTCAAAATCCCGTAATCACGCTTTTTATTATTCAACATGGTCCGAACCAAGAGATACAAAACAAACGCAATGATTACGACAGATAGTCCCAATATGACAAGCACAATCATTGTCATAAGCGACACATAGATGCTTGCAGAGCTTTCCACCGTTGATCTTATGTTGACCGTGGCATTGATACTGCCTGAAAACTCCTCTTCTACTTCCTCATGAAACGCGTCAATGTCTGTACCCTGGGTAAGATTAATATAATAATTTGCATCGGAAAGAGTACCCAACCGCTCATAACCAGAACGTGTCAACAGACAGTCCCGCCCTAAATAATTGGTGATTTGTGTAAACCCACTGATCAGATAGTTCTCGGTTTTCCCGTTTGCGGTGATTTCGATTTCTTCCCCCACGGTAAGCCCTTTTTCCTTGGCATATCTGGCGCCGATCGCTATTTCATTATCGTATTTTGGAAACCTTCCTTTGTATACAATGCTTTGGTTATTTACCCTGGAAAAATCATCGCATAAGGTTGCCAGAAGCTCCGCTCCTCCCGAATGGGTCACGTTTATGCTGGTTTGCAAGTATACTTTTTCCACACGGCCGTCGTCGTTCATCTTTCGCAGAAATTCTTCCTCCATGTTGGGTTTTACGCTGACGCAACTATCTGCCGTCTCCCCTACGATCAAATTGATAAACGGCGTTGTATCCACAATCATATTTGCAGTCATAACCCCGCAAAATACGATCACAAGGGAGAGAATGAGCATTGTGATGCAGACGGTAATATTATGCTTCACTCCTGAAAAAGTTGTTTTTAGCGCAAGTGCGGCATTTAGCGGTGCTTTCGTTTGGTCAAGCGGAACGTGGTTGCATGTAAAGTTATGTGTTTGCAGGCCAAAGCGCAATGCTACAATAGGCTCTATCTTTTTAATTCTTCTGGCGGCAAGCCATACGGATAGGGCAACCGTTCCTCCCAAGATAAAAAGGGAGAGCACAAGTGGTAACGGCAAAAAATGAATCGCATAGGGAATCCCCGTCTGGGAAATCATCATCGTGTTTACAGAAGGGAGAAAGCAATAAGAAAGCCCTGCCCCCAAAAGGGCTGCAAGTAACGTCACTCCTAAAAACTGCAGTAAAAGAGAGCAGATAAGCTGCCTGGAGGTATAACCCACAGCCTTCAGTGCGCCGAGATTTTTCATATTGACCTGTATATAATTTATGATGTTGGAGGCTATCACAATCAGGGCGATCAGTAGCACTAAAAGCGCCATGACGCTCATGATGGCAGAACAGATGGACTGGGAAATGTACCGGGCCTGTAGCACCATATTATAGCTGTTGCTTATCATAACGACATTGGGAAAACGCTCCGAAACCACAGATTTGAGAGCGGCTTCATACGTTACATTTTCCGACTTATCCCAAAGACGTATGGAACATAAGGTAGCATTTGGCGCATATCCCAACGCTTCCAGCTCATCATATTTATCTTCCGTAAGTATCAGTTCCATCAAGCCGCAATTATGGGATCCTGTCATAACGCTGTTGAAAAATCCGCAAACCGTATAGGTTACCGTATGGCTGCCAATTGAGATTTCAATGGGACTGCCCGCCTGGATCTCGTCTGTTTTGTATAGCATGGGCAAGTAAACGCCGCTTGTATCATCACTGTCTTCTACAATCTCGGCCTTGCCCACAGACCGGTGGATTGCCTGTTGCTTTTTCATAAATACAAACCAACTGCTCAGATCTCCATCGTTGTACGGAAATGTGCCGGTCATATGCATACAGCTATCCAAACAATATTCTGCAACGTCTTTGTCCTTTTCCAGTTTTTCAGACAAATCCTCTTTTATGCTTCCGTCATGATCGTCAACCGTCACAGTTACATGTTCGGCGTTGAGCTTCTCGTGGTAACGATCAAAATTGGCTTTATAATCCATAGAAAGCATCAGCCAAAGATTCAGCAGCATTGCCGCAAATAAAATAAGTACAACGATAGCGGCAGTCTGCCCTTTGGCTTTCCGTATATTGGAGCAGACAATCAGAAATAATTTTCTCATGTTACCACCCCCTGTCTTTCAGGAAGGCAGAAAGCTTTTCATGCCTTTTGGCATCGCCATGGACATACTTGCCTAAATTGCATTCCCCTAACATAACGCCGTCTTTCAAGTAGAGAATCCGGTTGCCCCGCCGGGCAGAACGCATATCATGTGTTACCATAACGACACTTTGCCCCTGCTCATTAAACTTGGTCAGCGTGTCAAGGACATCCAGCCCTGTCTGGCTGTTTAAGGCCCCTGTAGGCTCATCGGCAAAAAGAATTTCCGGTGAATTAATCAGCGCCCGGACGATTCCTACCCGCTGAGCTTCTCCCCCTGAAATCTGGGTAGGAAACTTTTTCTGCGTTTCCTCAGAAATATCCACAGCCCGAAACAATTCTTTTGCCCGGTCGATCAGAGCATTTTTATTTTTGTTCACAAGAAGGCCTGCACAAAGCACATTATCCATAACGCTCATGGTGTCTATCAAGTAAATCTGTTGGAACACAAATCCGCAATGATCCCGCCGGAACACGGCAAGCCCATCGGGGTTCAGCTCTGAAATCGTCTGCTCTCCGAATGTAATCGCACCCAGGGTAGGTGTGTCCATTCCCGACAGAGCATATAACAATGTGGACTTTCCTGCCCCGCTTGCCCCCATGATCACTGTAAAATCACCTTGATACAGTTGTAAGTCAATATTTTTCAGAACGTGCTGCATAGTTCCGCCGTTTGAAAAGGATTTGCTTAGTTTTTCCGTCTTTAATAAAACTTCTCTCATACAAAAATCCCTCCTTTTTACACGTTCTATTGTACTTTTTCAATTCTTAACCGTCTTTATGCAATTCTTAAATATCCCTTAAATCCCGCTGCCAAGAGCTACCCAAACTGTCGCTTTCAATCCAGTGGAACCGTTTACAAGATCAAGCCGTCCTTTCATTTTCTTCATGCAGCAATCGGCAATGTACAGCCCCAGCCCCGCGCCTTCGATATTCTTTCTATGATCGCCCCGCTTAAATTTTTCTTTCAAAAGCGGCAGCTCCGATTCCTCGACGCCGCCGCCATAGTCTTCTATACTGATGATGAGATAATTACTTTCTATACCTATTGTCACATTTATTTTCGTACCGGCATATTTATAGGAATTGACAAAAAGATTGTCAAATACCTGCTGCAAACGAAGCTTATCTGCAAACAGCAGGCAGGATGGAATCGGCGGTATGACAGCACGGTGCAAGTAATCAGCATTTTCCAGTAACTCCCGCAGCTCCTCACTTTTTAACTCCGACGGAGTTACCGTCAGTTCTTGAAGTTCTTGCAATGTGGCGGAAAACAGATTCGTGACCAAAGTATTGATTTGATCTGCTTTTCGGATTATTTGCTCGTAATTCTTCTTGCTTTTTTCGTCCAACGACAATGCCGCGCCTACCTCGGAAGCCGCCTTGATACTGGCAACCGGAGTTTTTATATCATGGGAAAGCTTTGCCACCAGTTCTTTTTTGCTTGCGTTTGCCCTTGCCTCGGCGATCTTTGCCTTTTTTAGTTCAGAACGCATCAGATCGAAGCTCTCGGTAAAGGCCCCAAATAGGTTCTGCCGATCCATTTCCAAAGGAATATCCAGATTTCCCCCTGCGATACGCTCTGCAAAATATTTCATCTTATCAAATGGTTTTACCATGACCCGCCGCAGATAAAAGAAATATCCCATGCACATGCAGCCTTGCAGCAGCATGATTATTATGATAACAAAAAGCACCGTCTGGTTTTCCGATTGAACAGCCAGTGCATCATCATTGTATACCATCACTTTTCCTACGATCACTCCGTCAGCTTCCACATCAAGAATGGTGTCTTTATGAGCGATTGCAGCGTTTATGCTTTCGCTCAAGCCAGCTTTGGTTCTATATAGAACTGCTCTCTCCAAATCTATCACTACATATTCCAGAGAAGTCCCATTTACATGCTCCTCCATATGATTCCAATCATGTTCTACTGTTTTTACAATTTCATTGACTGCCACGGTATCCTGGGATGTTTCTTCTTTTGGAAATGCATACTGAAAAAGAACTATAAGCTCTATGAGAAAAAGGAGCAGAAGTCCGCCAAAAAATATACGGTTTTTCATGGATTCCTCCCAATAAATTTATAGCCGTTCCCCCAAACTGTAATGATATACTTAGGATTACCCGGTTCCTGCTCAATCGCTTCCCGCAGCTTGCGAATATGTACGTTCAGTGTTCCGTCCCCTGTAAATTTGTCCTCCCATACTTTTTCAAAAAGCTCCTGCTTTGAAATCATCCGTCCTTCATTTTGTATCAAATAAGTAAGCAGCTTAAATTCAAGGGACGTCAATTTGACAGGTACTCCTTCCACAAAGACCTGTCTCCCCTGAAAATCTATGGCCATATGCTCATCAGTGTACGTCAGCTTTTCCACATTCTTGTTTCCGAAACGTTTTAATACCGCTTTTACCTTTGCCAGAAGTACGCCCAGAGAGTATGGCTTTTGAATATAATCATCGCCTCCGATACTAAGGGCGATAATTTTATCATCGTCACTGGTCCGCGCTGAGATAAATAAGATGGGGATTTCGGTGGTTTCCCGAAGTTCTTTGCACAATTCAAAACCGCTGCCGTCCCCAAGATTGATATCCAGTAAAAGCAGCTCCGCCGTATGTTCCTTGAAAAAATCCCGACAATCCGAGGCGCTGTACGCAAGTGCAGTTTTGACGCCGAACAGGTTAAAATATTCCGCCGTGCTGTCTGCAAGCATTTTTTCATCGTCTATGATTAAGCAATTATATGTCATGTTCCGCCATCCTTAGATAGTTCTCTATCAAGCTCTGTTCCACAACCGCCTTCCCAAGCAGCGTCATAGCTTGTTTTGGGCAATGGTTGATGCACCTATAGCACATGGTACATTGACCATTTGTCACAACTTTCTTATCCGTCACTTTTATATTTTTCATGGGGCATAGTTTTTCACACTTCCCACAGCCTATGCATTTATTTTCATCTATCCGCAACTGATCTGAATAATTTTTTGTTTTGTGGCCAAAATACAGTCTTTGGCCAAGAAAGCCGGCCATCCGATCTAACACGCCGATTCCCTCTTGAGGCGGCTTTCCTGATTTTACAAGCCAAACCGCTTTCTTAATCTTCTCTTCCGCTTTCATCACAAGCGCCTTGTTCTTCTCCAACGGACGCTTCAATGCCTTTACATCGCTGATACTATCAGGCATTTGCAGATGTAATCCCCCAAGAATGATCCCTCCACAGTTCTGTAAAAGCCGCCCCAGAATTCCCGCCCCATCACCGCTGAACAACCCCATTGTTGCAATAATGAAAATCTTCTTATGTTTCCACAGCATCTTATGATCTCTTATAAACTCACGCAATATCTTTGGTACGGTGCTATATTGCACCGGATATGCAAACACAAGCATATCGTCTTGTTTCACTGCTTCCACAACCCCAGCGTCCTCGATGGAAAACGTCTTCGCTGCTTCATCATATTCACTGCAAAACAATTCCGCTGCATACCTGGAATTGCCCGTTCCACTAAAATAGATACCTAACATTGATACCTCAAACCTTTCCGCCTTCCAATCACAAGGCATCTGCCGTAAATATTATATCATAACTTTTGAATCATACAAATTCCAAACATACTTGTTGCTAATTATCTGAGAATTTGTATAATGAGAAAGTATCACATTCGGAGCAGTTTATCTTTTGTAAAAGTTACTCTTTCTTTTGCTACTCTGAATATGATACTTTCTTTTAGAATTATACAATATCACAATCTGTCATACAAGGTTTTTATCGGTAAATTTGAGTTATTTCACAGAATGGCTGTAACAGTTCAAAGAATTTTCCCTATTACAAATAGCTTCCATTTCTCATTTTCTATTTTCTCTTAACATCTATCCAACCGTAATTACTCATTTCCTCCCGAAATGCGCTTCTTCGAGGATATTTATCTCTATATGATGTCATAAGCCTTTGTTTTGCACCATCCTCTCCCCAAGACTCCCGTACCTCGCCCAATGCAGCAATATATGCTGCACATTCTCCATAATAATTTCTGCGGTTCGCCTCCATAATACCTTCTGTTCTTTTTTCAAGCAAAGCTGTTATCTTTTTTATTGCATACGTTCTGATTTCAGGTTCCATTTGCACCGCAGATTTCCATTTTAAAAATAATTCGCAAAACAAATCGTTCTCGTTTGCAGCACAACGGCCATATGTACCCTTTTGGTACTCTTCTTCTGAAAAACTCATCGCGCTTTTTACTTTGTCAGCCATGGCGTTTATTCCTTTGCCGCTCCATGGGCCTTCATAAAAATAGAGCAGAAACAATGCGATTCCCTGTTTCATGAAGGTTCCTGACCATCCTAATGCTTCGGATTTATTCATTCCTTTTTTCAGCACGTCCGCAAATTGCCCATCCAAAAACTGGAGCAGCAAAATCATATTCTTATCCGGTTTATTTTGTTTCCGCTCAGAATATGCGCTATCTCTCATATCATAATAATCACCGTTTTCCTGCACAGAGAATTTTTTCCATATTTTTCTTAGCTCTTCTTTTCCCTTTTCCGTCCCATATCCATTTAGCAGTACACGAAGATAATTTAGTGCAGACGTATCAGATTCATATGCAACAAAATAGCAGCTTTTCCGTAAAGGCAAGTTTTCATTTGTTTCCATAAGATACTCTGCTGTTTTCAAGGCCACCTTACTCCGCATAATATATTTCTTTGGTATCTTCTTCATTGCCTTCATTCCAATGGATTCAATAGTATCCGCATCCATATTTGTCCTACTTTCTAATAGATTCAAATATAATCCAGGATGAACAGCAGCATATTCTTCTGCATATTGGGCTGCTGCAAAGACATCATCCAATAAACCGACAGCCTCCAAAATAAGACGGTCTGCAGTGTGTCCTGTTTTCGTTCCAAGATATTCAATCCAGAGTGTCAAAAAAACCTGAAAATCAGGTAAGTCTTCATCTCCATGCTGCATAATCGCTTCTAATGTAACTTCATCCTTTTTCCCATTTAGAATAACTCCATATAAGACCTCAGGCCGTTTTTTCAACAGTACGGCATGGTATGAGCAATATGCTGTATCAAGAATTACCTGTGTCAGATCACAATGTAAAAGTTCATGATACACCATATCTCCAAGTGAAAGCTCTTCCCCATCATATTCATTTATACATAAAATTTCCATTGAAAGCAGCTGGTTTCCAGTTTGAAAACCTTCTTTATACTGCTCCATATCCATACAGGCGTGAACAAAATCACAAGCTTCCGCCAACATGTTCGAAACACCACTGTCATCTACATAATAAAATTCTTCACTGCTTTCATCATACCAATCGTCATAATCTTCATTCCATATAGCTTTCACCGTGATTTCTTGGGAATCTATTATTTTTAAGTTCTTTCGGACAAGCTGATGCATTTTATGGAACTCAAGTTCTTTCTTCGCATCTTTCGCTGGTTCTTTCTCTGTTTTATTTCCTACTGCTTTTAGCCGCTTCAGAAAATCTTCCCTGCCTTGTTCCGGTAAAACCCGCCCAATATCATGTATAAATGCAACCAGCTGTTCCGCCGAATATTGTGCTGTGATGACATCGATCTGTTTTAAAAAATTTGTTAAATTCATAAGTTTATCTCCATAACATTGTTTACATTACAATTACAATATTTCCCATTCGTATTCTTCAACATACCATTTTTTCAAAGCAATCTCCTCCTTATAAATTTTTATATATTGATCTGATGATATCATTTCCATTTTTCATTGACCACAAACATGTATGGGATATAACATGCATACCCTCCGTGTACTTGGGACATACGGTTTTGCAATCTTTAAATATTACAATAGCATCGTTCATCGCTACCACTTACATATATCTCATATTTTGATACATCTTCATACTCAGGCAAAGTCCCAATCGCATTTCTTATAATATATTTTCCCATTAAGTTATATGTATCTCCTTCTGATATCTTACCATTTGACAGCTTCCCTGTAATCCACCCCCGTCTCAATAGCCCCAACAGCCATTCTTTCTTTTGCATGATTAATTCTTTGGTTTTCTCATTATTTATATCAGTAAATGCCATAAGCAAATACGACATAGGTATGCCTTTTTGAATTGCCGCTTGTCCATTCCCAAAAGAAAGAAATATCTCTCCCAAAGGATTTAGTAATTGATCTATCCATTCCGTGTTGTCTGGCTGTACTACAGCAAGAAACCTTAATACGCTAATTCCTGTTGTCAAGCACTCCCCCTGTGCGCATGAATTTCCAAAACAAGTACCTTTCAACCTTTGCAATGTATTTTTCACCATTTCATCAACAGTTTGATTTTCAGGGATAAACATATAAAGCAATCTAATAACTTCCAATTCATAATGATTTGCATAAAGGATATTGGTTTTCGGCAAATATCCTTGAATAAGACGAAGCTTCTTGTTTCCATTCTGAGGTGGAATGTAGTAATTAGGGTACATATTGTCTGTTTCAGCTTTTACCTTCATACGCCTTTTATATTTTAAGATGTCTTCCTTGTCGCATATTCCATTCAGTAAAATTGACACAGCTTCCTCTTTTTCTGTATCTGATATTTCTTCTCCAAAAACTATTTTTCTGTTCATTTCCATAAGTGTTTTATACTTCTCCATATGCGTAATCCTCTCTTCCGCTCCAATATGTATGGAATACTTTTGTCTGTACCATCTATATCCGGCAGCCGCCTATTCTTCGTTAATCTGACAGATAATGCGATACCCTTTCTGCTTTGTCACACCCTTTTCCCGAGCGACATCATTAAAATTAATATCATATTATCACTCATCTTATATTTTTTTAATATCTTTTTAAAATTTATTTTTAATATTTACACCACTTTACAACTTTTTGAAGAATAAAATAACGTACAAGGCACTTTCTGGTGTATAATAAGTTTGCGAACAAATCTACACGAAAGAGAGTGACCTTGTACGTCAAACTTATTATACAACGAAAACAATCTAAT
>JAAVYA010000024.1 GCA_022790855.1 Lachnospiraceae bacterium | reverse complement strand
TTTACTTTTATAGTGGCAAAGCACCCACTAGGCTAGTTGTTGCCCTTGTCGTTACCGTCTAACCATTTGATGATGTAGTGGCAAGCTACACCGCCCAGAACGGCAACTAAAAAAGATGTAAGAAATTCCAACTCTGACACCTCCCCCCTGTTGCGGGTATCGGTGAGCAACAAAAAAAATTGTAACATACTATTCGATATGCTTCTATAATTAATTTTCAGAAAAGATATAATGGGGATTCTGGATGCCAGAATCCGATGCTCGCTATTTCTGCAGACACTGTCACAAGGCTGTTTCTCGTGTAGCTAATTTTCTTAATTTATGCCTTTATATTGAGATCCAATGCTCACTATTTCTATGAGTTCCGACTTTATGGCAATTTTCGTGTATAGTCAAAAACTTTTTCTACATATCCGTTATATCTCTACTTCTACCAACACCGGACAATGATCTGATCCAAATTCATCTTTCAATATTTCAACCCTCTTGATATTCGTCTTTACATTTTCCGATAGAAATATATAATCCAATCTCCACCCCACATTTCGTTCTCTGGCGTTATAAGAATAGGACCACCATGTATATTGTGATTCTTCAGAATACATATAACGAAATACATCCACGATGCCAGCCTTCGCCAATCCTGCCATCCTCTCCCGTTCTTCCACCGTGAACATATTATTGTTATAATTCTGTTTTGGCCGCGCCAAGTCTAATTCTGACTGAGCCATATTAAAATCGCCAAATATCATCCATTTTCCAGGGTTTGATTTCACCATAGCGGTGATATAATCACAAACTTCCAGCTTATAGGGAACATCTTTCTTTGATCTGTCTCCTTGTGGAAAATAAATGTTAATGATATGATAATCTCTAAATTGATATAACAACATCCTTCCTTCTGCCTGGAACCGTTGATTTGACATATCAATAGAAAGGGGCGAAAGCTCCCATTTAGAAATACTAGCGACACCTGCATATCCTTTTCTACTGGATGCAAGATTTTGATAAAAATACCATTCTTCTGGCAGGCCAACTTCTTCTTGGATATTCCACCCTTCCACAAGCTTTGTTTCCTGTAAATGTAACATATCAATGTTGTACTTTTGCAAAAATAACTTTAAATCATATTTTTTCTGATAGCTTCTTAATCCATTTATATTCCAAGTTGCAAGTACCATTTCTTATCTTTCCCTTCGCAAAAATAGTATGAATAAATTAAAGGTACTCTCAGAGTAAAAGAGGACACTGAGAGTATCTTTTGTTCCACAATTTTGGATACAAAAAGAAGAAGCTTATCCATCGTTTCCGACAGCCCCTTCTTATGCACATATTATATTTTATATACATGTAGCTATAACTTATGTAAACGTTGAAGCAAAATACCTCCTGAAATGCAAAACACATGTATTATGCACATTTTTTTATATTATTCCACAACCACTGTGTGGAAAATAGTAAATACTGGAACAAATGTTCTGTAAAATCCACTTTTTTGCTCCCTATTTGGACTTGTAGATGACGTTTTTGGAATAAATTTAATGACATTTAAAGCAAATTTTTCTTTACTGCAACGTCATTGTGTTTTACCTCCTTTAAAGTTAAATTATAGGAACAAAAAACAACAAAAAATCACACAAAAAACAGGAGGTATTTTACTATGAAAAAAACAATGAGACCTGCAATTGTAACTGCTGTATGTGCACTTTTCTTAATGATGGCTTGTACCTTTATGCAGACTACGGCTGCAACGGATAATGGTGGGGCTTCTGAAGGTAATGTTCAGGTATCTTGGTTGCCCATGGATCCCTATAGTCACTAATACCATATAATATCCTGTTCATAATTAGTCCGATAATATTGATCAATATAGGCAGAAATACTATGTAGCGATAGTAAATCACTAATATAATATGCCTGTTGAAGATATTTTTTACTTTTAACAGTGTTTATTACATTTACATCCGAATCCATAGCTTCTGCCTTATTAACTATGAATTTGACTAATTTGGCACCTCTACCACTCTCCAAGCATACCTCAATTCCTTTTTCGCACATCATTAAACACTCTTCCATATTTCCTGATTTTCCGTAAAGAATAGATAAATTTCCAACAACTGTAATACTAGATTCATATCTATCTTCCAAGCGAACTTTACTTTTATCAAGCTGTTCCATTACATGTTCTAAAATATATCTACACTTTTCTGGATATCCCATGTATTCATATCCTAATGCAATATGATTGAGCATTGTAATTTTATGGTTTGTAAAAAAATGTAATCTCCAAAAATCCTCATTTTTCCATCCTTCATTTTCACAACCTATGTCTCTTTCACATCTTTCCACAAACTCTTTTGATGTAATTTTTTTCTCATAAAACAAGATACAGTTTTCCATTGCTATTAAAGTTTCTTGATTTTGCTTTTTCTCCATATCAACCTTGGATTTAAGATAATCCAACAATCTTCGTGCCTCAATCCAATCCCTCAGAGACATAGCCCTTTCTAATTCTTCCAACTTTTCTAACAATAAGAAATCATTCGTCTCCAACTTTCCATTATAATAATCATGCTCTGTTTCTAACTTCCGCATCAAAGCATAGAAATTATTTGGATTTGGCCCTCTTCTTCCACTTTCAATTCTGGAAATGGTTTCTGGCGTACAAATGCCTTCACTTAATACATCCTGTGATACGCCTTTCTTATTTCGAAATCTCTGCATCATTTCATCAATCAAATATAATTCTTGATTATGATAAGTCAGCCTCATTTCCTTTTGCTGGTAAATATCCGCTCCATATTCTTCATAGACTTCCCGCAATGCCTGAAGCTGCCGCTTATAACGAATCATCTCTTCATTCTCAAACAAATTAGCGGCACATTCTAAATATCCTTCCATCAAATCCGCCAAATCGTAAAGAACGCCCTGCCAACACAGTAATTCTACGGCCTTTTTACACAGAAGTAACCCCTCCAGCTCCCGGTTCTTTTGAATCAATAGCGGATACAGCATCCGCACAGCTTTCGGTAAGATCTTCACCTTTGCTTCATAATCATCATAACTTCTGTCAGAATAATCCACGATATCATTCAGCAGATCCGTAGCCTCGTCCACACGGTCGCCTTTGATCCAGAACCTTGCCAGCTCCAACAGGATATGCATTTCCTCAATGCTGATATAATACCGTTCCATTTTCTCAAACCGAATATTCGGCATGGTAAGTTCCACGGCCTGTTCCAGCAGGGAAATCCCTTTTTCAATATCTTCTTCCTTATGCCAAGCCACCAATGCCTGCATCCGATACTTAAACTGCAGTTGAAGGTTCTTGTTAATGGTAAGGTCCGACGCTTCTTTTTCACCTAAAAGGCGTTCCAGCTCGTCTATATCTTCATGGCCTACCGCTGTCAGAACCTTTTTCTTCCATAGAAAATATCTATATTCCTTGATGGTAAGAATCGTTACCAGCTTATCCGCAGACTTGCCCAAACGTTGAACAATCGCATTTAACAACAACCGATCCGGCGTCCGTTCTCCATTTTCATACCTGCAATAGGTTCCTTGAGAACATAATCCCCAACATAATTTCTTTTGTCCCACGTCTTTCTCCAACCGAAGGACGTATAATAATTCACTGATTTTTCTTTCGTTCATCCCCATTACTTCCATCATACTTTTAGTAAAATCTCCCGATTGGTACGTTGATACTTGTAATATTTCACTCCTGATGCATCTAACATCCGTTTTGATGCAATGACAGAAGGCTCTCCGTCATATTTGTCGCTATCATATACAATTGTCTTGATGCCAGCCTGTATAATTGCCTTAGCGCATTCATTACATGGAAACAAAGACACGTACAGCTTTGCCCCATCCAGGCTACCTCCACGATAATTTAAAATTGCATTCAATTCGCTGTGGGTAGAATAAAGATACTTATTCTCCAAAGGCTCCCCTTCACGGCTCCAGGGAAATTCATCGTCCGAACATCCTTTTGGAAATCCGTTATAACCCATGGACAAAATCTTATTGTCCTCACTTACAATACACGCCCCTACTTGAGTATTGGGATCCTTCGAGCGCATACCGCTTAATTTTGCTACGCCCATAAAGTATTCGTCCCAGGATATATAATCCTGACGTTTGTTACTCATGATAAAACCCCCTTACAACAATCGATGCATTTATTTTGTACCAAAAATACGATCTCCTGCATCTCCCAACCCCGGCACAATATAGCCATGTTCATTCAACCGCTCATCTAAAGCGCCAATAAACATATCTACGTCCGGATGTTGTTCTTCCATACGCTTTACACCCTCCGGAGCGGCAATAATGCACATAAAATGAATATTTTTTACCCCTTTGTCTTTTAACATTTGAATGGCTGCCACAGAGGAACCTCCGGTAGCCAACATAGGATCCACCACAAACACTTCTCGTTCGGAACAATCCTCCGGCAGCTTACAATAATATTCCACCGGTTCCAGTGTCTCAGGATCCCGATATAATCCGATATGCCCTACCTTTGCTGCAGGTATTATGGAAAGCATTCCATCAACCATGCCAAGTCCTGCCCGCAAAATTGGGACAACTGCCATTTTTTTCCCTTTCAGTTCTTTCACCACCGTCTTGCAAATCGGCGTCTCAATTTCAATATCCGAAAGCTTCAGATCCCTGGTTGCTTCATAACACATAAGCATAGCAATCTCGCTGATCAATGTCCTGAAATCTTTCGAGCCGGTTTCTTTTCTCCGAATCCAGCCAATTTTATGCTGGATCAACGGATGATCCATTACGTATACCTTTGACATCGCTTATTCTCCTTCGTTATATTCTTTGTCTGTTTCCGCCACATCTTGTTCCGGAATATCCTCTTCTATCATGTCCTCTTCCATGCCGTCCTCATTCAATCTTTCAGCCAATTTTTTTATGGATTTATTTAATGTCTCATAACACAATCCATAAGACTGTAAAGGCCCTCCATAAGGATTGAGAATCTCCAGCTCATCTCCCACAATCTGGGTCAATACCTGAACCTGACCGGGATCTGCCCTGGAAAAAGAGTCCAAAATTTTCTCACGCTGAACTTCTTCCATCACGATGATCAGCGTGTCTTCCGTAAAATCCTCTTCTGTTAGCTGTGCAGACATATGATCTCCAAGATTGATCCCATTGCTGATCAGTACCGCCTCAACTTTTTGATTCAATGGTTCCGGAAACAAAACAACAAGACCTCGGCTCTCAATCTCCATAGGACGGTTCAACCGATATTCCTTTAAAATAGCTTCGGCCATAGGAGAACGACAAGTACCGCTGTCACATACAAACAGAATCCTTTGATATCGTTTCATACCTCACCTCTACACTTTGAGCACCCGATGCCCGGCTGCCTTTATCATCCGGTTCATAATGGCCTGTCCGATCCCCTCCCGGGAAAAACTTTCGGAATAAATGATATCCACATCCAAATCATCAAATTCTCTTAACAGAGCGTATAAATGTTTGGCAATTACCGCCGTTTCCTTTCGGGTCCCAATGCTTTTTATAATACCTTCTTTGTATAATCCGCAAGTCTCATCCGTTCCGATCACACCTGCTTTTTTCCCCTGCATTCTTGCTTCCTCTAAAAAATGGTTAATGGCAGATATGACATTCTCCTGCTGCCCTTCTACCAAAATTAAATCCGCCCGAGGAGCATAATGACGATATTTCATTCCCGGAGCTTTCGGGGGAACAGCCGAATTGCTATGCTCTAACCCCGGATCCATGGAAACTTCTCCAATCACCTCCTGTATCATTTCTTTTGTAATATAACCTGGACGTAAAATAACGGGCGCAGCTTCACTAAAATCCACAATAGTGGATTCTATACCGATTCCTACCGGACCCCCATCCAATATCATCGGTATTCTACCCTCCAAATCCAGATATACGTGCTCTGCCAAAGTCGGACTGGGTCTTCCGGAAGCATTGGCGCTGGGCGCTGCTATAAACCCTGTACTTGCTTTAATCAAAGCCAGCGCAATGGGATGATTCGGCATCCGCACCGCCACCGTATCCAGTCCTCCGGTGGTCTCTAAAGGAACACACTCCTTCTTCTGAAAAATCATGGTCAACGGGCCGGGCCAAAACTGTTCCCCTAAGATCCAGCCTTTCTTTGGAATCTCTTTTGCAATCTTTTCCAAGTCGGCAAAATCAGCGATGTGGACAATCAAAGGATTGTCCGAGGGCCGTCCTTTCGCTTCATAGATCCGCTTGGAAGCCAGAGGATTCAAGGCATCTGCTCCCAGTCCATAGACTGTTTCCGTAGGAAACGCGACTAGCCCGCCTTGTTGTATCAGGCGGGCGGCGGCAGCAATTTGCTGCTTTCCTATGTTGTCTACATCAATCTTTTCAACAAGTGTTTTCATGGGTCTATTATACCACATCCAAACCTTGCGTCAATACCTGCCGCTTAATCCGCAAATCGCAGCTTGAATTTGCGTTACTTTTCTCTACCCCGTGAAAAGCAACCACCCCGCCCCGTCAAGGACATGTATTACGGAATGCCCGGATAGGTATATCTTTTTATGCGATTCGGTTATGCCAGTATGTAACTATGCGGCCTTAGCCGTTGTTCATTGAATTATCATGAATAATTCGGGCTAATTATCATAATGCATATTGCACTTCCCCAAATACTATGGAATAATACTGAAAAAGGAGGGCTCCACATGGTATATACAAAACAATTTTTCGGTGAAACAAAAGATAAAGAACCGGTACATCTCTACCGATTAGAAAATTCCAACGGCGCTTCCGTGGAATTTACTGATTATGGATGCCGTATCCGAAGCATCTGCGTCCCGGACAAAACCGGCGTTTTGCGAGATGTCTGTCTTGGATATTCCACAATCGCTGGATACGAGGCTGACTGTGCCAATCTTGGAGCTGCAATTGGCCGCCATGCCAACCGTATCGGAAAAGCGGCTTTTTCTTTAAACGGAAAGACTTATTTCCTGGAAAAAAATGACGGCCAAAACCATCTGCACGGCGGAAGGAGGGGCTTTGCTTTTCGCGTGTGGAATGAGACACAGCAAGAGCATAAAATTATTTTTTCACGGATGTTTCCTGACGGGGAAGACGGCTATCCCGGAAACCTTCATATGAAAATCACTTATGAATGGAGCGATAAAAACGTATTGTCTATTACTTACGAAGCAATCTCTGATCAGGATACCGTCTATAACGTTACAAATCATGCTTATTTTAATTTGGAAGGCCAGGGAAGCTGCTCTGTCCTGAATCATCAGCTTCAAATTTTTGCTTCTGCCATAACGGAAAACGATTCTGAAAGTATTCCTACCGGAAAAATACTTCCGGTTGACGGAACACCTTTTGATTTTAGAAGTACGAAGGAAATAGGAAGAGATATTGAGAAAGAAAACACCCAGCTTTTATTTGGTATGGGATATGACCATAATTTTATTTTGGAAGGGAAAGGATTTCGGAAAGCCGCCATACTAACAGCTCCAAGCTCCGGAATTCAAATGACATGCTTTACAGATCAGCCTGGCCTGCAGCTTTACACTGCCAATTATTTGAAGGATTGTAAAGGCAAATATGGAGACATTTTTTCCCCCCGCAACAGCGTATGCCTGGAAACCCAGCATTTTCCAAATGCTGTCAACTGCCCCTCATTTCCTTCTGTCGTGTTAAAAGCCAATAAAGCATTTGTTACAAAAACTTGTTATGCATTCAGAACAATTTAGTTATCTTACTAAAAACAATTCCAGCACAAATACAACTGCGCATGAAATAACCGCAACTGTAAAAAGACTCTTCCCCAACCATGCCAGCAGGATGCCGACTGCAAGGGCCGCCAATGCCGACCATGTACTTGCAGTTGCATCTAATATGGCAGGAAACGTCATAACAGCCAATGTCACATAGGGAACATAATACAGGAAGGAACGAATGGTTTTACTTTGAATTTCTTTTCGGATTAATGTCAACGGCAGTACACGTATCAAATACGTAACTGCAAACATAATGAAAATATAGACATAAATATTATGATTCATGCTGCTCCTCCTTTATGGGAAACAATATGGCAGCTCCCCCGGCAATCACAACTGTGAGAATAATGGTACGGATTCCCGGAGACAAACCGGAAACGACAGGCAGTTTTGTAAATAGGAAGCTTGCCGCCATTGATATTGTAACAAGCCCTGCAATAATCCTGCTTTTACGGGCCGGCGGAATAATAATGGCTATAAACATACCATAAAGAGCAACGCTTAAAGCGCTGACCACGCTGGTGGGAAGAATATTCCCCATCACAACTCCAAGATAAGTCCCTATGGACCATCCGGGGATTGCTACCGTCATCATCCCATAATTATAAAAAGGATTCAGTTTTTCCGGTACGGATATTGCTACTCCGAAAATTTCATCCGTAACGTCAAATCCAACTAACAGGCGATGGAGCAATCCTGTTTCTTCTTTTAACTTCTGGCTTAAGGAACATGACATAAGCAAATAACGTGCATTTGCAATCAACTCCATGATCACCATCTCTATGTACCCGGAATTGGCGGCAATCACGGTAAAACCTGCATATTCACCCGCCGAAGCATTCACAAGAAAACTGGCAAGCATAGCTTGTCCGGCCGTCATGCCTGCATTCCCGGCAGAAATCCCCAGGGTAAAAGATACGGCAAAGTATCCAAGACCTATTGGAATTCCCATTTTTATTCCTTTCAAATAAAAATATTTATTTTCTCTGCTTTTCATCGTTTTTCATCCTAACTGGTAGTTCAACGTAATTCCATACCCAGATCTTTATATCATATGTTCCGGATTTTTCTTACCTTGACAATTATATTTTTTTACTGTAATCCTGTCAAGGAAAAGGTTTGCCAGATAAAATAAAAAAAACTGCATATACTTTTCGTATTCATATATAACAATATCAGGAGGTAATCCATGGATTCACGAACCCTTATTCCTAAAAACAGCCGCTTACGCTCAAAAACCATCGGTTTCTCATTTTTTTATTATATTTGGCTGTTTTTATTTTTATCTGCAATTGGATGGTTATGGGAAGTCTGGCTGTGCCTGATCACGGATCATGAATTTATCAACCGCGGTATTCTGTTTGGTCCCTGGCTCCCAATTTATGGAGCAGGCGGTTTATTTTTATATTTTTTGCTATATCGGTTGAAGAATCATCCTGTTTCTATTTTTTTCCTGGCTGCGATCGTCTGCCTTATCCTGGAATACTTTTGCAGTTGGTTTCTGGAAAAGTTGTGGGGGATTCGCTGGTGGGATTATTCCGGGTATTTTTGGAATATCAATGGAAGAATCTGCGCCTTGGGCGGACTGGTATTTGGTGTTGGCGCTTTGCTTACTATTTATATCTTAATCCCCTGGTTTGAACCATTATACGAAAAAATACCGCCTCGCATACGCAAGACGGTTGGCCTGATCCTTCTTTTTTTATTTATCATCGACGCCGCCTATGCAGCAGCAGCCCCTAACATCGGAAAGGGGATCACTTCTTAAGATTCAGATATTGGAGGATTCCCATATGTACCGCCCAGGCCACTTTTTCCTGATATTCCTCGGAAATCAACAGGGCTGCTTCTTGGGAGTTACTTAAAAAGCCGCATTCCACAATAACCGTAGGAGAAGGCGTTCGTTTCAGCAAATAATAGCTTTCATTCGCCTTTGCGGTTCTGTGATTTTCTTTATCCAGATGTTCGATCATACTGTTTTGTATTACTTCTGCTAATTCCTTCCCTTCCTGGGATTTTCCATAATAAAAGGTTTGGGCGCCTTTCACATATTCTTCCGGATAACTGTTTTGGTGGATGCTGATGGTAAATACCGGATCTGCCTTTGTTATAATTTCACAACGTTTTCGCATATCGGCTACTTTTTTATTGCTGGCGCCTTCTTCATATAATCCTCCGTCTTCCGTACGGGTTAGCACTACTTCCATTCCTTCTGATTCCAGCAGTTTTTTTAATTTTAATGCTATTTGAAGATTGATCGTCTTCTCCTCTGCCCCATTGATCCCTACCTTACCGGGATCTGCTCCGCCGTGTCCCGCATCAACAACAATACATGTCTTTTTGTCACCTTTTTCTGCCCGGGCGCTTTCCACGATCACTGCCCCTTCCTTTGCAAAAATACAGGCAACTAGCAATAAAACCACCGCCATCAGAATTTCCAGCTTCTTCTTCACTCAGATGCTCCCATTAACAAATGTTATTATATGGTATGCTTCTGCATTCCTGAATATACACTACCTGCAATGGTTGTATGAGGGTATTATTCATTGATGTATTTGATAATCAAATCCCATACGCTGCTTTTTTCCAGACCCAGCTTCCAAAATGCGCCTCCGGCCAAAGATTTATTCCTTAACAGCTTTAACCGCAGCTCTATAGAGCTTTCATCCTCCATCCAAATCTTATACGTCTTTCCTTCATTTTCATATTCTACGTAATTTTGTCCATCCTCTTCCGACCAGACCTTCTGAGCGCCATTGGCTGTCGCACGGTTCTCAGCTTCTGTCATACCTACCGCTGAACTGTCCACCGTATAAGGGACATAATCTTCTGAAGCTATCTCAGCCTCTGATACATCGTCACCCTTTGGCGTACACTCCCATACTCTGGTATAAAAAGGCATTCCAAGAATTGTCTGCTCTGGAGGAACCTCCAACAGCGTGTTCTCCACCCCTTCTGTCACAAATCCAATGGAAGCAACCGAACCTTCTTCGGAACCGTAGTAATGCTCATCATATCCCATGATCACAACATAATCTGCAAATACAGCCTGTTCTCCTCTTTTATAGAAAGCCGTATAATCGGAAGGAACATAATTATCCACGGATAAAACAATTCCATTCTTCCGGCATTTTACAGACAATTCCCGGACAAGCTGGATATAACCGTCTCCTACCTCCCCGCTTAAACTTTCAAAGTCCAGGTTAATTCCATCTAAATCATATTCAATGGCCGCAGCAATAATCTGGTTCACCAGATAATCCCGGACGGAAGAACGTGTCAGAACCTCCGTGGAATCCACATCTGCATTTTCCAGATTACTAAGCAAAGCCCATACTTCAATCCCGTTCTGGTGACAATAGCTGACATAACTGCTGCTGGCCAGAGAGTGGATATTTCCCTGGTTATCATTTAAATAGAACCAGGTGGGGGATACTACGTTAATCCCTTTTGTATTCTGTAAAACAGATGAAATCTGGTCATTTGCTTCCTGAGTTGTCACCTGATGCCATACCATATTAATGGCTTCTTTTTTTAGCAAATGAGAAAATTGAGGTTCTTCAAAGAAACGGCTGATTGTCTGAACCTGTATCTCCCCTAATCGCTTACTCTGCAAATATCCTATCATTCCGTCCGCCGTACAGACTTTAGTCCAGTCATCCAACGATTCTAATACGGTAATGTTGTCACTCTTAGCAACCTCCGACACAATCGGGCTTTTAATGCCTCCCTTTTCACGAATCTGAGTATCCTTCTTCACAGATGCTGTCTGGATATCCCCCCATTTGCTGGTAATTAATATCATGTTTGGCTCTTCCCGCATGGAAAAATCTATATTCGTAAACTTCTGAACAAAATCTATGGCAAGGTACATGGCGTCTCCATCTACCCTCACAATCGTATAGTCTTCTGTGTTCTTTTCCTTCGTCACAAAGTATTCATTACTTCCTGCATTTACAGAAATTACATCTGTAGGCGTTGTATATCTCAAAAGATTCTCATTGGAATCCCAATAAAATCTTTGATTTAAATATTGATTTACAAATTCATACGTCAAATATGCGTGGCCGTCTATATATTTGCAAACTTCATCTGTTTTTTGATGATCCAAAATAATTGCCATATCATCTTCTTGTTCCAAATGATAATATTCTTCCAGAGACACATGTTCTTTACTGGGAGTATACTTCTGCACCAGTGCCGTGACTACTGCAATCATTATTACAATAAAAATAAATATAATTGCCACCAAAAGCGGCATCAGCTTCTTTCTCATGTCTGGTGTCCTCCTGCCAAAATGGTTTATCTCTGTTATATACCTGGTAAGCTTTAGTATAACACACCAAACTCATACATGCAAAGAAAATTGATGCTCCTGCATTCCCCAATAACAGGAGCATCTTTTTCTTAGATCACGTGTTTACGCATATACATATCTTTTGTACATGGTTTTATATCTATTCTGTTCCTGTGATTTATTACAGGCTTTCTACTCGGTCAAATCGAAGTTCCGTCCACACCCCCTTTTCATTTGTTACGTAATCCCTCATGAAGTCATTACTGTCATTGACACACAGAGCATCCGTAACGGTCAATGGACTGCTTGGGATTCCTTCCAGAAAAATTGTAATTCCCCTGTTCTGTATATTTTCCAATTCAATTAACAGTCCTTGCTTTTCCACTCCATTGGTAATACTCATATTTCTTCTCCTTCCTCCACAAGGAGGCTTACTGTGATATATTATAGACTCGCAGCGGCGGTTCAGCAGCTTGGGCGCCGCTTAAATCAATGTGTGCAAAAAATCTGTTTCTTCTTTTTTAATATGGAACGGATTCGCAATAAAAGGTATGCTCTGTACCTGAGCCTTATAAGTACGACAACATCTTTTTATTTCTATCTTATCTTCAAATAACGCCAAAAACGTAAACATATCAGAAATACCCGTATGTTCTTGCAACCGTTTGATATAATCATAATATCTGGCTTTCCTCCAGGGACACAGGCTGCCGACAATCAATTTACCATTACAACGCATCAATTCCTCTCTGGCTTTTTGACTGTCACTTCCAAGATCCAGAATAATATATTCAAAATCCATACTGTAGATCAGTCCCAGTTCCTTTGCCGGAATGGATGGAAAGTACGTTACTCCCTTCAGATCAAATGCTTCTTCCCCTTCTTTGGGAGATAAAGCTGCCAGGGAATTCCTTACTTCCCACTCCACCAGTGCGGTTCTGGCATTCAGCCACTTGGCGGCATAGTTGGCCAATGAAATGGACAAATGAGTTACTCCCAAACCTGGCTCCTGCCCCAAAATGCCAATAATGATTCTCGGCTTTGCCGCTTTTATGCTTTTTATCCGTATCGTTATCTCCTCCTTCCTTTCCAAATCTCTTGAAACAAACGGTGTTTTTCCTTTGTCCATGCAAAAGGATCCTGGTCTAATGGAAAATAATATACTTGTCTTTTTAAAATAGACGCATATTTTCCAGCAGTCTGTTTATCATTATAATTACAAATTAAAATCAAATCCTCCTCACCAGACAAGGCCTGACAAGCCCGTAACCCATATTCCATCTCCCATGTACGGCTTCCCAGAACCAGTATCAGAAGATCACGATTTTCTTCCCCCTGGACAGATACAACGTCTGTTCCGTAGTCCTGCACAAAAATGTGTGATTTTTTTGTTTCTGACCAAAATGAAGAAGCAGTGACTGCCTGAAAATTATGATATCTCAAAACCCCATGTTCTTCCCATACATGATCTTGATAACATGCCAAAGATGAAAGAAAATTTGTGGTCTCTACGGATTCATAATATGCATCCTGATCCAAATGATTCAGCCAGCTAACAAGGCTGACAGCGATATGGGTAACACCGATATGCTCCTGACTTCCTATGATTGAGATTTTTTTCAAGAGATGCGCTTTTTGCTGAATATCAGCCCGGCCCAAAGAAATTTTCAAAAGCGCTTTCCGAAGTTCATTCGCATTTTGATATCGCTTTTTATACTCCGGTGAAACAGCTTTTTTTATTATTTTTTTGAAATGAAGGGAACAATATTTGGGAAACAGATAGACTGTACCAGAATATGGTGGTAATAATTCCTTTGTCAGCATATAGTAAAGTACCGCACCGATTCCATAAACATCTGTCTGCAGAACAAGATGACTGCCGTTTCGCTGTTCCGGCGCTGCAAAACCAGGTGTTCCATGGCTTTGGGAAGGAATATTATGTCCCCCAAATACGGAAGAAATTCCATAATCAATTAATTTTAACTGATTTCCGCATATTATAATATGTTCTGGTTTTAAATCCAGATATAGGATAGGATAAGGCTTCTGATTATGGAGATACTCGATAATACCGCATAGTTGAATGCCAAATGAGATGATAGTTTCTTGGGAAATATTGTTATGATTTTGCAAAAAAGCTGACAATGATTCTCCCTGAATATATTCTTCAATGATATACAGAAAATTTTCATCTTCTTCCATGTCATAAATCATGGGAATTCCGGGATGTCTCAGACTCTTCAAAAGACTTGCTTCCAGATACTGGGTAGAGATTCGAACCTGTGCTTTGGGAATGCACTTGACGGCCCGATATTGCTCCAGTTTCAGATGCTCCGCCAGATATACGCTGCTGCTGCCACCGCTTCCTAAAAGCGACAAAACGTGGTACTTTTGGAACAAAACTTGATTGATAATTTTGGTACGCCCCTTTCCTGCTTTGCGGCCGGGACACATCTCTTAGTATCCTGTATAACATACTCCGGCCTATTTGGCAACAGTTTTTTTGAAAAAAATACTAATTTCATAAAATTTTTATGAATTTGCGGCCTTTTACTTGACGAAACATAAGATATTGTATATACTTTTTGTACTCAAAGCATATTGATTTTTTTATTGTAGACCTTGAAAAAGGGAGTGATCATATGAAAATTGAAAAGGTTAGCGATAACCAAATACGCTGCACCTTAACCAGGGAAGACCTTGCAGACCGTCAGATTAAGCTGAGTGAGCTTGCTTACGGCACAGAGAAGGCCAAATCATTGTTCCGAGACATGATGCAGCAAGCCGCTTATGAATGCGGATTTGAGGCAGAGGATATCCCATTGATGATTGAAGCGATACCGCTTTCTGCGGATACTATCATACTGATTATTACGAAGGTGGAATATCCGGAAGAACTGGATACACGATTCTCTCAGTTCTCCCAGGGTAATCCTGAGGAAGGAGGCTCCTCCAAATATCCGGAGAATGATTCCGTATTTGATTCTGTTGGAGCTGACGATATCCTGGATTTATTCCGAAAGATACAGGAAGAGAGAAAGAAAGCAGAAGCCGGCTTAAAGAAGGAGCCTGAATTTATTCCCCTGGAACCAAAGGTCCAGAGCGCTCCTGCTCCCCGTCCTGTAGAGCCACAGATTGTCGTAGATATTACAAAGCTTTTCGTATTCAATCGGCTGGACGACGTCAGCCGCCTTGCCCGAGTATTAAAAGGCTTTTATAACGGCTGTAATGTCCTGTACAAAAATATTTCCACCAGAAAATACTATCTGGTCATCAGCAAGAGCCAGCATACGCCGGAAGAATTCAATAAGGTCTGCAATATCCTGTCCGAATATGCCAAACAGGAGAAGTATACCGCTTCTGCTCAGGCATATTTAGAGGAACATTATGATATGATTCTAAAGGAAAATGCTTTACAAGTTCTGGCTGATCTGTAATTGAATCAGAAATAAGCAAAAGCCGCAATGTCCTGCCAGTCTGGCAGCCATTACGGCTCTTTTGTTGTCATATGACGATCTGTATATGAAAACTTACATCTTATTTGGAACTAGCCAGGAAATCATTGATTTTTTCAACCAATGCGTCCGGATCTATGCCATGTACCATTGCTGCTTCTTCAATTGTTTCCATCTGGGAAGACGGGCAGCCCAAACAATGCATTCCAATCTCAAGTAAAATCGGAGCCACATTCTCATCAATCATAAGTAATTCACCAATCATAGTACTTTTTGTAACCTGTGCCATTGCAGTATCCTCCTTTATTTTCCATTGTATGGAATCTCTATTATAATACTATTTTTGTTATTATGCAACGAATTTATTGAAATATTCATCATATGCCAAATACACGATATCCGCATTCTCTGGTTTTTCCTGCTAAAACTGGTAGCAATGTATTTGAAAATATACTTGTCATTCCGTTGTTTTTGTATTAAAATATAGGTCAAAGCTAATATACATAGCTTCATATTTTGAATATTGTCAAAGGAGGATACTGACATGGCATATGTAATTTCTGATTCTTGTGTAAGCTGCGGAACCTGCGAGGGTGAATGTCCGGTAGGCGCTATCGCTGCTGGCGATGGAAAATACGAAATCAACGCTGATACCTGCGTAGATTGCGGTACTTGTGCAGGTGCATGTCCGGTAGGCGCTATCGCTGCCGAATAATTATGATTGACTAAAAAGAGGACACATGATGTGTCCTCTTTTTTGCAACATGCAAACAGGAACGTTCATGGCTTGTCCATGATCATCACATACTCAAATTGGGATTCAGCTTTTTCTCTTTTCTTGAGAATCTTCCTACTTTCTGAGGGTTGTCCTCTTTGATTTTCTTTCCCTTCCGATGTGTGCGTATTGCCGCATCCAATTTGCGGAACCGTTCTTCTTCTGCTTCATCCTGCACCCGCATCAGGTAATTCATTTCTTTGATCACTTTCTCTTCCACCTGATAACCAACTTCTCTTCCCAGAGCCTGATTGTTTTCTTCCAGGGCATTTCGAACAATATTTGTCATCATAGACTGAAACTGTTCCAGTTTCACAGTATTCCGGGCAGAATTATTTGATATTTCTTCTTTATGTACCGGCTCACCGGCCATTAACTGGTTTCCCGCGGCATTGGTATTTCCTGCCGTAAGCTGAGTGTTTTGGGTGTTTTTGTTTGCTGCCATTTTTTTCATCCTTTCTTCCTGTACCAGCATGCGGATTGCTTTTAATTGATAGCCCTGCTCCTTCCATTCTTTTATCCTGAAAAATTCTTTTATATTCTCTTCTGTATAGTAACGGTGTCCCATCTCATTTCTTGGAATATCCAAATCCAGCTCATCTTCCCAGTAGCGCAGTACATGCGATTCTACATTGACCAGATTTGCCGCGTCTGAAATCATATAGCGAGTACTCTCCACACAATTACCTCCAATCTTTACGTTTTTTCTGCAATTTTATTTTATACCATTTTTCTATCATCTTACAATCATTTTCCATCGTGTAATAGCGACAAGAAAAAACAGATACTTTCCTTTCTCGGAAAGTATCTGTTCCATTCAACAGCAATTTCTTATTTTCAATTCTTTTCCATGTTGGCAAACTTGGTATACTGGGGCAGCCATACCAGATTTACCGTCCCAATCGGGCCGTTTCTTTGCTTGGCAATAATGATCTCCGCAATATTTTTCTCAGTAGTGTCTTTATTGTAATAATCATCCCTGTAAATAAACATTACCACATCGGCATCCTGCTCAATAGCTCCCGATTCACGCAAGTCCGAAAGCATGGGCCTGTGATCCGGACGTTGCTCCACCTGCCGGCTCAGCTGGGACAATGCAATTACCGGTACATGCAACTCCCGGGCAAGTCCTTTCAGGGAACGGGAAATATCAGATACTTCCTGCTGTCTGGAATCAGACCGTCCGGAACCGTTCATCAACTGCAAATAGTCGATGATGATTAACTGCAGATTATGTTCCAGCTTATACTTCCTGCATTTGGAACGAAGCTCTGAAATGGTAATGCCTGGAGTATCGTCAATGATCAAATTGGACCGTCCGATTACCCCGGCTCCTTCGATCAGCTTTTCCCAATCCTCGTCGGCTAAGTTACCGGAACGCAAAAGCTGGGCATCTACTCTAGATTCCAGGGAAAAAAGACGGTTTACAAGCTGTTCCTTGGACATTTCCAGACTGAATACCGCAGTACATAAATTACTGTGAAAAGCCACATGCTGGGCAATATTCAACACAAACGCCGTTTTTCCCATAGAAGGACGGGCGGCAATCAGAATCAAATCCGAAGGCTGAAGGCCCGAGGTCTTGTAATCCAAATCCAAAAATCCAGTAGCAATCCCGGTGACATTTCCCTGGGTTTTGGCAGCTTGTTCGATCTTTTCCAAAGCTTGTATTACTACTTGCTTAATAGGAACATAATCACTGCCCCCGGTATTCTGAAGCAGGGAAAAAATTTGCTTCTCCGTATGGGATAAAATATCATCCAGACTGTCCTTCCCTAAATAGCACTGGTTGGCAATCTCTTCGTTTACTTTTATGAGACGGCGTAATATGGCTTTTTCAGCAACGATGGCGGCATAATTTTTTACATTTACAGAAGTTGGGACTGCCGCAATCAAATTTGCAATGAATTCTATACTGCTGATTTCCGGCGGAACGTCTTTTTCCCGCAAACGATTCTGCAGCGTTACCACATCTACCGGCTGTCCTTCGTTATATAACTCTACCATAGACTCAAAAATAACGCCGTTGGACTGCTGGTAAAAATCTTCTTTCGTCACTGTCTCTGAGGCAATTACAATCGCCTCTTTATCCATGATCATAGCGCCGATCACGGACTGCTCTGCCTCCAGGCTGTGGGGCATGATCCGTTTGATCAGAGCTTCTTCCATTGAAGTCCCTCCTGCTTATTCTTCTACAACCTTTACTTTCAGGGAAGCCGTTACTTTCGGATGAAGTCTGATGGGTACTTCATGTACGCCTAAGCTCTTTAATCCTTCCGGCAGCTGCATTTTTTTCTTGTCTAATTCCAGATGTAACTGCTCTTTTGCTGCAGATACGATTTCTTTTGTAGAAACAGATCCGAAAATCTTCCCTCCCGCACCTGTCTTAATTGTTACCTGAACTTGCTTTTCTGCAATTTCTTCCGCAAGCTTTTCTGCAGCTTCCAGATTCTCCTTGGCAACTTTTTCCGCATGCATATTCTGCAGCTTTAAGTCATTCAGATTCTTTCCATTCGCTTCTACTCCTAGTTTTTTGGGAAGAAGCATATTCCTGGCATATCCGTCACTGACATTTACAACATCCCCCTTTTTTCCAAGGGATTTTACATCCTGCAATAAGATTACTTTCATAATTCGATCTCTCCTTCTTTCAGCATTTGGTCTAAAGTATCTTCTAGTATGGAAATCGCTTCATTTATGGTGCAGTCTTTCAGCTGAGCGCCCGCCACGTTTAAATGGCCGCCGCCGCCCATTTTTTCCATAATCAACTGAACGTTAATTTCATCAATGGAACGGGAACTTATGTATATCTTCCCGTTATATTCCGTCAACACAAAAGAAGCTTTAATTCCTACGATATTTAAAAGCTCATTGGAAGCTTGCGCTCCTACGATCGTGGGGCTTTCTACCCCGCTCCCCGGGCACACGGATATGGCAAAAACTCCATGATATACTTTGGCCTGCCGTACTGCCTCTGCTCTGGCCTTATAAGCATTCATATCATCCCGCAGTAATTTTCGTACTCTGGTCATTTCTGCGCCACATCTGCGCAGGTATGCCGCTGCCTCAAAGGTGCGGACGCCTGTATTCGTGTTAAAATTATTGGTATCAATCAAAATACCTGCATAAATACAGTCTGCTTCCTGAGGGGACAAATGAATATTTTCTGAAAAATATTGAAGTACTTCCGCTACCATCTCACAAGTAGAGGATGCATACGTTTCCACATAGGATAATACGGCATTGCTTATCACATCGCTGCTTTGCCTGTGATGGTCGAATACCACAATGGTTTTTGTCTTATTCAGCAGCTCCGGACATTCCGTAAAACCAGGACGGTTCACGTCCACCACCATAACCAAGGCATTGTTATCCACCATATCCATGGCAACATCGCCTTTTATAAACATATCATGAGGATATCCCTTATCTTCTGTGAATAACTCCTTCAAGGGACGCAGGGACGAGGTTACCTCATTGATCACAATATATGCTTTTTTCTCCAGCACACGGGCAGCACAGTAAATGCCCAGCGCCGCGCCAAAGGAATCCACATCACTGATATTATGTCCCATGATAACAACACGGTCTTTACTTTCAATGATTTCCCGCAGGGCATGTGCTTTGACACGGGCTTTGACGCGGGTCATTTTCTCGACCTGATGTGTTTTTCCACCGTAATAGGATATTTTCTCCCCATCCTTCACTACTACCTGATCGCCGCCCCGGCCCAATGCCAGATCCATAGCCATACGAGCGTATTCATAATCCTGATTGTAGCTCCCGCTGCCTATGCCAATACCGATACTTAACGTTACGGCCATCTCATTTCCCACTTTGATGGTCTTAACATCTTCAATTATACTGAACTTATCCGCAACAAAATCATCCAAATATTTCTGTTTGAATGCTATAAAATATTTGTCTTTTTCCAGCTTCTTCACCAGCGCGTCCCGGTCCATGAAATATTTATTCACCTTTCGGTCAACAAGAGCCACCAGCAGAGAACGTTTTACCTCTTCAATACTTTTTAATGCCTCTTCATAATTATCAATATACATCAAGCCGCATACCATTTTCTGTTCCCGGTTTTCAATGGCATAATCATGAAGCTGCGTCTCATCAAACAGATAAAGCACTGTCATAAATTGTGCGCCCTGTTCTACCGATATCACAGAATCATCATCTGTTACCGTATCAAAATAAAGCTTTCTCATGCTGGCGCGATAATGCTTTTCCTGAAAGTTCAAATTCATTTCCAGCTTATCATTGCCCTTTTGTACAGCCTCCCGGGTCAAACTGGAAAAAATGCTGGTAATAGATTTATGGTAATCTTTATCTTTTCCTGTAATCTCCGTAAATTTTTGATTTACCCACAGTATTTTCCCATTATAATCCAGCAAAGCATAAGGAACCTCGAATTCATCCAAAAGACGCCTCTGCACCGTTCCGTACCGGGTCGCAAAATTAATCAATTCATTTAAAATCACAGGTTTATTATACCAATAAGCACATAGTACAATAATAAAATATAAAACCACAAATCCGGTAAAAAGCGCTCCCAGTTTTATGTTTACTACATAAACCGGAATATTGATGATTACCAGCAATATCGTTAAAAGCAGCGGCCAGTACATATAATTTCTAAGCTGGCCCTTCAGCTTAATCTTTGATTTCATAAATTACCTCCGGGGCCTTTCGGCCTTTTTTGTAAGATATTCAACGCTGACTCTTATTCAACATCTATCATTATACCGTGAAACCCCAGAAAAGTAAAGCAAACAAAAAGTACCTAGGGAATTCGCGTCCTCAGGTACTCTTATCATATACCGAAACAGCCTATTCTGTTACATACGGCATCAAAGCCACATGTCTTGCTCTCTTAATGGCAACGGTAAGGGCTCTCTGATGCTTTGCACAGTTGCCGGTAATTCTTCTGGGAAGAATCTTTCCTCTTTCTGATACATATCTCTTTAACTTATTGGTGTCTTTGTAGTCAATTACATTGTCCTTGCCGCAGAATACACAGACTTTTTTTCTTCTGCGCATACCGCCTCTGCGCTTCATGGGCGCATCGCTTTTTTCACCTTTATTATAAGCCATGATTATACCTCCTGCTCTAATTAAATGGTAATTCCTCATCAATACCGTCTGGAATATTCATGAAACCATCACCAACTGCAGCGCTGGGCGCCGGCCTGTCCATGGGGGCAAAACCACTGTTCTGCTGACTGTAATTGTCACTGGCTGCCTTACTCTCTGCAAATTCCTGATCCTCTACCACAACATCCGTAGTATAAACTCTCTGGCCGTCTTGATTGGTATAGCTTCCGGTCTGTATTCTTCCGGTTACAACAATCTTTAAACCTTTACGGAAATATTTCTCGGCAAATTCACCGGAACGACCAAATGCAACGCATTGGATAAAATCAGCCGTCTGCTGATCGCCGCCGTCGCGTCTTGTAAATCTCCGGTCTACTGCCAATGTATATCTTGCCACTGCCGTGGAATTTTCACCTTGAGAATAACGAACCTCAGGATCTCTGGTCAATCGTCCCATAAGTATTACTTTATTCATACGGTCTCCTCTTTTCTATCTACGCCTCGTCTTGTTTTACGCATAAGAAACGGAGCACATTGTCCATAATACGGACTCTGCTTTCTAATTGTCCAGGACAATCTGCTTCTGCATCGAACTGGATAAAGTAGTAGTAACCTTCTCTCATTTTCTGAATCTCATAAGCAAGTCTCTTCTTGCCCCATTCATCAACGTTGGTCACAGTACCGCCGAAACGGGCAATGTATTCTTTTGCCTTTTCAACAACAGCAGCTCTGTCTTCATCCTCGATTTTTGCATTCACAACAAGCGCTAATTCATATTTGTTCATGCGAATCGTACCTCCTTGTGGTCTCTGGCCCCCATTTGTTCTGGGAGCAAGGAATTTTATAATATATCACAAGTAAACACTCTAGCATAAACTTTCCCTGTTTTCAAGTGTTTTTGGAATTATTTTTACTGTATTTTCAAATAAATTCCCACTGGAAGCAAAAAGTTCAGCCACCGAACCGCAGGAATATATGCAGCAATACTGAAAAATACAGGAGGAAAAAGCAGATTTACCACTAAAATGGGGCAAATACATCCATAATAAACGGCTTCTTTTTTCAGCCATGTTCCCAATAAGATTACCCACAAACTTGTTATCCCCAGAAAAACCATCATTTTCACCGATTCAATAATAAGATTTCCTCCCACTTCTAAAATCTGAAATCCAATGATTGCCGCTGCGGCCAAAATGATAGAACTTATCACGTATTTCCAAAAAAGAAACTCTCGTTTTTCCCAAATCCTAAGATTCTTTTCGTATGCGCTTCTTCCAGATGAAACGGCTTCTCCTCCAACCAACATCATATGTAACAGGATCATTGATGCTGCGATTCCCCTGATAGGGAATACATCTTTTTCTTCCTGCTGTTTTTCTTGTACGCTATCCACATATTCATATGTCACGTCAAACACTTTTTCACTTTTTTTATAATATTCATTCCGTTCCTTCATAAATGTAAGGGCATCTTTCAGGACTTCCTGATGAAAAAGCTGCGGCGCCCGATGTTCCAAAAGTATGGTACTGTACATGGAAAACAGCTCCTGGTAAAAAGTTTCCAAAACAGAACTTGCTTTATTGCTCATATCGGAACATATAAAAAGAATCAATTCCTTCGTCTCTTCTCTCTGCAAGCCTTCTTCCAGTCCTTTTTCCAAAATAAATCCGCACTCGGCATGTCCCGCCAAAATCTCTCCACGAAGTTCTTGTGGGCTTCCTGCTTCCTGAAATATAAACTCTCCATACCCCTGTTCCAGATGCTCAATAAGCTGTTCTCCAAAGAAGCCGTCTTCATTATAAATCAATACATATGTATTTTCCTGATTTGGAAGAACAGTAGAGGAAACCATCCACATTAAAATTAGCATAACGGCAGCCTGTATCCACAAAACAGGTTTTTTCAGCCTGATTTTCAACAATGCCCCAATCCATATCAATCTTTTTTCCATTTATAACATCCTTTTAAAGCCCCGATGATAATTCCTCCTAACGTAATTACCCCTTCCAGCAAAAACCACTTTCCCTCTGGAATTCCAAAACATAATTGAGCCCCGTGCAGCTCCCAATAGGATAAAGGCGATATCGCTCCTGCCATTTGTATGGTTTTCGGTAGATAACTTACAGGAATAATAGCTCCAGAACATAATACCATTCCAATATTCAGGAAAAAGAGAATCACCCCGCCTGCCCGCCTTCCATATGTGTATACTACATGAAATAGAGCTGAGATACTCAATGACACCGGCAAGATCCCAATCATTGCCGAACCTAAGTTTATTTCCCAAAAATTCAGTAATTTTCCAGCAATCTGCAATAAACAAAGCAGAATCATTCCTATGATCCATAAGATCAATCCCATAGCCAGCAGCTTTACAGCAGATGATTTTATGTTTCCAATTCCATAAATCCTTAATTTTTCTGCAATTACTTCCTCTCTTTTTCCATACATAAAGCTGAAATTCAGACCGCACATCAGAAGGCATATCATCAGGCCGCTTACCCCGTAGTATGGAAGGAAGCCATATTCTCCGGCAGCAGAAATGACATGCTTTTGAAAGATTTCACCCCGAAAAAAAGCTTTTTCTATATAACTGAAAAAAATCAGATCTTCCATTTCTTTTTTAGAGACTTTTAATCCATAGATTTTCCCTGCATCTGTCGCCGCATATACGGCCGCTTCTGTTGTTTGAATCAGAGAAACGCCGTCTGTTATCAGTTGCCGGAACATCCTGTTTTCAAAGATATCATAGCTTGGAAATAAAATGATGGCAGGAGTATTTTTCCCGTTTTCCATATCCTTATAAAAATGTTCACCGACAATAATTGCCGCATCCGCTTCTCCATTTTCTATGTGAATATGGGCCTCTTCTTCTGTTGTATATTGAAAACGGCAAATATTTTTTACGCTTTCCATGTTAGACAAAACATCTGCAATCAATTTTACTTTTGTCTCATGATCAGGAACGGCCATATCTACTGTAATGGCATCAAATACCTGGCCTTTTAAAAATATTTGGCTGATAGCCATAGTTCCGGAAAAAACAAGAACAGTGAGAAGAAGAATGCTTCCAAAAAACCATGGAAGCATTCGAATATCTTTTTTTAATTCCAGCAAAAAATAAGTTGCAAATTGTCTCATGCCATTTCACACCTTAATACAACTGTTCGTATATTTTACCGAAAAATTCCATACATTCATAGACTGAAGCATTTCCGATGTCAAACTCTTCTCCTTCAATATTTTCTATATCTGCTCCTTCTGTGAACGTAATTTTCATTTCCATAGGGCCATATCCAGCGTCTAATTCTGAAATATCAATTTCTCCGGAATCTTTTTCATTGGTAATCTTACCTTTGATGTAATAATTTTCCTGGCTATAATCATAATTATACATGGAAATAGAAGCTTCAAATTCGCCGGTCCCTTTGTCGTAACTCCACCGTATCAATTCTGTCCCCATAGAAGACAAAATTGTGGTATCCTTCTCTCCTTCTGTAGTTCCTTTTACGTCCAATATCTTTAATCCACTGATATAGAAGCCCATATTCTGAGTTCTTGTAGTACCTCCCTCAAAACGAACCTCTACGTCTTCTTCATTTACTTCTGCACGAATCGCTGCTAATTTCTTTTTGTAGATATAATATTTCAAACGGACTTGTATATCATCAGAATTATCCAGAGCATAACGCAAATTATCGATAACTCCCTGCACATCTCCTGTTGTGGAATAGACGGCTCCTGCATCTACGGCTTTTTGAATACTATCCAATACTTCTTTCAGCATCTGAGTCGTGATCACCGTCTCATAACCGGCGCAGGAGACATTTTTTCCATCAATGGTAAAGGTCCGTTTATCTATTTTTTGAAACTCCAGCTTCTGGTAAATCTCTACGATACTTTCCACCAGTTCTTTATTTGCTTCTAAATTGGTGTTATTCTCTTCCGAACCATTATGAAGTGTGTCTAGCATTTGGTTTATCACTTGATCGTTCAATCCATACTCTTCCAGCATCTCCATAAAATATCCGGTATTCTCCTGGTCATAATGGTACACGAACATTTTCTCTTCATCCAAAAACGGAATTTTCAGTTTTAACTGATTATCATCCAGTATCCCGGAGAACTCTGCATTGATTCCTGACGCTCCTATGGTTCCAGTGATGGCCTGCTGCTCTTTTGTGCGGAGATAATCCACATCAACAGATACACCGTCCGCCTCCCCTTCTATCCCAACCGTATATGCATCAGAAGTTATGATATCATTGAAATCCAAATCCTTTATGATTTGCGGTATTTCAAAGGTATTTCCCACAGCAGCAATTACCTTATTCTTATCACTGATAAAAGCGCCGCTTACAATACCTATAACGACTACTGCTGCCGCCGCTGCCAATACAACCGCCAGGCTTATGATCAAAGGCAGTAATTTCTTTTTTTTGGGAGATCCCTCGCCGGACCCTCCTGACACTTCCCCGGTTGCCGCATCAAAATAAAAATTGTCCTCCCCTGATGTTCCTTGTGACTCTCCTGAAATCGGATCAAATTTCTCTTCCATTTCTTTTGTTCTCCTCTCTTATTTCTGTAAAAACTTCTGGGACACAGCTTTCTTTGATTTGTCCTTCTTGCAAAAGGAAGCAGCGCTTACTGTCTTTTATTTCCTGTTCGTCATGAGTAGATAAGATTATAATACCATTCATAGAAATATATTGTTTCATCCAATCCCGCAGTACTCTTTTGTAGTATAAATCAACTGCTGCCGTAGGTTCATCCATAAATAGAATGGAAGGCCATTGGGATATGGCGCATGCTATACTGACCCGCCGTTTCATTCCGCCAGACAACTTATGTACCGTAACCTTCATAATTTCATCCAGATCAAACATATCCCTCAACCGTTTATCTAACAGGCTCTTCTTTCCTCCCCAAAGCTTCAGATTATCCTTCACAGATAATTCTTCTATCAGGGGATCTTCCTGTGGCACATATCCGCATAATTTTCGGAAACAGCCTTTTTTCTGTAAAGGATTCTGTCCATAATATTCCAACGTTCCGTGATCCGGCTTCTGAATCCCGGATAAAATTTTCATTAACGTCGTTTTTCCACAGCCGTTTCTTCCAACGATCGCAATTTGCTCCCCTGGCTCTGCTCCAAAGGAAATATCTTTTAATACTGTTTTCTTTCCATATCGTTTACCGATATGTGCAACCTTTATCATTCCTCACTCCGTTTTGTCTTTTTAATTTCTTTCGTATTTTTCTCCACCAGCTTACGGGCAATCATGATCTGATGGCCACAGCCCAAGCATTTTAAACGAAAATCTGCCCCAACTCTTAAAATCTCCCATTCAAAACTGCCGCAGGGATGCTTTTTCTTTAACCTTACTACATCTCCTATCTTATATTCCATGAATGCCTCCCAATACTTCTCCTATATTCCCCTGTATCAGCAAATTCGCCTGTCTATCCATAGGAGTCGCATCCCGGTTAATCAACACCAGTTTATTTCCATTGTAATAATCAATCAATCCCGCCGCCGGATAAACTGCAAGAGAAGTGCCTCCTACAATTAAAACGTTCGCTTTGCTGATATACGAAATAGCCTCCCGCATCACATCCATATCCAGGCTCTCCTCGTAGAGAACCACATCCGGTTTCACATTTCCTCCACATTTACTGCATACAGGTATGTCTTCGGAATCTAACATATATTGGGCATCATACAATGTATGGCAGTTCTGGCAATAATTTCGGTGAACGCTTCCGTGAAGCTCCAATACAACCTTACTTCCGGCCTGTTGATGAAGCCCGTCAATATTCTGTGTGACGATTGCTTTGAGCTTTCCAGCCTGTTCTAATTGTGCCAGCTTTTTGTGGGCGTCATTTGGCTTCGCAGTGAGACATATCATTTTATTCCGGTGGAACCGGTAAAATTCCTTTGGATTCCGCACATAAAAAGAATGGCTTAAAATCGTTTCCGGAGGAAAATCATATTGTTGATGATATAATCCGTCTACGCTTCGAAAATCCGGTATCCCGCTCTCTGTTGACACGCCGGCTCCTCCAAAAAAAACGATATTATCAGATGCTTCTATCCAGCTTTGCAGTATTTCCCGTTCCGTCATATTTTCTCCCCCTTTTGGATTCATATGATACATACAATTATAGCCTTTTTTTCCGAAAAACACAATAAAAAAAGAAAAAGCCCTTTGACTCTTGCCAATGGACTTCTTCTAAGAGTTGCGGGAGCAGGATTTGAACCTGCGACCTTCGGGTTATGAGCCCGACGAGCTTCCAGACTGCTCCATCCCGCGCTATTTATTCAAACATTATAATATAAAACTTTTTATTTGTCAATCTAAAGTTCAAAACTTTCTGGATTTTATTTTGATTACATACCAAAAAATCAGTACAATGATAATTCCTGTCAGCATAATATCCCAGAAATATTTTCCGGTCACTATTTTATTTACATAAATAATACCCATAGATAACACAAATACGCCCATGCAAAACTGACAAATACCCATCCCCATATTATAGCGGGAAGAATTTGTTTTTTCCTGGGACATACTTTTCATAATGGGCTTTTTTGTAATGACAGCATACAGGCCGTACAGACAATTCATTACTCCTAATACAATCAAAATATACATGGCGTCAACGCCGCTTAATACGATTCCAAATACAAGTATCACGCCTACAACCGAGATAAAATTTGTTCCGTTCTTCAGTAATCTCTGCAAAAATGCCATATATTTTCCATCACTTTCTGCCTTCAGGCAAATTTTTCCAAGTATTGTAACAACGCCGCCTCCAACGGAGACGGCGCCGTATTCAGATTCTAACGTTTACTTAACTTTATGTAAAACTTATGCCAATCCCGGAGCAACCATCAGAATGATCCAGCACAAAACTGTTCCGATCAAAGTCATAATAACCGTCTGTAAGAACATGGGGAGATATGCTTCTTTAATCTTAACCTGTGCAAGTCCTGTCGTCAACAAGATCAAACCGTTTACAGGTAATGTCTCGAATGTAGACACAGCGATTGCTGACACACGTGCAAGGGCTGCAGGATTAATAGCTCCTGCCGCTACAAAGCTGCTGGCAAGAATAGGAAGTGCAATTCCCAATGCTGCAGGCGGAGAGGAAGTAAATGCAACGATTACAATAATCATAATCATAGCAACTACCATAGGCGGAACCGGAAGTCCCATCATCATACCTACAAATGCATTAAATGTCTCGGTATGCTGAACAACACCTGCGAAACCTGCTGCCGCACAGATGATCATCAGAGACTGAGCGCCGCTGACTGCACCTTCATTCAGGGAATTCACGATCTTACCTACCCATGCGCCAACGCCGTTTGCTTCCCCATTCTTCGGGAAGTACTGGCTCATCAGGATAATAGCTAACAAAATACCTGCTGTCAAAGCCAAGGAAGCATTCTGCAAAATTGCAAAAATTAAGAATACAACGATCAAGGGAAGCAATGCAATGATCAGGTTCGGATGCTCTTTGGAAGAAGCCTGCTCTCCAAATCTTGGGCAGTTTCCATAATCAAAGCCTTCTCCTTTTCTCATGGCGGAAATAATCATCTTAGAGCAGATGAAATATACACCTACTTCAATCACTACAAAGCAGATCAGTCCAGGAATCAAAGCAGCTCCCGGGCTGGTTCCCAAAATTGCCATACATAAAATATTGTTAATGCTCAATACAAATGGCGCGGAGTTTGCACCACAACTCAAGCAAAGCATAGCCGGTACAAAACGGCGGGGAATTCCAATCCTGTCCGCCATAACCATTGCAATGGGGAAGGTTGCAAATACGGTAACGAATCCATCAACACCGCCGTAGCTTAAAATACATTCTACAAGCAGCATGGACAAAACCGCACGTTTTGCCTGTTTTTCTTTTCCTTCTGCAGACATAATCAGCTTACTTGTCATTACATTTGCAATGGCTCCTGCTGCTCCGCAGTCTGTCAGTACCTTACCAAACAAAGCTCCTAAGAAAATTGTGGGGAATACGGCCAGAATCATTCCTGTTACACCGCCGATTTCCCATGCATCTGTGTGTACGTTATGCTCTACTACACCAATATAATACTGTGTAAATGCCTGTGTTGCGCTGATGCCATTGGTAACGGCAACAATCACACCGGCAATCGGTGCCAAGTAGAGTGTGGACACATTTTTGTAAGCGCCATACAGGAACACCAGCAGGGCGATTACAATACCAATAATACCTAATGCCATAAAATGAACCCTCCTCTGAGATAAAGTAAAAAATTAAGCATTTGTGAAATTTATAAATTATTTCTAAATTTCACGTATTTATTATATGTTAGTTGTGCATTTCTGTCAAGAAAAATGACATTTTACTATTCTTTATCTCTGTTTTGTCATTCATAATTTGCATATCAAATTAATGTAAAACTTATGAAAAAGGTAAATTTAATCGTATTAAGCAATAAAAGCATGAGATTGCACTCATACAGATTCTATTTTTATGCAAAAATTGCATTAATATTTAAATAAAGAAATGCATACCTAATAAAAAATCAAAGACCCGTTTTGTTGCCCCAATCGGCTCCTTAAAGCTAACCTCTCTTCCTCTTCGGTGGTACGGACGTTCAATTTTATATTATTTATGCCCATAAAACCTTTACTCCTATTATGAAAGATGTAACTGAAAATGATGCTGCAGCTTTTCCAAAATACTTGATCTTTCAGATAGTCAAGGACAAATTCCCGGATGCCTTCTTCACGGCCTTTCTTTAAAGTAAAAAAGCCCCCGAATTATTTTCGGAAGCTTTTTTGTCGTATCATTAGCGCATCGGCATATAACCATGATAATTTTTCAAATTATTACTCATGGTAAAGTCTGCCACACATGCACAAATTACATTATGATAAGGTTTCAGGAAGGGGAATGCATCCTGCTGCGCCCATGCAGGCTTTTTCAAATTCTTTGTTCCTTCCACCGCTACTTTATACCAGCCGGACTGATTCTCAAACCAGATTTCTAACACCTTATCCATAACGCAGCCGTTGATATCCTTCTTTACATCACTGGCCAGAATACGGGTAACCTCCGGCGCATCCTTAAATATTGGCAGAACTTCTTCATACAGCCACTTATCACCCTCTTCTTTTGACACGCCTTCCGGATATCCAATGGCAATATTCCAGCGATAATTAGCTCCATCCTCTATGGTTCTGCCTTTTCCTTTGATATCTTCTTCCCACCACATAGGAAGAAAAGCGAAAATAAACGGATTAGCGCCTTCCACATTTGCCTTACGGGCCTCGTTTCCGATATCACCTTCTGCATCCTCAGAAGAAGCTTTCTCTGCTTCTTTCACCTCCATATTTTCCGGATGAAGCATGCTTTCCGGTAAATTGCCCTGCCATACCAACACATCCATAGGGAATGTCTCGGCAATCGCCTTTATTTCCAATCTCGGATCAAGGTCGCTTACCAGCCAATGATGCTCTGTGAGCTGCATTTTGGCATATCCAAAACGCTCTCCTTCCGGCGGACAGGGAAAAGATGGATAAAAAGCATACTTTGTAACATAGGGCTCAAATTGAGAAATACTGTCTGGTATATGCGTTTTATAGAGCCACCGAAGAAGATTTGGTCTGTAATCTTCTTTTGCCACATTTACGTAGATAAGACTTCTCATAGGTTCAAATTTAAAATCTGCCATGATTGTAATACCTGCCTTTCCAATTTTTTTATATTATATCATATATTTTCCACGATTACATATTTTTTTTATGGTTTTTTTGCATAACTATTACTAATTTTCTTTTACATTTTACATCTTTCATGGTAAAATATTACTATATTTCTGGGAAAGGATGTATTTTATGAAAAAATATGATAGCAGTACCGTGGAAAAAATTCATCAATCAAGTGAAACCATTCCCTTATACGGAGTAGACATTCAATTAAAAGAGAATCCAAATAGAACGAAGGGCTATATGGACCCGGCAGAACTTTCCTTAATTCAGGATAATTGGGCTGCCAACAATCAGGAAAACGGCAGTAATCCATTCAAACAAAATCTACCTCCTGAAATTTTACTTCCTTTTTTGCGGGATACTATGGGTTTTCCAAATTTAAACATGAATACCATGGAAATGATAACGAAATATGAAACGATTCCTGCCAATGGACGTACCATCGGGCTTTGGCGGTATTATCTTCGAAGGGGCAAGCAAGAGCCAAGAAGCTGCCTAATCTTTTTCCATGGCGGCGGTTGGATTGGCGGCACTGTCTATACCGTAGAGAATCCCTGTAAGTTAATCGCAGAAACGGCAGATGCAGTGGTATTTAATGTAGATTATGATCTTGCACCGGAAGTAAAATTTCCAAACAATCTAGAAGAATGCTATGAAGCCGTCACCCATATTTATCAACATGCGGAAGAATATGGCATTGACAAAACAAAAATTACTGTGGCAGGCGACAGCGCTGGAGGTAATCTCTGTGCGGCCATGTGCCTGAAGGACCGCGATGAAAACAATCATTATATCGCACAGGCCGTTCTTTTATATCCGGCCGTCACATTTGGACGAAATATGGTTCCTGGTTATGAATGGCGGGAAGACGCTTATGAAATGGCTTCCGGACAGGAAGGCCCCATCAAAGGAAGCTTGATTCTGGGAAGACCCCAGGATTTAGAAGAATCTATGGAAGCCAAATGGTATTTTAAGGATTTGAAAGATGCATCCCACCCCTATGCCAGCCCTATGATGGCAGAAAGTTTTGAGGGAATTGCAAAAACTGTCATTATGACAGCAGAATATGATGGATTACGCATACAGGGTGAGTTTTATGGTTCTTTATTAGCAAAGGCAGGGGTTGACACCACAATTTATCGTTACTGCGGCTGTACCCACGCTTTTATCGACCGCCTTGGTTATCAGCCACAAGCAGAAGAAGCATGCAGACTTATCGCTGAGATCCTATAAAATCTCTTACATTTTCTCAATACTTACATAAGCAATCGAGTAGGGAAGGGTTTCCTCCTACTCGCCGCGCGGTCCGCATAAAAAAGCCCCTTCATCATCAAGAAAATGAACGGGGCTTTTTTATTTTATTTTTATTCTATGGATTTTAACGATTCTGCCATATCAATGCGGTTAATTTTCCGGCGCATAATCAAATCCACACATACGGTAAACAGTAATACGGCTAACACGGAATACACAAAACTGAGAGGTCTTATATAAATCTCAAATGTAACCATATCTATTTTCAACTGCATCATTACAAATCGATGAAGCAATATTCCAAGAGGAATGCCGCAGACAATCCCCATGATAGAAAGAACCATGCTTTCCCGGAATACATAAGCTCCGGTTTCTCTGGAATAAAATCCCAGCACTTTTAATGTGGCAATCTCCCGGACACGCTCGGAAATATTAATATTTCCCAAATTAAATAATACAATAAATGCAAGAGCAGCTGCACATCCAATGACCAAAGCCACTACAAAATTCATGCTCTCCATAGCATTTTCTACCCGGGCTCTCATTTCTGCAATAATAGATACGTTAGAAACATCATCCCTGTTACCCAGATAAGAACCGATTGCATAAGCATCCGCATCCTTTTCCAAAGACAAATAAAGACTTTTCGGCTCAAAAGGCTCTTGAAAATATTCCTCGTAAGTCTCTGCTGTCATATAAGCATAATAATACGTATAATTCTCAAATATTCCAGCTACTTTCAAAGAGCCAATTTTCTTATCTCCGGATTTTAAATTCACTTCATCTCCTATTTTAACACCCAATACTTGAGCCAAACGTTTATCAATTAATATTTCCCCTTTTTGAGAAAGATTTACTTGATGTTCCTTCCAGTGAAAATTCACACATTTTGGAAGGTCATTACCTTCTGAAACCAATAAGGAAGCTGTTTTACTTCCTCCTTCATAGGGAACTTCTGCGGAAGTTTCCATCAGCAAAGCGCTGTTTTTTACCTCCTTCTGATACTGACCTTTTATTTCTTCCTGTACCTGATCTGTAACAACGTCGTTGAAAATTGCGCTGATCTGATACTGAAAGATCTGATCATACTGATTATTCACAATATTTGAAACAGAATCTTTTACACCGAAACCAGCAATTACAAGGGAAGTACATCCGGCAATCCCAAGAATCATCATAATCATACGCTTTTTGAACCGAAATACATTTCTTGCAGAAACTTTATGTAAAAACTTTAACCTCTTCCAAAAAAATGTTATTTTTTCAAGAAAAATCCGCTTTCCGGCAGTAGGTGATTTTGGACGTATCAACTCTGCAGGAGCATGGGTCAATTCCATCCGACAGGCTGCATAAGTAGTCCCCATGGAACAAATCAGAGATACTCCCACAGATATCACAAACAGCCAAATGTTATCCACAATCATAATATCTGCAAACCCGTACAGCATATTATATGCAATCCATATGGCCATAGGAAATAGCCTGGTGCCCAGAAAATAGCCTGCCGTAGCTCCTAATCCCGCCGCGCTTCCAGAGTAAATCAAGTATTTTGATAAAATAGCGCCTTCTGAATAACCGATTGCCCGCAATGTGCCAATTTGTGTACGCTCATCATCTACCATTCTGGTCATTGTAGTCGAACAAACCAAAGCAGCTATGAGAAAAAAGAAGATTGGGAAAATTTCCGCCACACCTTCTACGATACTCACATCTCCTTCAAAACCTGCATAACCTGGATTTGTGTTTCGGTCCAGAACCATCAATTCCGGTTCTTCTACATCAGCTAGTTCTTCTTCTGCCTCCTTAATTTCTTTCTCGGCATCTGAAACCTCCTGTTCCAGTTCTTTCACGCCGTCTTCATATTCGTTCCAACCATCTGCTATCTTCTGTTCATTCTCCTCAATCTCCTGTCTTCCGTCCTCCAAAGACACTTTCGCTTCTTCCAGACGGCTCTTTCCTTGCCAAATCTCTGATCTTGCAGAAGAAAGCTGGTATTCACGCTCGTCTAACTGTGATTTTGCTTCATCCAGCCTGGCCTTTGTCTCTGCTAACACAGCCTGATTCCCTTCAAAAGCAGCAACGGACTCTGACAGCATCCGATATGTTTCATCTTGTCCCAATGCTTCTTCTGCCTTCTCTCCAAGCTGCTCCCGAAACATTGTTTCCATTTGCTCTTTGGTTGCCTTTGCCTGCTCGTATGCTCCCCGGTTTTCTTCCAACTGGGCAGCTCCTGCTTCGTATTGCGCATACCCGTATTGATATTCCGATAGCCCTCTCTGATATCTGGCTTCTCCATCTGCCAGTTCCGCCTCTGCATCTATGAGCTTCCGTTCATTTTCTTCAATCTCTGCTTCTCCGTCTGCTAATTCCTGTCTGGCTTCTTTCAAGGCTTCTTCCCCGTCCTCCAGTTCTTTTTTGGCGTCTGAAAGCTCCTTTTGTGCATTTTTTGTTTCTCTGGAAAGCTCTGATTTCGCATCTGCAATCTCCTCTTCGGCATCATCCATTTCCTTCTGATACCGTACCTGGAGTTTTTCTTTTACATCTTCTTTTGCCTGATCTAAAAGATCTTCTATATTATCCTCGTATTCGTCTGTAAATGCGTCTCCCGTGACGTTACCAACCACATACATTTCTTTCAAATACTCATAGGAAAAACCTTCCGGATTCAAAAATAGAAAACTGTCGATTTTACCGTCTCCTATATTGGTAGTTCCCCGTTCCATATTCAAATAAACGGGTGTGCGGACTAATCCTGTAACGGTATAACTGTCATATGCAAGACTTTCTTTGATTTCTTTGGAATTCTCCGGTGATACAATAATCTTTTTTCCAATCATATCTTCCGTAAAACCATGAGCATCCAACACGCATTCATCTGGTTTTTCCGGCAGACGTCCTGATACTACGGTAAGCTGATTCACTTGTTCTGTCACAGACATAGCTTTCAGACAGCCATCAGAGCTATCTTCCCGCCGATAAAGAAAATCTTCCCACATCGCTCCTTCTGCCGCATGAACCCAATCCAACTCCTGAATTTCCTGAACCTCTTCCTGCGTAAATCCCCAGGTAGAAATCAGACGGTAATCAAACAGCTTTTGGTCTTCCACGTATTTCTGCCCTGTCTGGATCATATCTGGTTTGGATGCTTTTAATCCTGTAAAAAAACCTACTCCCAGCGCAATAATGGCAAAAATCGCCATAAATCTTCCTAAACTTTTTGTAATTGTACGAAATATATTAATATAGAAAGTACGCTTCATTTCAACACCTACCATTCGATCTCTTCTATTGGTACGGCCGCCTCATTCCGGCGCACATCATCAATCATCCCGCTTTTTACATGGATTACCCTGTCAGCCATTGCGGTAAGGGCAGAATTATGAGTAATGACCAAAACGGTCATACCTGATTTACGACTGGCATCCTGCAAAAGCTTTAAAATTGCTTTGCCTGTCTGATAATCCAACGCACCTGTAGGCACTGTTCAATTAGTACAACACAAAAGAAGCCCCGGAAAGCCTGCTGCCCTCCGGGGTCCTTTTATTTTGTTTTAATGTAATACGTCATTAACGACCAGCCACCGTTTGCCTTTATCTCTTCAATTTCCTTTTCT
>JAAVYA010000023.1 GCA_022790855.1 Lachnospiraceae bacterium | reverse complement strand
GTTTTTGTGTATAATAGGGAAAAAGCCAAATTGAGACATCGTAATTTTGAAGGAGGAATGAAGTATGGTTAGTGTTTTTTTTAGGAGCAGCATTTCCGTGGATTTTAATTGGTTTATTTGTAGCTATCAGTTGTTCTCTTATGAGCAAAAAAGAGAAATAAATTCCCATTTATCCGGTAGCTAAATAGAACGTGGTATCGGTATTTGGAGGTTGACCATGATAGCTGTTATAGGAGCAGGTGTCTTTTCAATAGTGATTGTATTATCATTTCTTATAGTTTGTGGTTTTCCATTAGGAGAGTTGACAATGGGAGGGCAATATAAAGTTTTCCCGAAGAAACTGCTATTTGTAGGCAATAAAAATCCCTCCAAACTTGAAGCATCCATTATAACCTCTGTTTGTTGTTATAACTGCAATAAAATCTGGATGGCGGTGGACAATGCGTGTTGGTAAATTGATACTGTCATCTGGCTCAAGGGCAGAATTTAATGCCATTAGCACCGCCGCCTCCCGAATAACCGTGGGTTCTTGGATTTCAAGCAGCCATCCGTTTTCATAAGCTCTGATAATTTCTGACGGATAATATTTATATTCAACTCCCGCTGAATCTATTTTTTCATCGGGCAGCACTGGCAAAATCGAGCCTAAAATATCTGACTTATCCATATCTGCAAAGTATGTCACTTATGTATATGGCAAGCCAAAATCTGCGGATAATGCTTTTGCTAATTGAGTTTTTCCTGAGCCTGCATCTCCCTCCAATAGAATGCTTGCTATTTTCATTTCTCCACGCATCCAGTTTCGCTTTACTTCCTCACAAATGCTTACACCCCCTTGTACACCTATCCGTTCAATCACGGGATTATCTGAATTATACAATAAAGGATAGCGATATGCTTCCCGAAAATACAACATTGTACGGCTTAAAAATATCATAGAATCCATTATTTTGTGGATTGGAAGTTCCATAGCAATGCTTAATGTTCCATCTTCCTTTTCTTCCCAAATCTGCATGGCTATCTGCATATTTTTATTTTTTTCCATAATTGGCATACCAAGCGTAAGCCTTTTTATGTTTGAATGATATGCGTTTCGTCCATCAATACGGTCATATCCTTCAGACATAATTACAATATCTTTATTTACGTCCATATTTTCCTCGCTTTCGTATCTGTTATAAAACATTGTTGTCGTAATTTTTCCAATTCATCTGTGTGGTCATCATCGGGATTCTCATATTTTAGTATTTTTACGTTCTGGTTATTCGCTGTAAACGCTCCTATTACACTAGTTCCAAATCCATTGATTACCCACTGCAAAATACAGCTTGACAGATAAATAAACGAATACTGAAATCCCATCGGTATACAGATTTTAAGAATTTGCTTTGCAACAGTTCTTTCAAATTTCGCTTGTTTTAACGCTATCTCAAAATAGGAATATTTCTTTACAGCATAAAAGAAACATAAAATACCTGCTATTCCCTGAGCCAGCAGAGATGCTATTGCAGTTCCTCCCACGCCCGTGTGGAAAGCAAGGACAAATACCAAATCAAAAGCAATATTTAACCTGAATTATTCATGATAATTCAGGTTAAAGCAACGATATTCGATTGTAGCACACTGATTTGTCGAATTAGAGAGAAGTTAGCAGTTTACCCCTCCCAAATGCCTCGTGTTCTTCCTTTAGCTGCTCCGTTATGCCCTGTGCCTGTTTCAAACCGTCTATAAGCTTGTGGGAGCGTTCCTGTGCTTGCCTGTTGATGTCGGCAAGGTATGTATTCAGCTTGCCGCTTGTGAGAAGGTTGGTGTATGTAACCTTGCGGTACTGCTTCAGATAGTCCAGATGCTGCTTTCTCGCCTGCCGGCTCGGTCGGTTCGCTGCTTGAGTGCCACTGGCACTCGCTCACCCCCATGTGCCTATTGGCCGTTCTTCGGCGGCGGGTACAGTTAAGCACGGTATTAAATAATCACTTTCTTTCCGATATGTACCGCCTAACTGTTCAAATAATGATTTTACCATTTTGTAACTCCTCCAAATAAGATATACACCCCAAATTGTTGTACCTGCTGTCTAAAACAAAATTTTGAGTTTTCTCCTTATCTGGTTTCATTGCATTCGGTCGTCTGTGAGCTTGTAGGGGGCTTATATTCTGAAAATGCCAGATGTTTCATCGTAATTTCCCACGCGGGAGCAGTACTGTAATAGCTTTCATTGTTCCCGTCAAATGCCAGTGCCCTGGCTGTGTCTCATACTTTCATTTTATTGTATCTTACGGACAATCTCCTGTTCCAGCTTCCTGTTATTCTCTTCCATATATTCCAGAACTTGCGCAATATTCTTCTGACCGAACCATTCCTTCTTCATCAGGGCCTGCAATCGTTTCTTGTCATTTTCTGTCAATTTCTTTGTATAGTCTTTATAATGCTCCAGTTCCCATATGCCCATATGATAAGTCTGAAATGGAATCCCTGTTTTTTCACATAGGTCTCTGTAAATTTCAAAACCGCCTACATCAATGTCTCCAAAATGAAGGTATTCCGCTTCCGGAAGTTCTTGATACACTCTATTTAGAAGCTCTCTTCGCACAGAATTGTGATATCCTCCGAGATAGATCATGAGACTGTCTTTCTCCTGCCATCGAAAAAACGCAGTTAAATTCTCAATCGTAATTACCCTTTTCACTTTATCCTTTCCAGAAACTCTGATATTTTTTACATCTGCACCAGAAATTCCAATTCCCTGCTCCAAATAAAACAGATCTACTATGGACTGGTTTCCCTTATGAAAAGAAAGTTCTCCTTCCCCTTTGATATACACATAATCCGGCGTATTATAAATGTTATACTCCGCAAGAATTTGATAAATATCCATATTTGCAAATTCCGTTTTGAAACGTCGCATAATTTTTCCCAGCACCCCCAACTGAGACTCAAATATTTTTGAATCTGCAAAATGCCGGATCGAAAATTCACGAATATAACAAGTTTCTTTATTGTTTTCCACAAGCGAAAGCAGCTCTAAAAGTTCCTTTGTCTTTTCTAAATCTGATAAATCAATAAACTCCTTTACGGATTTTCCATCTTCTATTCGCTCTTTTAAATAGGCAACAAATTTCGCCGCAATCAAAGTTTCTTTCTGTTCCTGTTCCCATATAGTGAAAAATTGCAAATGTCGGTTCACATGATCCGACTTCGGCGTTCTATTTAAATAGGAATATACTTCCTTGATCTGTTCTTCTTTCAAAATTACTTTCTGAATAATATGGCCTTCTTTTCCTTTTTTCCAGACAACAGAAAGAAAACCTTTTCGCTCAAGTTCTTTTACGACTGCATGAATTTCATCATAAACAAGGGAACTCTCATTAAAATATTCCGGCAGCGTTTTCTTTGTAAACGGAAAAGCAATATGAATATTTACCTTATTTTCACTTCGCGACAAAAGACTGTTTTCATAAGAATCCAGAAGCCCGCTTAATATTTTGGTATCATAATGCACCATTATAATATTCCTCCACATAGCTTATCTTCTCATCTGTCATAACCAAAAGTGTCTCTGATAATGCTGGGCCTATATACTGGATCTTATCCGGCGGCGCAGCGATAATGATCTGAAGCGGCAGTCTTTTCAAAAATTCCAGTACGCCTCCGATCCTTTCATCATCCATATTATTGAAAGCTTCATCAAACATGACAAGCCCCGTGGCTTCCCCACCGATATTATTGCTATAAAGCTGCACAAAAGAAGCTGCTACCGTTACATAAAACGGCGTCTGTGTCTCGCCGCCGCTCTTCTCCTCACACACCTTTGAATAATAAGAATAACTGCCGTCACTGTGAAGAATCTTAATATCATAATCCATATACGTACGGTAATCTGTAAATTCATCTAACGTCTTTGTCTGGTTCTCATTATGAATGGCCAATCGGTCAAACAGTTCATCAATAACCTCTTTATGTGTTTCATGAAAAACACCGCTGAAAATGGACTCCCCTTGCACCATATTAAAATCGTCCATGATCATCTCATAATAATTTCGGTATTTTTTACTGGGCATATATAAGAATTCATATTTCTCATTGCTAAAAGCGATATCCTTTAAGGCTTTATTCAATTCTTTAAATTCATTTTGCGCCTGTTTCATATTCTCCTGCAATTTTGCAAGAAACTGTTCTCTAAACTCTTCCTCTGCTGCCAGCCTTGCTGATTCCACCTTCTCTTCATATTCCAAAATCTCTGAAGTGCGGAGTCTGTCATACACAGCCGCAAATTCCGGGAATCCTTCCAGACTTGCCGCAGCGCCAAAACTATGTTCTGTTTTATAATCAATCATCTGCTGAATCATGTTAGCTTCAGCCTCTCCCCGCAATGTCTCATTTGCCTTTCGGCGTCTGCTATAATTCTCTTTGAACTGCTCGAACGATTTATCAGACGTCTGCTTTTCATATTCTTTCTTCCAGACAATCAATTCATCTCCTGCCATGGATGCCAGCTTCGCCACATACATCTGCTTGTTTGTCTGATTTTCTGTTTCAAAGGCAATTTGTTCTTCCTTATTCTCTAAATTCTTTTTCATTCCTCCAATCTTCTGATTCAACACGCTTGCTTTTGTTTCCAACTCCGCCCGTATCTGCTCCAAGGCCTCCAGTTGTATCTGTTTTTGAATAAACGTAGCGTTCTTCTTCAATGTTCTGATTGTTTCATCACACTTTTGAATTCCCATTTGAATCCTTAAAAGCGTTGTCAAAATAGCCAATCTATATTTCACATCCACATCATCTTCTGTGGACAGGGGCACCAGCATAGATTCCAAATCCTCCCATTGTTTCTGCGCCTGCATCATAATCTTCTCCAGCTCAGCTCTTTTTTGTCTCGCCTGCTCAAGCTGTATCTTAAATGCATTTTTCCCGATGAAAGGCACACTGAAAATCTCTGGCCGGATGGCGCTTGCAACACGGTTTTGATACTTCATGCACTCTTTTGTAATAGAGGTATGATATTTTTTCAAATCACTGTACCGTTCGCACATCTGAACCTTCCCAAGTATCATATTAATAAAACGTTTGGCATATTTATTTTTTGACGTTACAACCGTTGCAAGGGTTCCCTGGGGCGCTTTATCAAAATCCTCCATCTTCTGGGTATTGATAAGACCTACGCCATAAGCTTTTTTCTCTCTGCGTAATTTATCATATATCCCCAATGCGATATCAAAATTCTCCGGTTCCACCAATATATAAAAACGCTGGGTGTTCAGGTATCCTTCTACCGCATTGCGCCAGCTTTCATCCGTTATTTCCAATGCTTCACAAAGAACATAGGGTTCCGGCTTCCTTCCAATTCTTGCAAATTCTTCCCGAACTGCATCCAGCACGACGTTTACCGCTGTTGGATACGATAATTTTTTCCGCTCCAGCCCTTCGATTTTCCGATCTAACTCCTGCTTTTCTGTTTTCTGCTTCTCCTGTTTGATCTGTACCTCCGCAATTTTTCTCTGTACCCGGTCATACATTTCACTTTTGTATTTAATTACTTTTTCCGTACATTCTTTTGCCTTCGTAATATCAGAAATCCCATCTATTTTTTCAAGTGTATCCCGGTATTCCCTAATACACTGATTTACATCCTTTACATCCAAAAGCTGATATACCTTGTCCAATGCTTTTTTCACACTGGCTTGCAGCTCTTTTTTCTCAGTAACCGCCTGTTTCTTTTCCTCTTTTAATCGTGCTTTTTCTTTTTCCTGCTCTTCTAAAGCGATATATTCTTTATTTTGTTTCAATTCCAAACGTAAGCTTGTCGCCAGCTGAAGCTTCTGTTCTTTTTCTGCTGTTACGGCATCCAGATCTTTTTTTGTTTCCTTACAGCGGTATTCTTCTGTGCGGATTTCGTCTCCAAGCCTCCGGATTTTTTCTTTGGAAATATCCACTTCTGCCTGCGATAAATAGAATTCATACATCCTGTCCTTTTTCATGCAATCCGTCACATCATTGTGGAGCTGGTCAATCTGCCCCAGCTTTCTCATTCGCTTTTTCACATTTTCCAAAGTACGTTCCAGATCCTGATAAGTACGGACATTTTCACGCAGTATTTCTATATTCACTTCCTTTTCATCTAATACATAAGAATAGACAAAGTCTTTGATATCATCAATCGGTTTAAACGCCAAAGCCTTTGGAATCAAACTGAAAAATTTGTCATCAATCCGCCCAAATCTTGATTTTATCATCTTTTTCGCTTCTATTTGGGTCTTGCACCACTGCCGTATTGTTTTATTGGCGGTACGAAATTCCGAAATTGACCGTGGTGTGTTTCCTTTAAAAAACATGTCGTCTGCAATTCTCTTATGATCAATCAGATATCTTACTGTTACTTCCTGTCCTTCGGAGGCGGAATCTATCACAGCCCCTACAATAAAATACCGTTCTTTACTTTCTTCATAAAATTCTAGGGCAATATGCGCAGTAATCTGCCCGGTTCTCTCATAAGGTTTGCTTTCACGTCCCGTTTTGCATCGGACATATCCGGTCAGCTTTCTTTTCCCATTTTCATGAGCTGCTTTATTAAAGGAATTTGCAGAACAAATAATCACAAATTGAATTGCATCCAGAAGCGTAGATTTCCCGGCTCCATTTTCTCCGGAAATAAGGGTAGCGTCTCCGAAATCTATGGTACTGTCTTCAAAACGGTGCCAATTAACCAGCTTCATCCTCGTCAATTTCTTCATCCGATTTCTTCCCCTTTCTGTACAGCTCTAATTTCTCATAGGCTCGTTTGATATCCTCCACCCGCACCGCCATCATAATAGAATCGTAAATAAGAACCCGGGATTCCTCGCTCCCCAAATCTTTATCCAAAGTTTCAACCAACTGAAGTCTGCGAAATAAGCTAAGTGTATTACGCATGGTTATCTTATCTATCATTTTCTCTCGAATCTGAAGGCTCAAATATTTGTCCTGGATATCCCCAAGATTTATGATGACTTCATCGCTGACAGAAAGTTCCCTTCTTTTCTCATCATAAAGAATTCTGAGGATCAGCAAAATAATAGATTCGTATAATTTCAAATTCAGCCTGTTATAATTCTGTGGATTGGTCAGATGAACGACGCCAAACTCCTCACTGATTTCAAGCTGATACCCAAGTACGGACAAATACTCCTGAAACTCTGTACGATATTTCAGCACAAAATAATAATCCGATTTATTTGTCACATTTCCTTTACATAAAAAACACTGGCTGAGAAGACGGTTTGCGATTCTCTTAAACTCATCCTTATCTCTTTGCAGCATATTCTTCAGCAATTCCACTATTATTTCCTCCAGATTCTGAAATCTTTAAATCGGAATCCATTTACCTCTTGTTCTTCCGTTGTTTCTATTCCGTATGTCATATTTTTCCGCTGCCCATACAAGCGGACATATATAATTTTCACAAAATCTTCTGCATCTGATAGTGGCAGCTCTGTGGCCAGCATTTCTTTTCGGCCTCCCATGTTCTCTCTTACATAATGATCAATCTTTTCAGGGCTCAAAATTTTCTGCATTTTTTCCATCATACAGCGCATCTTTTCCTGGCGCAATGCCACGTCCGGTTCATGACGTTCCATCTGCCTGGGTATAAACTCTTTCTTCCCTTCTATGGGAGAATAAAAAGAATTCTCATCCAGAAAACTACAGCTATAAATCCGTACTAGATTGTTAAGAAATTCAATCTCATAAATGCCGCCCAGCTCCATCCTCTCTTCATTGATCACCTCATTCATTCCAAGAAGGATTTCTTTTATCTGCCCCCTGATATCCTCATTTCCCGAAAGCAAAAATTTTGCCCTGTTAATTGCCGCTCTCTGGTATTGAGTGTTTTTTTGATTAATCTCATTCAAAATATCATCCATATTCCGAAATGCTTCTATTACTTCATGCAGATAGCGGTAAACCTGTTCTTTCGCTGTGTCTTTCTCTATTTCCTGAAGTCCTGCAATTTCCGCCGCCGTTTTGTCTATGTATGATTTGTTTTTACTTTTACTTTCCAGTCTCTCTATAATCTCCGGACGGAATTTTGATACGTTGTCCGACGTAAGTAATCTATGATACGCCTTATCTACGATATTGGTAATATAGTCATTGAACAAAGCGTCCATAATCTCTGCCACGGTACTATGCTTTGTGAGTTCATCAATATAATGCTTGATATTAGAATTCAAATTCTTAAGCCCGGTAATCAAAAGATCCGTGTTTTCCAGGATTTGTAAAAGTACAACGCCCGGATTATCGGTAGTCCCGCGTACAAGACTATAAATTGTATAAATATATCCCTGATACTCAATCTGTTTCCCCTCTTCAATCTCAAGCAAGGTCTTCAAAATGCGTACGGAATATTCTTTAAAATTCACTCTCTGCACATAACTCTTATCTGTTTCTATCTCAATCCATCCGTAATATTCCAGCCTCCTTAAAATACCATTGGCTTTTCCCCTGTTATCAGCTCCTGCAAAATCTTCCCCCACAATTTCCGCAGCCGCACTCTGTTCAAAATAATATTGTAATTCATCCACAAGCACGTCTCGTTCTACACCAAAAGAAAGCTGATGTTCCATGACAGAGAACAGCTTGCAGATGCATTCCCAATATACAATTTTATTTGGCGATGATAAAGGAACAAAAAAATTCCCCGGCAAAACTTGGAACATAAAAACCTCTTCTCTATATTTTTCCCATTAATTGGTTTTTTATTATAACACAGAAGCATAAAAAAGTACAGAGCAAAATTCGAACTTTTGTTCTGTACTTTTTCTGGAATTATCTGCTGCCAACGCCCTGACTTCGTGAAATAAAATGCTGGCTAAAACACTTTTCGAACAAAGGGGAACGCTATCTTACCGGCTTTCGTGTGCTTGGCTTTACTGTCTCTTTCTCTCCTCACTCATAAGCTCTTCCCGTAATGACTCTACATTATCCTGTGAATAATTCGATACTACAGATGCAATTTCTTCCGAAGAATAATCTTTTTTTATCATTCGAATTACGATCTGCTTTGATGCGTTTTTTGTTGCCTCTATCATTGCCTGCTGTTTCTCTTCCTCAAATATCTGCGCAACCTGTGTCAGCGCCTGCTGTTTCACTTCCTCAAATATCTGTGCAACCTGCGTCATCTCAATCACCCTCCTTATTCTGCCCGCTGTTTCCCGGTCAATGAGCTTATCTGTGAATACCAGTATTCCCGCCAAGGTAAATTACTGCTGCTCTCTGTCCTGGATCCTGGTTGCCAATTCCACTGTTTCCCGGAATTTCTGCTGTTTTTCTTCTTTTGTACTGTAGGACAGCGGAAGTATGATAAATTCCATCAGTTCTTCGTCATTCATTATTTCCTCCCGCTCCACCTTCTGTTTCAATCGTTCCTGGATTCCTACCGAATCCAATTCTGAGAGGAATGCGCACTCCACATGCAACTTTAGCGCCCCAATATCGTATTCCTCCGACACCTGTCCCCTTGCTATGTCCGCAGTATAGATGACTATCATGCGTAACATAGGACATTCCTTTTTCTCCTCTCGGTAACGGTTTGCTATCCCATTCAAGTAATGCAAATCGTTATGCACTCCTCAGCGTCGTATATCAAATCATGGGAAAGCATTTCGGAAATGCTTCGCATTTGCCTTCCTTCTAAAATATCTTTTTTTTATTATACTTGCTTTCCACCGAAAAGAGAATGATTCTTTGCTTTTTCCATCTGATATGATAGAACAAAACCATTTTATTACTTCACATCAGTAAAGTCCTCCCTTAAAATAAAAAAACACCGGAAAGCCTATATTTCCAGACTTCCCGGCGCCTTAGCCAAGAATCGATGCGACAGGATTTGAACCTGCGACCTCTGCGTCCCGAACGCAGCGCTCTACCAAGCTGAGCCACGCATCGCAATCAAAAAACGGAGAAAGAGGGATTCGAACCCTCGCGCCGGTTGCCCGACCTACACCCTTAGCAGGGGCGCCTCTTCGGCCTCTTGAGTATTTCTCCGAACTGCTACATTGGTCTAATACCGTAGCACATGTAGTATATTACTAAATTTTTCTGCATTTGTCAATACTACAGGCAAAATTTCTCAAATTCCTGGTAGCCTATACTAATCTTCCCGCAAAATTGCTGAGAAAATCGAGGAAACCGCCCCATACAACACTCCGGCCACAGGCCAAATAATCCAGGTAATTCCCCAGGATCTGCTCCAAAAGCTCCATCCCAGATAAACCGCCGTTATCATACACCAGTATACGGAAGATAACCGCTCCTTCTGTTTCTTCTTTTTTCTGACGTCCCTTTTAAAATCTTCCTCTTTCATCAATATCTGATAGGACTCTTCCATTTTCCCGGCGCAAGATAATAGCGCAGCTCCCATTCCAACAAGTAAAAGTAATAGACATACGGTTATAATAGAAATAAAACCGTTATCCAAAAATGAAAATCCCAAAAGCGGCATCACGCTGCAAATACATAAAATAACTCCTGCAATACGCAGAGTAGAAAACAATTGCCGTTTCCCTTTTTTCTCATTTTCTACATAAATTCCTACGCCGTCATCTAATATAAAATTGCCCTCCTTCAGATACTCATTGCCGCTCATACAGCTATCCGAATAGAGGAACAAGGCAACCGCTATGGCAATGCAGCCAAATAACATCAATAGCCCCAAGCATCCGGCAACATTTTCACCTATTAAATGTATCTCTGACAACCCTGACAAAAAAATCAAAAAAGCGGGAGAGCAAATACAAAGCATAACGCCTGCCGCAAAAAATACCGAAACTCTCTTTACGGATTCCACATATTCTCTTGCCTGACTCAAAGAGACCTTTTTCACCTCCGTCTCTTTTTCCGCAAACGTCATCGGTTCCTTCTCCTGGCACAGTTCCTCCTTCAACTCGTCTATATTCCCAAAATCTGCAATGACAATACCAATGGCCTCGTTTTCTGACCGCCCTTCTGATTTTAACTCTAAATACTTATCTTCCATCATCTGGTATAGCTCTTCCTTTGCCCGTCTTACCTCATCCGCATCCGGCAGTGATGTGAACATAGTGTCCAAATAGTTTTTAATAATCTCCATACGCTTCCTCCTAAAACCTGCAAACGTCCCTTGTCCCCCAAACAAAAAACCATCCGCACAATCAAATAATAAACTTCTCAATGACTTCTTTCGTTATATTCCATTCCCTGCATTTCTCTCGGTAGTAATCCCGGCCGGATTCTGTGATACGGTAATAGGTTCGTCTCCGCCCGTTGGTCTCATCTCCGGAGAAAGACGTAATATAACCATTTCTCTCTAACCGGTTAAATGCCGAATATAACGTTGTCTCCTTAATGATATACTTCTCTGAGGATAATTCTTTGATTCTCTTGGATATCTCATAACCATATGACGGCCCCTCCCATACTAGATACAGGATAATGGTATCATTGTATCCCCGAATTACATCACTGCTTATCATATTATGTTCTCCTATTTAATTACTACGACTGTCGTACTACGTCTGTCATAATAACTATAGCAGAATTACTACGACAGGTCAAGTATTAACTAAAAAATACTACAACAAAAATGAGCCAGACTTTTTAGGGCCTGGCTCGTTTTTATCTACGATTGATAAGCTTCAATCGCCGTCTCATATAAATTATTCCCATATTTATCTACCACGACAATGACCGGGAAGTCTTCCACCTCTATTTCCAAAAGCGCTTCCGCCCCCAGATCTCCGTAACAAATCAGCGTGGATTTTTTAATACATTTGGATAGCAATGCTCCGGCTCCCCCGATAGCTGCAAAATAAACGCCCTCATTACGTATGATAGCATCGATCACCTCTTTGGTCCGCTTCCCTTTGCCAATCATGGCCTTTTGTCCTAAATCCATCAAACGAGGCGCATACTTATCCATGCGGCTGGCAGTGGTAGGCCCTGCGGAGCCGATCGGTCGTCCCTCCCGGGCAGGAGACGGCCCCATATAATAAATCGTAGCGTCTTTTATAGGAATCGGAAGCTCCTCTCCTCGATCCAATGCCTCGGTCATCCTTTTATGCGCCGCATCCCGGGCAACATAAATGTTCCCGGAAAGATAAACGTAATCACCGGCGTGAAGCTGTTCTGTTACTTCCTTTGTAATTGGCATACTTATATGTTTATCCATTGGAATTCCTCCTGACATAGGGTGCTTATTACAGTTCTCTCACTGCATGGCGGTTTACATGGCAGCAAATGTTCACTGCTACCGGAAGTCCGGCGATATGGGTAGGATAAGTATTGATGTTTACCGCCAAAGCGGTGGTCGTCCCTCCAAGGCCGCCGGGGCCGATCCCAAGCTTATTGATCTTTTCTAACATCTCCTCTTCCAGCTCTTTGATATGGGAAAGCTGAGAATGGCTTCCTACCTCACGGGTTAAAGCTTTTTTTGCCAAAATTGCGGATTTCTCAAAGGTTCCCCCAATACCAACTCCTACCACCATCGGCGGACAGGCATTGGGTCCTGCCTCCCTGACTGCTGTCAAAATCGCTTCTTTCACGCCTTCCAATCCGTCTGCCGGCTTGAGCATAAAAATGCGGCTCATATTTTCACTTCCAAACCCTTTGGGAGCTACTGTTATTTTAAGTTTGTCTCCGGGAACCAGGGTATAATGAATGATTGCAGGCGTATTATCCTTCGTATTTTCCCGAAGAATTGGGTCGTTTACCACCGACTTGCGCAGATATCCTTCTGCGTATCCTTGGCGTACCCCTTCGTTGACCGCTTCCTCCACAGGTATCCCCTCCACATGGACATCCTGGCCAATTTCCAGAAATACCACAGCCATTCCCGTATCCTGGCAAATAGGGATCATTTCTTCCCCGGCAACCTTTAAATTATCTTGAAGCTGATTTAATATTTTTTTACCCAGCTCAGATTTTTCTGTTTCTTTTGCGCATTTTAAAGCCCTGTCCATATCTTCTGCCAGAAAATGGTTGGCTTCTATACACATTTCTTTTATATTTTTTGTAATTTCCTCGGATGATATGGTTCGCATCATGCTATTTCCTCTTCTCCTTTTTTTCATTGACATGTTGTTTCAGCTTCAAAAGAGATTCCTGGCAGCTTTTGGATTTCATGGCCGGAAACGCCTTCATCAAACGCTTATGCCCAAATTCTTTTACCGCCATAAGTTCCTCATATTTTCTGCGAAGCTCCTTCGCTTCTTTCCTCTTTTCTTCTGCTTTTTCCTGAAGCTCCTCCCGGATTTCCAATGCTTCCGTTACATTCCCATAAATACCTTCCCCGATTTCATTAGAGACTGTTTTCAAACGTCCGGCAATTTCCTCCATCAGCCGCAGTCGTTTATTAAACTTAAATATGGTTGCCGTTGTAATACAAAAATCACAGACAAGAGCCATAATCAAAACGCATAGAAGAACCACGCCAGGAATATGGGGAACCTTCCTGATCAGCAGATAGACCGACGGATGAATCATATCCATCACAAAAGTACAGGCCAGCCCCCACAAAATGGAAAACTTCAGACAAATATACCCTCTCAGATTAAAACGTTCATTGGAATAATCCCACCATTGATTATGGAAAATCTTTTCCAATAAAAATCCGGTGATCAATTCAATAGCTGTGGTCAAAATCAGCGAACCAAAAAACAAAATCAAAAGGTTTCCCTTCAGCGGCGTCAGCAATGCTACCACCAGCAGGACGCCGCACCCATATATGGGACAGACCGGACCATTCAAAAATCCCCTATTCACAAAGTTCCCTGTCTCCAATGCCGCATATGCCACCTCAGTACACCAGCCAAAAAAGGCATAAATGAGAAAAATCCAAATCACCTCGTAACATGAAACCGGCATATGTATCACTCCCTATTTTTTGAATTCTCTACGCCATACAACTCTGCCAACAGCAGCGTCTTCCTGGCCCAGTTTTCATGGGTCTTGACCTCATTCATGCGCTCTCCCTCTGCGCTTTTCAAAACGCAAAGTCCCCCTTTGTCTTCCCAGTCCAGTATAGATTTTGCATCTAGATAATCACCTTGGGATACCTGCAAAGATTCATTGACAACTGGGATCTGTTTTGGATGAATCACCGTCTTTCCAACAAAACCATTCAGACGATCCAATTCCAGCTCCCGTCTCAGACCGTCGCTCCATTGATTCCCGCTACCGGAGAAAAACTCCCATACCGGCCCGGAAACCACATAATCCCGTCCAAAGACAGTCAAAATATCTCCCAAAAGCCCGGCAATCGGAATAATATCATAAATAGTCTGATTACAGTGCCTTCTTACGGCAAATTGATTGCAGAAATCGTTTCCCCCTACACGGACATTCAGCACATATTCCTTTTTCTCATCCAATCTCTTCTTTAATTCCAGCAATGCCTGGCGCCTGCTGCCGTAATCGATCAAATCCCCGCTTTCCAGAATAGGCATCATATAATATGGCCTTTTGCGCCTGCGGTTCTCTTCCTCCATCAATCTGTGGTAGGCGTTTGCATTATTCAAAGAATACTTGGGAAAAATAAACCCTGTGACAACCTCCTCCACCGGTTCTAACCGCTTTAGCAGCCGTTTTAACTGCTCAGGCTCCCGCACACGGATGAATATTTTCGGCAGGTAAACACCCGGCCTATTTTCCCCCTTTTGAATTTCCTCTAATGTCTTTAGCAACTGTCCTTCGGCAGCGGGTACTGCCTCTTCTGCCACAGTGTCCTCCAAGCATAGCGCTATGGAGTATGGCGTTTGAAATTTTCCTGCCAGGACAGAGGCCGCTACGGTCCCATTCAGCGCCGGGGCGTAAAGCAAAGCCCCTACCTGGTAGCACTCCTTGTTCAAATTCATTTTAACGTTTCCTCAATTCCTGTTCCATTTTGTAACATATTCCCTATGTATTCCAGTAATTCCTGGGAGTATACATTTCTTTCCGGCATACATACCGTCTGGCCAGGCAATTTCTTCTTTTGAGCCAGGCTGCAAGGTGCAATGCCAATATCCGCCTCCTGAAACATGGAAATATCAAAGGAACTGTCCCCGGCTGCGATCACCGTATCCCCATGGGTATATTCCCGAAACCGCCGAACAGCCATCCCCTTACTTAATACTTTGGGAATTACATAGATTTTTTCTCCCTGACAAAAGACATCTACAAGAGAAGTGTCCAGTTCCTCTTTCAAATGTTTTACTGCCCCTTTGGCATTTTGGCATTTGGTAAACACAAACAATTCCCGGATCACGCGGACTTCCAGGCTCCTCTGAGGCTCTCTTTCCAATATGGCGGTGGCCCGAGCAAGCATTCCCCTGCTGCCAGCCGTTAATTCCAAAGAACTTTGATACCAGGAAGGGACTTCTTTTCCCTCCGCAAGCAGGATGCCCCCATTGCACACCAGTGCATATTTTATAGCCCCAATGCCTAACTGAATCCGTTCATATTGTTGGATTGTTCTGGTAGTTGTAGGAACTACCAGAGCTTTTTCCTTAATTTCCCTAAGAAGTTCCAAGGTCTTTTCTGTTATAAAGGACACTTCCCGCCCCTGATACATTTCCACTGACCGCTTCTCTTTTCCTATCTCATGCTTATAAGAAAAAATCAGCGTATTGTCAAGATCTGCATGAAATACAATCATCTTTCGCGGACAACCGCCTTGCGAATTAAGTCTACTGGAATCATCGTCACTCCCAACAGGATTACCGTGAACCAGCCCACCGGCCCAAAGGGTACGCAGCTAAACATATTGCCGATCCAGGTAAATACCGGAAGCGGAATCAGCGCAGCATTCACAATGACAGCCTGAACCAGGACAATGGTAATAAACACCTTTAAAAATCCCGGATTTTCATTCAGCCCTTTGAATATCCCGTATCCATCATCACGAACATTAAATCCATTAAACAAAGCGCTGATAATAAACAGAACAAAGTAGCCAGTGAGATGCTGGGCGTCATTTTCAAACAGTTCCCGGAAAAACGGCAGCTTTAAATAGAGGAAGCTCACCACCGTCAGCCATGCCCCCATGATGACAATCTGGGTCATCATCTTTTTACTTACAATGCTTTCATCCCTTCTCCTGGGCTTCTCCGTCATATACTTCTTCATCGCCGGCTCGTTGCCAAGCATAATAGCCCCCAGGCTGTCCATCACAAGATTCACAAACAGCAGATGGGTTACCTTTAACGGTTCTTCTACCCCGAAGAATGGGGCAATGGCGCTGACTACCACAGCAGCAACGTTAATTACCAGCTGAAACTTACAGAATTTTAATATGTTATGATAGATCGTTCTTCCATACCAGATAGCATCTTTAATAGACTTAAAGTTATCATCCAGCACCACGATTTTTCCGGCCTCTTTTGCAGCTTCCGTTCCGCTGCCCATTGCAAATCCCACATCTGCCCGCTTTAAAGCCGGTGCGTCGTTGACACCGTCCCCAGTCATGCCTACCACCAGATTCATTTCCTGGCACAGTCGGACCATTCTGGATTTATCCGTAGGCAAGGCTCTGGCAATTACCCGGATATGGGGAATCATCGCTTTAACTTCCTCATCGGACATTTTATTTAACTGGGCGGAAGTCAACGCTTTATCGCTATCCTGCCGCAGCAGTCCTGCATCCTTGGCGATAGCAGCCGCTGTCTCCAGGCGGTCCCCGGTAATCATAACTACCTGGATGCCTGCTTTCTGCACCTCTTCAATAGCTTCCCGAGCCTCGGGCCTTACGTCATCCCTGATTCCTACCAGGCCTATGATTACAATATCTTCATGGATGGTATTTTCTTCCAGAGGTTTCTGGGAATATCCGAATGCCAGTACACGCATAGCTTTATCGGCAAGCTCGTCAATCTTTCGGTTCAATGCTGCCTGATCTATTTCTTTTACATTACCCTCTGAATCCAGATAATGAGCCGCCGATGCCAAAAGTCGTTCCGGCGCCCCCTTGTAAAATGTTTTTCCCACACTGTCAATATGTGCCTGGCTGAATTTATTGGTGGAGTTAAAGCCCTGGCTTACCGTCACCCGATACTCCTGATTTCCATCCAGAGCACGGAACGTATCTTCTCCAATAAATTTCATCAACGCCTGGTCTGTTGCATTCCCACCGATTACCTTATGGGTAGCGTCAAACATGGATTGGGTATTTTTCCCGATGGCCAGATCCACCAAGCCCTTTACTTTACTGTGTTTGCTAAGCTCCGGTATGGGGATAGAATTGCCGTCTGCCGTGAAGAAATCCACAACCTCCAGCCTCCCTTTGGTGATCGTGCCCGTCTTATCGCTGAACAGTATATTTAAGGAACCGGCCGTTTCGATTCCTTCTGCCTTTCGTACCAGTACGTTGTGATCCAGCATTTTACTGGTATTCTGCATCAGCACAAGGGAAATCATCAGCGGCAGCCCCTCCGGCACCGCGCAGACAATGATGACGATGGCCAGAGAAACTGCCTCGATCACATCTTTGATCACCTGGGAAGCGCCAATGGCAAAATACTCCGAGACTCCGCCTGCCGATACGATAAAGTAAATGAAGTACAACACGGAAATCGCAATGGCTCCAATGTAGCCGAAGGTGGAAATCTGTTTTGCCAGTTTAGCAAGCTTTACTTTCAGCGGAGAATCCGGTTCGTCCTCCTGCATCTCTTCCGCCATTTTTCCCATCATCGTCTTCAGGCCAACCTTGCGTACATCCAAAATGCCCTCGCCGTCAAACACCACGGCCCCGCGAAACAGGGAATGGTCGTCCACAAACGTATCTCCTGTAATATCCTCCGGAAGCTGAAAGTCCTCCGTCGTCTCTTTTTTCTTACATTCTTCCGCTTCCCCGTTCAGTGCGGAATTATCTACCCTCAGGGAACCGGACACCAGAATCCCGTCCGCCGGGATCTTATCCCCGGACTGAAGCAGCACCTTGTCCCCTACTACTACGTCGTCCACATCAATCACTGTAACCAGGCTGTTCCGATATGCTTTACACTGGTCTTTTTTCGTGCTGTCCTTTAACTCCCGGTACTTGGTATCGCTGGCAACTCCTGTCTTTGCCGATACAACCGCTACTACCAATATTGCTACGATCGTCCCCAGAGGTTCGTAAATCTCCGCATATCCGAAAAAGAACATGACGATCATCAATACTGCAATAGCCAGCAAAATCCGAATCATGGGGTCTGAAAAAGTCTCTTTAAATTCTTCCCAAAAGGTGGTAGGCTCTGAATCCGGAATTTCATTGGAGCCATGTTGCTTCCGGGAAGCCTCCACCTCTTGATCAGTTAATCCATTATATTTCATATATGTTGTCCTCCTGATGCCTGAAGCCAGCTGCGCAACAGAAGGAGAAACTATTTCACGTAGTTTCTCCCTCGCAAAAGACTTCAGGCTGTCTTAAATGTATCTGTTGGCAAGCTGGCCGATGCCTGGGTCGTTGGTTCCCTGCCCAATTGCATTAAACTTCCACTCCCCGCTGTATCGGTATACTTCACCGAATACCATGGCCGTCATGCCGGAATAATTTTCCGTAAGATTATATTTGCACATTTCTTTGTTATTCCTTGCATCCACCAGACGGATAAACGCATTCTGAATCATTCCGAAATGCTGCCGTCTCTCTACGGCCTGGTAAATATTTACCACCAGCACGATCTTGTCATAGACTGCCGGGATGCTGGCAAGATCTACCACGATCTGTTCATCGTCTCCATCCCCTGCTCCGGTAAGGTTATCTCCCATATGCTGTACCGTTCCGGTAGCGTGGCGCAGATTCCCGAAGTAAACCACATCCTCCTTCGCCATCAAATGGCCGTTTTGAAGCAGAATCGCAGAAGCGTCGCAGTCAATAGGCTGAGGTTTGGGTGCAAAAAATCCGCCTTTGGACCGTTTTGCTTCATCCCATCCCAATCCGATGATCACTTTGGAAAGCCCTGCATTATCCTTGGATAAGCTGACCTTCTGTCCTTTTTGCAAACTAATAGACAATGGTTGTCCCTCCTTATCCTTATGCTACCTCGATTCCATAATGGCTGCAAAGCGCTGCCAAACCGCCCTGGAAGCCGCTGCCAATGGCGTTAAATTTCCATTCTCCGCCATGCCGGTATAATTCTCCTACCACAACGGCCGTCTCTATGGAAAAATCTTCTCCCAGGTCATAACGGATCAGCTCTGTCCCCGTAGATTCATCCACAATCCGGATAAAGGCATTGGATACCTGTCCAAAATTCTGGCGTCTGCTCTCCGCTTCGTAAATCGTAACCGTAAAAGCAATTTTTTCGATATTGGGCGGAATTGTGGTCAGATCCACTAAAATCTGCTCGTCATCGCCTTCCCCTGCACCAGTCAGATTATCCCCCATATGCTTCACCGCACCGCTGGTATGCTCCAGGTTCCCGTAAAATACAAATTCCTTCTCCGTAGGACATCTTCCGTTTGCACCTGCCATAAACGCCGCGGCATCCAGGTCAAAGTCCGCACCGGAATCAAACGCATTTACATCCCATCCCAGTCCTACCATGATATTTTTTAACCCCGGATTCCCTTTTGTCAGATCAACCTTTTGTCCCTTTGTCAAATTAATAGGCATACCTGTTTCCTCCTTCTGTTGTGTAACAACTACCACTTACAAGCCGTTACAGTTTCTTATTTGGCATATGATACATCTTATTGAACTCCTGCTTAATGGATTCAAGCCTTGCCTGATCCTCCACCCGTTTCTTTCTGGCGTTCTCCTGAATCTGCTTCGTCTCATCGATTCCATTTACAATCGTTCTCCAAGTTGTTTCCAACGTCTCAATCTTGATGGAGCTTCCGGAAGCAAGACGCGCCGTCATCTTAGACTGCTCCACCGTATTCTTGGCATTCTTCATCAGCATCTCATTGGTCTTTTCATCCAGGGCCGACATGGCTTCCGCCTGAATGCGCTGACGTTTCAGCATAATGGCCTGGGCCAGAGCCTGCTTAAATACCGGAAGCGTTATAATAAATGCCGAATTGATCTTTCGAACCAGGTTCATATTGCTGAATTCCATCGTCTTGATCATCGGAATTGACTGCATAGCTACGTTTTCCGCCGTCCTCAGATCCTGCGTACGCTGCTCTAACATCATCAACGCCTGATTCAGACTTGTCAGCTCGAACTGGATGGAAGTATCCTCGGTAGCCTCCATATCTGCCTGTCGTTGGGCAATATATGTTTCCAATTCCCGGCAGCCCTGCTCCCCTGCAAGAATATATTTTACCAAATCGTGATAATAATTCACGTTTGCCTCAAACATCTGCTCTAATTTGCGGTTGGACTGCTTAATCTCCGACTCATACTGCTTCAGCTGCACATAGATTTTGTCTACTTCCTCTCCCATAGTATGATACTTTGACAATATCTTATCCAACTGTTTCCGGAGATTCTGAAACATTTTTCCAAATCGTCCGGGATTATCCCTGATTTCATCAATGTCAAACTTGTTCATAATCTTGGCCAGGGTATTCAGCATCTCGCTGGAATCGTCTAATTGAGACATATTCATACTGTTTAATACCACGTCCGAGGCCTTGGAAATCTCTTCCGCCACCTCTCCGCCAAATGAAACAATTGTTTCCAGATTATGGACCTCAATGGTGCTGACCAATGCATCCACCTCCGGGGAGCCCGTCAAGGACGCATTCATCTGATTTCGGTCCTCTACAATGTCATAAGCCTCCACTACCTCAATCTCATTCTTTGGCTCTGCAATTCCCTGGGAGACTGCAGGCGGAGCCGCTGTTTTGGTAAAATCCAATCCCATATTCATGTACCTCTCTTTAAAATTTTATCACGCCATCTCTGACGGGTGCCAGCCGGAGGATGGGCCAGATTCGGCACTTGCAGGTCATACATATAATCTCCGATCTGGTGCTCCTCCATAAGTTCTTTATTAAAATACTTCTCCACATTCCGATATCCTGTGGGAACCAAAAACAATATGTCAAATCCAACCAAATTCAAATACGCTGTCAGAATAGAATCCTCCAAGGAAATCATTGTCTCTGTGGTATGAATATAGATCAGCTTGGGATTCTTTTTCGTAAAATCAAACCGCTGCAGGAGCCGGACAATTTCCTTGGGCAAATGCAGGACCAATGCAATAATCCCATATTCCGTTCCATTCTCAAAGGTTCCCCGGATCATTTTCTGCTGTATCAAAAGCTGCAGCTTATCTAACATATGCTCCTGCACCTCCTCCCTCAAATATCCGTAAGGATACTGAGGATGGGCTTTTATTTTCTCCCGCAGAAGCCTTCCGTTCTTAAAAAATTCAGCAGCATATGTCTTCATGGGATTTGCTGTTGTAGGCTGCAAAAAGGGGGCTGACCGGATAATAAAAGTATCTTCTGTGATCAGCTCCTTAACAGAAGCCCAATAAGGTGAAACCTGCCCTTCTTTTACTCCGGAAACCTTTGCAAAAATAACCGGCATATTCACTGCATCGTCCACGGTGCTGAAATTAGGACGATATTTTAATTCCTCTTTCCACAGCAGACGGATCTCTTCATACATCGTCTTAAGGGTTACTGCATTGGCTTTAGCATATTGACGATTCCGATAAATTCCGGAGTCCTGATACATTAAAGTATCAAGCTCCCGCTCCGCATGATAGGCCGCCGTCCCCATCTGCACATCTCCATTCTCCCTAGGATATTGTGAAACCTCCAGGCTGTCGGGATAATGGATTTCATATAACAATCCGTCTTCCAGGGAACATTGGCGGTTCAAATTGGGGTTAAAAACTACTACATCTATGGGCAGCCTGGCCAAAAAGCGGAAAAACATTGCTTCGCTATCGTCCTGACAGCAGCCCAAATAAAGAAAGCACCCAACCTCCGGCATTCGCCAGTTCAAAAACAGCTGAGACTGATAACGCTTCAGCCAGCAAAGAAGATATACGCCCTTGTTGGTGAGCCGATTCAAATTTTCATCGCTTTTTTTTGCTTCCATCAGCATGACATCCACAAAAGCTTTCACCATCACTCTTTGAAGCTGGGGACTGGCTGCATATTGAATATTCATAGAAAGATCCTGTATCATCTGATCCTGGCTGTTATAGTTCCTTCGCCTGATCGCCCCGATCTCTTCCATTGTGGGCTTTGGTATGGGGCCGTCTGCAATTACAACATTCCTCTTGCTGTTCTTTATTTCTTGCTGAAACAGAAATAAATCATTTACATAGGTCAATTTATCCCAGACTCCGCTGATCCTGCAATAACAATTATAAAAAAACTTTGGGTCGTTTCCTCTGGCAGCAATCGCCGTCTGAACGTCTTCTAACCCCTTTCCCTCTATCCAGGCATTGGTACAGCCGGATACTTCCGGCTTTTGGCCATAAAGGCGTTCCTTCTTCCAGGCAGCCTGAATCTCTTCCCGAAGCTTCTTAAGACTGTACTGCTTAGGAAAGCTTTTCCCGTCCGCCGCCTTCCATTCATAGGAAAATACCAAACCGGGATCTACCTTTTGGTATTCCTGGTCTCCATGATACTGCAATAAAACCACATCGCACCCGGCATTGGATAAAATAGAAAGAATCATCAGCTCATAGCTGCTTACATTGCCTTCGTATAAGATCTTAGGGATCTTCTCCTCTCCCAGACTGTTTACAATACGTTCAAACCGATAATACAGCCAGCACATGAACTTAATATATGCGTTCTTCAGCATATTTTCATTCTTGCCTGCTTTCACCATACGTTCCAGGGCGTCATACATGGAAGACGAAACATTCTCCCTTTGGCGGCTGTTCATTCTGGGAAGCCACCGTTTTAAACTTTCTGAAAAAAATCCCGGGCTCATCTGAAAGCCCATTCCCATAATCTCGCTGTAATAAGACAAGTTCTTTTCGTCGGGATTAGAGATCTTCCCCTCAATGATAACCCCTGCCATCCGAGCCGCCTCATAATAATTCCGGATGAACTTTCCAATCTCTTCCGTATAGCAATTGATTCTGTAAAAATATACCTCTCTGCTTCTCCTTTGGCTCAGCTCCAGGAAAAAATCCTCCAATTGTTGTATTCTTTTATGCTCAAACATCGGCTACCTTCCGCATTCTATGCGCCTCCGTTCCTTATTCGACAAATTATATCATATTTCCACACTCTTCACAAGTTTTATACAAATCCCCGGATAAAGTCCCCGATGCACTCGTATCCCATAGCGAGGTTCAAATTTTGGCCGTGATCTATGCCCGCCGTGCTGATTCCGATGACCTGTCCCTGCATATTCAAGACTGCGCCCCCGGAACTTCCGTGGGAGGTTGGCGCCGTAAACTGGATCATATTCACCCCGTCAATACTGCGGAATCCCGAAATAATCCCATCGGATACAGAATTAAACAGCCCCAATGGACTGCCAATGGCAACCACTTTCTGTCCGCGCACCAGTTTTTCCTTTCCTATATAGATAGGTATTGGTTCTAATCTCCGGTTAATCCGCAGAATCGCCAGATCCAGCACATTGTGGTATTTGATAATTTCATCCGTATCGTAAATGGTTTCATCATCCTCAATCCGAACAGAATAGCAGCAGCCCCCTGCTACCACATGATGATTTGTAAGAATGTATCCATCCTTTCCAATCATAATCCCCGATCCGGTAGCAATTACAGTTCCCGCCCTATCATGTACTGATATCATAACCACAGAGGAAGCCAGCCGGGCCAGCTCTTCAAAGCTCTTTTCCCCTCCCGGCGTCAAAGGTTCTTGAGATACTCTTTTTTGCTCCCGCCTTGGCAAATGGACTTTTACCATCTCTTTTTCTGAGTGCTGCCCTTGTACCGCACCGCCTATTCTCTGCTGCGGCTGAACCCCCACTGGCGTCCGCTCTTCTGTTGTGAACGAAGCGGCAGTGCGCTCTGTCCTCTGGCTATGTACGTTTGGCGCTGGGATCATACTTGTCCCATATGCCCCCAGAATCAATTTCTGGGAAAGGCTTAACAATTCCGGTCTGGCCGCAACATCCTCTTTTGTTTGAATCAAAAGGACGTCCGCTCCAACCAAGGTAAGCAAATAGAAAAACAAATACTCTTGTTCCCGCTTTATATTCTCTGCCACAATCTTTGTGCAGCTTCCCTCATCCAATTCGTTTAAGAAATCCCCCATCACATCATCAAACCAATACAAAAGTTTGACCAGGAGATTTTTTTCCATAGTCTCGCTAACTTGTTTTCCTGTGCGGTAATACTTGAGAACCTCCCTGCAGGCGTTCCCCAAAGTCTTTTTCAGATTCTCATTCCTGTCCAGACGTCTTGTCTCCATCTGGCTTTTTCCGGAAGAGAGCCAGTTCAAGTAGCAGCAAGCATATAGGTCCACTTCCGGGGATGATAAGAGAGGCGGAAGCTGAACCAGACGTTTATATCTCAGTCTGCCGTGAGCCATATGCTCTGTAAGAACCTCATCCATCCAAAGAACGTCCCCAGCCAGGTTCTCATTTGTGCCAAGAGCCCGGACAAAAGATACATCCCTGCAATTCTCATTTATTCCGCCTTTCAGGTTAATGAAACTGGAAAAAGAGTTTATTTTTATTACATTGTGCCTGAATTTTATCAATATTTGTTCCATAATGCAACCACCTGCTATCCGGCAAACCAGTCACAGAAAGAATTTTATGCAGAATGCCCCGCTGCAAGCAACGGGGCATTCCACCTGAAAACCAGTCGGCCGTAGAGTCCTGATAACCGCTTTACTGAAGTATTTTATTTACTTTTTCCTCATATTCTGCCTTAGTGATAATTCCCATCTCTAATTGCATTGCAATTTTTCTCAAGATTTCATAATTATCAAGTTTCTTCTGAGCGGCCGTAAGCTTTTCTTCATACTCTTCCATAGAAATGATATCCATATCCAGGGCTTTCTCCAGCTTTCTTTTCTCCCCTTCAAATTCTTCCTGGGCTTTCTTTCTCAAACGTTCTTCTTTGTCCTGACGGATCTGCTGCTCCTTTTCTGCAATCTGATTCTTTACTTCTGCAGCTTTCTCCAAATCCGGCCGCATCTTGGCAAGTATATCCTCTACTTCAAAAGCTGTATTCCCTTCACAGGCATCGATATATGCAACATACCTTTTACCGATCTCCTGATAGGATTCTGCAAGCCTCTTCTCAATTACAGACTTTTGAATATTCAGGCTTGCCAGCTCGCTCTGCTCCTTTGTAGAACTATACAGGCTCGTTCCAATATTTTTAGCGGAATTAATCACGCTATCCCCCATATTTTTGGCTGCTTTTGTCGCTTTTTCAAACATATCCATTAAAATTGCCTCCTTCATGCTGCTTTTTCTCTTCTGCTATTATTTTCTAAATATTGTAGCACATTATTCCAAAAAAAACATTATTTTTTGAGATTTTTTCCGAAAGCTACGTATCCGCTAATTTTTGAATGATTCCGCAGCACCGGTAATGATGTAACGGATAAGCTTCTACTGGTACATGCTTTTCCTCTGCCAACCTTAAAATATGGTTCAGGGACCGGTCATTTCGAAATCTTTCATCTATCAATATTTTCCACGGCATTCTCCGCAGCAGCACTCTGGTGGTCTCTCCGATTCCTGGCTTGATCAGGTTCAGATCTGTCACATGGTATTGCGAAGCAAGTTCCTGTACTTCTTCCAGGCCGCTGCCTTCTATGTTCTGCTCCTCTGTCCCGTTTTCCATCTGAAACTGTCTTTCAATGGAACGAATGAATTCATAGGAACGGTCCTCTTGAGACAGTTCCTCGTAAAATACGGCTCCATGAAAATCCTTTTCCCCAATAATGTCGTCTCGCAAAACTGTCCTGCTGATCAATCCGGATACCGTACAGTTCAGGCAGGAGCTGGGAATTAAAATATCCTCATGGGTTCCGCACAGCTTTGTAACATTTGCGGGGTCTGCCACTACGGCAATCTCGGAGGATACTCCTTCAAAAAGTGCTATCTCTTTTTTCAATTCATTTAATATCGCACCTTTTCCAATCCATCCGTCTAAAAAAAGCAGCCTCCTGGCCTGATACTTTTTCAAAAGGTACTCCATGGCAACTCTGTCAATACCCCTTCCCCTTATGATGGAAATGGAGTAGTGAGGAACTTCTACATGATATTTTTTCCGGATATAATGTTTTACCAAAATACCAATGGGCGTACCCGCCCGGGCCAGAGACACCAAAACTACCTCCCTGCCCCGTTGTTCTATAATTCGATCTGCCAGCCTGCCAATTGCCAAGGCCGTTGGCAGGGAATAAATAGAAAGCGCTTCCCGGTAAGCCTCCATATAGGCATCTGTAGGGATATATTCCAGGGGAAGCATCTCACAATAATGTACCCCTGCCTGAATCCGTTTCTCCCGTTCCTTGGCAGGGAGAGGCTCCACCATTCCTGTAATATCCTTCAGCAGCAATATGACGTCATCTTCTTGATAAGAGCTTCTCATTCTTCCCACCACCTGATCAATAATATTTTCAGATTCCCTTTTGATGATATGGCATTCGTCAAAGCAGAAAGACCCTCCTTCACATTTTCCTGAGCATCTGTGAGAATCAGAACCAAGTCATATCGTTCAAGATTATAAAGAAATGTTACCCGATCCTTCTGGTAGAGACTCTTAAGTTCATAGCGCTCTTTTAAAGGATACTCCATTTCTTTACTTACGGCAATCGGACTGCGGGTAGTCGCATGGAACCTCACATCCTTCCCTTCTGCCTCCAACTGGGCTGCCGCAAACAAGGCTGGGTACATAAACTCTTCTGTACCTAACACCAGGATTTTTTTATCTTCTACCCCCTTCAATTCTGTCCATAATTCCTTCCACAAAAGTTGACAGGCAGACTGATAAGCCGCCCCCTGCACCATGCGTCTGGCATTCATGCTGGAAGCAATCCTGATTTCCGGGAACTTCCCACTTGGCTTCGTATTGCAGGATATATAACTTCCGTCTTCAACATACTCTTCTGCAATGTTCGCATAATTCCCATGATCGGCCCTGACCAGATAATGCATGGCAATCCCCCGTATTCGATACTTTTCCAGGGCCTCCTCATCCATACTGTTCAGCAAAGAAGCAACAGAATAACAAAATCTCTCCGGATACTCCTTTTCCAGTACATTTATAATATTCCAAATAGTCTTCCCGGTAGTGACCTCATCCTCCACAAATAAAATCCGCTCTATCTCTTCCGCTGCATCATCTATCTCATTTCTCACCAACTTCTGCTGAGAAGCATGACTATGTTCTTCGGAAAAATACAAGTAATCAGCTCCGGAAATAGTTTCTCTGGTTGTCTGGATATAGTAGCTGTCCATAGCTATAGCTACAGCCGCACCAATTGCCGTAGCTGTCTCAGCAAATCCGATTACAAGTATTTGCTCCCCTTCATACTCATTTTTACACATTTTTGCAAGTTCCTGAAATAAAGCGAGCGCTCTACTTGGAACTACGGGAACATGCTTTCCCTGAAGAGGGTTTACTACTAAATAACTCCGCTTCTTGTTATTCTCCCGCTTTGCAATCCTCACCAGATCCTCTTCTCTGTACATAAGCCACCTCTAAATCTTATTCATTTTTTCATTATGAAAAAAAGACTTGAAAGCAATCAACATTTCAGATTGCTGCTTCCAAGCCTTTCTGTCTAAACTATCCTATACTAATTCAAGAAGAACCTCTAATGCGCCGTCACCTTTACGCTGACCGATTTTCACGATCCTGGTATAACCACCATTCCGATCCGCATACTTTGGCGCGATCTCAGTAAACAATTTATCCGGCAAATCCACCTTCTTGGTATTTCTCTTTCTTCCCGCACCTTCCTTGGGAACATCGGTAACAGGATAGAGAACCTTCAGCATCTGCCTTCTGGCATGAAGACGGGAGGGCTTATCCTTCTTAATCGTCTTCTCTACTTCATCATACACGGTCACTTTCTTACCGTCTACCACTTCTTTTACGCGCTTGCCGTCCTTGTCCTTACGTGGAACTTTGGCAGTTACAGTAACTTCTTCATAATTGTCCCGCTCTTTTACTGCCATTGCAATTAAGCCTTCCGCTACTTTACGGATCTCTTTTGCTTTTGCTTCAGTGGTAACAATTTTGCCGTGATACAATAATGCTGTTACCTGACTTCTGATCAATGCTTTTCTCTGATCAGATGTTCTGCCTAATTTTCTATACTTTGCCATGCTATTTTTCCTCCATTTGTGGGATATCCGGCTATGCTCTTTGGTCTTACTATGGAGTTCATACTACATGCGCTCCTTACCGAATACCGTGTGATATGGCGAAATCTTACTAAATCCCGCCACGTGTTTCCACTCATGAATCTGACAGAGCCGCGCTCATCGGACTTATCTGCTCTGCCAAATGAGTCTATTCGTCGCCAGGATTTAACTGCAGCCCCAGCTCTTTCAGCTTTGCCAACACTTCTTCCAATGACTTACGTCCAAGATTCCGAACCTTCATCATATCTTCCGGCGTACGGTTGGTCAATTCCTCTACGGTATTGATCCCCGCCCGTTTCAGGCAATTATAAGACCGAACAGATAATTCCAGTTCGTCAATGTTCATTTCCAGAACTTTTTCTTTCGCATTGTCTTCTTTTTCAATCATGACCTCTGCTGTCTTTGCATTTTCTGAAAGGTCAATAAATAAGTTCAGATGTTCGCTCAATACTTTTGCTGCCAGGCTGACTGCTTCATCCGGCTCTAAAGTTCCATTGGTATATACATCCAAGGTCAGCTTATCATAATCGGTAATCTGGCCTACACGCGTATTCTCGTTGGTAAGATTCACGCGTTCCACCGGAGTATAAATGGAATCAATGGCGATTACACCAATGGGAACTTCTTCACTTTTATTTTTATCAGCGCTTACATAGCCACGGCCTTTATTGATGGTCAGTTCCATGTAAAGCTTGGAATCCACGCCCCCATTCAGGGTAGCGATTACCAAGTCAGGGTTCAGAATCTGAATATCCGGATCGACCTGAATATCCGCTGCTGTTACCACGCCTTCCCCTTCAAACTCGATGTAAGCAACCTTAGGCTCATTGGTAGAACTGGTATTTTTCAATGCCAGGTTCTTGATGTTCATGATAATCTCCGTAACGTCTTCTTTTACGCCAGGAATAGAACTAAACTCATGCAACACGCCATCAATTTTCACCTGGGTCACTGCTGCACCCGGTAAAGAAGATAACATAATTCTTCTTAAGGAATTACCAAGGGTAGTGCCATAACCTCTTTCCAACGGTTCCACAACAAATCGGCCGTATTTCTTATCTTCTGAAATTTCAGCAATCTCAATTTTCGGTTTCTCAAAATCGAACATGCACAAGCCCCTCCTTTTCGGGTAATCTTTGCCTGATCCGTCTTATTATTTGGAATATAACTCGACAATCAGCATCTCGTTTACAGGAACATCAATTGCATCTCTGTGGGGCAACTCTTTTACCGTGCCCTTCAGGTTCTCAGCGTCTGCTTCCAGCCATTCCGGCACCAGTCTTCCTCCTGTAACTTCCAAGATATCCTTATATCTCTGGGATCCTTTGCATTTTTCTTTGATTTCGATGGTATCCCCTGCCTTTACCAAATAGGAGGGAACCTTCACCTGCTTGCCGTTTACCAATACATGCTTATGGTCAACGATCTGTCTTGCTTCTTTTCTTGTTCTTGCAAAGCCTAACCGGAACACTACGTTGTCCAATCTGGTCTCCAGCATGATCATCAGGTTCTCACCAGTCATGCCTTTCATCCTATCAGCCTTCTTGTAGTAGTTACGGAAAGGCTTCTCTAAAACGCCATAGATAAACTTTGCTTTCTGCTTTTCTTTCAACTGAAGTCCGTACTCGGATACCTTCCGGTTGGATCTTTTCAACTGACGATTGGACTTCTTATCTATTCCCAAATAAATCGGATCCAAACCAAGGGATCTGCATCTTTTCAGAACTGGAACTCTATTTACTGCCATCTTACACTACCTCCTGATTAGACTCTTCTGCGTTTTGGCGGACGGCATCCATTATGGGGTACCGGGGTCACATCTCTGATGCTGGTTACCTCAAGGCCGCATGCCTGCAGTGCGCGGATTGCTGCTTCTCTTCCGGAACCAGGTCCCTTTACCATAACGTCTACTGTTTTCAAGCCATGTATAAGAGCTGCCTTTGTAGCTGTTTCTGCTGCCATCTGTGCAGCATATGGAGTAGATTTCCTTGAACCTTTAAAGCCCAGGCCGCCGGCGCTTGCCCATGATAAAGCATTGCCTTCCGCATCCGTAATGGTTACGATTGTATTATTAAAGGATGACTGGATATGTGCCTGTCCGCGTTCAACGTTTTTCTTTACACGCTTTTTGGTCACTTTTTTTGTAACTTTTTTAGCCATAATTAAACTAACCTACTTTCTCTATTTTTCACTAAGGATATAAGCATATTTCTTCATAATAGCTACGGTTCTCTTGAGACCTATTCTGGTACTGGCATTGGTCTTTGTCTTCTGACCACGAACCGGAAGTCCTTTCCTGTGACGGATTCCCCGGTAGCAGCCAATCTCCTGCAGCCGCTTGATGTTCAGGGCGATCTCTCTTCTCAGATCACCTTCCACCATCTGGGTCTCATCAATGACAGCGCTGATCCTCTTTACTTCATCATCTGTCAGATCCCTGACGCGGGTATCCGGATTCACTTTCGCTTCCGCCAGAATGCGGTTGGAACTTACCCTGCCAATACCATAGATATAAGTAAGTCCGATTTCAACACGTTTTTCTCTTGGTAAATCTACACCTGCGATACGAGCCATGTGTATTGTACACCTCCATTAAATTTTAGCCTCTCGGCCTTGTTAATCTGCTCTCTGTCCCGTCTGCAACTCGGCGGAACATCTTCTCTGAAAACAATCCATACAGCTGCGGTTGCTCGCCCTGAAATGAGTGTATGCATCTGTTTTCTGTTACTATTCTCTTGCAAGAATCCATATCTTTTCCCGATCCCCTCGGTATCATAAAAACCGGGACAGCTATATGGTACTGTTTATTATGAATAGTAAAACAACACATCCTGGTGTTTCACTACAGCCGCACATAAATAAAACAAACAAAAGGAGCTTCCCTTAAGTAAACTCAGGCCAGGAAGCCTGCATCATTGACAGGCAATGATGCAGCTTTAGCCTTGCCTCTGCTTGTGCTTAGGGTTCTCGCAAATCACGCGGATGCTCCCTTTTCTCTTAATAATCTTGCACTTGTCACAAATAGGTTTTACAGATGATCTCACCTTCACAGCCAAACCCTCCTTTCCTGAAAATGGGCACAAAAATAGTGTCCGTACACAAAGTTCGTCTCACATTATAACACCGAAGTATTTAAAATGCAAGTACCAATTACGGAATCTTTCCGTCTATTTATCTCTCCAAATAATTCTTCCTTTTGTCAGATCATAGGGGGATAATTCAATCGTTACTTTATCTCCTGGTAGAATACGGATAAAATTCATACGCAGCTTTCCACTGATATGGGCCAGCACCTGATGTCCATTCTCCAATTCCACCTGGAACATTGCGTTTGGTAATTTTTCCACAACGGTTCCTTCTACTTCAATCACATCTGCCTTTGACATTTTTAACCTCCTGTCGCTTCTGATAAAGCTTAATGATTCTTTTTATATCTTCATTCCGAAATTCTCCATCCTGCGGCATTAATTGTGTAATTTCTTCCGGAAGCCTTTGAATAAGCTGTACGTGTTTTTTATTTTTCTTTTTCGGCTTTTCTACGGTCTTCAATCTGCCGTCCGCCAAATATAAATTGGCCGTTTCTTCTTTTAGAATTACATATAGGCTGCCTTTGTCGTGGCCAGATTTTGATATTGCCATTTTTTCCTTCATATACCGTCCCCCACTATGAAAGCTGACTCATTTCTTCATCCGTCAGGGTCAGGATCTCCGGCTCGCCGGATGTGATTAAAATCGTATTTTCATAATGAGCAGACCAGGAGCCGTCTTCTGTCACCACAGTCCAATTATCCGATAGCCATTCCACATCATAACGGCCGGCGTTAATCATAGGCTCTACCGCCAATGTCATGCCTGGCCGCAGCCGAATGCCCCTGCTGCGCTGAACATAATTCGGGATCTGGGGATCTTCGTGAAGATGGTCACCGATGCCGTGACCTACAAGATCTCTCACTACACCATATCCAAAGCTCTCCGCATAGGTTCCGATCGCATTGGAAATGTCATGCAGATGGTTTCCTTCTTTTGCGTATTTAATGCCTTCAAAAAAACTCTGCCGTGTCCTTTCAATCAGTAAAGCGGCCTCCTTGGAAATCTCTCCTATTCCATGTGTTCTGGCTGCGTCAGAATGGTAGCCTTTATAAATCACCCCAATATCCAAGCTTACAATATCTCCCGGATGAATAATACGTTTTTTGGTGGGAATCCCATGTACTACCTCTTCATTTACGGACACGCACACGGAAGCCGGGTATCCGTTATAATTCTTAAAGGAAGGAATACATCCGTAGCTTCGGATGATTTCATCTCCAATCTTATTTACTTCCCATGTGGACATCCCGGGCTTTAACTCTTTGCCAAGCTTCTCATGAACCTTGGCAAGAATTTTACCGGCTGCGCGCATGATCTCAATTTCTCTGGCAGATTTTATTGATACTGACATATCTTACGCTCCTAAAATTCCCACAATGGCTCCGAAAACGGCTTCCATTGGCTGTGTCCCATCAACTGTTTTTAAGATATTCTGTCCTTTGTAGTAATCAATCAGCGGCTGGGTTTGTGCGTGATATACTTCCAGGCGTTTCTGTACGGTCTCCGGTTTGTCATCTTCCCGCAAAACAACCTTGCTCCCACAAACGTCGCAGATACCTTCCACTTTCGTGGGAATTGTAACGATATGATAAGTAGCTCCACAATCCAGGCAAGCACGGCGTCCGGACATACGGTTGATAATATTCTCATCCGGTACATCCACATCAATGGCATAATCCATAGATTCTCCCAACCCCTTTAACGCTTCATCCAGCGCCTCCGCCTGGGGAATCGTCCTTGGAAAACCATCCAGTACAAAGCCATTCTTGCAGTCTTCTCCCTGAATCCGGTCAATAACCAGTGCAACGGTCAATTCATCCGGCACCAAAAGTCCCTGATCCATATAGGTCTTTGCTTTCTTTCCTAATTCCGTTCCGTTTTTAATATTTGCACGGAAAATATCTCCAGTGGAAATATGGGGTACGCCGTATTTCTCGGCAATTTTTTTTGCCTGTGTCCCTTTACCTGCTCCCGGTGCCCCTAACATAATAATCTTCATAAAAAACCTCCTGTCAGAATCAGCAATGCACAACTTTTTCGTTCCATACAGCCAAACGTTCGGCGATACCAAACTGCCTAACGTATAAAAACAAGTTTAGTGTACTATGGGAAGTGCAAATCGCACTCCCCTACAGTACACATTAATCATTCAAAAATCCTTTATAATAACGCACCCTCATCTGGGATTCAATTTGCTTTAAGGTTTCAATCACTACACCTACAATAATGATAATAGAAGTTCCTCCAAAGGAAACATTTGCACCAAATACACCATTAAAGAAGATTGGGATGACTGCAACAATCACTAACGCAACTGCGCCGATGAGTACGATATAATTTAAGATCCGATTCAAATAATCACTGGTAGGCTTGCCCGGACGAATACCCGGAATAAAGCCTCCCTGCTTTTTCATATTGTTGGCGATTTCCAGCGGATTAAAGGTAATAGATGTGTAGAAATAGGCAAATGCAACCACCAGGATAATATATACCAACAACCCAATACTATAGATCGGTTGTTTGGGGTCGCACCAATACTGCTGAGATAATCCATGAAGAATTTTGCTCCCAATACCTGTCCCATTGCCTTTTCCAAGAATACTGGCAATTACCACCGGAAACTGCATCAAAGATTGGGCAAAAATAATCGGAATAACGCCCGCTGTATTAACCTTTAACGGGATATGGCTGGATTGTCCGCCAACCTGTTTTCTGCCCTGAATCTTCTTGGAGTACTGTACCGGAATCCTCCTCTGGCCGTCCTGAAGCAGTACTACAAACAATACTACAGCCAAAATAATCGCAAGAATAATAACCGCTGCCAAAACAGCTCTTCCGATATTGCTGCTGCTTGCAATAAACTGCTGATACAAAGACATCAAATCCTCCGGAATACGTGAAATAATGTTAATCGTCAGTACGATAGAAATACCATTTCCCACGCCTTTTTCCGTAATTCGCTCGCCAATCCACATCAATACCGCCGAACCTGCGGTCATCGTTGCTACAATGGTGATTACCGACATAGCATTGAAATTCTCAAGATAATTCCCTCGGCCAAATCCAATGGCCATAGCAAGGGACTCTATCAAAGCTAAGGCTACGGTAAGATAACGGGTAATCTCCGCAATCTTCTTTCTGCCATCCTCTCCATCCTTCTGCATCTCTTCTAACTTGGGAATCGCAATGGTCAAAAGCTGCATAATAATGGAAGATGTAATATACGGCGTAATATTCAATGCAAAAATCGTCATTTGTAAAAAGGAACCGCCTGTAATTGCATCAAAAAAATTAAAAGCATCGGATCCCTGGCTGGCAAACCAGTTTGCCAGCAAATCCCTGTTCACACCCGGAATTGGCAGTTGGGAACCGATTCTGATTACGATCAGCATGAAAAAAGTAAAAATGACCCGGTTTCTGATGTCTTTTATTTTAAATGCGTTACGGAGTGTCTCCAGCATTAGATCACCTCTGCTTTTCCACCAAGAGCCTCAATCTTCTCTTTTGCGCCTGCACTAAAGGCGTTTACCTGTACTGTGAGCTTCTTCGTTAATTCACCGTTTCCAAGAATCTTTACGCCGTCCCTGGGGTTCTTAACGACTCCCCGCTCTTTCAATGCTTCTATCGTTACTACTGCATCATTATCAAACTTCTCTAACTCAGATACATTGATCGCCACAATATCTTTAGAGTTCCTGTTGGTAAAGCCTCTCTTGGGAATTCTCCTATATAATGGCATCTGTCCGCCTTCAAACCCCGGTCTCGGAGCTCCGGAACGAGCTTTCTGTCCCTTATGGCCTTTACCGGCCGTCTTGCCGTTTCCTGAACCGTGTCCACGACCTTTTCTGAATTCATGATGTCTGGAACCTGCGGCTGGTTTTAAATTTGATAAGTCCATTCTGACACCTCCTTATCCTTTTTAGATTTCTTCTACCTTAACCAAATGTCTTACCTGCTGAACCATTCCCCTGACCGCCGGGTTATCCGGCATCTCAACAGTTTTATTAAGCTTACGTAATCCTAAGGCTTCTACTGTTTTTCTATGCTTGGGAATAGCGCCGATCGTAGATTTCACAAGTGTAATCTTTAATTTATCTGCCATTTCAAATTCCCTCCTTAACCCAGAATCTCTTCTACAGATTTGCCCCGGGCTTTTGCTACCTCTTCTGGGGATTTCAACTGATTCAATGCATCAATCGTAGCAAGCACAACATTCTGTTTGTTGTTAGATCCTAAAGACTTGGTACGGATATTCTTGATACCTGCCAGCTCGCACACGTTACGTGCCGGGCCGCCAGCGATCACGCCAGTACCTTCCGGAGCACGTTTCAGCAATACAGACGCGCCGGTATGCTTTCCGGAAATATCATGGGTAATACTGTTGTTATCATCTAATTTCACGGTAATCAGTTTCTTCATAGCATCTTCTTTGCCCTTGCGGATCGCTTCGGGAATCTCGGTCGCTTTTCCAAGTCCCGCACCTACATGGCCATTGCCGTCACCAACAACAACGAGAGCTGTGAAACGCATGTTTCGTCCGCCTTTTACAACCTTTGTAACACGCTTAATTGATACCACTTTTTCTGTTAATTCCAATTGACTAGCATCAATAATAGTACGTTTCATGTATTGTTTCCTCCTATAAATATCAATCTTACCGGGAGCCCGATAAGCATATCTTCTTGAAACTCTTCAAGAAGCCTGGAATCTTTGTGGATTCCTAGAATTCCAATCCAGCTTCTCTTGCTGCATCCGCCAAGGCCTGAACCTTACCATGATAGATATAGCCGCCTCGATCAAAGACAACTGTGTTAATTCCTTTTTCCAGCGCTTTTTTTGCAATCACTGTGCCCAAATGCGCTGCCGCATCTACATTGTTCGTTTTCTCCAGCTCTGCTTTTACGTCTTTTTGAAGGGTAGAAGCAGAAACAAGAGTGTTGCCAACTGTGTCGTCAATAATTTGAGCGTACATATGATTATTGCTTCTAAACACAGCCAGGCGTGGTCTTTCAGCAGTTCCGCTGAGATGATTACGCATTCTTCTATGTTTTTTCAAACGAACTTCCGTTCTTGATTTTTTTCTAACCATTCCTGTCTCACTCCTTTAATTATTTCTTACCAGTCTTTCCAACTTTGCGTCTGATAACCTCGTCAACATACTTAATACCCTTGCCCTTATAAGGTTCAGGCCGTCTCTTATCTCTGATCTCCGCTGCATACTGGCCAACTTTTTCTTTATCTATACCGGAAACAATGATCTTATTCCCTTCTACCTTGGATTCCAGGCCTTCCGGATCCTCCATCTCTACCGGATGAGAGTAACCCAGGTTCAGAGTCAGTACCTTTCCGGACTTCGATGCTCTGTAACCAACGCCGTTTACTTCCAGTTCTTTGGTATAACCTGCGGTTACACCAACTACCATATTATTCAGCAAGGATCTTGTCAAGCCGTGCAATGACTTCATTTTCTTTAAGTCATTAGGTCTGGAAACGATGATTTCGTCCCCTTCTTGCTTAATCTCCATTTCTTGGGGAAGCACTCTTTCCAGTGTTCCCTTAGGACCTTTTACAGTCACATGATTATTTTCTGCTATTTCAACAGTTACTCCTGCTGGAACAGCGATTGGCATTCTTCCAATTCGTGACATGCCCGTACCTCCTGTTATTGTAATTTGATTGTTTAGTTCGGAACTAAGTTCGGATAAGTTCCGCTCGACTAGCATGCTGCTCTCGCCTTTGGCTCGGCACCATTAAGTCTCGGGAACGGCTTTCGCACTAACCTCGATAATACCTCGCTAAGTGCTCAATGCCTACCACACATACGCAAGAACTTCTCCGCCTACGGATAATTTTCTGGCTTCTTTATCTGTTACGACGCCCTGGTTAGTGGAAAGGATGGCAATTCCCAATCCGCCTAATACTCTGGGGATCTCTTCTCTGCCGGCGTATACACGAAGTCCGGGTTTGGAGATTCTTTTCAGTCCTGTGATGATTTTTTCGTTTTTATCTTTACCATATTTCAAAGTAATACGGATTGCTTTAAAGTTACCATCTTCGATGATTTCATATTTTGTGATGTACCCTTCCTTGAAAAGGATTTCTGCAATGGAAATCTTCATCTTGGATGCCGGTATATCCACCGTATCATGCTTTGCAGTATTAGCATTACGGATTCTTGTAAGCATATCTGCGATCGGATCACTTGTAGTCATGTTATCGTTTCCTCCTTTAAATTTTGTGGCTGCTTGAAGCACTTTCTCTTTTTGCCTGAGAGTTTGTTCAAGTATTCTCTTGCCTAAGGGGTTCCGCTCGACTGGTACGCTGCTTTCGTCTCTGGGACTTTTCAGTTGTCTCCTGCTGAAAAGTTCCGCTCGACTAGCATGCTGCTCTCGCCTTCGGCTCGGCACCATTAAGTCTCGGGAACGGCTTTCGCACTAAGCTCGACAGTACCTCGCTAAGTGCTCAATGCCTACCAACTAGCCTTCTTAACTCCTGGGATTTGGCCCTTGTATGCCAATTCACGGAAGCAGATTCTGCAGATTCCGTATTTTCTCAAATAAGCATGTGGGCGGCCACAAATTTTGCAACGATTATATTCTCTGGTAGAGAATTTCTGCTTACGCTGCTGCTTCACTTTCATAGATGTTTTTGCCATTGAAATTCCCTCCTTTTATTTCGCAAATGGCATATTGAACTGTGCCAGCAGTTCACGGGCTTCTTCGTCTGTGTTCGCTGTGGTAACGAAGATAACATCCATACCGCGAACCTTATCTACCTTATCGTACTCGATTTCCGGGAAGATAAGCTGTTCTTTGATGCCCAGGGCATAATTTCCTCTGCCGTCAAATGCATTGGCGTTTACGCCTCTGAAGTCACGGACACGGGGTAATGCCAGATTAATCAGACGATCCACAAACTCATACATCTTCTCGCCTCTTAAGGTAACTTTGCACCCAATAGGCATACCCTCTCTGATCTTGAAGTTTGCGACGGATTTCTTTGCCTTTGTAATAATAGCCTTCTGGCCGGTAATGGTCTCCAGATCTTTCATTGCGGAGTCCAGGATCTTTGCATTTTCTTTTGCTTCGCCGACGCCCATATTGATAACAACTTTTTCAATCTTGGGTACCTGCATAACGTTTTTATAACCAAATTTCTTGACCATAGCCGGTACGATCTCATTTTGGTATGTCTCTTTTAATCTACTCAACTTGATGGACCTCCTCTCTCCGATTAATCAATTACCTCGCCAGTGGATTTGGCAAAGCGCACTTTCTTGTCGCCGTCCATCTTAAAGCCGACTCTGGTTGCTTTTCCTTTGTGGACGTACATAACGTTAGAAATACTAATTGGTCCTTCCTGATGAACAATACCGCCCTGCTGATTTGCCATACTGGGCTTTGTATGTTTGGTAATCATATTGATGCCCTCAACCAGCACGGTATTCTTCTTTCCATTGACGGCAATTACCTTGCCCTCTTTATCTTTATCTTTACCGGCAATCACTTTTACTAAATCGCCCTTTTTAATCTTTAAAGATGCCATTGACCCACCTCCTATAATACTTCCGGAGCTAAGGAAACAATTTTCATAAACTGTTTATCACGAAGCTCTCTAGCAACTGGTCCAAAGATACGGGTCCCTCTGGGAGTCTTGTCATCTTTGATGATGACAGCCGCATTTTCATCAAACCTGATGTATGAACCATCTTTCCGACGTGCGCCTTTTACTGTACGAACTACTACGGCTTTTACTACATCACCTTTTTTTACAACACCACCTGGTGTTGCATCTTTGACCGTAGCAGTAATAATATCACCAATATTTGCATATCTCCTGGTAGAGCCGCCCATAACACGAATGCACAGTATTTCTTTTGCTCCGGTGTTATCAGCAACTTTCAGTCTGCTTTCCTGTTGTATCATGCCGGTAGCCTCCTTTATTTCGCTCTCTCAATGATTTCAACAAGTCTCCATCTCTTATCTTTTGACAATGGCCTTGTCTCCATAACTCTGACGGTATCACCGATCTTGCATTCATTATTCTCGTCATGAGCTTTCAATTTATAAGTTTTCTTAACGATCTTGTTGTACAGTGCGTGTCTAACATTATCCTGAACAGCTACTACGATGGTCTTGTTCATCTTATCACTTACAACTTTACCGGTACGTGTCTTTCTAAGATTTCTTTCCACGATAATGGCTCCTTTCCATTCATTCTGTTGCCCTTAAGGCGCTTTGGAATTACCAAATCCCCTCAAATATTATTCCGCTGCGTTCGCCTGCTCTGTGATAATCGTTTGAATTCTGGCAATATTCTTTCTAACTTCTTTGATTCTTCCGGTATTATCCAACTGGTTCGTCGCATTCTGGAATCTCAAATTGAAAAGCTCTTTCTTTGCAGCAACCAGCAATTCGCCAAGCTCTGCTGCAGATTTGGTCCTTAAATCTTCTATATATTTACTAGACTTCATTTGATTCACCGCCTTCTAAGTCTGCACGAGAAACTACTTTACATTTGCAGGGCAACTTATGTGTGGCAAGACGCAGCGCTTCACGGGCTACCTCTTCCGGTACACCGGAGATTTCAAACATGACGCGCCCTGGTTTTACTACGGCCACCCAATATTCCAATGTTCCTTTACCGGAACCCATACGTGTTTCAGCCGGTTTGGTTGTTACCGGTTTGTCCGGGAAAATCTTGATCCAAACTTTACCACCACGCTTTACATAACGGGTCATGGCAACACGGGCCGCCTCAATCTGGTTGGATTTGATCCAGCAAGGCTCTAATGCAACGATACCGTATTCACCATTCGTAATTTTATTTCCTCTTAACGCCTTCCCGGCCATAGAGCCGCGGAATTGTTTACGACGTTTTACTCTTTTTGGCATTAACATTATTTATCGCTCCCTTCCTTTGCTGTCTTTTCCGGAAGTACTTCACCCTTGTAAATCCACACTTTTACGCCGACTTTGCCATAGGTAGTATCCGCTTCTGCAAAACCATAATCGATATCTGCTCTCAAAGTCTGAAGCGGGATGGTTCCTTCGCTGTAAAATTCAGTACGGGCCATATCTGCTCCCCCAAGACGTCCGGAAACAGAACTCTTGATTCCCAGGGCTCCAGCTTTCATACTTCTTGACATGCAGGATTTCATTGCCCGACGGAAAGAAACACGGTTCTCAAGCTGCAATGCGATATTCTCTGCTACCAGCTGGGCGTCCTTATCGGGTCTCTTTACCTCCTTGATGTCCACAACCAGCTTCTTGTCGGTATACTTCTGAAGCTCTGCCTTTACTTTTTCGATCTCTGCTCCGCCTTTGCCAATGACAACGCCTGGCTTTGCTGTATAAAGGATCACTTTCACCCGATCAGATGCTCTCTCGATTTCAATCTTGGAAACACCGGCACTGTATAATTTTTTCTTCAAAAAAGTCCTGATATTATAGTCTTCTACTAAAAGGTCTGCAAAGTCTCCCTCTGCATACCATTTAGAGTCCCAATCCTTGATGATGCCGACCCTTAAACCATGAGGATTTACTTTCTGTCCCATGTTTTACCTCCTATCTCTCATTCAGCACGATTGTAATATGGCTCATTCTCTTCTCAATTCTATAAGCTCTGCCCTGTGCTCTCGGTTTGATTCTCTTCATTGTAGGTCCTTTATTTGCGTAGCACTCCTCAATATAAAGGTTCTCTGCATTCATGCCGTTGTTATTCTCCGCATTGGCAATCGCGGATTTCAGTAACTTCTCGATCAGGCTTGATGCATATCTTGGGCTGTATGTCAAAATCCCCAGCGCGGTCTGCACATCTTTGCCACGAATTGCGTCCAGTACGAAGCAAGCTTTCTGAACTGATACTCTGGCGTAAGATAACTTAGCGGAAGGTCTGGTATCTTTCTGCGCATTTCTTTCTCTCTTAATCTGACTTCTATGTCCCTTAGCCATGGATAAAACCTCCTTTCAACTGCTTTCTATTAACGAACTTTGGATTTCTTCTCGTCTTTTCCATGTCCTCTGTAGGTTCTGGTTGCAACAAACTCACCCAGCTTGTGGCCCACCATGTCCTCTGTCACATATACCGGAACATGCTTTCTTCCATCGTGAACTGCAAATGTATGTCCAACAAACTGCGGGAAGATGGTAGAACGGCGGGACCAAGTCTTGATCACCTGCTTGTCTCCTGATGCGTTCATTGCGTCTACTTTTTTCAGCAGACTCTCATCCGCAAATGGTCCTTTTTTCAGTGAACGAGCCATAACTGATATCCTCCTTATTTCATTGCCTTACCGTCGCGTCTTCTTACGATAAGCCGGTTCGATTGTTTATTCTTCTTTCTGGTCTTTAAGCCAAGTGCAGGCTTGCCCCATGGTGTACATGGACCCGGACGTCCGATTCCGGTCTTGCCTTCACCACCGCCGTGGGGATGGTCATTGGGGTTCATAACAGAACCGCGAACCGTGGGGCGGATACCCATATGGCGCTTACGTCCCGCTTTACCAATATTAATCAAGTTGTGATCTGAATTTCCAACGGTACCCACGGTAGCTCTGCAGTTGATCGGCACCATTCTCATCTCTCCTGAGGGAAGTCTTAAGGTGGCATATTTGCCTTCCTTCGCCATCAGCTGTGCGCTGTTTCCTGCGGAACGAACCAACTGGCCGCCCTTGCCAGGATGCAGCTCAATGTTATGAATCTGTGTACCGACAGGGATATTCTCCAAAGGCAGACAGTTTCCTATTCTTACTTCCGCTTCCGGGCCGCTCATAACCTTCATACCGTCTGTCAATCCTTCCGGCGCCAGGATATAAGCCTTCTGGCCGTCTGCATAGCAGATCAAAGCAATATTTGCCGTTCTATTGGGATCGTACTCAATCCCAATTACGGTTGCCGGGATACCATCCTTCTTATTTCTCTTGAAATCAATAATTCTATATTTTCTTCTGACGCCGCCTCCGCGATGTCTTACTGTAATTTTACCCTGATTATTCCGGCCGGAATTCTTCTTCAAAGCTACCAGTAAGGATTTCTCCGGAGTGGTTTTTGTAATTTCAGAGAAATCAGAACCGGTCATATGTCTTCTGGAAGGTGTATATGGGTTGTATGTCTTAATTCCCATTGTGATTCTCCTTTCATAAACCAGCGAAGATTTCGATATCCTTGCTGTCTTCTGTCAACTGAACAATAGCTTTTTTGGTCTTGGCAGTCTTTCCTACTACCGTGCCGCGTCTCTTTTTCTTGCCCGCGATGTTCATGGTGTTTACTTTCTTAACCTTGGTTCCCTCAAACATCTTCTCAACGGCCTCTTTGATCATAGTCTTGTTTGCTTCCGGATGCACAAGAAACGTATACTGCTTATCAGCCATAATGTTCATACTTTTCTCTGTAACAACCGGTTTGAGGATCACGTCATAATATTGAATGTTTGCCATTATGCATACACCTCCTCGATCATTGCCACTGCAGCCTTAGTTACAACTACCGTGTCATATTTTAAGATATCATATACATTAATCGTATTGGTCTGGGCTGTCTTGATGGCCGGAATATTCTTTGCGGACATCACCACATTCTGGTCATTGCTTTCTAAAACTACCAGAGCCTTGTTCACTTTCAGGTTGTTTAAAACCTCCTGGAACTTCTTTGTCTTAATTTCATCAAGCTTTAATTCATCTACCACGATAAATTTATTATCATTTACTCGGGAAGTCAAAGCAGACTTCAAAGCCGCTCTCTTCTCTTTCTTATTCATCTTAAAGCTATAATCTCTAGGGGTCGGCGCAAATACAACTCCGCCGCCGGTCCACTGGGGTGCGCGGATAGAACCCTGTCTTGCATGTCCTGTTCCCTTTTGTCTCCAGGGTTTTCTGCCGCCGCCGCGAACCTCAGAACGTGTCTTTGCTTTCTGAGTTCCCTGACGGTTGTTCGCCAGCTGCTGAACTACTGCCATGTGTACCAGATGCTCGTTAATCTTAACGCCAAATACAGCATCGTTCAGTTCCAGGCTTCCTACTTCTTTGCCTTCCATATTAAAAACAGCTACATTAGCCATTATTCGTTCCTCCTTTCCAAATAAGCGCTATTTTGCAATCTTTACAGATTCCTTAATCGTCACTAAGGACTTCTTGGGTCCCGGTACAGAGCCTTTGATCAGCAGCAGATTCTTCTCTGCATCCACTCTTACAACTTCAAGGTTCTGAACTGTCACCTGCTTATGTCCCATATGTCCGGGCATTTTCTTGCCCTTAAACACTTTACTGGGGCTGGAGCAAGCGCCGTTGGAACCAGCATGGCGATGGAACTTGGAACCATGAGCCATAGGTCCTCTGGACTGACCATGTCTCTTGATAGCGCCCTGGAATCCTTTTCCTTTGGAGATGGCTGTTGCATCGACCTTATCGCCCTCTGCAAAAATATCCGCCTTAATCTCATCTGCCAGGTTATAATCTGCGGCATTTTCAAACTTAAATTCCCGGACAAATCTTTTTCCGGAAACGCCGGCTTTCTCAAAATGCCCTTTTTCAGCCTTATTTACGCCGTGTCTGCGTCTGATCTCTTTCTTGCCGCCGGCGTCTTTGTTGACAACCTTTTCTTTCTTATCAACATATCCTACCTGAACCGCACTGTATCCGTCGTTCTCCACAGTCTTGATCTGGGTTACGAAGCAGGGGCCTGCCTGCAATACGGTTACCGGAGTCAGAACTCCGTCGTCATTGAAGATTTGAGTCATTCCGACTTTCGTAGCTAAGATCGCTTTCTTCATTTTATACCTCCTGTTTTCTCTACAGCGGAACGCTTCATGCCCGTGATGTTCGGGAGCAGCGGAACCGTTCATCCTAGAACAGTTGCTATATGAACCCTTCTGGATATTGCCTATTTGTTCTTCATCTTGATATCAATGTACACGCCTGCGGGCATTTCCAGCCTGGACAGGGCATCCACCGTCTTCTGGGTGGGGGTGATGATATCAATCAGCCTTTTATGAGTTCTCTGCTCGAACTGCTCTCTGGAATCTTTATATTTGTGAACAGCCCTTAAAATAGTAACTACTTCCTTCTTGGTAGGAAGGGGTACGGGTCCGCTCACCTGAGATCCGTTCTTCTTTACAGTTTCGATAATTTTCTTTGCAGATGCATCCACCAACTGATGGTCATATGCCTTCAGGGTGATCCTCATTACTTGACTTGCCATAAAAAAAGTCGCCTCCTTTTCGCACTCTAAAGCAGTACGACAAGCGGTGACTGTACACTCTCCCGTGTGTATCCTTTTGTATTCCACACGTCATTGCTACATCTCGTAGACATTTGTTTGAAGTACAGTGACTTGTCGCCAGTTTCCTAACTTGACATTCGCTCCACGGAAAACCTGCCATTTGGGCAGCAACCTCGCGCTTCATAGCTATCATGTCACAGCATGTATTAGTATACATGAGATATTTTTACAATGCAAGTAATTTTTTTGTATTTCTTTTAATACAATCCTGTGTGCAAGCATACGTCTCCGGACAAACAATACATCATGCCATAATAGACAGAAACATCCGCATCTTTTTCCACCAAAAACCTCCTCGCCACTTGACATCTTATCCAAAAGCCTGCACAATGAATATAAGGAAGAACTTTTTTCACTATATGATACGAAAGGCATAGGATGATTATGTGGATTGCAGATCAGTGGAACGACTACCAAGTACTTGACTGCTCCAGCGGAGAAAAACTGGAGCGTTGGGGTAAATACATCCTGGTTCGACCGGATCCTCAGGTTCTCTGGGATACTCCTAGAAGGGCGCCGGGATGGAACCGTAAAAATGCCCACTACCATCGCAGCAAAAAAGGCGGCGGGGAGTGGGAGTTTATGGACCTTCCCCAACAATGGCAAATTCAATACGGTTCTCTGACGTTTCATTTAAAGCCCTTCAGCTTCAAGCATACCGGACTTTTCCCTGAACAGGCAGTAAATTGGGATTGGTTTGGAGATAAGATCCGTAACGCCGGACGCCCCATCCGGGTATTAAACCTTTTCGCTTATACCGGCGGAGCCACCTTGGCTGCGGCTGCAGCAGGCGCAAGCGTTACCCATGTAGACGCTTCCAAAGGCATGGTTACGTGGGCTAGGGAAAACGCTGTCATCTCTGGTTTAAAAGATGCTTCCATTCGGTGGATTGTAGACGACTGTGTAAAATTTGCAGAACGGGAAATCCGACGGGGTAATCATTACGACGCTATTATCATGGATCCTCCTTCCTATGGACGAGGACCTAAAGGGGAAATATGGAAAATAGAAGATTCCATTTATCCATTTATAAAGTTATGCACCCAGCTTTTGTCAAAGGATCCGCTATTCTATCTTGTAAATTCCTATACCACAGGACTGCAGCCTGCAGTACTCTCTTATATGTTGGGGACTGAACTAAAACCTTTCGGCGGGGTCGTTGAAGCACAGGAAATCGGCCTTCCTGTTTCCTCCAGCGGACTGATACTCCCTTGTGGAGCTAGTGGTAGATGGGAACGCTGATATTCCCTCATTTTATTTTGTGCGGCCGGTACAAGAAATACGCAGGCCCACCCGAACTAATACGATATTTCATCAATTTTGATGTTATATCATAACTATTTCGAGAGAAAGGAGGATTTTTTATGAGAATCTCAGGTATTGGCAGCTATTCATCCCAATATTACAGGCAGCTTTCTACCGGCAAAAAAATCAATTCCGCCGCTGACAATGCGGCCGGATTGGCTATTGCCGAGAAGCTTCTGCGCCAGAAAAACGGCTATGATGTGGGCACGAGAAATGCAGGAACCGCAAGCGATATGCTGAAAGTATCCGACGGCGCCTTGTCGTCCATTACGGACTCTCTCCAGAGAATCCATGAACTGGGACTGCAGGCCAGCAACACTGCTGTTTATGGCGATGATGAGCTTTCTTCCATCCAGCAGGAGATCGACCAGTTGAAGGACCAAATTTCCAGCGTTGCTTCCAACACCCAGTTTAATGGGAAGAATTTATTGGACGGCAGCGCCGGTGGACTCCATGTAGCTTCCGGTCCGGACGGCTCCGGCAGTACGCTGAACATGCCCAATTCCGCATTGGAAGCTTTGGGTATTGCCGACTTTGATGTAACGAAAAACTTTGATCTTTCTGTCATCGAAGACGCCATCAACAAAGTATCGGATTCCCGCAGCAGCCTGGGGGCGCAGTCCAACGCATTGGACCATGTGATGAACTTTAATCAGTACGCTTCCCAGCAGGCAGCCGCTTCCAACAGCCGCATTGAAGATCTGGACTACGGTTCTGCCGTTTCCGATCTGAAAAAGCAGCAGATTCTGGATGCATACCGCCTGAATATGCAGCGCAGAGTAAATGAGGATTTCGGACGGGTAATTCAATTGTTCCGCTTCTAAGTTCCTTCTCTGCGAACAAGTCCCGCGGCAGCGGCCGGTTCCCCGGCCCGCTGTCTGCGGGACTTGTTTATCTTACAGTATCCGAAAAAGCACTTTGTCCTGACACTTATTCCTCTTCCTCCGGCGGTTCCACATAAGAATATGCATTGGAAATTTTGCAGTTCTCTGCCGTCAGCTCCACCGGTTCCCGATAATAAGCTACTACCGGCGTATCCACCTTCATTCTTTGATACAGCGTCTCCGCAACTTCTCTGGGAGCGTTGATGCAGCCGTGGGAGCCCGTGGTTTTATAAAACTCGCCGCCAAATTCCGTTCTCCAGGAGGCGTCATGAACGCCTACATTATAAGCAAAAGGCATAAAGAAATCCACATTGGACTCATAGTCTTCTCCTTTCAGCACTGCCGGGCTCTGCTTATAAACAATCTTAAATATTCCGTCCGGCGAACCATTTCCGGTAGCAATATTTCCAGATACAATGTCGGATTCCAAAATCATCTGGCCATCTTCATAATACCACATATGCTGTTTGGTGTAGTCGATCTCAAGATATGTTTTTCCAATATCCTCAAACCCTTCTACCTGGGCTCTTTGAGAGTATTCCGGTTCTCGTTCCACCGCTTTTCCGCTTAATACATTTTCCCGAAGAACCTCCGCCTCCCTTTCTTTATTAATGACCCAGCCGTAATCGCCGCCTCCGATTTTTACGGTGTCCCCGGATGAAGTTGCAAATTCTCTCTCATCCGCATATGTATTATATTTGGAAGCCAGCCGCTGTACAAAGTCTGTCAGCTTTTTTTCATCCAAGCTGCAGGAATAATCCTCTCCCACCAGCAGCATATCCAGAATCTCATCCGAAGAAAGCTTTTCATCGTAATCCGAAATCTTATAAGTAACCTCCGCATGAATACAATCTTCAATCCGCTGCAAGGAAGCTACAAGCTCCTTGTTGTCACTTAAAATTTCCGGCTTTCGGTAAGCTTCATCCGTAAGGGTAACGCTTCCTTCCCCCTCCGTCACCGCCGCTTCCACGGCTTTTATAACCTCCTCCGGAATCATCTCATTTCCCTGCACCTCCGGCACAATGGCATACCCATCTTCCATTTCTTCAATATATGCATTTACCGGCTTTGTCACATTTTCTTCTGCAAAACAGGGAAGCGCCGTCACAGCCTCCGCCAGCTTCTGGCTGTCAAAGGTCATGGGCGTATCTACGTCAATTTTATTTTCCTGAAACAGCGATGGAATCCAGGCGAACATATTCTGCTCTTTCAGGGCCTTCTCCAAGGAACCGTCCGGTACATAGCTATTGTCAATATCCCGTCCCATAATATGGTATTTCTCCCCGTCCCTGTCGTAAACGGTTAGGAGATAATCGCCCACATCCTCCGCAATCTTCTCCTTTGCCTGTTCCGCCGTCATACGCCCTACTTTCAGGCCGTTTACCTCCGTATGGAAATAAAAATGATTTTTAAAATACAACGAAATCAATAAATATATAAGTACCAACAGTAAAACGGCGCTGATCGACAACAAAAGAATTGCTTTTCGTTTCCGTTTCTGCCTCCTGCTTAAGTTTGATCTTCGCAATTATCTCACCTCTTGACTTTTTCTTTTATCATACCACATCCCCTGGACAAGAAATGCTAATTTTTTATATTTTTTTATTAATATTTCCTGAAGCGGGACATTTTCCCGAAAAAATGCAGATTATGTCTCCTCTCCTTCTTCATATAAGGGAATCCCATTTACTGCCACCCGGTCTTCAATGGCAATCACCAAGCAATTCCGTCCGTCTATCATTTTCGTCTCCAGCAAATGGGTAAACTCTGGTTTTACCTGAACCGTAATATTAGGCGTCTTGATCTCAAACTTCTTTGCATTTACCACATTGGACGCTACCAAGGGCGTTTGTTCCGGAATGATACGGTCATAAGCCGCGTCAAACTGCTGCATACATTCTTCTTCCACACCGCTTTCCGTAAAAATCCGTTCCACATCCTTTTTGTCCAATGTCAAGGGTTCCGGCTCATCCTTGCTTTCCTCTAACTTCTCCTGGACGTTTTCCTGAATACTTCGTATCGTCTCATATTCCCGTTTTTCCCCCAGCGTCTCCTCAATCAAGGACTGAAACATCTCCCTCTGGCTGCTTACCGGCAAAGGCGGCACGGCTCCCAGAAGAGAATCCACAAATTCTTCATGGGGTTCGTCCGGATTTTTTGTATAATATAAGGTACTGTGATTGTCGGTGCTCCTGTCACGAAAGGCCGGAAATAAAAATCCGACCTGGGGCATCTCCACCAGCCAGTCCCGGACGCAGTTCTGGAACAAATTGCTTTCCGGATGATACGAAAGCCCCGGCTTGGATAAATTCACCGGACAGATAGAGCATAACAGAGATGTATACACTTCTTCTGAGGCGTCTTCCAGTCCCAACCCGTCCTTTGTCACCCCCGGAACATCATAAACAATATGTATCAGCAGAATCAGGTAATTCCCCACACAGTAAAAAGACTGTATCACCTTGTCATAAAATGCTTCCAGCAGCTCCTCGTCCTTCAATTCGCTGTTTCTTAGACGAAGTAAAAATTCCTGCGTTCCTCCTTCAAACTCCGAATCCGTAGGAAATTCCAAATGAATCAGATTTTTCCCCAGAGAACCGGACAAGGTTTTCTTAAAAATTTCATAATACTTAAACACGTCCTCCTCAGCCAGGGAATAAAAGGCTTCCCTAAAGGTAGTGATCTTCTCCTTCTCTCCCCCAACATAACAGCCGCTGATTCTGGTAATGCAGCCGCTGTCCTTGCTAAAAAGCTTTTTTATTTCGGCAACTTCCTTTTTTGTCATTGCATGCGCTCCATTTCCTGTGCAATTTCTTATTTACATTCTTTTTCAAATTAGTTATATTAGTAGGAAGCAACTGCTTCCCATCACATTGCAGATACATTTTATCTTAATTCATGTTCATTGTAAATACAAAATCTTTTTCACAAGGAGGAAACCATGCGAACATCACAACAGTTGAAATCTGATTTACTTAACATAAATCACAAAAGTTACCCTGCCTACAAATCTCTGGCAGGCTCCTATGGATTCGGCGATTACGTTCTTTCCATCGACCATGTACAAGGGGATCCTTTTGCTTCTCCTTCCAAGGTACATCTGGAAATCAACGGGAAAACGGCAGGCTTTCCGGCCCACCTTTATGATACGGCGCCAAAGCGGATCGCCCTTCAGGACTATCTGGCCAGGCGGTTCGGCCAGGAGCTTCGCCGCATCAGTAAAAAAGCCGGCGGTTCCGGCAAAAGTGGCGTCATCTACAGCAGCCAATGCTGCCAGGAAATTCTGGAACGCTCCTGCTGCGAAATCCGCCCTTTGGATGGTCAACTGTTATTCCGCTTAGAAATCGGTTTCCCGGCCAACGGGCGGTCCATTAATTCCCCAGAGCTGATTAAAATCCTCTTCGACCTTCTTCCGGGCTGTGTAGACAAGAGCCTACTATTCCGGCGTCTGCCCAAGCAAGAGCTTCTGGATGTGGAAGCCCTCTGTGAAGACCAGCAATTTATCCGGGAGGAATTAAAACGGCTGCACCTAGCCGCATTTGTGGCCAACGGCGCCATACTGCCAAGGATGTCAGGCGTATCCCATCTGCCCTTAAAGCAAGCCGTTCCTTTCAAAAGCCCCAACTCCTTAGAGGTCACCTTAACCCTGCCCCATCACGGTCCCATCACTGGAATGGGTATCCCGGAGGGCATCACTTTAATTGTAGGAGGCGGTTTCCACGGCAAGTCCACCTTGCTGAATGCCCTGGAAATGGGGGTCTATGACCATATTGCAGGAGACGGGAGAGAATATGTGATTACAGAGGCAAGCGCCTTCAAGCTGCGGGCAGAGGACTCCCGCTATATCAATAACACCGATATTTCCCTGTTCATCAACGACCTTCCCGGCAGACGCGATACCAAAGCCTTTTCCACCCAGGACGCCAGCGGAAGTACTTCCCAAGCCGCCAATGTAGTGGAAAGTATGGAATCCGGTTCCCGGCTGTTCCTAATTGACGAAGACACTTCCGCCACCAACTTTATGATACGGGATCAACTGATGCAAAGCGTGATCAGCGATAAGGAAGAACCTATCACTCCCTTTATCAGCAGAGTCCGGGAGCTTTATGGAACCTCCGGCATTTCTTCTGTCATTGTTGCCGGCAGTTCCGGTGCATATTTCCATGTGGCGGACACAATCATCCAGATGAAAGACTATAAACCCTACGACATTACCCAAAAAGCCAAAGCTGCAGCCGCAGACTTCCCGGAACTGCATACAGAAGGGCTGATCTACAACACTCCCAGCTTTAACCGCTGTCCCAAAGCCGGAGGCGGGCTTACCGGCTTTGACCGTGTGAAAATGAAAGTGATGGGAAAAGACAGCATCCAGATCAATAAGACCACCATAGATTTAAGGTATCTGGAACAGCTTGCGGACACGGAGCAGCTTTCTGCGCTGGCTTACCTGGTTACCTGCGGAGCGAAGCATTATTTCCGCTCAGGAAGAACGCTTACCGATGTAGTAGATTTACTGGAACAGCAGATTGAAAAAAAAGGACTGGCCTCCCTGGCTGATTCCTCCTATCTGCCCTCCAACCTGGCAAGGCCCCGGCGCCAGGAAATTTTTGCATGTTTGAACCGCTGCCGGGATCTTTCTTTTTAATCGTCAATGTTGTGATTGGTAGAGCACTTTCGTGTTTCCTAGCAACAAAGTGTTTTCTATGAAATAAAATACTCCTTTTTGATCAGAATCGCCAAATCCTGATTCTGATCAAAAAGGAGTATTTATTTTCACTTCCATGCTGCTGTTTATTATTTTATGATTATGTCCTCACAGAGACGAAAAGCGATAAAAGACTTTCCGGTTTCGGCGGGATGGATAATGGCTGCCTTCTTCTTGCTTTTCATGAGAGCCAGCGCCATTTTGTAGCGGTACTATTATGTTCAAAAAGTATATACTGAAAAATGAGATACAGCAGACGTAAAAGGACAGTTCCTTCCTAAAATGCGTTTAATTACTCTGCAAGGCAGTAATGCGTATTTCTGCTTTTTCCTTCTTGAACAATCTGCCCTTTTCCTATCATCTGTTTCAATAACCGTCCACAGGTTGTCTGGCTAATTCCCAGCGCTTTTTCCTCATTGCTCGCGGAAATAAAACAACTCTTCAAATTTTTTATCAAGAGCGATGCATATCAAAAGCGCCAGTCTTGCAGTAGGATTAAACTGCCCCGTCTCAATAGAACTGATCGTATTTCTTGAAACACCTATCAGGTCTGCCAAAGCAGCTTGGGAGAGCTTTTTTTCAGTCCGCGCTTTTTTCACATTATTTTTTAACTCTAATTTACCGTCCATGTTTTAATGTCCCATGAAAAAACGTATTGTTGCAAAAATCGCCACCGCCAACATAATAACTGCCAGCAGCAAAGATAATTTATCTTTTCCCTTTATATATCTATAAAATTGCCCAATACATACGGAAAAGCTAACCGTCGCCGTCAAGTCCATAATCGGATATCCCTGATTCTCCCTGAGAAAAGAAAAAATAGCCGCTGCAATCACCATAGAAAGATAAGTCCATTTTATTGACTTGTCTTTTATTTGGACTTCCCTTTCGTCTGTTCCCTCTTTTTGTGCTGCACTTAAAATTTCTTCCTTATTCATTTCCACACCTTCTTTTGCCAAGTTTTATTTGCATTATTATAACATTGCCAACAAAACTTGTCAATTATCTTCTCTAACTGCATAACCGTACGGGCTTTGCAGAAAAATAAGGTTACAGTCTGAACTGTTGTCACGAAATTCTCATGGACAGTAAAATGTTGGTATGTTAAAATATTTTTCAGGAGGTTGTCACATGCGGAACGAATCTACGATGTATCAATTATTTACGGACATTGCAAGCAAAGACAGCAGGATATTAGCGGTGTACATGAATGGATCCCGTACAAATATACATGCGCCAAAAGATATTTTTCAAGATTATGATATTGTTTTTGTAGTAACTGAAACAAAACCTTTTATAGAAGCTTCCAACTGGATCCAGCAATTTGGGACGATCTTATATATGCAGTATCCCGATGAAAGCCCGGACTATCCCAGCGACAAAGAAAATTTTTACGGCTGGCTGATGCAGTTTGATGACGGCGTCCGCGTTGACCTTCATGTGGAATCTCTTACACATGCCAGAGAACATATCGGCGACGACAGGCTCTGTCGGATTTTATTAGACAAAGAACATGTACTGCCGGAGATAGCCGAGGCCACTGATGCAGATTATCATGTAAAAAAACCGTCACAAGAACAATTTCACGCCTGTACCAATGAATTCTGGTGGTGCAGCAACAATCTGGCCAAAGGACTATGGCGGGAGGAGCTCCCCTACGTTCAAGATATGGCTAATTTTATCGTGCGCAAGGAACTGGAAAAAATGCTGGCCTGGAACGTCGGCCTGAAAACGGACTTTACTGTAAGCGTAGGCAAATCCGCAAAATATCTCTACAAGTGGATCTGTAAGGAAGAATATGAGAATTACCTGAATACTTATTTTGGCGGGACTATAGAAGGTGCATGGAAAGCCGTTTTCTTAATGTGCGATTTGTTTGACCGCGTCTCCAGGCAGGTTGCGGAAGGCTTAGGGTATTTATACCATGAAGAAGAGGCCAAAGCCGCCAGGGGATTTCTGGAACATGTGTATCGCCTGCCAAAAGACGCTCAGGAGATTTTTTAGGTTCCTCCTTTTTTGATTAGAATATTTGTATTGACAGACAGATATACTTTGTATATACTTTAAGACAAGATATTTTCTGTCATATATACAAGCATAAGATAAAAGATTTTAATACACGAAGATACTAATTTCACATAAGATAGTATACAAGCGAACAGAGAGATAGGAAAACATATGGAAATGAAAACGAATGAGATGAAAAGAGATATACCTTTTAATTTTACAACAAAAACTACTATAAAGAAATGGGGGAATAGTCAGGGAATTAGATTGTCAAAGGAAATATTATCACAGATGAATTTAAAGGAAAATGATACGATTGGAATAAGTATATATGATGGAAAAATGACAATTGAAAAGTTCAATAAGCCTAAATATCTTAATTTACAAGAAAGGTTGGAATCATTCTACAATAAATCAATTGACAACATTTATGTCGAAAGTACACAAAAGGTTGATGTAGGTGATCCGAAGGGTCGTGAAATTTGGTAACATACAAACAAGGTGACATCATTTTTATGGATTTTAGCCCACAGAAAGGCCATGAGCAGAGTGGAAGAAGACCAGCACTTATCTTGAGTAATGATATTTTGAATCATCACAGCTCATTGGCATTTGTTTGCCCGATAACCAATACCAATAAAAAACATCCGTTTCATATAGAATTAGATGAGCGGACACAGACAACAGGCGTAATATTGTGTGATCAAGTAAAAATGTTAGACGTAAGTGCAAGAAACGCTCAGTTTAAAGAAGAATGTCCAGAAGATCTATGGAACGAAGCAAAGGAACTGATCATAAGTTTTATGTGAGTAACAGAAAATGATAAACTATTTAAAAGCATTTGGCAAATAAATATCCAAATGCTTTTACTTTTTCAATACATGGAAAATTATTGCCAAACGTCCAATTAGCAGATATAAATTTAAGCGTCAATGCTGGTTTCTACTCCTTTTTCATTGTCCACCGTCCCTCCTTATGATACAATAAGCGTTAGTTAGAAAAAACAGCTTCATGCCACCGACAAAACATCACGAAAGGAATTTGGAATGAAACTTAAAAATATTCTTATTACTGTAAATGACCTTGAAACATCCATTGCTTTTTATAAAAATCTGTTCGGACTGGAAGTAATTGCAAACAACGGCCAAACGGTAATCCTGACAGAAGGGCTGGTATTGCAAGACGCCAAAATTTGGCAAGCAGCTTTGGGACAAGCTATGATCCCCAAACATAATTCCTGTGAGCTATATTTTGAAGATACCGATGCGGAAGCATTTGCAGAAAAATTGGAACACTGGAAGGAACCCATTCAATATGTCACCAAATTGACAACACAAAGCTGGGGGCAAAAAATCATCCGCTTCTACGATCCGGACGGGCATTTAATTGAGGTGGGCACTCCTTAGCGTATGAACCCGCCTGCACTGATTCATAGCCGGAGCCTTTCTTCCAGCTTCCGCCATTCTTTTTCAGGCATATCCGAAATAGAGGCACCCCCGCCTCTTTGGCTGCCTTCTCCATAGCAAGAATGTACCTATAAAAATAATTTATCCCTGTGACGATACTTTTTTTCACAGCTTTATTCAACGTCATGCCCAAATCGTCCAGCCCACTTTCCGTAAATGCCTTAAGACACCCCTCCACATCATACGGAAGGACCATAAGCTGGGGTTCCCATCCCTTTTCTGTTCCTGTAAGAACCGCAAACTGGGCCCGTCTGCCCACACCCATCCATGGTAAATCCCAATACTCCTGGATCCATGTAGAGCTTCCCATATCTTCTCTCCACCTCCTGATGATGACTTTGTCCTCAAACTAAATGAAAATAGAGTTTCAGATATTGATAAAATTACCTAAAAATGCTAAAATTATACATATCGTTTTAAAACTTTACCAACATACCAATAGCACAAATCGGTGCACTTTTAACGAAATTTGCATTGCATATTTTAATAAGCTATATTTTAAATGGAGAACGCTATGAAGATAAAAAATGTTATATGGTTTCCAGCCCTTTTATTGGCCCTATTATTATCCGGATGTCAAAGCAAAGCCCCCAAACCTTTGGAAGAAACGCAGACTTCCGATTCTGATACGATCAATTTAACAGTCTGGGGCGGTGAAGAGGATGAAGAACTGCTTGGGCAGATTTTTGAGAGCTTTCAAGAAGAATACCAGGGACAGGCAGACTTCCAGATCACATATCAGCCGCAAAGTGAGAGTAGTTGTACCAATGCGTTAATGGCGGATCTGGAACACGGAGCAGATGTTTTTGCATTTGCGGACGATCAATTAAATACCTTAGTGGCCGCCGGAGCTTTGGAACCGATAGAAAACGCCCAGGCCATTCGGGACGCAAATCTTCCAGAAGCCGTGCTTGCCGCATCGGTAAATGATACTTTGTACGCCCGGCCGCTGACTGCGGACAATGGATACTTTCTTTACTACAATAAACAGTATTTTTCAGAGGAAGACGTCACATCCTGGGACAGAATGCTGGATATTGCTGCCTCCCAAAACAAAAAGGTTTCTATGGAGTGGTCTTCCGGCTGGTACGTCTATTCCTTTTTCGGCAACACCGGGCTTACTCTTGGTCTAAATGACGACGGCATCACCAATTACTGTACCTGGAACAGTACGGAGGGGGACATTAAGGGAACAGACGTAGCGCAGGCTATGGTAAACATGGCGAAGCATCCGGGATTTCTGAGTACCGACGACGCAGGTTTTCTGGACGGTGTTAAAAGTAATACGATTATTGCAGGCATCAACGGTGTATGGAATGCCGTAGCTGTAGAGGAAGCCTGGGGCAGCCACTTCGGAGCTGCCCGGCTGCCCTCCTATACCTGCGCCGGGCAGCCGGTTCCAATGGCTTCTTTTTCCGGTTATAAATTAATCGGTGTAAACGCCTATTCCCAACAGCAGGAATGGGCTGCAAAGCTGGCGGAATGGATTACAAATGAAGAAAACCAAAAGCTTCGTTTTATGATGCGGGGACAAGGGCCATCTAATATCAATGCGGCCTCCTCAGAGGAGGTACAAAATTCTCCCGCCATTGCCGCATTGTTAGAACAATCAGAATACTCCTGTCTTCAGCGCATTGGAGGTAATTTCTGGGATCCGGTGGCTGCATTTACCAAAGAAATCTTAGATGGTAACCCCTCTGGGAAGAGCCTTCAGGAACAGCTTGATACAATGGTTGAGGAAGTCATCGCCCCATAACGCCCATATCCTCAGAACAGATATCAAAGGAGTACCAGCCATGATGAAACATATGCGATTAATGCATCGATTAATCCTGCCTATAGCCCTTTTAGGCATTGTAGCGCTTCTGTCAAATATCCTTTCCATTATCAATATCCGTAATGTAAATGCCAGCGCTTCCAATATTGCTGACAATTACATGGACGGCAAAAGCCGGCTGGCGGAAATCTGCCAGTCCTCTATGGATATACATAAAATGGCCTTGAGCCATATTGTAGCCACAGATTATGACACCATGATCGTCCTCATCCAGCAGATCAAGGAAGAAGAATCCCGTCTGGACAACTTGCTGAAAGAATATGAGCGTCATGTAATACCAAAAGATCAGGCACAATACGAGGCTCTGTTATCCGATTATGCTTCTTTCAAGCATGCACTGGTCAGCCTGGTCTGCGCCAGCGCAAGCCACAAAACCCAAGACGCTTACGCCCTGGCCAATGGAGAGGTCGCTTCTTATGCCAGCGCGATAGAGACAGATATTGACAACCTCAATGCTTCCATCCGTCAACAGACCGATCAGGCCAGAGCCCGACTGTCAACAGTATATTTTATTTCTCTGGTGGCAGGCATTGCCGCAGTCCTTGTATGCACTTTTCTGGTATTTGCAGATTTAAAACTTATTAAGAATTATGTGGTGACCCCCATCAAAAATATTTTGCAAACGATTCAAGAAAGTTCCGGTCACATTCACAATATGACCGTAGAAGTCCTAAAAAGAACCCAGGCTTCCAAAGGAAGCGCCGCCGACCTTTCCGCGCTTTCTCAGGAATTATCGGCCACGATTCAGGAAGTGGCAAGCAATGCGTCAACGATCAATCATAACACTGAAAACGTCCGCTCAGACGTCCATAACATCGTAGAAGAATGCGCCGCTATCACAACCTATACTGCCGAAATGAACACCCGGGCCAACACCTTGCAGCAATCTGCCAAAAACAACGCAGAAACCACCCGCGCTAAAGCAGAAGAAATCCTTTGTTCTCTTAATGACGCCATTGAAAAAAGTAAAAGCGTTGACCAAATCAAAACTCTTACCAGTGGAATTCTCGCCATCGCCCAGCAGACCAGGCTGATAGCCCTGAACGCTTCCGTGGAAGCCGTCAATGCCGGCCCCGCCGGAAAAGGTTTTGCCGTGGTTGCCCGGGAGGTTCGGGATTTGGCTCATTCCAGTCAAACGACTGCCAGCCAAATCCAGGAAATTAATGATGTAGTCACCGCCGCCGTACACAATCTGTCTGAAAACGCCCAAAATCTAATCGCGTATATGGAGCAATCCGTTTTAAAAGAATTCCAGGCATTTGTAGAATCCGGCACTCAATATAAGGAAGACGCCGCCTACATCCGCCGTACCATGGATGAATTCCAGGAGCGAACCGAGCATTTGAAAAGATCTATGTCCGAAATTGCCGACTCCATCGCCACAATTACCCAAGTCATTGACGAAGGCGCCAACGGCATTTCCCGGGTTGCCGACAACACCAGAAGCCTTGCCAACGATATGGAGGATATCACCCACCGCATGGGCGCCAATCAGGAAGTAGTGGAAGGGCTGGAAAAAGAAACAGTTGTATTTGAGAATCTCTGATTCACTGTTATTTTCTCAGCTCTGTATCAGAACCCTTAATATACAAGAGCACATACACTGAGATATCTTTGAAACATGCTTTTGGCAAGGGGAGGATTCACTATGTTTTCAAATATAGAATGGCTGTTTTTTGATATTGGCTCCACAATCATCGACGAGCGTCTCGCATACCAACATCGACTTCAGGAACTGGCCGAGTGTGCAAATGTCTCTTACCAGGAAGTTCAGACCCAGGCATTAAGCTTCTATCGACAAAATGAAAAAGGCGATTCGAAGACAGCCAAATTGTACAGCGTACCTGTCCCTAAATGGCATCCGGAAGATGAAATACTTTTTCCTGATGCTGTGGAGTGCCTGAAAACTTTGAGCCGAACATACAAAATGGGGATTTTCGCCAATCAATCCCCCGGAACCCAGAACCGCCTGCGAGAGCACGGTATCCTTGAATATTTTAGCCTTATCATTGCTTCCGCCGAAGAAGGCGTATCAAAACCGGACCCCAGAATTTTTGAGTTGGCTTTGGCCAAAAGCGGGTGTTCGCCAAATCACGGGATTATGATTGGGGACCGCATTGACAATGATATTGTCCCCGCCAACTTGTTGGGAATGCACACCATCTGGATCAAGCAAGGATTCGGGCAATACTGGCAGATTGCCAGAGACGTGGAACAGGCTGATTATGTAGTAAGCAGCCTTGGGGAGCTTTGTGAGATTTTATGAGTTTTTTTCTCTGTTCATATCTATGATGGGATTACCTTGAGGAACCCCATCATCAGATGGAAGGCGCGACTCCAGCTCCTTTTACGGAAATTTCTGAATCATGTTCGTTGGGGACTTGTTCGCTTTGTACGCTGAGCACAGCCATCTGACCTCATCATGCCTTTCGTGCGAGTAGCACCTCTTACCTGGAGGGCTTAGACATGGAAAAAATGATCGACTGTGACCCTCTCAGAACCTAAAGATGGCTTCTACGCCTATGCAACCTCAAGCAAATGACGTCCAGAAAAACGCTGTAAAATATGGGCACTATCTGAAACGTCCCATCATTGCCGCTTAACGGATTGCAACTATGATGGTACCTTTGCCCCTTTCCATTACAACCGCCATGAAGGTGCCCCATTTGATGAATTTATTCAATAGTGTACAAAATTAATAAATACAGGTTGTCTTTCCCAGCTATGCCAATATTATTCTGCAACATACCATTTGTCCTGATATTGTACTGTCCTTATTTCTGTGCTTCTGTCCAGTTCTCCGTCTATATAGACTTCGACTGTCACAACACCGTGTTCATCGTCCTCAGCAGTAACGTTAGTTACTTTGAAATCATAATTCTGGTATTCTGCTGCGTTGGCATATCCCGCAAAACCATTTACCAAACCGCTTGCGTCAACTCCAAATAATGCTTCCCCAACTATACCACCGAACTCGCTCGCGGCTTGAAATTGTTGCTGGACAGCAGGCGTATAGCAGGAGATTGTTCCCTCGATGTCTCCCGCCTTCAACGTATCAAAATATTTCTCCACAACATCTCTTGAGCCTTTTTCCAGACTCTGGGCACATCCCACCATCAGCACAGAACATAATACCAAAATCAAATGTATGCTCCCTCGCCTAATTGTCTTCCTACATAATACTTTCCCACACAATGCACTCATATACAATGTCTCCATATGTGAAATTCCTCCCTCCTATCTCACGAGTCCTTATTTTATAAATTTTATTATACGACATATTTGTGGAAAATAAAAAATTCTTTAAGATCCGACAATTCGCAAGATGTAGAATAAAATATTTATTTTCACGTAATATGAGGGTATAAAAAAGCTGCGTTTTTGCCCTACTTATATGCCCATAAGTCAAGAACCTATATCTAAAACCAACAGCTAACATTGAATTATCAATATATTCTCCCCTCATAATCCAACAAGTAACTCCGAATTATTCGCAAAAATATATTTTTATTGATATAATACCACCATTTTTCATGACATGCCTTGCTTTTATCGACATAATTTTACTTCTCATACTTTTCAAAACAACTTAAACAAAGCAAATACAACATAATACCTCAGAAAAATATATAACCAAAAATACTTTCCATTTTCCTACAATCTCATGCGTAATACACAAAAATTCGGATAAACTATATAAAACCTTTAAATTTTGTTTTCCCACCCCACACTCCCGATATAATACACCCACCATTTTCAGATACCCTTACATGAATCATTCACAATACCATAACTTACTCATCAAACCAAAATAACAGGAGACACACAACATGACATACCAACAAATCACACAACAAACAGCAAAAGAACTTATCGAAACCAACCAGGACATTACAATCTTAGACGTCCGAACCCCAGAAGAATTCAAGAAAAAACACATCAAAGGCGCCGTTTGCCTTCCAAACGAACAATTACAAGGAGCCCCCTCTTCCCTCCCCGACAAAGCACAGCCAATTCTCGTCTACTGCCGAAGTGGGATCCGAAGCAAAGACGCAGCCCAAAAACTTGCCAATATGAACTACGAACACGTCTTAGAATTTGGCGGAATCATTCACTGGCCCTATCCCGAAATGTTAGAATAACTCGCATGACATACCCCGGCATTCATAGATATTCACTCCCCCTCAATTACCCCTTGCCGGAAAGCCCACCTTTCGATCATTCGTTTATATAAGCAACACCAACACTTTTTTTCACCACCTTATGCTGCCAAATCCCACAGACAACATTGCTCCGGCAATCCTGCATAGAAAGACATTTCACACAGTAAAATCCTCTCTCAAGCAAACCGCCAGAGCAATAACTGAACCATTAGTATAATCCACACTAATGAACCATACCTTTCCCTTGTCTAAATTTTCATCTGCTGCGTTGTCGTCAATCGACGTAGCCACCGCTGCGTCTCATTCCTCCGCCTTGCAGCCTGAAAGTTTATTCTGCGTGAAAAGTAGTGGTAATTAATGTGGATTATACTAGACCATTCCTTTTCTACTCCCACCCAATCAAACACCAAGCCTACTACTCCATCCCCACCAACCTTTCTGCAACAAATTCCAGAGCCTCCCCGGCCGCTCTGGCAATCTCACCGCTCCGAATCAGCTCCTTTTCTTCCTCCGGCAAAAACGCCATCTCACCTTCCTTTCTGTCGTCAAATCCCAATTCAAAAAATCCATGCGGCATCCCACTGCTCAACATAACATCCGTCTTGACCCCCGCCTGTTCCAACATCCCGGCATACCGAAACCCTTCCTGCTTCAAATTATCCATATCCGCCATTACAAGAATCCCATGCGGCAAGCCGGCAACCTCCTTCCCACTGGCATACACTGGCGAAACCACAGCATCCTTGGCTTCCTCCGGCCTGCAATGCAATTCATTAAAAATATGCATTACCGGCCCGGTTAAACTGCCTTTCCCTTTTTCATCCGGATTTGTAGCGGCATCCAAAAATGGATACAATAATACCTGATGTTCAAAAGTTACTCCGCCTTTCTGCTTTGCATAAATACACAAGGTCGCCGCCAAACATGCGCCTGCGCTGCAGCCCATGACAGACATTCTTTCCCGGTCAAATCCAAACGCATCTGCATGGTGATATAAATAAACTGCTGCATCATACGCATCATCCAGAGCCGCCCGATACTGATATTCAGGGCTTTTTCGATATTCCACTGACGCCACATTCATATCCAGCCTGTCCCGAATGGCCGACCACATAACGTCGTCCATGGCGTTGCCTCCAAAAAGGAAGCCGCCGCCATGAAATCCAAGCAGCAGCGGTGCGTTTTTACGGCTGGCAGGATAAAAAACAACATTTATCTTCCGGTCCCCTACATCCAAATCATATCTCTTTCCTGTCACAGGAATGACCCGGTTGATTCTTCGCATCTCTTTTGCTTCCTCAATCACCTGATGTTTTAACTGCTGGTAACCTTCTTCTCTCATCTCATATCTCTCCTTAAAAACAACGATAAAATTCTTCTCTCATCTCACACAGTTCCTCAGAAACATGGAATACAGATAGCTTCTATCATTTACCGCTTCCACAGCTACCCTCAAATAGCACGGCCTAAAGATTACTCCTGTCAACTACCACTTCTATGCCGTCTTCCGCCTCCACCTTCAATGCAACCTCGCTTCCCCTGCGCTTCATGGACACCGTGATCATCCCCTTGGCGGATTCAAAGCTGCACCGGACTTCATTCATGGATTTAGGTAAATACGGCTTTACCAACACCTTCCCAAACCCCGGTTCCAGAGGCCGGATCCCGGCAATTCCGTTATAATACCATTCTGCAATATGCCCCATCATATCATGGCAATGGCTTCTGGGATTCTTCTCCCAGTATTCTCCCAATGTTGTCTCTCCGTCCTTTACAAAAGCATAATAACCTGGATGTTCCTCCCGCATCATCATTTGACAGATCAAGTCGTTCATCCCATAACGGGCCATAGTCTGAATAATATAAGGCAGGCCCACCTCTCCGGAGAAAAAAGAACCCGCTTTCTCCAGGGTATATTTCAGGCTTGCCGCAATATCATCCTCCGCTTCCTCCGGCGCCATGCCCCAAAACAAGGGCATTGCTTCCGCTGCCTGGGTCATGAAAATTTCCCCGGGATGATTCCACACACGGTAACAGCGGCAGTTCCTTTTTTCATCAAACACCAACAATTTCTGATTATAATTTTCCTTCACCGCAAATGCATATTGGAGCAGCTCTTCTGCTTCCCGAGCCTTTCCGAGAATCTCCGCAAAAGAAGAAAGTATTTTTGCATCCGCATATAGAAATACGGTTTCTACATTTTCCCGGGCCAGCTCACCGCCAGGATTGCCCCAGTCTCCCAAGCCATGATTGATAAATCCGTCCCCATTTACCTTCGTCTTCAAATAGGCCAGATACATTTTGCCGGCTTCATAATTGTCTTCTATGATTTTTTTGTCACCGTAAAACTGATAATGCCAGTATGTCCCAATCATAATAGAACTGCCCCATCCAATCACATCATAAAAACTTCCCATTCCAGGCACTGGCAGCACATTCGGCATATAACAGGGCGCCTGGGACGGGATCATGCCCTCTCCCGGATAAAATGCATTGCCCTCATGGTCAAAAAAATAGTCCTCTGAAGTGTGCTGGGCAGCCCGGGCGTCTGCGAGAAATTTTTCCCAATGCCTGGGAACTTTTTTCATGTACATAATTGCTGGAGCCATCAGGTGATTTTCTTCCTGCCACGCAAACCGCTCAATAGTAGGACAATCTGTGTGTACGCCCACCATATTCGCTTCCACTGCTTTTTCAATCAGATCATATACCTGCATATAACGGGCGTCGTCACAATAAAAATGCCCTGCTTGTTCCCAGGCGGAAGATATGGCATGCAGCTTCATGTTACGAAGATTCTTCTCACAGCAGCCTTCCACCGCTACATAGCGTCCGCCAACATAAGTAAATGTCATGGCAAAATGCTCCCACACATCATCCTCGCCTATGATGTAGGTTTCGCACACGTCAATGGGCAGCCAGTTTTTAGCCATCTGATCAGCTCCGCCGTTTTGATTCAGTTTTTCTGCCGGATAGACCCGGACGACGTCTCCTTTTTTCCCGATCACATCAAATTCCAGCATACCGGAAACATTCTGAGAAAAATCGTATACGATCCTGCCCTCCGCCTGATGCAGATACGTTCCTTCGTAAGTACCGATCACTTTTACCCCTGGGATGTACTGCTCCTGTAAGACGCCTTTTGGCTCCCCAGAGGCTTCCACCAAAAATGCATGTTCCCATGCTTCGTCTTCCAAACAGGCATTGGCCCAGCCCGGGATCCGCCTTGTGCCGTCTATTATTTCCGATCCGAATACATTGCTGTGCAGCACCATATGAGGCGCCATTTTCCACGTCTCGTCTGCGTCCATTTCCGCCACTTCTCCATTCCCATAATCCAGAACCATATGGGCCGCCAGCATCAATACGGGGCCAAACGGCTGATACTCATTTGGATTAGACGGCATAAAGGATGGAAAATGAAAACTATATCCTTCGCTGCGATCCATCAAAAACCATCCGTTGCCCACCTCCGCCGCGATCACATTTTCCCCTGGGGACAACAGCGGTGTAATATCAAAGGTAAGATAATGAATGATTTTATGATAATCCGTCCATGCAGGATCTAACACATGATCCCCCACCTTTTTTCCATTGACAAACAACTGAAACTGGCCAAGTCCGCAGACCGCCACGGCCGCTTTCTTCGGCTGCCTTTCTAACACAAATCTTTTTCTCGCATAAAACGGCCGATCTGTACCATTTGTGATCCATTGTTTAAAAATTGATGTATCTGTCATATGCATTCCTCTCCTTAAAAATAACGTAAGAAGCCGCAGGCACACCTACGGCTTACGTTTGTTTTAATTCTCTTTCTGCCCCGCCTTATGTTCCGGATAAAACTGAATGAAAATAATGTAGAGCACCGTCGCCGCTAAGGGAACTAAAAATCTTACAGAATTAATCCCCACCATGGTAGCTTCCGGCTGCTGGCCGATGGCTCCCGCTATGTAACCTGTCGCCGCCAGGACTCCCGCCAAAATAGCGTTGGAAATCGCAGTACCACATTTATAAGCAAAGCCGCCGATTGCGGAAATCGTCCCGTTTAGCTGATTGCCCGTTTTCTGGTAAACGTACTCCGTCATGCCCACCACAGTCATTGGCCGGAAGGCATTTGTCATGGTAGAAAACATACTTGCAATGAAAGTCAATACATACAATAAGGTGACCGATTGATTTCCTGTAAAAAACAAGATGGCATAACAGACAATGCATACGGCCTGGGTATACGTCACCGCTTTTTTAATACTGCCCTTCACCAGTCTTAAAATAATCGGCATGAGCACGATCACACCGATCATACCGCTGACAGAAATCACCAACATATAAGTAGCGATCAGCGCCGGATTCATCAGATAATACATACAATAAAATACAGAAGAGGCCATGATCACCTGAAACAAAATACATCCCACACACCAGAACAGAATCATCGGATATACTTCCTTCACCCGAAACAACGCCCCCAGACTCTTTGATACAGGCTGGTGGTCCGAATTGTCTACAGTATGCTTCTCCTTGCACTTTGCAAACGCACCCCAGCTTGTGACACACATGAGCGCCGCGCCAATTCCCACGAGAATCATATAACCCTTGGATGGATTGTCGCCTCCCAAGATTGCAACCAAGTTGGGTGTAAAAGAGGATACGATCAAAATCATAATGGAAGCCACAAACGTTGACATAGAAATTACGTCATTCCGCTCCATTTCATTTTTTGACATAGCCGGCAAAATGGCATTAAAGGGTATTTCAATGGCTGTTACCAGCATTCCGTAACAAATATAAAGTACCGCTGCATAAACTACTTTTCCCGTAGACGTCAAATCAGGAGCCGCAAAAAGCAGAACGGACACAATCGCCAAGGGGAGAGGAACAAATAGCAGATAGGGCCGGTATGTTCCCCAGCGTGATTTTGTGCGGTCTGCAATACTCCCCAAAATCGGGTCGTTGATGGCGTCCCATATGGCCGCGCATGTCATGATTACCCCTGCCGCTCCGGCTGCAACGCCAAAGATATCCGTCAAAAATACAAGAACATAGGTGGATACCAAAGCCGTAATAAACTGACGGCCGGTAGACTGTCCCAAGGCCCACCAGATTTTTTGTGAAACAGATAATTCCTTTTGATTCATCTTATAACCTCCCGCGATTTGATATAGACACATTCTATCAAGATCAGCCATGTCATAAAAGATATTATCAAGACATTCTTAAGGAGGTATTTTACGACATTTGCAACAATATGGTTTGATAATATCTTTCACAGGATATATAATAAAAAACAGCATCCGCCTCTTAGAACATCTTTTTTAAGGCGACACGGCGATAACCCCAACCAGATATGCGGATTTTTTGAAAACAGGTGATTTTATGGAACAATTACGGAACATGAGAGAAATGGAACTGGAATATAAGAATTATTTTCTTTCTACAGGATTTCAGACCACAGACCGTGCGCTTTGTGTAGAAGAGCTCCAGGAAAAGTTGGCGCAGGGGTATCGGCACTTGTTTTTAAGTGATTTCTTTGAGGCCTTAGCCGAAGACGATTTTTTTCAGCAACAACAGGATATTTCCGCCATCCAACATTTTCGGTATATGCCGGCAACCTGGCACGAACACGATTTTTTCGAGCTTGCCTGTGTGTTATCCGGCAGCTTCACAAATTTTATCGGAAGCCAAAGGCTTACGCTCTACCCAGGGGATGTTTTCATCCTTACGCCCCACGCCAAGCATGCGGTCTGCGCATATGCGGATGATGCCGTTATGGTCAATCTCCTCATCCGTTCCAGCACCTTCGATCAGCACTTTTTTAAAATTCTGCCGGACAACGGATTATTATACGATTTTTTTGTAAAAACGCTGTATGATTCTTCCGACGCCCCTTATCTCTTATTTAAAACAGGGAATGACACGGCGCTTTCTTCTTATGTGCGCCAGATTTTTTATGAATTCCGAAGGAATAAACGTTATAAAAATACGATGCTTTCTTCCCTCCTGGCTATTTTTTTCGTTACGCTGCTGCGGAACCATGAAAAAGACGTTATCGTTCCCAGCATGAAAACCGCCGCAATGAACGAAAACGTCATTTTCATTTTACAATATATGCAAAAGCATTACACGACCCTGACACTTTCCCACCTTGCTGAATTTTTCAATTACAGTGAACGGCAGATGCAGCGAATCATAACCGCCGTCACCGGATTAAGTTTCAGTGATAATATGAAAAAAATGCGTATGAACCACGCTGCCGAGCTTTTGGAGAAAACAAATCTTACCGTTCAGAAAATTGCAGAAATGAACGGCTACTATGATGCCGCCAGCTTCCGCCATCTGTTCAAGAAATTTTATAACCGCACCCCTCAGCAATACCGGGACGAAAAGCGAACGGGTGCCGATTAATCATCAATGAACATCCTTCGGTATTCCATCACCACCACGCACAAAAAGGTCTGCAGCACCAGCATATCAACGGAATGCATCACCCCTTCAAAAACGAAGCTCATTTCCGCCTTTTTCAAGCCGCTGAAATGTCTGGAATCTGTGATCACACAGACCTTGGCCCCATGCTTATGAATATCGTCAATGGCTTTATCCGCCTGGGTGCCATAGACACATTTCGGCGCCAACAGAATGACCAGATCCCGCTTTGTGAGTACCTTTGTATGCTCCATCATATCGCGTTCCTGCTGATATACATCACAAATCTTCCCACTGACAAAAATATCGGACTGTAAAAAAATCTCGGCAAAATATCCGGTGTAAGAATAAACGCTGATCTTCTCACTGTCATGAATGGTCTGGGCAAGCTCTCTTATTTTTTCTTTGTCCATCCTCTGACGCATGTTTTTTAAAAGCCCTTCCAGCGTATCCATAAAAAAATCCGGCAAATCTACTCCCTCTGGGATACTGTCCAAGGGAATCAAACGGTTATGATGTTCGTACTTTGCAATGCAGTCTACCACATCTTTCTGGAAATAGGAATAATTCTTATATCCCAATTTTTTCACCAGGCGGCTGATACTAGCCGGTGATGTATAACATGTTTCCGCCAGGTCATAAATTGTCATTCCCCCTACATCCTTTAGATTCACCAGTACCCTGCGGATAATAGACCGCAGCATACTATCTGCAGGAGTGGCGTTATAAACCGCCAACATATTTTCTACACTGGTCATTTTTCTTCTCCCTTCTCCTGATGTAGACGTTTACTGCTTTCTTTTTCTAATCTAATCATGACGCACAAGTATCTCAGACGCTCTCAAAAGCCTGTGTAACTTCATGCAATATCTTTTTTTATTATAGCGTATCAAAACCTGCGGCGCAAGGTTTACCCATACTGTAAAGGGCCCCTTTTTTAGGCTGTTTGTTCCACAAGACATCTGTGAAGGTAATAGCCTTTGCCCAATTGAAATCGCCTGTGGCGATGGGGCGTATGCCTTGGCTCCATAACTGTATTGGCTCATGACAAATTAAAAAATGTAAAGCCATAAAAACCTTCATGAGCTTTACATTTTTTGATTATGTATTATATGGATGGATTCGTATTTTTTGATTGTGATTCACTATGAAATCATTTGCAGCTTTTCACTGTGTTCCGCTACTACGCTCTTTAAAACAGTAATATCCTGTTTCATGCCTTCATATGTTTCAACGTTTTCTTTATATCTGTTATAGGTTGATGTATAACAAGATTCTATTGTATTTAATCGTGGTATCACCACGTTCTCTTGTGTAAGTTCAATCTTCTTTACCCTGACTTGGATATCGTGGACTTCCTCTTTCAGGCTCCCGACTTCTTCTTTCAGACTTCCGACTTCTTCTTTCAGACTTCCGACTTCTTCTTTCAGACTTCCGACTTCCTCTTTCAGGTTCCCAACATCTTCTTTCAAGACCTGGACATCTGCCTGAACTTCCTTCATATCTTTTTGAAGGCTTTGCACATTTACTTGAATCCCTTGAATATCTTTTCGCATTGGATCAAGCATATTTGATATGGCAAGTAATAAATCATTATTTGTCACTGTATCACCCCCCTTTATATAAGTATGCCTTCTAGTCCAACCAGTATACCATATTACAAGTATAAAGTCTATTATTTTGTGGGCCTAAAGAAGCAGCTGCAAAAATAGGCAACAATATCGAGACAATATAGCAGCAACGATGGAAAAACACTTTAACCATAGTACAACATACCCTCAGTATACAAGGGGACATACAGCACAAAACCGCCTAAAACAGCACTTGGGACGTATCTCCCCTTGCACACTGAGGGTAATAAAAATATCTATAACTCAGATACTATAACCTCCAAAATCAGCGCAGAAGGCCGAAGATCTAACTTCATTCCCTGCCTTATTATATTACATATCTCCTCATTTACTTTTTCACATTCTTCTATCCCATAAAAGCTTTTTTGATTTGTCTTTAGCTGCGAAAAGCAATAGTAATCTGTTTGAAATTCTATATTGCTGCTTGTACATTCCTCTTCTGCATTTAAATACCTCAAAATTCTTTTTTTCATGTTTTTTATGTCTACGGAAAAATGATATTTATGATTTATCTCTAAAAATTTAATGAAACATGGGGTTGCTTGGAGCAAATCATCATATGCAATGATAGAAGTATCATAATGGTTCCACCGATTATATCCCAGTTTTAAAAATTCCTCTCTTTCGTCATCATACCCATAGAGCAATATATCATGCATAAAATGGTTCTTATTATCTATAAATGAGCAAATTTAAAAAACTGCACAATACGCCTATGCAACTAAAGCTAGGACTTCCTCAAAAAGAACGTGCCTTGCCCCACACTGGTAAATGAAACGGAGCCGTTCTTCTTGGATATGGCTATAAATATAAGCAT